>CBDAFF010000038.1:0-50211 GCA_965195195.1 uncultured Anaerolineales bacterium | reverse complement strand
CCGTTCGTATTCATGATTGTCCTTTTTGCGGCCTCACTCTTGATAGAGATCAGAATGCGGCCATAAACATTTTGAGATTGGGGATACAATCTCGGGGCTTGTCCCTAGAAGCCCCGTAGCTTGCTGCGGGGAGTATTCACTCCTGCACGAAGAGCGTCGTTTCAGCACTGGTTGGGATCGGCATTGATCAAGGTTACATCGAAGGGCTGCGGCAACCCGTCCTGAGCTTTTTCCCACAACGGACTATTGCTAATCGCGATGCAAATAAGGAGGCGATGACCTTAGAGCATTTACTGACGATGACGACAGGTTTTCGATGCCAGGATTCTTACCTATATCGCTGGAGCGGCCTCAATAAGATGAGAGAAAGCGAGGATTGGCTTCAGTTTGTGCTTGATTTGCCCATGGAGGGTGAGCCAGGGGAACGATTCGAATATTGCAACGGTGCTTCGCATCTCCTTTCGGGGATCATCCAGGAATCGACCGGAATGAGTGCTAATGAGTTTGCAGTGGAGCACCTTTTTAGCCCTCTAGGTATTTCTGATGTTGACTGGTCATCTAGCACCCAGGGGATATCTGTCGGGTATAGCGAGCTGAGAATGCGCCCGCAAGATATGGCGAAAATTGGCTTGCTCTACTTGAACGAAGGTCGCTGGGATGGAGAGCAGATCGTCCCCTCCGAGTGGGTGGTTTCTTCAACGAGTCATTTCATCCCGGCAACACTCGAGGATGGCTACGGATATCAATGGTGGGTCGATGATTCCGGCATGTATCTAGCGCTGGGGTATAGGGGACAATTTATATTCGTAATACCTGAGAAGGAAATGGTCGTAGTCTTCACATCCAGTTTGGAGGACAATGACTTCTACGTTCCCCAGACTCTCTTGAATGAGTTCATCATCCCCGCGGCAGTTACATCAAGCACGTTGCCTGACAATCCGAAGGGTGTCGCCCTACTAGAGTCCCTCATCGTAGAGCTGACGAATCCTTAAGAACAAGGTAATGTAATACCAACGACGATAGGCTCTCCCTAGTGGCGGAAGGAATTACCATCAATTGGTCACATTATCTAGAAGAAACTAAACTAGAAATTTCTATAGATGAGCAAATGAGATTATGCAAGGGCGAGGCTTTTGATATTCGGCGGTATTCCAGATGTGAACAAAGTGGATTAACATTTTTGCCGCGCGTTATTGAGAGAAGTGGCGGAACCTTATATCACGGCAGCAGGTCAGTAAATGAGCCTTTCAGCAAGTACGACTTCTTTACCAATATTAACGTAACTCACCCAGAAATAAGCTTGTAGCCGAGCCATGTTCCAAGTATCTTCATTGGAATGATGACTCATCCAATGATCAGATTGCTCCCTCTTTTGGGATTGACAGAACCTCCACTAAAGACTAGAATATTTCATAATGTAAACAAAAACATTAACAAAAAGAAATAAACTATGAAGTTTAGAGATTTCCAGACCCATGCAAAGGACTTGCCGACATTTAATCTCAATGATGTGAGGAAGATTGATCCGGATTTCCACAGGCAGCAGTTAAGTGATTGGCTTTCTAGAGGTTATATCAAGTTCCTGGCTGGCGGTTATTATCTATTGGCTGACGAGCAGGTTGAAGAGAGTTATCTGTTTATGTTGGCCAATAAGATTTATGAGCCTTCTTATATAAGTAGAGAGTCGGCATTGGCGTATCACCAGGTGATCCCCGAGTCGGTACTGGGTGTGACCAGTGTCAGCTCTCGAAAGACCAAGCAGTTTGAAAGCGAGCGGGGAAGATTGAGCTATCGAAGTATAAAGCCTATGCTGATGTTTGGTTATCGGGTAGTTGAGCGGGGTAAGAAGATAAAATACAAGATTGCCAGTTTGGAAAAGGCAGTTCTGGACTATCTATATTGGAACGCTGGGATTGAATCCGGAGAGGATCTTGAAGGCCTGCGGTGGAACAAGCAGCAATTGCTAGCCCTGGAAGACAACCCATTATTCTGGAAGTATTTGAAGATATTTGACAGTAAGGCTCTTGCCCGCAGAGTGGAGGTAGCATTGGAGTATATCCATGCTTGATTTCCAACAGATCAAAGACCAATATCCAGAACATATGCAAGGATTCGAACGGGCAATACTCCGTGAGTACCTTCAGTACAAGGTCCTGCAAGCGATTTTTGATAGTAAACATGCCAGCAAATTGGCTTTCCTCGGAGGAACCGCTTTGCGGATTGTCTATGGAAACAATCGTTTTTCAGGGGACATCGATTTAGATAATTTTGGTTTAAGCTGGTCAGATTTTGAGGATGTAATTCAGAAAGTAAAACGATTTTTGGAGTTAGAAGGTTTTGAGATCGAAGTTAGAAATATAACTAAGGGTGCTTATCGATGTTATCTGAGGTTTCCAGGGCTGCTGTATGAGCAGGGTCTTTCCCCTTATCAGCAGGAAAAGATACTCATTCAGGTGGATACAACAGCACAGGAGTATAAGTATGAACCTGAGATAATCCTATTAAATAAGTTTGATGTTTTTACTGAGATCAGAGTGACCCCTTTGGATGTTCTATTGTCTCAAAAGATCTATACGGCAGTAAATCGAAATAGACCTAAGGGGAGGGATTTTTATGATATCACTTACCTATCAAGCAGGACAAAACCCGACTACGGTTTTTTGAATCAAAAGCTAGGAGTAAACACTGCTGAGGACTTGAGGGGAGAGATTACTAGAAAGATAGAAAAGTTTGATTTTGAGAAATTATCAGACGATGTGGCACCATTTTTAATGAATTTGGATTATATCAAGAGGGTTGAAAAGTTCAGGAATTTCTGGAAACAAGTAGATCTGGAACAAGAAAGCCAAGCGGATTAATAACGGTCCAGAAGACGAGTGCGCTGACAGAATGTCGCAACCAACAGAAATGCCCGAACTCAGCCCGATGCTGTAAGATACACTCACCCATGCGCTTGCGTCTTCGTACATTCACGAACCTCCGAATTCAACAAAGCCTAAAGCTTCACTGCCATCCACCGAGAGCTCCTTCCTTGGCGGCATCGGCGCGACGGCGATAATCCGACTGGCTCTGATTAAACTCCCACTGCTCGACTCGAACACGGTGACAGTGTAGGCGGAAGACACGAACGGTGACCCGGAAGAAGGTCTGCCCGTCTACGCTTTCGACGAAACAAAATATACGGGCTTCCATGGCACGAGCGACGAGAACGGACAGGTAGTCTTCACGTTCCTCATGGGTGAATGGCTATGTTGAATCATTCAATGGAAAGATGTGGCAAGGGCAGCTTGATCGGGAGATCATCGAATCTGTGCAAGAGGCAAGGCGCTTTCACATTTCCGGAGTCGGGTGATTAGGAAGGAATACCCATCGCTAACGTGAAACGGGTCGGCCAAAAATACGTTATCCTATACGAGGGCAATTATTTTGATTCCATGTTAGGAGTGCCATGTCGAAACCTGTAATCCTGCTTATCGATGACGAAAAACCGTACGCAAAGGTTATAAAAGAGGCGCTTGAAGCCAACGGCGTCGAAGTCCTCCTCGCTCACAATGCGATGGATGCGCTTAACCTCTTCCAGCAAGTCACTCCCGATCTGATTCTAATGGATGTCATGATGCCGGAGGTGGACGGCCTCTCGCTCCTGCGTTGGATTCGTGAGCATTCAGAGAATGATAACCTCCCCATCCATGTGGTGAGCGCGAAGGCGCAAGAGGAAGATCGAAAAGCAGCCTTCACCGCCGGCGCAAACGGTTTCCTGGCAAAGCCGTTCACGGTTGACGAAATGCGCGATGTGATCGGCCAATACGTATCGTTGACCCCGCCAAGTAAGAATTAAACCTAATTTCCAAACCCATGTGGTGTAGTCAGTCTGTCATCAGACGATGTGAGTCATTTGATGACAGATTTTTCTCGTCTCGAGAAACAGTTAGGGCAGGTTGCCCGTATGGTGGACTCCCCCGAAACGGCAAAAGAGAATAGGCATACAGTCGAAACTGCTTAGGTTCCCACGGGCTGTCTGCTTTTAGCCTTCGATTATCATCCGCTTAGGGTTCTATTTGGAAACATGACCTTATAATCCCAGCTAGGCGCTCAAGGGTGACCGCGCGGGGAAGGTTCTCGTACCCTCGCGAAATGCGCTAAGTAGAAGAGCGTTAAATCCTTATTTGGGTGAAGTGTTTATGGCTGAACGAACAACGAAGTGGAAAAGGAACAGGAAAACAGAGGTTACCTCTGGTGACCGTAAGCAAAGCTGGCTATCTAAGCTTGTAAAATGGGGTTTAGTCATTTTTGTCATGCTGTTGGGATGGACCCTCTGGAATTTTTCCGCACGCTACGACGATCGTATCTTCAGCCCTGATGAATTGGATGTTGTTCCCGAGCGGTCCGTTGCCTTGGTCTTCGGCGCCGGTTACTGGGAGGATGGCGCGCTGAGCGATATTTTACGCGATCGTCTCGATGCAGCTATTGAACTCTATCGGTCCGGGAAGGTGGAGAAACTCTTGTTTAGCGGCGACAACCGCGTGGTTGAATACAACGAGCCGGGGAGGATGCACGAATATGCAATCTCACAAGGGGTACACGATGAAGACGTTGTTCTGGATTTCGCTGGAAGGCGAACCTATGATACATGCTATCGGGCGCGTGATGTTTTCCAAGTAAACGATGTGATCTTGGTAACGCAGCGTTATCACCTCCCCCGCGCCTTGCTGACCTGTGATGGCTTGAATGTAGATGCGGTTGGTTATATCGCCGATCGGACGCCCTATGTGCATATTCGCTGGTATTGGATTCGAGAGGTACCTGCCCTATGGAATGCATGGTGGGACATCAACATAAAGCAGCCTGAACCGGTTTTAGGAGATCCATTGCCGATCTTTCCTTAGACTGACAATCGATTGGCGAAGGCAAAGTCTGCGGCTTGAAGTACGCGCGTTTAACCTCCCGTAGGTTTTTATACCCTACGGGAGGTTAGGGTTTAATGGGTTGCACGAGGGTCGTGAGCCGACACCCGGGTCGGCTCGTACGGTTTAATAAATGAGGGGGACGTACCTAAGCGCGGGGAAAGCCGAAGATCATCTGCAGAATATGACGTTGAGCACTCATGTTCTGTAAGCGCTGGTATATTATATATTCTGAATATTGAATAACCTTAGGCGGATATTATGGACGGATATGAATGGCAAGGATCGCTCATGAAAGCTCTGGCTCATCCAGCTCGTCTCCAAATATTGGAGGTGTTGAGAAGCGATGGGGAGTGTTGTGTCTGTCACATTGAGAACATTCTGGGGCAACGACAAGCCTACATCTCTCAACAGCTCTCGCGTCTGCGGGAAGCAGGGCTTGTTGTGGACCGCCGCGAAGGATTGAACGTGTTTTACTCACTGGTCGACGAATCCATTTCTCGACTATTGGAAGTCACAAAAAAATCGGCGATGGATTTAGCTTCAACGAATGGGGTGAAGCTGAACTTCCGTAAGCTTGAACATGATGAGTCCTGCCCCTGCACCTGTCCCAATTGTGGGGTTCAGGATGAGGCGCCCGCAGGCTGATATTCACAAGAATGAAGTCAATAAACTTGATTTGGAGGATGAGCAGTGATGGTAATTAAAATCTTGGGTCCCGGGTGTAAAAACTGTGAACGTCTGGAGATGCACGCAGACCAAGCTGTCGAGCAGTTACACGCCGAGAATCCCAAACTTGAGATTGCTGTCGAGAAGGTGACCGATGTGAATGCCTTCTTGGATTATGGCCTTCTGAAGACGCCAGGCCTGGTGATTAACGAGACGTTGGTTTCCTCGGGAAGAATTCCATCTCCGTCCCAAATTGCCGGGTGGATAGGGGAGGCTTTGACTGCGGAAGAGTGACAAAACATGAGTTGATACTTCCTTGGGAAGGAATTCAAGGGAGAAGCCCCGTCCACATTACTTAGAATCGGAACACTTCGCATCGTGATTACAAAAGGGCTACTCACGAATGATCCTCGAAAACATCGTTGTATATATTGGGACCCTCTTCTGGGCAGGTTGGACAAACCTGCTGGACTACCTGGCCGCGCATGTCCTTCTTTGTCTTGTCCCGGCTTTCGTCATCGCTGGTTACATGAGCGCCATGATCCCTCAGGAGGCCATCACCCGCTATCTGGGTCCTAGAGCCTCGCGCTGGGTGAGCTACCCGGCGGCCGCAATTGGCGGGTTCATCCTTGCGGTGTGCTCATGCACCATCCTTCCGCTATTTGCAGGAATCTGGAAACGGGGCGCGGGGCTTGGTCCTGCTATCACATTCCTCTTTGTCGGCCCCGCGGTCAACATCCTTGCTATCGCCTATACCGGCGCAGCGATTGGAATGGACATCGCTCTTGCCCGAATCGTCCTCTCGATTTTATTCGGCGTTGCTATCGGTTTGATCATGACCTGGGTATTTCGAAAGCAGGAGGCAGAAAGAGCTGCTGAAATGGACTCCGCGGGAATGTTCGCTGGGAAAGTAGAGGTCAAACCTGCAATCTGGGTAGTCTTTATTCTCCTCATTGCAGTGCTCATTATCGGCACGCTGCAAATCGGGCTATTAACAAACACCTGGTTCAGCCTGCGCATGCCAATGGACATCCCCGAATCTGTCACCTCGAACCTTGGAAATCTAAACCTCGCCCCGCATGGCGCGCTGCTCATTCTGCTGCTGCTTCTTCTCGCTCCGGTCGCCTATCTCGGCCTCGAGAATATCCTCGAGCGGTTCAACCGCTGGACAACGCTCTCCATTTCTCTTGTGGCAGTTACCCTTCTCGTAGCTTCAGTATCGGTAAGTGAGGGGAGCATCGTCGTCGGAATAACCGGCCGCTTTATCGGTGAAATCCTTCTCATCGTGGCGATCGGTGTCGTCGCCGCACGCAACTTCGAACGTTATGAGATCGCTGAATGGTTGTGGGAAACATGGAAATTCGTCAAACAGATCTTCCCACTTTTAGTGTTTGGCGTTTTCATCGCCGGCATGGTCCGTGTGATTCTGCCCCAGGAACTGATTCAATCCCTCGCTGGTGAGAACACCCTATCCGCAAATTTCATTGCCGTGGTTTTTGGCGTCTTCCTCTACTTCCCGACGTTAGTCGAAGTGCCGATCGCGCGTATGTTCCTCGACCTGGGAATGCACCGCGGCCCCTTGCTGGCTTACCTTCTGGCGGACCCTGAGCTCTCGATCCAGAGCATCCTTGTCACGGGTCGGATTTTGGGGCGAAAGAAGACGGTCGTATATGTAGCCCTGGTGAGTGTTTTCAGCACCTTGGCTGGATATATTTTCGGGTATCTTCTAGCGGCTTTCTGAGGCTTCGAGCAATCACATACGGAGGTCAATTTCTCAATGTCCCAATCTAATAAGATTGAACCCACACCAATCTCAGGCATGGCGGGGCGCTTATCTGTTTTGGATCGCTTCCTGCCATTATGGATCTTACTGGCCATGGCTGCCGGGGTGATGTTGGGCGCCGCAGTGCCCGGCGTGAAGGATGTCTTCGACGCGTTGCGCATCGGTACCGTCTCATTGCCCATCGCCATCGGTCTGCTGTGGATGATGTACCCCGTTCTAGCCAAGGTGAAATATGAGCAGTTAGGAAAGATCACACAGGCAAAACAGCAATTTGGGGTGTCATTGACGTTGAACTGGATCATTGGACCCGCCCTCATGTTCATCCTGGCCTGGATCTTTCTCCCGGATCTCCCGGGCTACCGCACCGGATTGATCATCATCGGCTTGGCGCGCTGTATCGCCATGGTCCTGATCTGGAATATGCTCGCCGGAGGCGACAGCGAATACTGCGCCGCTCTGGTAGCTCTGAACTCCGTCTTCCAGATTGTGATGTACAGCCCACTGGCTTACTTCTACTTGCGCGTAGTGCCCGGCTGGTTTGGCGCCGCGGGCATGATCGTAGACATATCCATGTGGGATATCACCAAAAGCGTTCTCATCTTCCTGGGTATTCCATTGGCGGCCGGGGCGATCACACGCTTCGTGCTGGTCAGACGTAAGGGTGTCGAGTGGTACGACGAAGAGTTCGCTCCCAGGTTAGGCCCCACGGCTTTGATCGGTTTGCTCTTCACAATTATCGTCATGTTCTCCATGCAGGGTGATAAGATCCTCGCCAATCCCGGGCACGTCCTGCGTGTGGCGATTCCCCTCTTTATTTATTTCGTGCTCATGTTCTTGGTATCCTTCGCGGTTTCGAAATGGAGGGGTTTTTCCTACGAGATGTCGGCCACGCAGTCCTTTACCGCGGCGAGCAATAACTTCGAGCTGGCCATCGCCGTGGCAGTGGGTACCTTTGGCATTGCCTCTCAGGAAGCGCTGGCGACGGTTATTGGTCCATTGATCGAGGTTCCCGTCTTAATCGGGTTGGTATATGTCGCCTTGTGGATTAAAGAACGATTCTTCCAGGCGCCTTCGGATGCCCACATGATTTCATCCGTATAAACGTTGAGCCTGAGGGTTGTGACCGGTCAAGGCCACCCAGCTTGTAGAGGATTGTGGCTTGCAGAAGAGCTGCTCCTGCGATTGGTCTGGGGGAGGGAATGCCATGAGTGAAATCACGAATAAACCGACGGAAGAGGATGCACCGAGCGTTGAAGATGAGCCCACGTGCACGTGTGTACCAGACCCTTCCACCAGCCTGCCTCCTGAACTCCGCCCCAGGCCTGCCCCTAAGAAAAGCGGTCTGCGGCCGGTGGTCTGCCCGGGATGCGGGAAGGAGTATCTGACCAATCGGTCAACGGATCGGTGTTTCGGTTGCGAGAAAAGGGAGTAGAACCCCTCAAGAATGGAACCACAAACTTTACAAGGGTGGTCAGATGGCTTTGACGAGATCAAACGTCGGGGGTTTAGACTAGCCCTTGGATTTGGGCCCATGCGAATATTTATTCTCTGTTTTATTTCACTATCCTTGCTGCTTATTCCCTGGCAGATCGCGGCGAGTGATCCTCTCACAACTCCACGACCGACAGCGACCGAAAAGGTGTGCCACGACTGCGAGGAGGAAGAAGGCACATGGCTTGGGGATTCGGCGACGATAACACCCACGCCCACCGTGGCGCTCGCTACACTTTACCCAACCGAGGATTGCAGGGAGTGTGAGATTCACGCCGATCGGGTCAGAGCTCTATCCACCCAAGCCGCAAGGGAGGGGGCCTTAGCGATAAGCCAGGATGCGGTCATTCATATCTTGTTTTTCTGGATGCAAAGTTGCCCCCATTGTCATGATGTGATCGAGGATGTCCTACCTCCGTTGCAAGAGCATTATGGCGACCTCATGGGAATTTTGTTGGTAGAGATCGTGACAGTGGAGGATGTGGATGAGTTCTATCAAATCGCAGCCGAATTAGGAATCCCGAAAGAGAATACTGGGGTGCCGCTTCTGATCATCGGAAATGAGGTGCTGATCGGCTCCACCGATATTCAGGCTCATCTTCCCCAGCTGATACAAAAATATCTGACGGAGGGCGGCGTTGATCTCCCCCAGGTCCTGAGCTTGGATGCGTTCCTCGAGAGGTTAACAACCCAACGGTTCACACTCTCAGGAGGGGGGGCAGCTTCCGCGACAGCGGTCGATCTACCCGTAGCGCTATCAGCCGTGGATGGTGCGGGTCTCGCGGTCACAACTTTGATAGGCATGGTGTTGGTTTTGATTTATGCCGGCGTTATTGTTATTGGGGCTTATCGCGGAGCGAAGACCGAAGCGGTCCCTCCATGGTTGGCATATGCGACGCCAATTCTGGCTCTTGTGGGAGTGTCTATCGCCGGCTACCTCGCCTATAGTGAAACGCAGATGATCCCTGCAGTTTGTGGACCTATTGGTGACTGTAACACTGTGCAAAGTAGCCCGTACGCCTGGGTGCTGGGGGTGATCCCGGTGGGATTGATGGGGATTCTGGGCTATCTTAGCATCGCTGCAGCCTGGTTATGGGGTCGATTTCGAGACGATAGGTTGGCCACGCTTACGCCGCTCGTGATCTTCGGGATGACGCTCTTTGGCGTCTTGTTCTCGATCTATCTTACTTGTTTGGAGCTGTTCGTCATCCATGCGGTTTGCCCCTGGTGTCTGTCCTCCGCAGTCATCATCACCGTGCTGTTCTTATTGAGTCTGCGCCCTATGGTTCAGGCGCTTACGACTCAGGAAACTTAATCGCTCGTTTTAATAAGTAGAACCCGGGAGCTCTCCCCAATATCAAAGATTATTGTTTTTAGAGTCCCGGCTGCGTCAGTTATTTGACAGCCAGGGTGCTCTCGCTATCGCTCGCCAATCCCCTCCAGGTCCCTCTCGCTCAATTATATAAAAAAATTACGCCAACTTATCTTTACCGAAACTTTATGATCACCACAAAGTGTCTTCATCCTTAGACTGTAAGATTCTTCACTAGGTGCACCTGCATAAAAGCGGCAGCATCTTCTCGAACGAAAAAGATCATTCAAAACACGGAGGAATGTAGAAATGGATAGGAAGATTGGTTGGATAGTGGCGATCAGTGCTGTTGTCGTTGCCAGTTCGGCCCTGGTCTTGGTTGTCGTTGTCCTGGGAAGGATGTTCTGGCAAACAGAGAGCACCTGGATGAGTCAATGGATGTCTCACCGGGTTGTGGCCGGGGCGCCGCAGGAATTCAGCATGGGATTGGGAATGATGGACGGCGGCTATGAGACGAGGAGTTCTAGATGGGGGATGATGCAGGGCGGAGTTTTTGTTGACGCCAATATCGAACCCCTCACCATGGCGGAGGCAGAAGATGCCCTCGAAGGTTTCCTCGCTGCATCCGCGTATGACGATCTCGAAATCGGTGAAATCATGATCTTCGATAATCACGCCTACGCTCAATTCGTTGAGGTGAGCACCGGCATCGGCGCCATGGAGGTGCTCGTTGACCCCGTGTCGCTTGCGGTCACGCCTGAACACGGACCTAACATGATGTGGAACCAAAAGTACAGCACAATGGGAAGTCACGGCATGATGGGGGGATCCTTGTCCAGTGTCGTTTCTGTGGAAATGCCGGTAAGCGAGGACGAGGCGTCGAAACTCGCTCAGAGCTATCTGGATGAGACTTACCCTGGGTTGGTTGTCGATGAACACGCCGATGCTTTCTATGGGTATTACACACTTCACACACTTCAGGGCGGTGAAACGGTCGGAATGTTGAGCGTGAACGGGTATACGGGCCAGGTTTTTCTGCACACTTGGCACGGCGATCTGCTCGAGATGCATGGCGAGTGAGTTAATGCACAATCTATAAGGTGGACCGGATAATTGAGTTCGGTCCACTTTTTATTGTGTACAATGAGTGTTGATTCAACGATCGATCTACATTGTATTTTGACCTAGGAGCGAAGTGTGCCCGCCACCAAGATCTTAGTGATTGACGACGAACAGAGCATTCTCGATCTCGTCACCGCTTATCTCAGCAATGAGGGGTTTGAATCCCGTACCGCCATGGATGGCCCTTCCGGGCTCAAGGCGGCGCGGGTGTTTAAGCCTGACTTGATCGTCCTGGACATCATGCTTCCAGGGATGGATGGGGTCGAGCTGCTTTCTCGGCTTCGACGCGAATCCGATGTGTATGTCATCATGCTGACCGCGAAGTCAGAGGAGACAGATAAGATCGTCGGACTTTCCGTGGGAGCAGATGATTATTTGACCAAACCTTTCAGCCCGCGTGAGCTGATGGCTCGGATCAAAGCCGCGCTGCGCCGAATGCGGACAGGAGACAGCCGGGTTGAGGGCTCTGTCCTTTCTTTCCAACACATCCGGATTGATACCGGCGGGCGAACCATCTTTGTTGACGATAAATCGGTGGATCTCACCGCGATCGAATTCGACCTGCTCCGCACCCTCGCCGAGCATCCCGGCATTGTGCTCAGCCGCGAGCAGTTGCTCGAAAAAGTCTGGGGCTTTGACTACTTTGGGGAGATCCGAGTGGTTGACGTCCACATAGGGCACATCCGGCAGAAACTGGGCGATGATCGATTCATTACCACGGTGAGGGGAGTGGGTTATCGTTTCGAGGATGAGGTGTTGTAACGATGATGAAAGCCATCCGCCGCCACTTAGGATGGAAGATCTTCCTTTCCTACCTGATCGTTCTCCTGGTGGGGTTCATTGTCTTGGCTACAGCTACGGAGTTTACGGCGCCCACTGCTTTTGATCACCACCTAGCGGCGATGAACGATATGATGATGGGGGACACCTCTATGATGGGCGCGGAGACGGACCTGGAGCTGGATCTCTTCACTAATTTCCGCAACGCTCTCAATGAAGCACTCGGGTTTGCACTGGCAGCCGCCTTTACGGCTGCTGTCGTCGTTAGCCTGATTGTCAGCCGCCAGGTCGTTGCCCCCATTCGTCAGATGATGTTTGTCAGCCAGAGAATCGCTGATGGTCACTACGACGAGCGAGTTGATGTGCCCGGAGATATCGCCGGGGATGGAGTAGATGAGTTAGCTCAATTGGCGTTGAGCTTCAATCAGATGGCTGCTAAGCTCGAATACACAGAAGACATGCGGCGGCAGCTGATAGGCGATGTCGCTCATGAACTGCGAACGCCGCTGACCACGATCAAGGGTTCGATGGAAGGCTTGATGGATGGTGTGTTAACCGCCGATGTCCAAACGTTTCAACAGATCCATCGCCAGACTGACCGGTTGCAGCGCCTGATTGACGATCTGCAGGAACTCAGCAGAGTCGAGGCCGGTGCATATACGATGAATCTTCTCCTTCAGGAGGTTCAAGACCTAGTCGAGATCACAAAGACAACCCTGATCCGTCAGTTCGAGGAGAAAGGGGTAACACTAAACATAGAACTAGATCCAGGGCTTCCGATGGTATATGCAGATGAAGATCGAATCAGACAGGTGTTACTCAACCTGGTGGGGAACGCCTTACAATACACGCCGGCAGGGGGCGTCGTAACAATCCGAGCCAAGCAGGAGCGAGACGAGGTTCTAATATCTGTCTCCGATACAGGCGTGGGTATCCCGGCTGAACACATTGACCAAATCTTCACCCGCTTTTACCGTGTGGATAGCTCTCGCTCGCGCTCTGTGGGCGGCAGTGGCATCGGGTTGACGATTGCCAGGTATCTCACCGAAGCCCATGGAGGGCGTATTTGGGCTGAAAGCCCCGGCGCCGATCAGGGGAGTACGTTCACCTTCACGCTGCCAGTCGCTGGCTGACCAACCTCTCCTATGTGGTTTATTATGGATTTCCCCCGATCCTAGTGGTCTTGTCAGCATCTCCGTCGGATTATGAACCCTCCCCCAACAAGTAAGTAGAAAATCCATCCAAGTTTCTTTACCGAATCTTCATATTCACACTAAGACGCCTTTATAAAGGGCAGTTAAGATCAAACCATATCAATAACGAACGCTCTGAATACCAAGAGCGTTTCCCAAGAAAAGGAGTACATCACATGATGGGTTGGTTTTCAGGATGTTGCGGATTTAGTGGATTAGGGGGATTCGGTTCCTTCGGGTGGATCGGGTTGATTTTCAACCTGGTCATCGTCGTAGGCGTCATTTTGTTGATCGTCTGGGTGGTACGTCGTTTTACAGCAGGTGGGTCAGCTTTCACATCTCTCCAGACTTCGGGTGGTGCTCAACCATCCCCGCGGGAAATCCTGGATATTCGCTATGCACGCGGAGAGATCGACCGAGATCTCTACCAACAGATGATTTCAGATTTGAACTGATTTAATGGGAGAACCAGGCTACCGATGATTTCGAGTTGTCGGGTTTTTCCCATCCTATGTAAGGAGAATTTACGATGATGATGGGATTTGGTTTCTTTGGATTACTGCTCATGCTCCTGTTCTGGGGCTTGTTGATCGCTGGTGCTGTCTGGTTGGCAAAGCTTATCTTGACTGGCGGATCGAACACCGGGTTTTCGGTTGAGGGAAGTCGTTTGAGCGCCCGCGAGATTCTTGACCAGCGATATGCAAAGGGTGAGCTCACACGCGAGCAGTACCAGCTCATGGGTGAGGATGTACTATGAATATCGTGCCAGCCTGGCCAGCTCCATCTCACATAGGAGGGTAGAAAAATGGATCATAAAGTGATTTCCACACGCAGACTTCGACGCTTCTTCTTGATCATCTCCATGGCGTTGGTGGCGATTCTTATCACTGCGTGCGGCACGGCGGAGACCGGGTTGGAAGCGGGCGATCGTGCGCCCAATTTCAGCCTTCAAGCCGCTGATGGTGACACCGTTTCACTTTCCGATTACAGCGGTGAACAGCCGGTGCTGCTGTACTTTCATATGGCGCTTGGTTGACCGCCCTGCCTTCAGCAGATCGTTGATCTGCAAAACGACCCTGATTTTCAAGCTCTCGATGTTGCCTTCCTCAGTATTGCCTTTGATACACCAGCGGAGCTGACTCAAGCCGCCACAGAATACGGGACCCGGATCCCGCTGTTGACGGATGCGGATCACGAGGTGTCGGAAGCCTTTGGTGTGTTGAAATGGGCTGTAGGCAGCGGTGAGCCAGGACACACCTTTGTGTTGGTAGGCGCCGATGGAACCGTGCTGTGGGTTCAGGATTATGGTGCCCCGGAGAATGGGGGGAGCATGTATGTACCGGTCGAGGAGCTAGTCCAACATATTGGAGAACGACTCGACTCGTGACTCGTTGTCACTCAGAGCAGTTGGGAGAGGGTCGAGCCAAATAGGGCGGCATCTACCCTCCTCACTGCTAGCGGTCAAAGTAAATACTCTTGCCGCTCACCGATAGGGGGATGCCCATCACGTAGTCTGCGTCGATCAAACCAAGTTCTCGTGCCACCACGCCTGCCCTGTACATGATGCGATTATCTACGTTCATCAGGCCGGCAGTCTTGACGGCTGAGCCGAGAGCGATGCCCATATCAAGCACCCGAAATGGGCATTGAGGTCCTTTAAATTCACCTTCGTAAGTATTAATGACGATGCACGCTTCAGCCCCGCACGCACCGCAATTAAGGTCTGCGACTGCGCCATCCTTAATGCCGATAAGCACCACAGCGCCGGAATCGAGGACGTTTTGACCATCGCGAGCGAAGCCGTCGATGCCGCTTCGTTGAGCGTAATCTTTCATTCCCTTACCCAGGCGATGAAGATCTTTTCCCTCGACTGTTTTCACAACTACAAAATCCTGCCCCCGGGTCTTGGGAGCGGTTATTGCCGCAATCTCCATTAATTCGGCGATTGTGTGTAGTGCTGCCATAAATAGCCTCCATGTGTTCTTCGCTCAGATGAGCTCAGTTGATCTCGTGGGATTGGGAGTATTATCTTTAAAGTCAGGCATTATCGCAACCATGTTTTTGGGGGGATGAATGGGATATTCGCTGAAGCGTGACCTTGGAATCTGGTGGTTGTATTGAGCGCTCTGGCTTGCGCTCTGCACCTGATCGGCATAGCCTTAGCGATATTTATTCCAAATTACATACGCGAAGCCACACTGCATGAAGTTGTTTTACAAAGAGGTCAAATAGTATCGGGAATGTGGATGCGTTAAATGGTGGGAGAGGATAGTGGAAAATAATTTATCTGGAGATAGAGCGGCGATCTTCGATCTTGATGGGACTTTATATACTGGTCACATCACGCTTGGCCTTGCCGAGCACCACCGAACTCATCGTGTAAAACGGCTTGAGCTCTATGCTTTCATGCTCACCCATATGCCCATTTGGTGGCTGCAACGGTTAGGTCTGGTATCCAAAATGACGTCTCATTCGATTTGGGCCCGAGATCTGAGTTGGACCGTACGGGGCTGGACGGAGGAGGAAGCAAAGGGAGCCTTTCAATGGCTCGCCGAGCAGTACGTCCTGCCGAAGGTGCGGCCAGAGGTGATGGCTCGATTGCGCGCCCATCAGGACGCTGGGAATCGAGTGATTCTCGTTTCTGGGACTTTCTCTCCGCTGCTTCGCGAAATCGGGCATCAGTTGGGGATCAGGGAAACGGTGGGGACACCGATAGTGATGAAGAATGGGCGCTATACAGGCGGCAGCGAATCTCCGGTTTGCCAGGGTGAACATAAGGTGACGCGGCTTGAGGAGTATCTGCGTGGTTCGAGGGATATTAATTGGTCGGAGAGCTGCGCATACGCGGATAGCCAGTCAGATATCCCCTTGCTTGAAACTGTCGGATTTCCCACAGCAATTGTTCCGGATGCTTTTCTTGAATCATACGCAAAGGAGAGGGGATGGGAGATCCTGCAATAGGGCCTGGCATGCGACGTATAAAATTAGGTTTCCTTCTTCGCCTGACAGGCCTCGTCGGTTTGTTGCTGGTTAGTGTTGCTTGCCTATTCGTTTTCCTGGCCATGAACCCATACACTGCGTGTATGGGCTCGAACTCAGAATCTCCCCGACCGGGCACGTCAGCCAGATCACTCGTGTCCGCTGGCTTGAAGCGCTGTTATTTGCTTCATATCCCTCCTGATTACGACGGGGATCAATCTCTGCCTTTGATTATCAGCTTGCCCGGATTTACCTCAAACCCAAAAGGCCAGGAATACTTGACTCGCTGGAACGAGGTTTCTGACAACGAAGGCATTCTCGTAGTCTACCCGCAGGGCACATCCTCTCCTCTCCGTTGGAACTCAAGCACGGCATTCACGGATAGTGACGTGGATGATGTTCAATTTATAGCTGACTTAATCAACGACGTATCGAATATCGTGGCTGTCGATCCCACTCGAATTTACGTGGATGGGATGTCCAACGGCGGTTCAATGGCGAACCGCGTGGCCTGTGAACTGGCCGGTAAAGTGGCCGCGGTCGGGGTAGTCACGGGTCCACCAGTTGAGCCACCAGGGGGATGCTATCCGGAGCGACCCATCCCGCTGATTGCTTTCTATGGGACAGAGGATCCTCTCGTCGCCTATGAAGGTGGAATAGCGCCCGAATCGTTTATCTCCAAGCTGATACATCGATCCTCGCCTCCCGTCTCCTTCCCGTCTGTAACATCGTATATCGAGGAATGGGCAGAACGCGATGGTTGTGCGCCAGTGCCTGAGCTCATCCCCGCGCAAGGAGATGCCAGTGGGGTGCGCTACACCAGCTGTAAGGAATCGTCAGAGATCGTTTTCTACACGATCGAGGGAGGGGGACACGCCTGGCCGGGAGGCCGGCCTACCTTCGTTGGTAAAACAAGCCGTGACATTAGTGCCAGCCAGGTGATGTGGGCGTTCTTCGAGGCGCATCCCTTTCCTGATCTTCCTTGAGCCTACGGGGAAGGATAAAATAGTTGTCTTGGAGATCGATTTCAGGGATCTCAGGAGGCAGTCGAGGGGAGATGAAAGAATGAAAAGGAATTCCTATGGCAAGTGAAATGATACTTTCCACGATCCTGATTAGCCTGGCGTTGGTTTTTTACACAATCGGCGTTTGGAGCGAGCGTTTTGCTGGTCGATTGAAAGGATGGCATTTGATCTTCTTCTGGGGAGGTCTTGTATTCGACACTGTGGGGACAGGGATGATGATGGAGATGGCTGGAGGCCTTACGTTTGATATCCATGGAGTTACGGGAGTGCTAGCAATCCTGTTGATGCTTGTTCACGCTGCCTGGGCGAGCATCGTGCTTATCCGAAAAGATGAGAAGGCAATCGCAAATTTCCATAAATTCAGTGTTCTTGTCTGGGTTATCTGGCTCGTTCCATACTTCACCGGTTTTTTCGTATCAATGTGATAAGTGTCAGTCCCACATAAGTAAAGAATGATGAGTAACGCCGCCAATTCGACCGCAGACATGAATGGAAAAGTGTGTTTGGTTACAGGCGCCACCTCTGGTATTGGTGAGATTACTGCTGCAGCTCTTGCAGCGAGAGGGGCGCAGGTTATCGTTGTCGGTCGGAGTCACCAGAAAGCGGAAGACACAGTCCAACGAATCCAGTCTGAGACCGGCAGTAATTCTGTTCATTATCTACTGGCCGATTTCGCTGATCTTCAGCAAATACATGATCTCGTTTCATCCTTTCGGAGCCACTATTCTCGCCTCGATGTTCTCATCAATAATGCAGGAGCATACTTCAATGCCCGACGTCAAACGGCGTACGGTGTAGAGATGACGTTTCTCGTTAACTACCTTTCGCCATTTTTGCTCACCAACCTGTTATTAGACGTGATCAAGATGAGCCCCGCGGCTCGGATTATCAATGTCTCCTCTGATGCTCATCAATACGGCTCGATGGATTTTAACAATCTGGAGTTCAAGCGAGGGTACTTCGGTATGAAAGCGTACGCCCGCTCGAAGCTGGCAAACATCTTGTTCACCTACGAGCTCGCTCGTCGGCTCAAGGGAAGTACGGTCACGGTTAATGCTCTCCACCCGGGACACATCGCGACGGATATCTGGTCCACCAACTTTTCGGTGATAGGACCGGTACTTAAATGGATAATGGGGTTCTTCGCCATCACGCCGGAAGAGGGAGCGAGGACATCCATCTACCTAGCATCCTCACCTGATGTTGAAGGTTTGACAGGCCATTATTACGTCAAGAGGGAGGCTGTGCAATCATCACCCTTGTCTTATGACCAAAACTTGGCCCGTCAATTGTGGAGCGTGAGTGAACGATTGTCGGGGCAAGCAGCCTCTTCGTAATATCAGGCTTCATCGAAACCACTGCATAAAGCACCAGAGTGTAGTAGGCTCAAATATTACATAGATCATCGCATGGCTGGCGGTAAATCATTAGAGACGATATGCTAGTCGCAGTGGTCATCGACCACGCAAGTGGGCGGTACATGGTTGCTTTTATACTCAAGCTTGTGCGCCTCTTTCACGGTTGACGGATTTTCTGTCCCCCTTAGCTTTTCAAGGAGCAGCACGGCAGGTTGATCTACTGAACGTGCAGCCGGTAGGCCGCCCAACCCATGAGCAGCTTACGATCCGGCAGGAGGTATAACAATGAAATTCTCAGATCCTCACTCGTTTACAGATACCGAACAGGGGAAAATCGCGCATATCCAATTTTGGATAGACGTCGATTTCTCGGCGAAAGTCCTGAAGATTAAAGCCACCTATCGCCTTGATGAACCTGTAAGCGGCTCATTCTTCCTGGACACTCGCGATCTGCAAATCGACCGAGTTTACAGGGGCGATCAGGAGATCCTCTGGGAGATCGATCAATATGATTCTATAGTGGGCGATCGCCTTCACTTAAAGGACCTTGATAATCTTTCAGAGTTCACGATAGAGATCACCACCTCACCGGAAGCCAGCGCTTTGCAGTGGGTGACACCGAAGCAAACTGCTGGCGGGGAACATCCTTTCCTCTACAGTCAATGTCAGTCCATTCACGCCCGCAGTATATTCCCATGCCAGGATTCCCCGTCCGTTCGCTTCACGTACGAAGCAACAGTAGAGGTTCAACGTCCGCTGGTGGCCGTCATGGCTGCAGAGCATATTGAAACCGAACATTTGGAAGAGATCAGCCATTATCGATACAGGATGCCCCAGCCAATCCCTTCGTATCTTTTCGGAATTGCAGTTGGGAATCTCGCTTTCGAAGAATTGGGCCCGCACACTGGCGTATATTCCGAGCCAGAGATACTTGAATCTGCTGTTTGGGAATTTGCCGAAAATGAACAGACCCTCATCGAAGCCGAGAAATTATTCGGTCCTTACTTGTGGGATCGTTATGATGTTCTAATCTTGCCCCCCTCCTTTCCATACGGAGGGATGGAGAACCCGCGCCTGACATTTCTTACCCCTTCATGCATTTTAGGAGATCGCAGCCGGGCTAACCTTGTCTCTCATGAACTTGCGCACGCTTGGACTGGAAACTTAGTTACAAATGCCACCTGGGAGGACTTTTGGCTTAACGAAGGTTGGACGACGTATGCAGAATCGCGAATTACTGAAGTTCTCGAGGGAGAAGACTATTCTCAACTCATTGGTTTCATTGGGCGATATTTAATGTTTAGGGTCATGGAGCGCTTCGGAATGGACTCAGATAAAACGTGCTTAAAATACTCGCAGCGCGGCATCGACCCCGACGAGGTCTTCTCCGAAATACCCTATATAAAAGGCGCCTCCTTCATACTTAGGTTGGAAAGATCCGTGGGTCGGGAGGTTTTCGATCCCTTCATCAAGAAATACATCGCCACCTTCAGCTTTCAATCGTTGACGACTGAGGGTTTCATTTCTTTTCTTGAGCAAGAGCTTCCAGAAGCAATCAAGAATGTGGACATCGATGAATGGCTCTATGAACCGGGTTACCCTGAGAGCGCTCCAGCCCTCAGCTCGAACCTCTTCGATGACGTAAAAACCAGAATAGACGCATACGAATCCGACACGCTACCTGACAGCCATCAAATTGCCGATTGGATCCCAGACCAGATCCGCCTTTTCCTGCTGATGCTCCCTGAACGGATCCCTGTTGAGGATTGTCGTCAACTCGAGCGTATATTTAATCTCAAGGACAGCCATAACTATTTCATGATGAATCGCTTCTATCAAATCGCGGTTAAAAGCGGCTACAAGGACGTGCTTCCCGGAATAGAGCGCATGGTTGGGTCCGACGGTCGAATGGTGACTCTCGCAATGATCTTCCGTACCATGGCTAAAGAAGAATGGACCCGGGATGAGGCCCGACCGATGTTTGAACGACATCGTGACAAGCACCACCCTACAACCGTGGCGGTTATTGAGGGGATACTCAATAAGGCCGGATTGTAAGCACAACGCAAAATTGACGACTTTGGTTGTGGAACTGAAGACAATCAAGGAGAACTTCTTGATAATGAAACAGAAGCACTTCATCGATACACACAAAGCCGCGACTGGCCCGGCAACATTGTTGATGATGGCCATGTTCAGTCAATGGCACAACCCAACAGCATGGATCTACCTGGCTATGCATGGCATGTATGGGATTCTGTGGGTCATGAAAAGCCAAATGTTCCCAGATAAATCCTGGGAGAAGAAGACAGGCTGGGGTTATGGGCTCTATCTCTGGGCTGGGTTGACGCTCTATTGGGTGGCGCCCTGGATTCTAATGTCGCAAGGGGTTCAAGCGCCGCCGTGGTATTTAGGAGCGTGTGTTAGCCTGTATGCTTTGGGTTTATTTCTCCATTTCAGCACGGATATGCAGAAACATACCTCCCTGAAGCTGCAGCCAGAAAGGCTTATTACCGATGGGATGATGGCCAGGACCAGGAACCTGAATTATTTCGGAGAGTTGTTGATTTATCTTGGCTTCGGCTTATTGGCCATGCATTGGCTGCCGATTGTGATTTTGTCGCTTTTTGTGGCCATCATCTGGTTCCCGAATATGCTGCGGAAAGACAAATCGCTGTCGAGATACGCCAAATTCGAAGAATATCGTCGACGAAGCAAGCTGTTCATTCCTTTCCTCTTCTAGATAGCTGCAGTTTTAACGCCTGAAAGGGGTTGTATGAATCCAGGGAGATCGTGGCAATGAAATATGATTTCGATAGGGAGATCAATCGTAGAGGAACGAATTCCGTCAAATGGGAATTCATTAAGCAAGGAAATAAATTGCTTTACCGGGAAGAACCGGACGACTCATCATCAGGCACTCGGTTCCTGCCCATGTGGGTCGCGGATATGGATTTTCCCTGTCCTGAGCCAGTTGTGGAGGCGTTGGTCGCCCGCGCGCAGCACAGATTATTTGGCTACACATCCCCTACGGATTCGTATTACAACGCTATCGTGAACTGGATGAAAAAGCGCCATGGGTGGGAAATAGAACCCGAGTGGATTTGTACTACCCCCGGGGTGGTGCCCGCGCTCAACATGCTCGTAAAAACATACATTTCACCAGGGGACAAAGTGCTCATTCAGACGCCGGTCTACAATCCTTTCTACAAAGCCGTTGAGAACGGCGACGGTGTGCTCATCACCAACCCGTTAATCTACGAAAACGGCCGCTACTGTATGGATTTTGCGGATCTTGAGGAGAAAACCAAAGACCCGCAGGTGAAAATGGCCATCTTGTGCAGTCCCCATAATCCCGTTGGGCGAGTCTGGACCCGAGATGAACTGCTCCGTTTCGGTGAGATCTGTTTGAAGAACAACGTGCTTGTTGTATCCGATGAGATACACGGAGACTTGATTCTCGAGGGCTATGTTTTTACTCCCTTTGCCGGTATCAGCGAGGCTTTCGCTCAGGGCAGCATCACCTGCACAGCGCCCAGTAAGACCTTCAATCTTGCAGGATTGAAAACTTCAAACATCACCATTGCCAACGAGCAGCTTCGCGCCAGATTCAAGAAGACCCTGGGAAGAACCGCGTTGGGAGGCGTTGGGGCTTTTGGGGTTGTCGCACTTGAAGCGGCTTACAACCATGGTGAGGAGTGGCTTTCCCAGGTGTTGGATTACATCGCGGGCAATTTGCGGTATTTAGAGAAGTACATAGCCGAGCATCTTCCGCAGATAAAAGTCGTTCCATTGGAAGGAACGTATCTGGTCTGGTTGGATTGCCGTAGTTTGGGGCTTGGTAAAATGGAATTAGAGCACATGATGCTAGAAGAAGCCAGGGTCTATCTTGATGAAGGCTACATCTTCGGCTCCGATGGTGAGGGGTTTGAGCGAGTCAATCTCGCCTGCCCGCGATCTGTTTTGGTTGAAGCTTTAGAACGGATTCGAAACGTTATTGAGCGACAGTAGTTGAGTTAGAAATTTGACTAAAAGCAGCCAACTTGAAAACGTGCGATTGATCACCCCGAGATTTCGTAGATGATAGAAAATACTCGTCGATAATCCCCGCGAATCGCATAGATAGGCGTGGGGCCTCAACGAGTATGAAGGAAACCACACCCGGGAGCTGTCGCCCTCATGCAGGTAAACCTAATTCATTTCCTCAGCGTCCTTTCAGCCACAATCGGTGTACTTATTTTTGGTTTGATGTTCGGTGCTGCGATCGTGTCCCTCAAGGAGCGCGAATTTCGTGCCGCGGGCAGGATCGCCCTTTTGTGTGTGCTATTGTCTTTGCCTTACCTGGTGGTAGGGTTCATACCTTTTCCCAGCCATGAAATCGCGGCAATATTGCTGCTCATCACGGCAGCTCTTGCGGTGGCGATCTTTTTGATACCGGTGGGACAGAAACATATCACCGAGGACGATACACCCAAGATCCGGGTTGACGAACGCGATATCATGTTCGCGCGTGCACGCTTGACCCCCGGATCGGAGCGCTTTGAGGAATACTACCGGCGCAAGCCGGATAAAAAGGTGCTCGATGATAAGTTCAGGACCAGACCCGGTTTGCTTGCTAAAGGATCGACCTACTTTGATCCGATCTTGTTCTCCGCCGCCGAATCTAGTTTTGAAGCCGTTGGCTCGTTTCAAGCTATCCTCGAGCAGGAGCCTGCGCCGGAGCGCGTGCACACAGACCCTGAGGGAATCACTGAATTTATTAAGCACTGGGGCAGGAAGCTCGGCGCAGTGTCGGTGGGGGTCACGGAGCTCAAGGATTATCATCTCTACAGTCACCTCGGGCGCAACGAACCCTACGGTCAACCGGTTGCTTTGGAACACAAATTCGCCCTCGCGCTGACGGTTGAGATGGATAAGCACATGCTCGATCATGCTCCGTACGGCCCAACGGTGATGGAATCAGCGCAGCAGTATTTAGCTTCCGGTGCGATTGCCGTCCAGATAGCTGCGTTCATACGCAATCTTGGTTACCCTGCACGCGCCCACATTGACGGCAATTATCGGGTCGTGTGCCCACTGGTTGCTCGTGACGCGGGGCTGGGCGAGATTGGCCGGATGGGCTTGTTGATGACGCCCGAGCTCGGCCCTCGGGTTCGGCTAGCCGTTGTGACGACAGATCTGCCTTTAGCTACTGATTCAAGGACAAGGGACTATTCTGTTCTTGATTTCTGCGCCCGCTGTAAAAAGTGTGCCGTTGTTTGCCCGAGCAAATCAATTTCATTTGACGACAGAGCCGAGATTGACGGCGTTAAGCGTTGGCAGATCAATGCAGAGTCATGTTTCACTTACTGGAATACAACCGGCACAGATTGCGGACGCTGCGTGCGTGTATGCCCCTATTCGCATCCCGATAACTTGCTGCATAATGTCGTTCGTTACGGTGTACGTAACTCATCGCTATTCCGAGGGCTGGCGGTCACGATGGATGATTATCTCTATGGTAGAAACCCTCCTCCACTGGATTTGCCTGCGTGGATGGAGGTTAATGCAGATGAGAAGTGACAGGGTGCTATATTTAGGAGCAGATCTTTATCCAGCTAGTGTTAGACGGTGGTGCAGGGCGAATCGAGCTGGAAGATAGCGCGAGGCTTCGCCACACATGATAGATCCTGAATTGGATCTTTTGCACCTTCAATTATTTGGGTGCGCTGCAACTCAGCGTATAGATGCCCATGCTTGAGGGAAGGGAAAGAATGACAAAAGAGACGCGGCGTTTTCTCCTCATGGCACTATTAATGTTGATCATCTTCTCAGCGTTGATCCTATTGCTGGTTCCCAGGTTGGACGCGTTTCTTTCTGGGTCAAGAGAGGATGGCCCTCGAATTGGGCTTGGCGATGACATGTACAAAGCCGAGGTGTTTGAAATCATCGAGGAAGGAACGGTCGCTCTTGGGGAACGGATCCAGTCTTATCAGGTCTTTCGAATTGAAGTTTTGGAAGGACCTTACAAAGGCCTGATTACGGAAATCGACTACGGCAAACGGCAGATCCGGCCGGAGGGATTACTCCTGGAACCTGGTGATCGGTTGATCGTCAGCATCAACCAGGCTCCTGACGGCTCGGTGAATGCCTATTTTATTGACTTCGTTCGGACGAAACCACTTCTCTGGCTGTTGGTTGCCTTTGTGCTATTCAGTGTGTTGGTGGGTGGTTGGCAAGGGGCGCGAGGGGTTCTTGGATTGTTCGTTAGCCTCGTGGTGATCTTGGTATATATCATCCCCAGTATTCTCGATGGCAAGGACCCTATTGTTGTCACACTAATAGGCGGATTTCTACTCTTGGGGATTTCGCTCTATTTGATCTACGGTTGGGCGTTAAAAACACACGCAGCAGTCATAGCACTCTTCTTCACTTTGGTGTTCACGGGGCTGATGATCAACTTTTTCGTTGATCTGACTCGCCTGACAGGTTTCGGCGATGAAGATATTCTATTTGTCATTCAACAGGTGGACATCAACATCAACCTGCGTGGTTTGGTATTAGCCGGCATGTTGATCGGCGCCATGGGAGCGTTAGACGATTTGGTGATCACACAGGTTTCTGTCGTTCTTGAACTGCATCAAACTGATCCTGAACTTGGAATTCGCAGTCTTTACCAGCGCGCAATGCGAGTGGGGCAGGATCACATTTCGGCGATGATCAACACACTTTTCATGGCCTATGCCGGCGCGGCGCTGCCGACATTGCTTCTATTCTCTTTATCAGGACAAGGGTTTGTGGATTTGATCAATCTGGAATTTGTCGCTGAAGAGGTGGTCCGAATCCTGGCAGGATCTTTGGGGTTGATCGCCGCGGCGCCAATCTCAACGGGAATCGCCAGCCTTATGATCGTCTATCGGGGACGCTTCCTTGAATCTGGTCAATTCCATCAACGTGACGGGGAACACGAGTATATAGGCGATCTCGACAGCGAGTAGGACCGCCTAAATCAAAGAGGAGAGAGCAAGGACAACTTGAGTAAACGTATCGAGATGGATCGTATGATCGAGAACATTGCTCATCGATCGAGTTGGCCGGCGCTAGGCGCCGATTGATGAAAAAACCCGCACTCCTGTGCGGACCTTTTTATGTAGGCTAGGAAGTATTCTCTCTAGGGGACGAAACGGATGTTCCAATATGAGAAATCGTCGAATGTGGCGCTCAGGTCGTAAGTTTGGGAAGCACGGACATACAGGGCAAATTGGCCGAAGGAGCGGCTGTATTGTGGGTCGGTTACGCTGCCTACCGGCTGGTCGTTGACGAACAAGTAGAAACGATCGCGATACCCCATGATGCCAAGACGGTTCGTAGCGCCCGCTCCTGTGTGGATCGCCGCGGAGGGGGCCCAGTCCTTAACCACTCTCGGGCTTTTAGAATCCCGGTGCAGCCGGACTCGCCAGTTTCCATCGCAGGATACCTCGAAACCGTAACCGCTGGCGCCGGTTTCCTCGTCGATGCGGATAACAATGCCCACTGAATCTTTTAAGATACAGTCACCTATAGTAGCGCTGACCTCAGCATAGACATTTCCCGACTGCCTATTGAGGATGGACCAGTAGGTGAATTTTTCTTCTGGAACGTAATCGACCCCGATCAGCTCCCCGTTTTCTACCCGATATGCTCCGCTGCCCTCGACATCAAATTGAGTCCAACCATTAGGGACATCGAAGGGATCTGTGTAATCCGGGTTGTTGAGATCGAGCTTAACGCGTGCATCTTCTTCGGGGAGCGGCTCACGTGTGGTTTCTACAGGAGGGGGATTGTCCGCTACAGGTTGGGGGTTCTCTGTCAATTGAGCTGCAGTAAGCGTCGCTGGCTTTATCTCAGACTCTGGGGCTGGGTTGCCCGACCAATCTCCTGTAAAACCTAAGATGGAAACAGATACGGCGAGTACCAAGCCAAGCGCGATATACAGCGTGCGCCGAGGGAATTTTGGGCTTATCCGAATAGGTTTCGTTTTAGATTCTGCAGTTACGGCAAGCTCAAGATCAGCAGCAAAGTCCCCCGCGAGCGCATAGCGTTTGCTAGGCTGCTTGGCAAGGGCACGCTTCAGGACCTTTTTTAATGCAGCACCTCCGGATGGCAAAGAGGGGGGCGGAGTATGCACTTGCTGGTACATGATCGAAGCTGGAGTGTCCTCGGCAGACTTGAACGGCAGCTCCCCGGCAAGCATCTCATAGGTGAGGACGCCGAGGGAATAGAGATCTGAGTGTACGCTGACTGCTTGCCCCTCTACTTGTTCTGGGCTCATGTACGCTGGCGTGCCCATAATTGTGCCGGGCTCAGTCAGCTCGGAGTTGAAACTTATTCGGGCTAAACCAAAATCTGTCAGCACCGGCTCGACCTTGGGTAGAAGCGGATTCCCCAACTCAATAGGGGTAGCGCCATTGCAGAGCATCACATTAGCGGGTTTGATGTCTCTGTGGATAACCCCCTCACCATGCGCGTAATCGAGCGCGTCAGCGAGCTTATTTATCAGGCGGATCACAGACTCCCTAGGCAGCGTCTGTGAATTGGCTCTCAAACTATGCAGATACAGCTCTAAAGAGACGCCATCGAGTAATTCCATCACGATGTATGGCTGGCCATTGACGATGTCGAAATCGAAAACTTGGACGATATTGGGGTGGCGCAAAGTAGCCACAGCCTGAGCCTCGGTGTGGAACCTTGCGATATGACGAGGGTCTGCGGATAGGTGAGCGTAGAGGATCTTGACGACCATGGCGCGCTTCAAGGTACCATGGTGACCGAGATAAACCTCGGACATGCCTCCATGGCCAATCTGTTTCTCGATTAAAACCTTTGATAGCGTCTGACCGACCCATTCGGTCAACGTGAACCTCCCAGAGATAGGCGCTGTTCTCTATTATCATAACGCAAAGGGCAGCCCCCGCGATTTACGATTGCCTTTCAATTAATTATTGATGGCTGCTATTTTGGGGGCTTGGAGGGATACCATAAAAGACCTTGGTTTCAATTACTGAGAGAAGATCCAAGTGCGTGGTATAGCTTGTATTATCAAAATCCCCATCGCAATTGCCAGGCAGTATTCGATGGAGCAGGTTTCTATTAGCTCTATCGTTCCTGCCCGTGCAGAGGTTTTCTCGCCCGGGTTGCAATATAAGATGGCATGTAATTCGCAATCGGCGAACCGCTTCGATAATCTTCATAGAAGCCGATGATTACGAAACCACCCTCGAGCTGCCCACCAATCTGCTCTTCCAATGAATGGCTGTATTCAATTGGTGCATCAGCCCCGTAGAGTTCTACTCTCTCCTCCTCGGTGATACTCTCAGCATCCGTGTACGGCAGGGAATATTTGACCCGCAATTCACCCTTCTCCATGAGCTTCGGATCGAAGAGATAATCTGCCGGATTCACAAACCCTGCCAATAATTCTCCCCCTTTACGAAGCACACGAAAGGCTTCTGCCCAGACGGGGCGGGTGTCATGGACGAAAAGGTTGGAGACAGGGTGGACGACCAGGTTGAAAGTGTTGTCGCCAAATACTGTAAGTTTGCACATATCCCCTTCAACGGTCCGAAGAGGCAGGCTCTCGCTCTCCGCGATTAGCTTGTCTTTCTCAAGTTGTTTCGGCGAGTTGTCAAAGACGGTCACATCCGCCCCGGCCGCGGCCAGGATGGGGCCTTGCTGACCACCTCCAGAAGCTAAGCACAAAATCCGGGCCCCTTTGATATCCGGAAACCAATCCCGAGGGACAGGTTTTGATTCGGTGAGGTAGATTTCCCATTTACCATCCTGCGCGGCGGTGATTTCTTTACGGCTCACAGGAATGGTCCATCGATTACCCTTTTCAACCAATCTATCCCATGCCTTTCGATTATGAGATACAACGTTCATCACCGCCTCCAATTTCTTACTTAAGAGCCATCATTTGGGTGAGTTCTTCTTCTGAAAACCACCTGCCAGCTGCCATAACCCCGCGAATATCTTTAATATTGGCGACGTCTTCCAATGGGTTGTTTTTCACCAAGATCAAATCTGCCCTTTTTCCCACCTCGATTGTCCCAAAATTGCCCTCCCCTACCATTGCTTCGATGACTTTCGCGGCATTGACCGTCCCAGTTTTAATAGCCTCATAGGGTGTAAACCCATTTTCTACCAGGATCCGCAGTTCATCATGGATGGAAAAACCGGGCACGATCCCCATCCCACCGGTGCCTGAGTCGGTCCCTAGCAGAAGCGGTATACCAGCCTGATGCAATCCGGCCAGTATCCAGCGATCGATTTCATATTTATAAACCGCTAGATTCTTGATTCCGGCGAATTGAAGTTGATGTTTCTCATTTCCAGACCGCAGAAGATCGAGATAGCCAGCAGGGAGAAAGTCGCTCTCAGGACGAGCCAGGAAGGCGCCAAGCCTAAACACTTTTTCTTGAATAACATCGTCGACAACCATTGTCGTATCGACCGGAGTCCCATTTGCATTCAGCTGCTCGATGATTTGCCGCATGGTGTTTGCATGTTGGTGGGCAAACTCAGCTTCATTAAAACCAGAGACGAGATCGAATTGCCGCATAGCAGATTGGATGAGATATCCCAGCCAGTCATCCGGTGTAAGTTGCTTGTCTCTATCGAAGTCGATGAATTCGGGAAGGAGCTCTTCGACGTGGGCAATCTCATCCATGCCGGCGGTCAAAATGTTCTCTAACCCGATGGCATAGGGCACGTGCCCCGCGCTGTACATCTCGAGCTCTTTCGCTGTTGTCAGAGCCTGGCGCGCGTCCTCTGGAGACAGGTAGGAATAGAGCTTGAGGAAATCGAAGCCCAGCTCGTGATTCTCTTGAACGAGACCCTGGGGATCACCCAAGGGGCTAATGAAAAGAATTCTGCCGGATGTGTAAATCGTGGGTCCTATGCGGGTTCCAGCCTCGATCTGCTCTCGCCATTCGAGCGCGTAGGTTAAAACTTCCCCTGATGGACCGAAATCCCGGATTGTAGTTACGCCATTGGCGAGATAAAGAACGAGAGGCGACACAGGCCACGAGTCTGTATCCCAATCCTGACGGGTGTGCATATGCATGTCCGCGAGCCCGGGTATCAGATATGCGCCCTCACCGTCGATGACCACAGCCTCAGGGGGTATCGATACATCGTCGGCAGGACCGATTGCCATAATTCTCGACCCCTCAATCAAGACTGTCTGGTTCTCCAGGACGATTTCAGCCGTCATCGGTACCAGGTTGACATGCGTAAATGCGGTAATACTCACCTCATTTGCACTTGAACTAGAGGGTCCAGCTTGCTCTGCCATGACACTGCAATTTGCCAAGAACAGGGCAATCAACGTGAGCCGGGTGAGCGATTTAAGCATGATATTCATCTAGGTGTTTTCTTCCTTCTTCATTGATATTGTCCCTATTCAACCAGGAAGGGAACTCTTGCTCGCTAAGATGCCCATCATAATCGGATTGAGAGCAGAGTAACGAACAAGAGTTGCCAGTTTGTAACCTTATCTATCGTTTCGCAGCCGCGCCCCATGCCATCACCAAACCAACGACACCAAACCCGATGATGCGAATCAGATAGGCTGTTGAGCTGCCCTCAACCATCAGCATCCCCAGATAAAGCCCGGAAGCCCAGGATGTACCCACCGCTAGAAATACGAATGCCCAGCGAGGCAGCGATTGACCTTGATTTTCCTTCATGATATTTCTCCTTATTTCTTAATCGAAAATTTATTAACTTCAGACGACATTTCTAGACTGAGCAATAAAGCTCTGCGGAATCGCGTTATGCTTACACCTCCCCGCTTGCTTGAGTATTTGCTTCTTCGCTGATCTATTTCTCGCTTTAGTATTCACCCAAATACCTCCTTTGCGATCGTGTTCAGTCTTCGCTTTCTACTCGTTTGACTAGCAGTAAGGGCAGACCTAAATCGCGGATCTTGCCCAGCAGGCCATGCAAAGCGGTTTGATCGGTAACCAACCCGGTTAGAGATGTTTCACGGTTTGCCAGCTGGGTGATTGTGAAACCGTCGAACCAATCTGACCATTTCATGTCGAGATTCGCTTTTACCCTGATTTGATAGACAGCTGGTTTGTTGAGATTGCGCCCATCGGTCATGAAGTCTTCCTCAAGGTGAACTCCTGGATCAACGTGGGGCGGTTATTTTAAAACCCACCCTGCTGTGCCCAAAGGATAGTCATCAACTGGGTGAGTTGTCATCACTAAAAGTGGGTGAATGGGGTAGGTGATTTCACAACCCCTTTAAGCTGCCGGGGATATTCATAAAAGAGATAAAAAAATCCTTCGCGTGTTAGGCGAAAAATGATGAGATGATAATTCTGAGTGGACTAAAGCAATTCGAGCTCCTCAGCCCGTCGAATTGCATCCCTTCGGTTGTGGACGTTCAGTTTACTATAGACACGCTTTATATGTGAGCGAACTGTGTTCGTGGAAATGACGAGCTCCTTGGCAATTTCTGTACTTGGAAGATGGGTGGTTAAGAGTCTCAGAACCTCAAGCTCACGCTTGCTGAGAGGCTCGAGCAGAGGGGTTGAGGAAGTCGGTTTGATCCCCCGTGGCTTGTCGGCTGTCTCTTCTTCCAATGCTGCCAGCAGCTTTCCAGCGTAGCCCACAACGATTCCACGCGCAATTGCTTGCCGCAGCATTCTTCCCATAGGTTTTCCCTCATCTATGAAGGTGCGCACGTAACCTCCCGGTTCAGCCAACGTCAGGGCTCGGGATACTGCAGCTAATGCCTTTTCGCTATCTCCGCTTCCCGTGAGCGCCAGTGCTTGCAGGGCCAGGATCTTGATCTCCTTATGAATCCATCCCGCCTTTTCTGCGGCTACCAAGAGCCGAGCCAACAAACCCAGCGCTTCATCCAGGTAAGTTTCAGAAGGTTGTTGCATGCCCTGGGCGACAAGTACCCGCGCCAGATTAACATGGTGCAGGTCGTGATGATAGCTCAGCTCGTCGTCCACCTTCATCCCGCTCGTCTGCGCCCAACGGACTGCTGCTGCCAGATTCCCTTCAGATAGCCATAACCGCAGGCGACACTCATCCAGCCAGCAGAGGATGAAATCGTCAACCTTTGCTCTTTGTGCGAGACCTTCTACTTTCCGAAGGGTATTGCGCGCATCCCTAAGGTTCCCCTGTGCCAATTGAAGGCGCGCAAGGGCAACATAGCCATCGGCCAAGAAATCAGCTTGCCCCCACTGCGCGCAAGCCTTGACCCCTTTGGTCAGGTCACAGCTCGCCGTATCCAAGTCATTCCATTCGCGTGACAGATCACCCAGTTTCACCAAGGGGAAGCCGGCAGCAGGTAGTTGCTGTTCATCAGGTCCAATCGCCAGTTCCAGAGCCTCGCGGTAGGTTCCAAAAGCTTCATGGAGCCGGGCTTGCTTTTCCTGCGCCATCCCCAGATAACAGGTAGCTGACACGCTCAAGGTTCGATAGCCGCAAATACGGGCACTCGCACTGGCCTCGGCAAAGGCCTGTTGCGCCGCTACGACGTTGCCCTGACTCCCGTGTGCCGCCCCCAGGGTTATGCCGACCAGACTGCGCATATAGTCCCCTTCTGGCAGGAGCTCAACAGCCCTTTGAGCCATTTCCAAGGCACGCGGAATCATTTCGTTGCTAAGGGCGTTAGAAGCCCGGATGGCGGCGATGTATCCGGCTATGTGTCGTCCTTCAGCTTCGCTAAAGGCAGTTTTTTCATTTTCCGTTAGAAGTGGGATTTTTACAGATCGCTTCTCACCCTTGGATAGCAAGGGAGTGTTCGCAAGTGCGTGTTCAGCGTTTTGTAGGCATTCCTCTACTTGTTCCCTCAGGCCACTCCAATATCGTATCCAGGCATGATAGACGCACAGCCATGGCCGTGCCCGAACCAGCTCATCCGGCAGCGCTTCAAGCCAACTTGACACAGTGGGGTGTTTGCCGTCGATAATCATCTGTAAGGCATTCTGCTCAACCAGGGTCGCGGCTCGTTCATAAGCTTCGCCTGCGATAGCATGAGCAACCGCTTCTTCGATAAACTCTGCGCTTTCATACCACTCGCTGGCCCGGTGGTGCATGGCGGGTACCAGGTCGGGCTGGGCTTGCTCCACGCGGCTGCGCAGTAAATCGGCGAAGAGATGGTGGTAACGATACCAGCGCCGCTGATCGTCCAAGTGAAACAGGAACAGGTTGGCCTGTTCGAGTTGAGCGAGGATCACATGACTGTCATCCCTGCCCGTCACAGTATTGCAAAGGGGGGCGGTCATCCGCTCAAGGATGGAAGTCCTCAGCAGGAATTCCTGGATGTCGCTGGATTGCTGAGCGAGAACCTCCTCCACCAGATAATCCAAAATGAAACGATGACTGCCGCTGAAGGACTTGATGAACCTCGACACATCTTTTCGTCCCCTCATGGAGAGTGCGGCCATTTGCAGTCCTGCGATCCAGCCTTCAATGCGTTCGTCAAGGGCAGCAACATCATCTGTTGATAACCCCAGCCCCATTACATCATTCAGGAATGCAGCCGCTTCATCAGATGTAAAGCGTAAGTCAATGGATCGTATTTCAGTCAGTTGTCCCCTACTGCGAAGGCGAGCAAGGGGCAGGTTTGGATCAGCTCTACATGAAAGAACCAAATGCATCTGCGACGGCAGGTTATTAAGCAGGAAAGTTAGAACATCGAAAATCTGTTGATTAGTTATCACGTGGAAATCGTCGAGGACAAGGGTGAAACCAGACATTGAGCTTCCTGGAGAGAGGTACGGAAGAGTGGCAATTTCGTTGATTATGTCAGCAATAAGAGTCTCGGTTGGAGTTGACCGGTGAGTTTGGAGTGCTGTCAGTGCGGCCTCTCCGATTCCTTCGTAGATCGTTTGTAAAGCAGCTATGAAATAAGCCCAGAAACGCGCGGGATCATTATCGCCTTCATCCAGGGTTAGCCATGCAATCGGTCGGTCTCTATTTTGTATCCACTCGATCACCAGCGTGGTCTTACCAAATCCAGCCGGCGCGGAGATGAGCGCCAGTTTATGGCTTTGACACAACCCTTCATCAAGAAGTTCGATCAGGCGGGTGCGCGCAACAATTGTTGGCGGTAATTGGGGGATGTAGAGTTTAGTTTGCAGGAGTGCCGTGGTCATGCGTTTTTATTCCTGCTTGTTGAAGGGTTAAAGCAGATCATAGTCGTAGGTAGGTAGCAATACCTTCTAGCTCTGACAATTCGGTTCTATTTTCTACCTTGGATTGTATAACGTATCACTCTGCGAGGCGACGAGGGGCTTATGCCAATAATTATGTCACTTGTCGGAACAAAGTTTCGTATGCAGTTCACAGCCGACGGAATTGAATCGGATCATCATTCATTAAGGTCTGGCGAACACGATTACAAAGTAGCCGCCGTAATCGCTCTCGCTGCTGTAGATATAACCCACACCGAATTCGGTGTAATTAGGGCTGAGGATATTGGCGGTGTGCGGCGCGCTGTTCATCCACCAGTTAAACGCGGTCTGTGGGTTTTGCGAGACCATGTAGTTCTCGCCGATCCATGAGAATGAGTAGCCCTGAGCCGTCACTCGATCCCGTACGGTTGATCCATCCGAGCCGATGTGACCCAGGAAGTGGTTGCAAGCCATATCTGCCGCCTGCACCCGGGCCGCTGCTCGCAGTTGGCTTTGCACAGTATAAGCGTGCAGCCCGCGCGACTGGCGCTCGGCGTTGATCAGCTGAACGACAGCGTTCTCATTGGCGAGGTTCAGCGTTGTGTTGCATGTGGTGAAGATAGGGGTAGATGTTCGCGTAGGTACGATAGTGTTCGTGGGGATGGAAGGATCAAGCGTCGCCGTCGGAGTCGCGGTTGGGCCGGGCGTGTATGTCTGGGTCGGACGAGGCGTTCGGGATGGAGTCCAGGTGGGGTAGGGCGTCCGGGTTGGGTAAGGCGTCCAGGTGGGATAGGGCGTGCGGGTGCCGGTGGTGGTTGGCGTGGGTGTGAGTGTTGCCGTGGAGGTCGGGGTCCCCGTTTGTGTCTCGGTGGCTGTGGGTGAAGGCGTCTCGGTTTGTGTGTGGGTGACCGTCGGCGTGAAGGTTATGGCTTGGGGCTGGAAAACCTGACCTGCATCATGGCTTGTCGTGAGGTCATCAGGAAGGATATCTTCAGGCGGGATCGCTACGATGGATTTAGTTGTTGCAGGCAAGGCGGTAGCGGATGGCGCAGGTAAATAGCCTTCGTCCACCAACATCGCAATGACAGCGTCACCTACCAAGGGCAGTTGGTCGCCATACATGGCCTGGGCTGAGAGAAGCAGGATGAACAGCGATACGCCGATGGTGAGTGGAATTAGAGCCAACCCCTGAATAAGGGCTTTCCGAAATTTGTATCTGCGCCGAGGCGGTCGCACAGGCCGCAGTGGCTGCGTGATCTCTTCCATATTGACCCTATTGTGGTCTTTGACGACCCGTGTTTACCATAGCGAGGGGGTACTAATGGAAGAGATGACTACTGAAAAATGAGGGCATAATTGCATACCTGAAGGAGGGGGTTTCTCAACTCCTAGTACAGCAGGTCTATTGAGACGTTGATTGCCAATCTCTAACGTATAGCATGCAAGATAATCGTGGTTTTAGAAGGGAATGAATTATGGATGTTCAAAGCGCAGTGGAGAACCTTAAAGGTGCGTTGAAAGCTGCTGTAGATGTAAAGAAATCAGAGGGTATTCAAGCTTTCGAAGCAGGGGAATATGATATAGCAAAACAAGCTGCTAACCAGGCAAAGGCGATAGAACCGATTCTAGAGGCGGCTGATCAGATCGCGAAACAATGGGATGCAGTACAAGCCCCTGGGGATATTTTGGAGATAAAGAAAAAGAAACCGAAAGCGAAGGAGCAAGAATCAACAGAGGTGGACTTTGTGATCCCGATCCTCCAGGTATTAGAAGATGAGGGTGGGAAAGGTCCGACGAATGAAATTCTTGATAAGGTAAAGCTGATAATTAAGGATCAACTCAACGCGGCCGATTATGAACTTCTAGACGATAGTAAAACCATTCGTTGGCGAGAATCTGCTCAAACCGCGATCAAGGATATGGTAAAGAGAGGACTTCTTCATTCCAAAGCTCCAAAAGACACGCTGCGGATAACCCCTCAAGGTCGTCTTTTTTTCTTCGAGCAGCAAAAGTAAATCCCAGGTCGGGTATGACCCCATGCAGGACAAACCTCCCGCAGGTTCAAAACCCACGGGAGGTTGTGTTGCTGAAATCAGAAACCTAGTGGTTACTCTACGACAACCCAATCGCTGGCGCTGCGACCGAACACCTCCGGCGAGTACATCTCTTCCGCCTTCGCTGGTGGCACGACGAAGGTGCCAGGTGTTGTGGCGCGGGCGATATAGGTGTAATCGTACACGCCATCCCAGAGCAGCGATGTGAAAGCCTCGGCGCGTTCGTCGCGCATGTTCTGGTGTTCGTACCAGGTGCCCCACCACCACCATCCATAGCGGGACTCCGAGCTGTCGGGGTCCTGGGGGGTGCTTCCGGATACGGCCAGCGCCGGGTTCACAATCTCCAACCCGGCCGGCAGCGGGTCAATCAGCGCCACGTGGTAGCGTCGATTATCGGCGACCATCGTCAGCCGTACCCGCACGCGCGCACCGGCTTTGATGTGCCAGACGCCATCCTCATCCTGTGTTACATCTTCGGGATCGTCTATCGCTTCGTACTCACGCTGGACGACGAAGCCCATGTCAACAGGATCCAGGGACAGATCAGTAGGGGCATACCGCAGTCCCAGACGGTAGTAGAGCCGCCCCTCACCGTCTTTGCTCAGGATCAGGTCCTGTGTTTCCCCTCCACCGAATGTCTCATCCACAAGGTACACCATCGGGATTTTGGTTTCATGACGTTCGGTGGTGCGCCCGACGAATTCGTGACCGCCGGCATAAGTATCACCCAGCCAGATGCGGGCGACGAAGTCAGGGGTCTGCGCTTCGAAGGTGTTGAAGTAGCGGTCGAGGGAGAGCAGGACGAAGACGTTCTCCTGGGTGTTGCCCCAGTGCCCTTTGGTGCGATGCGCTAGCAGCCCGTTGACCAGTTTGGGGATAAGGTCGCTCTGCGGGTTGTCGAGTATCAATGTGTCCAGCAGGATGCCATCCGTGCGCCGGTTCGAACTGAGCAGCAGGTAGGTCTGGTCATGGTAGTAGGTGGTGAAGTTGGCTGCACCGGCGGTTTCTACCACGCGATTGTTGATGTACAGGCGGATGGCTTCCAGTTCAGAACTGGATCTCGGATCATCTATGAGCGTCTGCCAGATCCAGCCTACGGCATCGAGAGACAGCTCCTCCAGCCCGGCTTCGTGCAGCAAGTTGCGGGCTTTTTGGGTATCGCGGTCGCCCATTAAGGTGCGTGTGTAGAGCGCATAAGCGCTGAGCGTCTGGCGGGTGCGCAGGTTGTACCAGTGGGGGTAGTGGCTCTCGATATCGCGTAGATAGTTAAGAACGCGCTCCTGCATATCACCGGGCACTTCAAAGCCCTTGAGCTCGGCCCGCTGCAGAGCATGCGCTACGTGGATCGTATTGAAGGGGATCGAGTCCTGCCCGCGCCGCCAGTAGGGGAATCCGCCGTCCCAGTTCTGCAGCCCTTGTAACCGCTCGATATCCCTCAGCACCGCAAATTCCATCTCAACTGCGGAGGGCAGGCCATCGGCTTCGAACGCGGTGAGCACGTCACGCAGGGCGGCGACGCCCAGGATGCGTGATGCCAACTGCTCAGAGCACTCGAAGGGGTATGAAACCAGGTAGAGCACGGCATCGGTGAGGGCTTGCAGCGCGGTGGAGGAAGTGTTGATCTCTAAACCGCCGTACTGCGGGAAGACATCAGTGGGTGACGAGACCGGCTGTGCGATGGCTCCTTCGTCGATCACGCCGTAGGTGGCAAAGGCCTCCGTCGTGGCGGGTGTGTAGACCGGAAGCTCAACCGTGGCCGCGTCGGCATAACTACCCGACACCGCTGCCACCTGGAAACGAGCCGTACCGGCGCTATCCGTCTCAGCCGGGAAACGCACTTCGATTCTATCGTGCGCCGGCACGTTCACCTGCAGACCCTGGCTGCCGGTGAGCTTTAGATTGGTGGTTTCCATGACCACTTCGACGGTCATCGGCTCATCGGTCTGGTTCTGCAGCACGACCGGCAGCTCGAAACGATCGCCGAAATTGAGGAAGCGCGGTGCAGAAGGCCGCACCATGAGCGGCAGCCGGGCGGTCAGACTGGATTCGGCAGAGCCGAATTGGCTCCCGCCTTCATCTACAGCTACAACCATTACACGATAGCGAGTCAGATTGTCAGGCACGACAACCTTCACACGGGCTTTTCCATTTTGGTCGGTGCGCACCTGCGGAGCGAAGGTGGCCAGCGGGTTGAAATCCATGCGTATGTGGATAGGTTCCGGTCCGGTGTCCGAACCAGCGACTGATTTGTCCATCTCCCCATTCGCAAATGCGACTCCAGGCGCCTCCATGGCTTCTTCTGCCATGCCTCTTCCGACTGCGTCCGTAGCCTGAAGCTCATATTCGTCCCCGCCTCCGCCTATTCCTTCAGCCAGCGCCATCGGATCGACCAGGACAATACTGGCGCGACTGTACCGACTGCTGAGATCAGAAGAACGGTGTTGATAGAAGATGGAAATAGGATCGCTGAGCTGGTAGTTGGTCAGCGCCAGGATGGCTTCGTCCACGACGACGACGGCAAGCTCAGCACCGGAAACAGGTTTCCCGTTAGCATCCGTGAGGATGAGGTTAACCATGGTGGAACTGCCGGGCTCCAGCTCTTTCTCGTCAGGCGTGATCTGCAAAGCGAGCGTGCGTTGGAGCGGGGGAATGTTCAGGTTGAGCTGGCCGCTGGCATAGGCGGGCCGCGGCGGTGCATCGGCGACGACCTCGCCTGAGTCGTCCGTGCGCAGAGCAGATCCCACGACGTCCACCTGTATGTTCAGGTTGGGGATGTGTTTCGCCTCGATAGGCACCTGCAGTGTTACGGTACCGTCGTCGATGACGAAGCGTTCCGTGTAAAGGATGCCGCTGCGGGTGACGGTGAGTAGACCTTCTGCGGGGGTGAAGGGCGTCTGTACGAGGATCTGGGCCACGTCCCCCGGCTGGTAGGTTTCCTTATCCGGTATCAGTGTGACCGTTTCTTGTTCGACCTGCCGGGCAGGGGGCTGCTGTCCACCGCTCACCCAGCGGGTGAACTGGCTCTGGTTATGGCGGCCCATCGAGTCTGTGACTTCCGCGGTGATCTGGTATCGACCACCAATTGGGGTCTCGAAGCTGCAGGTAACCGGCTCAGGTTTTGAGCCCACGGTGCATTCCTGCACATCCACTTCTACCTGCTGCCAGCTGCCATTTTGGTATTTCCATTCCAACCGGGCTGCTGTTACGCTGATCGGTCGATCCGTTACGACGTTTCCGTCGAGGTCGGTGACGATCAACTCGATGTCCAGCGGCATGCCGCGCTCGACAAAATAGCGCTCACTGCGCAGTCCCACGTATAGATTAGCAGGATGCACCAGCAGGCTGGTGGTCCCCGTCCAGGCTTGGCGATTGACGTCGAACACTGTAGCTTCCGCGAGCACGCTGAACGGTCGCAGTGAGAATGTTTCGTCGAAGTCCATGCGCAGATAGTGGTTGCCGGAGGCATCGGTTACGCCGGAGTAAGATGTGTATGTAGTCTCGGGGTACGAGGGTTCGTAATACCACCACCAGGGCGTCCAGCTGCCGAAGGTGAAATCCGGCCAATTGGGCGGTTGATAATTGCTGGGCGAGGATGTTACATACCAGGATACCTCGGCGTTGGGGAGAGGATCGCCAGTGTAGTATTCCGCTTCTACCGCGACCACTGCGTGGTCACCTATGAAGTAAGGTCCTGTTGTCTCATTGCGCGCCGAAACCTCAAATTCCGGCCGCCGGAATTCCTGGATCTGGAAGTTGTGGTAATACTGCCCGCCGCTCAGTCCGCTCAACGAACCTTCGGCATTCATCAAAAGTTGAGCGTATCCCAGGTTGGCGTTCTCGGGCAATGTGAAGGCGAAGTCAAATCCGCCCAGGGCGTTGACCTCGACGTGGCCATTGCCCAGTTCGTTACCTTGAGGGCCGATGATCTGGTAGCGTACCGCATCCACTTTGATACCGACTAGCCCAACGTCGCCATTTTGCCCGGCGCCGATACTGCGCAGCCAACCCTTAAGGTGGACTTCTTCACCGGGGCGGTACATCTGACGGTCGTCGAATACATACCAGCGCAAATCATCTTGCAGGCTTCTTCGAACCCAGCCGTCATTGCCCCAGTAGTAGGTTGAACTGGGCAGAAGGGCTTTGTCCCCTCCCTTACGAGCAACAAGATAGGATACTCCCGCATTGGGTATAGCAAATCTAGCGATACCATCTTGCCCGGTGACGTAGGTTCCGCCACCAGGGCCGGTTTCGATCGTTACATCAGCCAGCGGCGAGCCATCCTTCAGAGCGTTGGACCAGACCACCATTTCACTGTGATCGACGAAAGCGTCCAGGCCGATCTGGGTAACCTGAACCCAGGCCTGTACGGTTTCCCAATAGCGGTCTTCTTCGAAAATGCTGCGCTGTGGTTTGACGATGACGATGAAATGGCCTGAATCGCCATCCATGTAATCGCTCAAATCAATATCTATTTCGGTGAGGACGTCCGCCGGGGTCTCCAGCAGTTTGGTTTCGTCAAGAACCAGGTTGCCAGGTGGGTCTGGAGGAGTATCCGTCCGCTGGTATTCGTACATGTATTCCAGGAATGCCGGCCAATCGGATGGCTCGACGGCGTAGATCCTGACATCTAATTTAGTGTAGTTGATGGTATATAGGTTGAGTGCTGGATCACTGGCCGCGGGGTCCAGGGTAACAAAAATCTCGTTAGGTCCGATCAACGAAGGCTCGGCGGAGCCGACCTTGAATTTCAATACGGTATCTCTGCCCAGTTTCTGACCGAAGATATCTTGGATATCCCCATCCACGGTAACTCGATAGGTCGTACGCCCTTCCGTCGCGCCGCGAATGTGGATCATGTCTCCGTAGATGTTCACCGATGCGCCGGGGAGTTCCGGGCTGATGCGCAGCATGCTGTCATCATATGCATCGAGGTCCAGGGGGTTGTTGAAATCGATGAAGAACGGTGTCAGAGGAGGGCATTCGTCCTCATACCAGGAACAGCCGTGATCATCTATACGCAGCGGCGCGTAGGTTTGAAAGCTGAAACCTTGCTGCGCCTGGGTGACCAGTGGTCCCTCAGCTGAAGGTGTACCGGGTCCGATGGCAATCGCAATATTGGTGTCCACAGGCAGCAATTCTTTTGCCCGGAAAACCAGCCAACGCCCTTCGTTGGCGTATTCAACCATGTGGCTTACGGTTTTATCCTCAGCGATTTCCTCCGCCGTTGCCATCATGATGCTTACCTGCTGATTCCCGGCTGTCACCTTGATGGTTTCCAGCACCGCTTCCGGGTTTATTCGTTGGTTAAAGACGACGAAGAAGAGAGGATCTCGGGGTTGTGGTGAAGATGATGGGTAATAGGTGGTCATCGTCACGGCGGGGGTGCTGAAGGAAAACTGCACTGTTTCTGCCAGTACACCGCCAGTCGCGGACTGGGTCCCGGCAGGGATGGTGACCAGATATTCCGTGGCCATAGGCATGCGGTCGATCAATTCTGAGTCATATTGGAAATTAAGCGTCTTGGTGCCCAACCAGCGCCATGTGCCGGGGAGGTCCGGTTCAATTTGTACAGGAACTTCACCTTCAGCCAGGTCGCTGATCGTTGCCAGCGCCACCATGGGCTGGTTGAAGGTGATGTTCACGAAGGGTGCGATGGGGATCTCCCCTTCCGGGGAGTAGCGCAGCACTGCCAGGGGACCGGTTTCGATCGGATCCGGTCCGAGCGCGGCTTGTTCCGGTGGGAATGACTCCTCGATGGTCTCTCCGGTGCGCGGCGGGGGTATGACGTCATCGGGAAGCCTGAAATCCTGACTGTCGTCAAATTCAGGTACTAGCGCTGGGAGCCGCGCCAGGATGCGCACGAGGCTCTCATGGGATAGCGGCTCACCGGTGGCGAGAGGTAGAGGCTCAATGGGTTCGGGCTGGTCCTGTCCTTCACTCAAGCGAATGAACAGGATTGAATCGGCGCCGTCCGTCGTCCCCGGACCTTCGCCGGTTTCCCCCGGTGTATCGACCTGGGAGGGGATAATATGTCCTGGCCCACCGGTGTTGATATTGCGAATAATCAGGAAAGCACCGATGACTGCCAGGATGACGATGGCGATGAGTATCGGCAGCCGAACTCGACTCAAAAAATGATTTTGATTGTTTGCCATGACCGGGAGCTCCTTACAATAGGGCCAGGTGTTTTTCACCAGGCTGCTTGTCTAAAGAATAGACGCCGGGATGTGACAATTGGTTCCCGGATAGCGACGAGTGTTTACTCTACCTTGTTAACTGCCTGGGGGAAAATGGCTTTGAGCCCATTGTTACCCCTACGAATAGGCATGTGCTATAGCGAGGGGGTACTACGGGCTGAGTCGGCTGAACTGAGGTAGGGAGGGGCGGCACCGAAAGAATTGATGTTTCTTAGCGCACTCGAGATAACAGGTTCCTGGCCATCGTCATTCTGGGGAGCCTGTCGAAGGGCTCGCAATGACATTAAGGGGTGGGCATCCTCTGGAAGGGGATGGTGCGCGTGCCATTGAAGGAGACCTCACGAGCAGCAACCCAGGGATTTCTCGGTCGCCGTTGCACGGCTCACTCGAAATGACATTTAGCTGTGCAGAACCTTTTCCGTTTAATAGGGAGTAAATGTACAACGGTTGCCGCGGGTGCCCAAGACACGTATAGTATTCCTCAACACGATCAAGGATGTTCATCTAAATGGAGGCGCATGTGGATTCATACACACCACGCAGATGTACCTTAATACTCGTCGTCCTACTCCTGTCCGCTTGCAAGCCGGGAAACGCGAACGATCCACTCACGGGTCAGAGTAAACCTTCCCAGGTTAAAGTGCTTATCTCGCAGGCTATCGAGGACGAGTCGGTCAATGTGCGCGGGGATGCTCAGCTTGAACTCGACCTGACCCCGCCAGAAGGGTCGACAAACTCAACCTTTGCCGTCCAGGCTACTAGTGATGGAACCAAGCAGGTCAGTATTGCTGCCCTCGATCAGGGCAAAATCTGCTGGACGACCTTTTCATTTAATACCATCGTGCAACTGAATGGAAGCGTCGATGCGCAATCCCTTGCACTCGAGTTTACCCTCACGGAGACCTTCGAAAGGAAACCTTCAGCAACCAGTGACTGCACCATAATACCTATAGAGGGCGCTCACTTATTCGTTCCATTCACTGAAGGACCGTACAAGCTCTCGCCTGAGAATCCGGTCGTCAAGCTGAGCTACGCGCCGAACTCATGGACGGAAGTGCGCCTGGAGACTGAGGGTGAGTAGATTGCCCAGCCCGATCCATCCCGATGTCCCCCCATTTGAACAAGTCACTCTGAACACTGCGAATAGGAGATTCAATGATTAATCCCGTTCTTGAAACGATCCACCAACGCAAATCGGCGCGTGCCTACGAGGATAAACCGCTGCCCGAAGACGTGCGCGACATGATCCTCAAATCCGCCATGCGGGCGCCAACGGCCGGCAATATGATGCTTTATTCCATCATCGAGGTCAGCGATCAAGAAGCCAAGAACAAACTAGTCGAGACGTGCGATAGCCAACCGTTCATCGCCGACGCACCCCTCGTACTCGTTTTCCTCGCCGATTACCAGCGCTGGGTTGATTACTTCAAGGTTTCAGGGGTAGAACAGTTCTGCGAAGAAAAAGGCATGCCTATGGTGAAACCAGAAGAGGGGGATCTGTTCCTCGCCGCTTGTGATGCCCTCATCGCTGCGCAAACAGCCGTGATTGCCGCCGAGTCGTTGGGTGTAGGCTCCTGCTACATTGGCGATATTTTAGAGAATTACGAAATTCATAGAGAAATGTTCGCTCTCCCCCAATATGCCGTTCCGATCTGCATGGTTTGCTTCGGTTACCCTACGAAAGAACAGAAAGAGCGGGAGCAGACGGAGCGGTTCGGTGAGGAATTCATCCTTTATAAGGATCAGTACAAGCGTCTTGGGGAAGAGGAATTCAAAGAGATGTACGCGGGCACGCACGAACGAATGGTGGCGGGGAGTGCAGATAAGCCTGACCAGCTCAATGTTGGGATCAGGATGTATAAGCGCAAGTTCAGCGCAGAGTACTCGGTGGAAATGAGACGGTCGGTCCGTGCCATTCTGGATGCGTGGATAGCATAAATCTGAGAATCTTCTTCGCTGCGCTTCTTAAAATGGCTTTTTTTTAAACCTTTTCATGGTGAGGCGGAGCGCAGTGGTGGCGAGGGAAACTCAAAAGAGGTTCCCCTGGTTTACCTTTCTCTTCGCCTTCTCGACGAAATAGCGGGTCTCGCATTCAGGACAGAATAGATAGTACTCGTAATAGGATGACTGACCTGCCTTGGGTTTTCCACGGGGCTTCTTTTTTACCACCGGCGTCCCACACTTCCGGCAGGGCTGGCCCTCCTCGGTGATCTTGGAAGGGGACAGCTTCTCTAATTCCAACTGTTTCAAGTAGCCCTCATCTTTGAGAAGGTTCTCTCCCTCGATGGCGGCATAGGACAGGTGATCCGCCCGCTCGTTATGCGGATCTCCCGCATGCCCCTTCACCCATGAGAATTGGACCTGATACTCCTCGATCAAGGGGAGCAGCCTTTCCCACAGATCTGCATTTGGGACCCGTATCCCGCCTTTGCGTATGTAGCCTTTATCCCTCCAGGCAACAGCCCATCCCTGTGTCACCGCGTCAACAAGGTATTTTGAGTCGCTGTAGATTGTGGCCGTGCATTTCTCGTGCAGGCGCTCGAGGCCGGCGATCGCTGCCATGATCTCCATGCGGTTGTTGGTTGTGTGCCGGTATCCCTGTGAGAACTCTACTTCCGATCCTGCAGACAGGATCACGAAGCCGATCCCGCCGGGGCCGGGGTTGCCCTCACAGGCTCCGTCAGTGTAGATGCGTACGTGCTTATCCGTCATAGTTTGTTGATTCTAGTATCTTGGTTGACATCCTACAATCCCTGGGCTCATCTAAAAATAATTTCTTTATGCTGAGTAGAGGTGAAATGAGTATGGAAGATATGGATATCGTGGTGCGAACTTATTGAACCTTGGCGGTGTGCGCCGGCTGCCCGGTGCTTTGATCTGTTGAAACGCTGATTGGATTGAGACGGCTGAAAGGATTGAACCACTGAGACGCTGATTTAGATGACACCGCTGAAAATAAATGTATGAAGCTTGTTGGTAAAGAGATGATGTTGGCTGGGAGAGATGCGACGTTAAGAACAATTATATGTTCATCATGGCATGTGTGCGTCAAAGGATAATTGAAGTGTCTGAGATGTGGGTCAGTTGAATCAAGTAATTTCCTGTGCTTCAGCAGTTTCACCGGCAACGGAAAGCCCTGCATCGTAAGCGCCGGAGCCAAGCGGGTTACGGATTCCCGCCTGGCAGTGGTTGGTTTTATCGCTGCGGGTTAATAAGTTACTCCCCGGCTGCGATTGCGTACGGATCTGTACTCAGATCGATCACGGAGATGACACTCTGGTCTTCAGGGTTGATGCGCGTGACCAGTCCTTCATTGGGGCTCGTGACCCAGAGGCTTCCCGCGTAGAATTCGATCTGGGCTGGAGGTTTGGCGATGCTAAAGCCGCCAGAGCCTGAGGATGCCGGTTCGTAATAATTGAGGGCGTTTGGGTGTGTGTACCAGACACGGTTTGCATCGACGGCCAGCCCATGGATGAACGCGTTTGAGGACAGCGTGGTCACTACTTGATGGGTGTTTGGATTGACGCCCACAACCTCGTCCTTGTCGGATAATATCACCCAGACGGTGCCCTGACCGTAGGCGATCTCGCTTGGTCGGCCTTCGAGCTTAACGGTCGCCACGACTCTCCGGGTCTCCGGGTCGATCTTGAGCAATTGGTTGCTCTGGGTGACGCTCACCCAGATCGCATTCTCGCCGATCGTCACGCCTGAACAATTGTTGTAGACGACGCCGTAGCGCGTGCCGGTCGTGAGGTCAATCTTGCGTACACCCAACCCGCCCGACACCCACACAGCGCCCTGTCCGGCAGCAACGTACATGGTGTTGCCGCCTAGAGAGATCGTATCGATCACTTCAAATGAAGCTGGATCGATCCTCCACAAGGTGCCCTCTGTCTCGCTGACGACCCACACGTTCCCTTCGGCAACGGCGACGTCCTTGGGGAAGCGGCCAATGTCGATCGTGGCGACGATCAGGTGCGTCATCGGGTCGATCGCGGACACCTGACCCGCGTTGGGCGCGGTAACCCACACCAACCCGTTCACGACCTCAAGGGCTTGAACCGTCGCCGTAGGCTCATCTGCTTCATTGGTTTCCCCTTCGCTGCTGTATTCAAAGCTGAAGTCGCCATCGCCATCTTCATCTAGCACGTAGAAGTCTGGCGGCAGCCGGTCAAACACCGTCCCCGCCAGGGAGGCGAGTTGATCTGGTGCAGCAGCCATGTTGCCGCCGATCTGTGACAGCGACACGTATGTCTCGCCGCGTACGACAAGCATCGTGCCCTGCGAATAGAATTCACTCACGAAAAGCAGCCAGAGGGCGCTCTCGCCAGGCCCGTCCGCCTGTGTTACGTTCACGCCTGTCCCCGCGAACATCCCAGCCATGCGGTTGATAACCTCGACCAGTGTCAGGTCGGCGATCTGGTTGTTAAGTTCTTCAAATTCCGCGGCCATACCTGGGTCACCGCTGAAGCCGGCGAGCATGCCGAGGCTTAACATAGTAAACGCCTTGGCCTCGTTACCCTGGGCTGCGCTGATGACCAGCTGCGTGCTTACGGTTGGGTCATCGGATTGCAGCATATACACACAGCCGCCCATACCTTGCTGAGGCTGCACCTGCACTGGTCCGCCCAGCACTGCGCCGACTTCCTCGTCGGTGAGCAGCGAGCAGGGGGCAAGCTGCACACGCTCAGCAGGCTCATCCATTGCAGCCGGTTCTTCGGGTTCGGCGGGCTCCTCCGTCGGTGTCTCGTCCTGGCTTCCGGTCAGGATCGGGATCGCTCCGCACGCAAGCGTGGAAACAAGCGTCAGTATCAGTAATAGCGCGACAAGAAATGTGTTTTTATGCTTCATTGTGAATCATCTCCAGGCCGGTCGGTTGGTAAAGCCAAGGGTACAACAGGTTATTATTGACGGTGTTAGTAGTTTTGGGGGATGGGTGACCATCCCTTTGGCGCTCCAGAGTGTCATGATTGACTGCCCACTTTCTCACAAGGAGAGACCTAATCATCGTGGATTCGTCGCACAATCGCAACTTAATAAGAAAACGGTGTCATCCTCCCCAAGCCGGAGTCGTCTCACGAGAAAATCGATTTCCTTCGCCGTGGAGTTTGTCCTGCGAAGTCCCCGACCGAAGGGAGTGGGGAGCCTGTCGAAGGGCTCCTCAGAACGACTTCGTCTTATCTGTAACTCATAGGGGAAGTGAGCGGTTCCAATACTTTGAACCGCCGAGTCGCTGATTTGACTGAGGACGCTGAAAGGATTGAACCACTGAGGCGCTTCTTTTGATGAAACCGCGGGAAAAAACTAAATGAAGCTTATTAGTTTAGAGATGATGTTGGCTGGGAGAGATGTGACGTTAAAATCAATTGCATTTTCGTCATGACATAAGTGTGCAAAGGGATAACCGAGGTCCCTGATTGAGAAATCAGTGGAATCATTCTTTTCTGCACTTCAGTGGTTCCATCAGTAAAAAACCGAGGAACACTGAATAACTTATTGGCTCAACACTCGGATTTGCTCAGAGCAATATTCCGCTCGCAGAAACCATGATGCGGAACGTAGCGACTTTGAAGTTGATCTGGCACCCATTGGAAGCGCCAGAAAGTCTCAAAAACCCTTTGGAAGATAAATAGAAAAGCACACAGCTTACTGCGGAGTGTTTTATTCCCTCTACAGCTCCTCAGGGTTCGAATCGCCACGAAGAACCCGTGAAATCGTTCCTGCCAACTTTTGCACATCAGGAGGCTTTAAGATCCAGCCGTTAAGTGACTTGAAATCTTCGCGGTCCATTTCATCCGTCATCGGATGACCGGAAAGAATGATGCAAGGAATGTTCAATCCTCGACCTTCCATCTCTCGGAGAAGCTCTTTTCCATCCAATCCGGGCATGACGAGATCACTCACAACCAAATCGATCCCGTCGCCTTGATCGTCGAGGGTGGCAAGCGCTTCATTCCCATCTATCGCTGTCAGTGTCGAGTAGCCCAGGACCTGCAATGTTTCAACTAGCGCTTCCCGAACTGTGCTTTCATCTTCCACAACCAGTATGACCTCACCTCCTCCGGCCAGATATTCATCATCTTCGAATATCTCCCCTGGCTCTCCAACCGCTATCATTGGGAGATACACTCGGAAGGTGGTCCCTTGCCCGACGATCGAATCAACTTCAATGCGCCCGGAATGTCGCAGGATGATGCCCCACACTTGCGCCAGGCCTAACCCTGTACCCTTTCCAGGTTCTTTTGTAGTGTAAAAGGGTTCGAAGATATGGGATAGAGTTTCTTCCGGCATTCCGCTTCCAGTATCTTTTACTGTAATTCGAGCCCAGTTCTCCGTCGATGCACCCGGCGGGAGTGTCTCCAGATCGCCACTCTCAATTGGAGCTGTATCTAACTCAATGCTTAATTCACCCCCGTCCGGCATTGCATCTCTCGCGTTGAGAGCAAGGTTCAGCATCACTTGCTGCAACCGGGACGAATCGGCAATAACCAAACACTCATCCTCGCTTGTCTGGCATTCGATATGGATGCTTTCGGGAAGCGTTCGCTCGAGAAGATTGATCTGCTGTTTCATGAAATGCTTAAGGTTAAAGGGTTTCAACTCCATGAAGGAGCTGCGGCTAAAATCGAGGATTTGAACAACGAGGTCAGCCCCACGCGAAGCTTGCTCATGGATGATCGAGATCTTGTCCAGAGTCTTAGGAGACTGCTCTGACGCTTCCGCCATCATCATATTCGAGTAGAGCATGATGACCGTGAGTATGTTATTGAAATCGTGGGAGATTCCGGCGGCGAGCTGGCCCAGCGAGGCCAGCTTTTCTTGTCGCTGAATGATTTCTCTCGACTCTCTCTCCTGGGTAACTTCTCGGATGACCATCACCCACCCATAAGACCGATCCCCGCTAGCTATTGGCTCAACGACAATTTCAAAGGTTTCACCCCCCTTGTTTACCTCATGCCAAACCTGGTCTTGTGGTGGTATGAGTAATGACGAGAACTGCGTTCCTCCAAACCGAACGAGTGTGTCGCCTACATTTGCGTCAGAAAGAAGGCTGAGATACTCGCGCCCCAATCGATTCGCAGATACTACCTTTTGATCACCGCCTAACAGCACCATCCCCTCTGGGACCGTGTCGATAATCTGCTGCGTATGGTTCGCTTGGTCCTGGATCTTGGCGAGGAGCTCGCTGCGTTCTTCTTCAGCCTGTCTCCGCGTAGAAACATCACGGGCTACGCCCAGGACTCCGGTGATTTCCCCGTCATCATTCCGAATAAAACTCGTTCGAACTTCCGTCCAAACAGGATTTCCATCGGCGTCTATAACCTCTAATTCCACGGACGCAGATTCGAACGACTCCCTTGGGTCCGCTTCTACTCTTTCCAATTCTTGTATCAGAGTTTCTGTCGCAATCTTGAAGGATTCCGGCGAAAGCATGTCCTCGAAACTCAAAGTAAGTGCATCTTCTACCGAATAACCCAGTACTTCGATGGATGGGCTGAAATAAGTGAAATTTAAACTAGGATCTGCTGTCCAGATGACATCCGTTACTGTATCAGCCAAGAGACGATACTGGTACTCACGCTGCCTTACCCTGAGAACGTCTTTTTCCATTCGTTTCAAGACTTCAGAAATTATTAATCCCCCGGCTGCGGAAAGCGTTGAAATAACGAGTACGTCATCCAAAATCATCGTGTAAGGAGTTTCGATGATATTTGATGCTTCCATCCAGCCTACTACTACAATGGATCCAACAGTGAAAAGTATATACAGTGGGAGAAGTCGAGCTCCAAAAAAAAGACCACCCAGGATCACGATCAAAGGAAATACAACCACGCCCGGGTCGTGGAGCCCTTCCCCAGTGATCAAATTAAAGTTTGCGACTGACAGGATCAGTACGCTTATGGTCAAACCTGTGAGCGTGTAGAAACCACGGTGGTTGAGCCACATTAATGGCAAAGATAATATCGCCAAAATGAGGAGGGCGTATGCGATTGTGTAGGAATCTATTATAAACAGAGACATCAGGCCCAATACCAGGCATACAAAAAAAGTAAGTAGCAAAAACCTGAACATCGTCCGTCGACGACGGTCCTGGTCATACTGTTCTACGGCATCGGGCGTCCCATAATCGGGTTCGCTATGCAGCTTCATAGTGCCTCCCCTTTCAAAACATGGTTAGCGTG
>CBDAFF010000037.1:0-53686 GCA_965195195.1 uncultured Anaerolineales bacterium | reverse complement strand
TCGTAAACAGCTTGACGAAACTCGATTAGTTTGCTAATCTGCTTTTCGGTGTTGATTTCTTTTGTCATAAGAAAAGTCTACACCGATGGGCGGTATAGCGCGAGTCGCTAGCCGCCCGACTTTTTGTCAAAACTCAAGGTTAATAAGCATACTTTCAAATTCGTTTGTACCCGAAGGGTAGTATCGTTCCCAGCCTATCTTGTGAGGTGAGAAATAATAGTCCGCATCATGCCAGCTCGTGAAAGGCCGGCCACTATCGAAGGACACTACTATGTAACCAAGGCATTCAAGCTCTTTACGCACACCACTGTTGACGATTGAAAAATTACGAATACCATCTTGATTTTTTCCAACGTATGGAACTAAACTCTCACCCGAATGATCAATGAGATATTCCATATTTAATAATGAAGTTAAGGAAGGAATTGTTGATGCATAATTACTTTGACTCATCTCTGCGATATAAAAACCAAGTTCCCTCAACTCTTCCAAGAATGGTTCATTGTCGAAATTATACGTATCCAACAAAATATCATCCCGTGTGTAGGCGTCAAGGATAATTAAGTAGATATCAGGGACCGCTTTTCCTGCAGGTATGGATAAATTACAGGATGAGGAATCGCTTTTGGTTCTCGCATTGAATTCCTTTTGATAACGTATTTCTGATTGGAGAATTTGAAAGATCGGCATAACAATCAAGACGAGAGAGATGACATTCATGTATTGTGTAATGCTCGAGAGCCTATTTTGATTTCGACGGATTATCCATAGAGTGAAGATAAACAGAATAATGACCGCAGGAAGTAAAAAGCGATGACGAATTATCTGGGAGCCTCCCGGGATGAGATCCCGTAAGCCATGGTATAGGTGACCATAGGAGAGCAACACCACAACCACTAAGGTTGTCATTAAACTTGCCGCTTCCCGTCCGAACTTAATTAATCGAAATAATACGAGCAAAAGCAATGTGCATAATAAGGCTAGAACAAGAGCCCGGATTGACACATATGGCCGGACTTCTGAAGCATTATTCGCTAAAAGAAACAGGACTGGATAAAGAGCAAATAAGAAAGGGTAGATAGGCCAGTTTTTTAACTTCTCATACATTTCAATAACCATAGATTCCCAATTGAATAACCTTTATAGATGCTAGATTCAAGTCTCAAGTGCAACTTTGAAGGTTGGAATAAGAGGTAAGCTGCAGTAGCATCTGTACTTCTTAAACCGACCAAAGTCAAAGGAGCACAGGTGAGAACCTACACGCAGCTTACCCAGGAACAAAGATACCAGATTTACGTACTTCTGAAAGCAGGACATATACAAACGGAAATTGCACATCTGATCAAGGTTCATAAATCCACGATCAGCAGAGAACTCAGACGCAATCGTGGGCTGAGAGGTTATCGACCAAAACAAGCTCATCAGTTTGCTTTGAACAAACGCAAGAAAGCCTGGTATCGCATAGAAGCTTCTACCTGGATCTTGATCGAAGGATTGATCCGCCAGGAATGGAGCCCGGAGCAAGTGTCGGATTGTCTCAAGGCGAACTACGGTCTCCAGATCAGCCATGAATGGATCTACCAGTACATTCTCATGGATAAACATGCGGCAGGAGATCTCCATCGTCACCTACGATGCCAGAAAAAGCGCAGGAAGCGCTATGGGAGCTATGACAGGCGTGGAAAGATCAAGAACAGGGTGAGTATCGACGAGCGGCCTGCATCGTTGATACCCGTCAACGTCTGGGTGATTGGGAAGTAGATACGATTATCGGAAAAGGACATCGTCAGGCCATCGTCTCGCTTACGGAGCGAAAGTCCCGTTTGGCTCTGCTGAGAAAAGTCGAGCGCAAGACCGCTCAAGCCGTGGCAGATGCTGTTATCGAGCTCATAAAGTCGCTGCCGGTCCGAACCCATACGATCACGGCGGATAATGGCCTGGAGTTTGCGGACCATGAACGTATCGCCAAAGATTTGAATACTGATGTCTATTTTGCTCATCCCTACTCTTCCTGGGAGCGAGGCACGAATGAAAACATGAATGGTCTCGTTCGCCAGTACTTCCCGAAGAAGTGTAACTTCACAACGATCACTGAGACAGAAATCGAGTTCGTCATGGAGAGACTCAACAATCGACCTAGAAAATGCCTTGGATTCAAATCACCAAATCAAGTATTCTTTAATCATTCACCCGTTGTTGCACTTGGTAGTTGAATCCAGGGATCAATATTAGCTAGTCTATAGATGAGGAACAATTGTACTCATCCTTAACTAATTTCAGCTACCAATTGTGTCTAAATGGCACCCAAACATGGAACGAAAGGCAATTTATCGATCAGGTATTCTACTCGTAACGCAACGCTTCCACAGGTTCAAGATCGGCAGCGCGTTTGGCGGGGTACAAGCCAAAGAAGAGACCTACTGCGGCGGAGAAGATTGTCGCCAGGAGAACCGCGTTAAGACCCACGACAGGGTTAATATCCGCATTCGAGGCAGCGGCTATGGCGCCTACGAGCATAGAGAGCGCCCATCCCAGGACGATGCCAATGAGCCCTCCAAAGAGGCTCAACAAAGCCGATTCAGCCAGGAACTGAAGCAGGATATCCCGTTTTCGAGCACCTACAGCTTTACGCAAGCCGATCTCGCGCGTGCGTTCAGTCACCGACACCAGCATGATGTTCATAATCCCGATCCCGCCGACGAGGAGCGAAATACCGGCAACTCCGCCGAGAAAGATAGTGAACACATTTGTGATAGTCTCCGCCACTTCCAGAAAGCTCTGTTGGCTGAAGGTGGTGAAATCGTCCTCACCAATGTCAGTGCGGTGGCGATTGCGCAATATTGCGGATATCTCTTCTTCAGCGGCGGAGACGGCATCGGCGTTGAGGGCCTGTACCAAAATCATGTCCACATGATCGCTGCCCGACCGCCGATAAAGTCGAGTTTGCGCTGTGGACATAGGGATAAAAATCTGATTGTCTTCGTTGGTTGGCCCCTGCCCACCTTTGGCGATTGTAATACCGATGACTCTAAAAGGCTGTCCTTCGATACGGACCGACTCGCCGACAATGCTCTCCGTTCTGCCAAACAGGGTTTCGGCGACATCCGGTCCTAACACCACCACAGCTGAACGACCCAATACGTGGATTTCGTTGATAAACTCACCTTCGGCAATTTCGACGTTGCGGACCGAGTCATGTTCAGGGGTCACGCCAACCGCGGCAACAATGTCACCCTCTCCTGCGAACGTGATCTCCGCGCTGCCTTGAAGAACCGGGGCCACACCAATAACCGATGGCGCGGCGAAGGGATCGCGCATCGCCTCAGCATCCCCAAGTGTGAGCGGTTGGGGGTTACGGACTTCTTCACTGCCTCCACGCATAACGAAGAGCAGATTAGTTCCAATTCCGCTGATCGATCCAGTGATGGTATTCTGTGCTCCGGCGCCGATGGCCAGCATTGCAATTACAGCACCTACGCCGATCACAATGCCCAATACGGTTAGCGCCGAGCGCACTTTGTTACTGGCCAGGCTATCCAGCGCCTCTAAGACGATTCTCCACAGATCCATATGCATACCTTTTTCGTATTACCGGTGACGTTCACCGCTGCTCGAGCAGCAGGTTTTTACGTCTCAACAATCCGATCTTCAGTGATCAAACCGTCCAGCAGGCTGATCACCCGCTTCGTATGTGCAGCTATCTCCGGATCATGTGTGACGAATATGAGCGTCGTTCCTATCTCCTTATTCAGGTCAAGGAGAATCTGCACAATCTCAACGCCCGAGGTCGAATCCAGGTTGCCTGTCGGCTCATCAGCCATAATCATGGCCGGGTTGTTGACCAGCGCGCGGGCGATAGCCACACGCTGCTGCTGCCCGCCTGACAACTCGTTTGGGCGATGCTTGACTCGATCCCCCAGACCGACCGCTTCAAGCGCTTCCAGGGCACGCTTGCGGCGGCCGTTCGATACCCCGGCGTAGCGCATGGGTAACTCGACATTGGTCAATGCAGTCTGCCGCCCGAGAAGATTGAAGCTCTGGAACACAAAACCCACCTTTTTGTTTCGGATTTCTGCCAGTTGATCATCACCCAGCTCAGCCACCTGGCTGCCGTCTAAACTGTAACTTCCTGAAGTGGGCCGGTCCAGGCAGCCCAGAATGTTCATCAACGTAGTCTTGCCAGAGCCGGATGGTCCCATAATGGAGACAATCTCGCCGCGAGCAATACGCACATCAACCCCTCGCAGCGCATGAACTTCGATGTCGCCCATGCGATAAACCTTCGTGATATCTTCAGCCTCGATGACCCAATCGCTCATCGCATTCCGCCCATTCCACCCATGAACCCAGGCGGTTCTCCCGCCTCAAAAATGAACGATGGTGGATTCAGAATGACCTCATCGCCCACGTTCACGTCACCTTCTAAGATTTCGCTGTAAAGGTCGGACGTTGCGCCAAGCACGACCGTTGTTGGTGATATAACGCCATCGACGAGCAGGTAGACAACTCGTTCCCCATCCCGAACCCGCACAGCGCGATTTGGAACGAGCACGACGTTTTCAATCTGCTCAACGATGATGTTCACCGCGGCTGTCATTCCAGGCTTGATCGCTTCATCGGCATCCATGAGTTCAACAGTCACGGGAAAACTTACAACACCTTGTAGGGAGGTGCCAATCAAGCCCTTTTCTATGACGACGCCGTTGTAAACCTGATCCAACACAGCGTCGAAATTCAAAGTTGCAGCCTGCCCTAAAACGACGCGGTTGATATCCACCTCGGATATTTCCACTTCCACCAACAGGCGGGAGAGGTCGTCGATCCGGAACCCTGACGTACCTGGAGAGATTTTATCCCCTGCCAGCACATCGATCGAGGTGATGCTTCCCGCAAAGGGCGCAGTGATGCGCGCCATATCCAGTGTCGCTTCCGACGCGGCTACACGCGCCTCTGCCGCACGAATATCATCTGGATTAGGTCCATCCTTCATCCGCTCCCACTCTCGCTGCGCATCAGCCAGACGCGCTTCGGCGATGGCAACATCGGCATCGAGTAATGCCTGTTCACCTTCGGTTGGGGAACCCTGGTACCAATTCAAATTCCTTTGAATTGAATCCCGTCTCTTTTTCGCCGAGATAAGATTCGAAAGAGCCAGCGCCCTCGCCGTATCTCCACTGGCATGGTCGTAACGCTGCTGGGCAACATCCACCTCTTCGTTCGCTAACAACAGATTCGCCTCTGCAGCTTTGATTGTGTCTGAACTGGCTCGATATCCCTCCTGCCGCACGTACTCTACATACTCTGCATCCTCAAGCGCCTCGACCGCCTGTGCCAGCGCCAGCTGCGCCGCGGCGGAGGCCTGCCGGGAATATAGCAAATCCTCCAGAGCACGCTTTGCAGAGACGAGTTCAGCTTCGGCCAGGATGATCTGTGAGGAAAGTGAGCTCATCTTCAATGTAGCCAACACTTCTCCCGCAGATACTCCCTCGCCCAGACTCTGATGGACGAAATCTACTGTTCCGCTCGTCTGGAAACTGAGCAAGGCAGTTTGATTCGAGCGCACGCTCCCCGTCGCTCCAACGGTCGCCGTTAAATCACCTTTGGTGATGACCTCCGTTTGAAGATCCTCAATGCTCTTCTGAGCCTGAGAATTGCTGTATGCTTGAACGCCAAAGTATCCGGCGATCAATACCCCGACAACAATTAAGATAACTATCCAACGCTTCATGTAACGATTTCCTCCATACACCAATCGGAAAATTGGCGTGATTCTAATGTATGCAATGCGTCCTAATCAGCTTCCGGATTCACCTATTCGCAGAATGATAATAAACAAATATGAAGCTGTTGTGAAGATACACTGACAATCTACTGACGCAGGAAACAAACGAGTCGAGCATCCCTTGCCAAAACCTGATTCCAAGATTGCTGATGATAATGTTTTCTAGAACCCTAAGATTTTTTTATCATCACCAGCCGATGACGATGTACTGCAACCCAAGATGAATTTTACCGCAACATTGATAAGCAATCCGAGCTTGTGACAACCGTCACAGACTTGAGTGACGTTTTCGACTAATATCAGACCACTTTGGTCTGTAAAATTCTTAGAGTTGAACAACTGCCTTGAAGATGGAGAACTATTATGTCAGGTCCTGAAGGATCAGAAGTAGTCATTGATCGCAAAGCACGAATGAAGCTGCCCTATGTGGAGGTTGAGGCGCGCCCCCCCGAAGTTCGGACGCGTGATTTTGAGCCTACATTTGTCACGATGACACCTGAAGAGGCGATGCAAGCAGCCGAACGCTGCATTCATTGTCCGGACCCTGCCCCTTGCGTTGAAGCGTGTCCGTTGCATAACGACATCCCCTCGGCGATGTGGCTTATTGAGCAAGGTGATTTCATAGGCGCAGCCGAAATATATCGGCAGACGAGCACGATGCCAGAAGTCTGTGGGCGCGTTTGCCCGCACGAATCCTTATGCCAGGGAGCATGCGTTCGCGATAAACGCGGAGAGCCGGTTATTACCGGCGCCCTTGAAGTCTTCGTTACCAGCTACCAGAGGGAGAATGCTCCAACGAAGATCCCTGTCGGGAAATCCGTTGGCAAGAAGGTTGCCATTGTCGGGTCTGGACCGTCAGGCCTGGCTTGCGCTGAACAGTTGGTCCCCAAGGGGTATTCAGTTTCGATCTTCGAGGCTGCACCTGCACCCGGCGGACTACTCCTCTATGGCATCCCGAATTTCAAGCTTGCCAAGGACGTCGTCGAGGCGGTTGTTAATGATCTAAAAGAAGCCGGGGTGGAGTTCATCCTGAACACTCGCATCGGAAAAGATAAAACGATCGATTCCCTCTTCGAGGATGGTTACGAAGCCGTTTATATTAGCGTGGGCACCGGGATCGATGCCACGATGGATGTCCCTGGGGCTGAGCTCCCCGGAGTCTACTTAGCGACAGAATTCCTGATCAGGGCGAACGTTGACCCCGATCAACTCCCGGAAGATAAGCGCGGCAAGCTTGAGATCGGCAAAAAAATTGCCGTCATCGGCGGCGGCGATACCGCCTCAGACTGTCTACGCAGCGCATTGAGGCTAGGGGCAGATGAGGTTACCTGCCTGTATCGACGAACCGAGGCTGAGATGCCCGGCGGTAAGAAAGACCGCGAACTCGCCAAAGAAGAGGGCGCAGTCTACCGCTTTCTCACCCAGCCTATTCGCTACATCGCCGATATGGACGGGAAAGTTTCAGCCGTAGAATGCCTGCAATGCGAACTCGGCGAACCCGACGATAGCGGACGCCGACGCCCCATTCCCATCGAGGGTTCTAACTTCACAGTTCCCGCCGACACAGTCGCACTTGCTCTGGGCTACTGGCCGGACACATCCATCGGCGAAACAACACCCGACCTTGAAACCCACAACTGGGGTCTTATCGTTGCTGACGCGGAGACCGGTAAGACTTCAAGAGAAGGCGTATACGCAGGGGGGGATGCAGTGACTGGGCCTGATCTTGTTGTCACCGCTACAGCAGCAGGTCGCCAAGCAGCGCAATCAATTTCTGAGTATCTATCGAAGTAATTAAAGCAACGAACGTGAACCGGCGGGAATGCGATTGCGAACGGTGTCGCATTCCCATTTTTCTATCTCCCCTTTGAACTAGCACAGAATCGGGGTTTAATTAGGGCGAAGAAGGATCCGGAGAAGCCACGAAGAAGCGGTATGGACAATCGGGTTGAGCTTACACAGTTTGTAAAAGAAGAGGCGCATCGCCTCGGTTTCACGCTTGTCGGCATTACAACACCCGATCCCCCCTCACATTTCGATGTTTACCAGCGTTGGCTTGATCTGGGGAACCACGGAAGCATGAGCTACCTCTCATCAGAGCGTGCTCTCCATCGCCGCGCCGACCCACGTACTATTCTCCCCGAATGCCAATCTATCCTTGTATGTGGGACGATGTATCTCCCCAAAGACTCCTCCACCAGCACCCCAACTTCACCTGTTCAAATCTCTTCCTATGCCCTGGGAGATGATTACCACAACGTCTTGAAGGAGCGCCTGGAGAGCCTTGTCAACATAATCGGGGTCCGGTTGAATAAACCGGTGAAACACCGCATCTATACAGACACTGGCCCTATGCTCGAACGCGAGCTTGCCCAAAGAGCGGGCCTGGGATGGATAGGCAAGAACACCTGTTTGATCCACCCTAAACTCGGGTCATATCTCCTGCTCGCGGAGCTGCTGCTCGATATTCCTCTCCAACCCGATCCGATTTTTGCTTTCGATCGTTGTGGAACGTGTACTCGCTGCATTGATGCCTGTCCAACCGGCTGCATCCTTCCGGATCGAACGCTGGATGCCCGACGCTGTATCTCGTATCTAACGATCGAAGAAAAACAAACCATCGACCACGACCTGCGCGGCGCAATTGGGAACTGGCTCTTCGGTTGTGATATCTGCCAGCAGGTGTGTCCCTGGAATCAGCGATTCGCAAAACCAACGGAGGACCCGGTATTTCAACCGCGCCCTTTCCTGAAACAACCGACCATCGCCGATTTTCTCTTGCTTAAACCAGAAGCATGGCGGAAACCATTTAAAGGGAGCCCACTCGAGAGACCAAGGCGGAAGGGCCTGGTTCGCAACGCCATAATCGTCGCCGGCAACGCAGGTGATGAGTCGGCCACCCCCTTCCTTGCCAAGCTTCTTCACTCTGATCCTGAACCTGTCGTCCGCGCTCACGCCGCATGGGCTCTAGGTCAAATACCAGGTCGTAAAGCACTATCCTCCTTACAAGTCGCCGCTGATCATGAAACCGATTCCATCGTAAAAGGAGAAATCGCCCAGGCGTTATCCTCTTCTTGAAGAGGGTAGACCATAGGGTCGGTAAGCCTGATGCATAACACGAAGGCTGCTGTGAACAAAACCGCCCCCGGTGAAACTATTCCCGGGGGCGGTACGCTATTGCGTTAGATATTTCGTTTTTGGATTCGATTGTCTCCGTCGGCTACTCGACCACCGGAGTGAAGGTTGGTGTTGGAGTGGCAATATTCACCGGCACTAATATGATCTGCCCGACGCCAATCGAATTTGGATCTTCAATTTCATTCAGTTCAGCGATCGCCTCAGCTGTGCTGTTGAATTCCGCTGCGATCGTTTCCAGCGTATCGCCGGGTTGAATCTGATATTCAATTTTCTGGCCGGGGAATAGATTCTCGGGCAGAGGTGTTTTTGTCGGAAGCAGCGATCCCGACTCGGGGATTGTAATTTGTACATTGACGAAGAGTTGATTGGGGTCGGTGATGTCATTCAACGCCATCAACAGGACAATCTCGACTCCGAATTTTTCGGCGATCGAGCTTAGCGTATCACCAGGTTCGACGATGTATACAATCGGCCCTGACGGGGTTGGCGTGAGTGTCGGCGCTAATGTGAGCGTGACAGTCGGCGTCGCAGTTGGCGGCCGCGGTGTATGAGTCATGGTTGAAGTCGGCGTATTCGACGCTAAGAAGCCGGGCAACGCCGGCGGAGAATCCCCTGTGAACCAGAGAACAACGAAGAAGATACCAACCACAAGCAGGACGATTGCTAACCCACCAAGGATCAGTGGAACCAGCCGCTCCTTCCGCTTTCGATAGGATTCAATTACGTCCGCAGCTTCGCTATCAATCTCGGTCATTATTCACTCTCCTCCCCTTTTGCAGGGTGAGGTACTGAAAAGGTTAGCGCCAACCATTGTACCTGAAATCTTATAACAGGGTTAGAAAATGTCCTTTTTGCCCCTTAATCCCATGTTTGCATGACAAATTGGATTACCTCAGGCAATATGCCTTCCCAAGACTCATCCGTATGATTGCCATCTGTGAACAGAAATGTGTGCCTGATACCCTCCTCCGTCAGATGCTGTGCAAACAACTCGATCTTCACGAGGAATGACGGTTCGCCTGCTCCTCCACTAATGAAAATCATCTCTGGTAGAGGGCTGTCCCCGCCAGCGATATGAAAGGGATCATAAGGCGCCCGTGGGTGGTTGACGTGCAATGAAGGGCTGAGAGCAGCGACAGTGTTGAAAACATCCGGGTTGCGAAGCGCTATCTCGAGCGCCCAGACTCCCCCGCGCGAGACCCCCGCAATTGCCCTGGACTGCGGTTCTGCAAGAGTTCTGAAAGTCTCATCAATGAAAGGAACTAACCCTTCGATCATCTCTTGCTCATAGGAACCCGGACCGCCATCGGTCTTTGTAAAAAGAGGTTCCGTTTGATTAGGCAAGATTAGCAAGATTGGCGGCCATTTACCAGCGATGATACCTTCCTCGACAAGATCAATGACCCCCAGCGTCTCCCAGTGCTGTTCGTCCTGTGGGTAACCATGCAAGAGATAGAGGCTGGGGTATTGCTCATTTGAGGATGAATAGCACCCCGGAAGGTAAACCGTCAGTCGCACGTCTTCATCGAAGACTGCCCCGGGATAGGTCAAAGAACGCACTTCACCAGCTTTCTCCTGGCATTCTCCTTGCGCCGTCGGGCTGGCCTGTGGTCTCGCTGCAGTGTCGGTCGGTAAAATCGGTTCTGCTGATCGCGTGGCGGTTGCTTTTGGGCTGACCCCATCGCTTATCTTCCCGGGAGACGGGCTGCAGCTCGATGGGAATATGCACAGGATCAGCACAAGCAGCGAACTCGACAATCGCCTTATGCTCATCCATCTGCCCCGTTCCCTCGGAAAGCTCGCATTGTCCTTAAACCCTCTAATCACTAGATGCCGGGTGGTACCATCCAAACGCTACTATCATACTCCAACCGCAATCGAACTCAACAACTGTCACCTTTCCCGGTTATGCTTATCTGACAATACACGTAAATTCAGACTGTCTCACGTTATAATCCTCGCCATGAAATACCACATCTGGACTTCTGGCTGTCAGATGAACGTCGCCGATTCGCAGCGAGTGGCTTCGGCCCTCGAGAGACTCGGTTATCAGCCAACGTCAAAAGCGGATCGCGCCGACGTAATTATCTTGAACACTTGCGTTGTGCGGCAAAGCGCTGAGGATAAAGCTCACGGCAGGCTTACTTCGTTACGTCCCCTGAAGGAGAGCCATCCCGACCTTGTTATCAATCTGATGGGCTGCATGGTTGGTGTAATGGATCATCAACAAATGCGTGAGAGATACCCCTTCGTGGATGTCTTCTCCCCGCCCTCCGATCCTATTCCTTTGATAGATCACCTGCTCAATCTTGAGGGCAAGGAAACGGTGAAAGCCAAGACACAGAGCCGATATGAAATAATGGATGAAGAACTTCTCCTCCCGCAGAGAGACCAGGGGAGATTAGTATCCGCCTACGTACCCGTTGTCTATGGTTGCTCACACGCTTGCACTTACTGCGTCATCCCCTTCCGACGAGGCGTTGAACGGAGTCGCCCGATCAACGAGATCGCAGTAGAGGTTGAATCCCTCGTCTCACAAGGGGTGCGCGAAGTGACCCTGCTCGGTCAGATCGTCGACCGCTACGGCATGGACATCGAAGGCAGCCCCGACCTTGGCGATCTGTTTTCTGCAATCCACGAGATCGATGGGTTAAAACGAATACGCTTCCTCACATCTCACCCTAATTGGATGAATGACGAGCTGATTAAAGCTGTCGCCTCGTTTCCCAAGGTCTGCGAACATATCGAGGTCCCGATTCAATCTGGCGACGACGAAATTCTCGACCGCATGCACCGCGGTTACACCTCCGACGATTACCGTCGCCTCATCCATAGAATCAGAGAGACCGTCCCCGGAGTTTCAATCGCCACAGACATCATCGTTGGATTCCCAGGTGAAACAGAATCACAATTCCAGAGATCGTACGATCTTTTAGAAGAGCTCGCACTAGATGTTGCTCATCTGGCGCGATACTCCCCCCGACCGCAGACGGTTTCTGCACGGCGCATGCAAGACGACATCTCCGCTGCAGAAAAAATGCGCCGATTTCGGGCGCTGGAGGATTTACAGGCGAAGATCGCAGACCGGATAAACGCCCGCTTCGTTGGAAACACGGAGGAGGTTCTTGTCGAGGAAAAAAATGATGCTCGCTGGAAAGGGCGGACGCGCACAAACAAGCTGGTCTTCTTTGAATCCGATGCGTATCTCCCCGGTGAACTCGTCAATGTGAAGATCGAGTGGGCTGGTCCGTGGAGTATGATCGGCGCGCCAGTGTTGGACGGCTGAGACTACCCAAAACTTTACCTGCCCTACTTCATGTACCATTAAGTTGTATACAATCGCCCTACAACGGATCAATCGCACTTCCTGCCGCTTGATCCCACTTGACCCACAGGCGAGTGCGCTGTAGCATGCTGGGTAGAAAGTGGAATATGCAATGAACGCTCATTTCATTCGAATGACCGATTCGTAAGGAAGGTATATGATGAAACGCCCTTTACTCTTTTCTGCAGTATTAATCCTCGGTGCGATCGCCTGCAACCTTCCCGGGGCGGCTTCCACTCCGGATCCGCTCCCCACTTATGCCGCCCGAACTGTTGAGGCCCGGCTGACAGATTCTGCAGGTGAAACGCAGGAACCTCCGCCTACCATCGCCCTTACGCCTCCTCCTGCGACAGCGACCGAACTCTCGGCATCGCCAACGAACACGAATACGCCTATTCCTACAACGACAGAAGTGCCCTGTAACCGCGCCGCTTTTGTATCCGATGTGACCATCCCAGACGGGACCGAACTCGCTCAGGGTGAGACATTCACAAAGACCTGGCGCTTGCGCAACACAGGGTCTTGCACATGGAATTCCAGTTATGCGCTTGTCTTCGATTCCGGCGATTCCATGGGCGGTCCTGCTTCGAAGTCGCTTGTCGGCAGCGTTGCTCCTAATCAGACGGTAGATATCTCCGTGGATCTCACCGCCCCTAATGAAAGTGGGACGTTCAAGGGGAACTGGAAGCTTCGCTCAGATGGTGGTGTGTTGTTTGGCGTCGGCGGTTCTGGGGACGTCGCCTTCTATGTTGAGATTAAAACACCGGGCGTTGGCGATACGATTGCATATGACTTCATCGCCAATTACTGCTCGGCCGAGTGGCGCAGCGCTGCAGGTGTACTGCCCTGTCCGGGTTCATTATCGAACGACGGTTTCGTCGCAAAAATTGACGAGCCAAAACTGGAAGATGGCACTACTGAGAATGAGCCCGCATTACTCACTTTTCCCCAATGGGCAAACACTGGCGTGATTACGGGCAAATTCCCGGCAATCAACGTCCAGGCAGGAGACCGATTCAAGACCATCATCGGTTGTCTCCACAACAGCCCCAACTGTAACGTGAAATTTCAACTGAATTATCGAGCAGACGGCGGTCCACTGCAGAACATCGATTCATGGACAGAGACCTACAATAATAGTGTTCGATTTCTTGACGTCGACTTAAGTTTCTTGGCCGGAAAATCAGTCGAGTTCGTTCTAGCAGTAACGGCCAATGGTTCACCCGATGATGATGCGGCGTTCTGGCTTTTCCCGCATATTCGCCGGTGAAACAGTCTGGCCCGAGAACCAATAACGTTAACGCCTGGCCCTTTGCCAGGCGTTATCTATTGTCCAGATGGTACTTACTTTGAATAGAGCCATTGCACCAGATATATAATGCTACAATCATTAAAATGAGCTTTTTCTGGAGACCCTATGCCCTCTAAGCCACGCCTCTTTCTCATCGACGGCCACGCGCTTGCCTATCGAACCTACTTCGCTCTGACCGGTGTGGGCGGAGGGTCGCGTTGGATCACAAAATCAGGCGAACCCACTGCTGGGACGTATGGCTTCACCTCTGTTATGCTCCGCTTGCTCGAGGCTGAAACGCCAGAATATCTCGCGGTTTCTTTCGATACTGGCAGAACATTTCGAGACGACCTTTACCCGGAGTACAAAGCAACTCGCGAAAAAATGCCCGACGATCTGCGCCTGCAGCTCGATCGCATTCGTGAAGTGGTGAACACCTTCGGGATCCCGATTCTTGAGGCAGAGGGATTCGAAGCGGATGACGTACTCGGCACAGTCGCGCGCCTGGCGTCCAACGAGGGAGTAGAGGTCATCATCCTCACCGGCGACCGCGATCTCCTCCAACTCGTTGACGATAATGTCTTCATACGCTTAGCCGGAAAAAAACTGTCCGAGGCGTTGGATTACGGACCCAAGGAAGTGAGAGCCCGTTATAACCTGGAACCATCCCAGCTGGTGGATCATAAAGCCATGGTGGGAGATTCAAGCGACAATATCCCCGGGGTGCGCGGAATCGGCGAGAAAACATCTGTTAAACTCCTACAAGAATATAACGACCTGGATGGAATCTACGAACATCTCGAAGACATACCGAAACGTTTTCAGGCGAAACTGGAAGAGAACCGGGAGATTGCTTATCTCAGTCGCAAGTTGGGTGAGATCGTCACCGACGTCCCGATTGAATTCAAACTGGATGCTTGCCGGGCTGCTGGATACAACCGTGACGGGGTATTAAAACTTTTCCGTGAATTGGAGTTCCGCACTCTCGTAGACAGAATCCCCGGGGGGATGGAGCCCGTCGAGGCTGGACAACTCAACATGTTCACCTCAAATACAAGCGCACCGGTAAATAGCCTTATCCAGACCACTGTGGTTGATTCTCTTGAAGCCCTCGCCCGTTTAAAGGCTGAACTGCGAACTGCCAAGCAGATCGCCGTCGACACCGAAACCACAAGCACTGACTCCATAACCGCAGACCTTGTGGGCATATCCTTAGCGCTGAAATCAGAAGAAGGCTATTACCTGCCTATAGGGCACAATCCGCTGTATGCAGGCGGACCGCAGCTTAATCTTGATGACGTGATCCACGCGCTGAGCGAGTCTCTTACGGATACCAAGATTCCAAAAATCGGGCACAACCTTAAATATGATTTCACCATCCTTGCCCGGAACGGATTGGTCGTTGAACCATTGTCGTTCGACACGATGATCGCCGAGTGGCTTTGCGATCCATCCTCTCGCAATCTTGGTTTGAAAAACTTAGCCTGGGTTCGGCTGGGCATCCAGATGATGGAGATTAAAGAACTGATCGGCAGCGGCCGTGGGCAGAAATCGATGGCTGACGTTCCCATTGCGGAAGTTGCCCCATATGCTATCGCCGACGCTGAGATCTGCCTCCGCCTGATGCCCGAGTTGAAAAACGAATTAGAAGAGAAGAGCCAGATGTCGGTTTTCGAAGAAGTGGAGATGCCTTTCATCCCCATCCTTGTCGACATGGAACTAGCCGGGATCTCGCTGGACACCGATTTCCTGGCTGAACTCTCCAAAAACATGGCCACCCAGCTAAAGATCCTCGAACAGCAGATCTATGAAATTGTCGGTCATGGTTTCAACATCAACTCAACGCAGCAGCTCTCGACTGTGTTATTCGAAGAGCTAGGCTTAGAACCTCCCGGCCGCACCCGTCGCACTTCTTCCGGGCATTATTCCACAGCGGCTGCGGTGCTGAACGAACTGAGAGAAGCTCACCCCATCATAGAATTAGTCCTTAAACAGCGCGAAATCGCTAAACTCAAGTCGACGTATGCGGATTCTTTCCCCGAACAGGTGAACCCGGAGACAAACCGGGTGCATACTTCCTACAACCAAACCGGATCGGTGACGGGCCGTCTGGCATCGTCCAGCCCCAATCTCCAGAATATCCCAATACGGACAGATCTCGGCCGGGAGATTCGCCGTGCATTCATCCCCGCTGCTGGTCAGTTACTACTTAGTGTGGACTACTCCCAGATTGAATTACGCATCGTCGCTCACATCGCAGAGGACGAGGCGATGATTGAAGCATTCCAGGATGACCAGGATATCCACGCAACGACGGCGGCGGCGATTTACGGGGCCAGTATAGAGGATGTTACCTCTGCCATGCGTCGCCACGCTAAAGCTGTCAATTTCGGTTTGATCTACGGCATGAGTCCCTTTGGATTAACACGAACTACAGATCTCACCCTGGCTGAAGCTGAAAACTTCGTTAATGCATACTTTGAACGCTTCCCTAGTGTAAAAAGCTATCTGGACAGCATTAGAGAAGAGGTCGTCGAAAAAGGCTATGTCACTACACTCCTTGGTCGGCGACGGTACTTCCCGCAGTTGGTGAGCGGCGCCTCCGTCTCCGAGATGGACCGCTCCCGGGCGAACCGTGAAGCGATAAATGCACCCATCCAGGGTACAGCCGCTGACATTATTAAACTGGCGATGCTCAACCTGCCCGAACGGTTGGCTAACGCTGGACTCTCAGCCCGCATGCTGCTACAGGTGCATGATGAGCTTGTGCTTGAATGCCCTGAAGGTGAAATAGAGCAAACCACCACCATCGTTCAGGATGTCATGCAGGGCGCTTATCCTCTCGTCGTCCCTCTAAAGACGGATGCCAAGGCAGGGTCGAATTGGGCAGACATGCAGCCGCTATAAGCGTAGGTCTGCGTCCACACCATCTGAAATTTTAATCATCCAAGCTGGCTGTTTATGCCTGACAATCTGAACGGCGACCGCTTCCAACATATGCTATACTCGCCTATCTAACCTATTTTAATAAAAAGTATGGGGCATGACAGAACGCCAAGAACTCTTCGAAGAATCCATGCGCCTTGGGCACTCCGCAGCTTGGGATCTCCAATGGGACCGAGCGATCGAGTATTACCGCAAGGCGCTCGCACTGAAAGCCGACGATCCTGGGGCCTTGACGAGTCTAGGGCTGGCACTCTTAGAGTCAGCGAAGTACCAAGAAGCGCTCGAAGTCTATCAACACGCAGCGAAATTAGCCCCGGATGACCCCGTACCCGTAGAAAAAACATCCGAGATTCTTGAACTCATGAATCAAATCGACAGCGCAGTCGCCCAGCGAACGGCCGCGGCTGAGCTGCACCTTAAGCGTCGCGACGCGGATAAGGCCATCGATAACTGGTCCCAAATCGCCCGGATGGTTCCCGGTGACCTCAACACGCGGACCAAATTGGCCATGACCTTCGAACGATTAGGCCGCAAGCGAGAGGCGGTCTATGAATACCTCGCAGTTGCCTCAATCCTACAAACAGAGGGGAAGGTAGATCGCGCCAAAGATGCCGCTGAGCGGGCGCTGCGCCTGATTCCCGGTGAGAAGGAAGCCGCTCGGGCGCTTCGCTTTCTCCAGCAGGGCAAGCCTTTGCCACCTCCATCAGAACCGCGAGGGACCACTGCACCACTGCGGATGGATCAGGTAAAAGATTACCTGAAAGCCGGTGATGTTGAGGAAATCGACGACAGCCAGCAGGCAGACCCGGAGACGACAGCCCAGGCTCGCGCGTTGACTATCCTTGCGGGATTGATCTTTGAAGAGTCGGGTGACGAGAACGGAAATGGGGCATCTCCGATAGATATGTCAGAACTCACAAAGAGCCGCATCAGCCAGGAGCGCAAGAGCCTCGGCCAGCCGCAGATGCTCCGCTATCTAGGGCAGGCGATTGATTATCAAACCCACGAAAATATCCCGCAGGCGATCAAACAGTACGAGAGCGCGATCAAAGCCGGATTGGACCACCCTGCAGTTTATTACAACCTCGGCATTCTGCTCAAGAACCAGGGTGACCAAGAAGGGGCAACGAAATACCTAACCCAGTCCCTTGGCCATCCCGATCTCGATCTAGGAGCAAACCTCGCCCTCGGCCGCCTGGCTCGCATGCGTGACGACCTTCCAGAAGCGGCCCGTTTTCTGCTTCAGGCACTGCGCTACGCAGACTCTCTTTCGGTCGATGAGAACCAGTCCGACGATCTTAATCAGCTCTACGACACGATCATGGCTACTATGAGCGAGGGAGATGATGAGACGCTCTCGCAGATCGTTGAAAACACACTCAGCTTCTTGAGTGGTCCGGAGTGGCTCGAACGTCTCCGCCAGGCGCGCCGCCAGCTCGAAGGCGAGTCAGAAGGGGCAGATTTGGTGCCGATCGCCGAAATGCTCGCAGTGGGTGGAACAGAACGGATTCTGCAAGCCATCGGTCGGATCGACGACTTGGTCAAAAATAAGAAGTACGAAGTAGCCATGGAAGAAGCCATGCTGGCCCTCGACCTTATTCCCGGCTATCTCGGGCTGCACTTACGAATGGCGGAAATTATGATCCGGCAGGGCAACACATCGGGAGGCATGACCAAACTGCGAATCATCGCCAAGACACACCACGTCCGCGGCGAAATCTCCGCCGCATCCAACGTCTACGCCCGCATTATCCGTCATTCCCCAATCGACATCGCCGCGAGAAAGCAGCTTATCGATCTCCTGACCCAACAAGACAGGACCGAAGAGGCGCTTAAACAATATCTCGACCTGGCTGAGCTTTATCGGCAGATGGCGGAAATTGATTCCGCGCGTTCAACACTGGATGATGCCTATAAACTCAGCCAACGCGGCCCTGCCAGCCGTGAGTGGAAAATTAAGACCCTGGACATGATGGGGGATATCGATCTCTCGAGATTGGATCTACGTCAGGCGCTGCAAACCTTTGAAGAAATCTGCGAGATCGACCCACAGAACGAGAAAGCCCGTTCTCATCTGATTGATCTGAACTTGCGGCTTGGACAGGAGGAACAGGCAGCAGTTGCCCTGGACATCCAGCTGGATCATCTCGTGCAGTCGAATCATGCATTGGAAGCTCTCACCCTCTTGGAAGATCTTGCTCGTGAATATCCCGGGAAACAGGCGCTGCATTCCCGCCTGGCAGAGGCATACCGTGCAGCCGGGAGAACCGCCGACGCGATCGCCCAATACGACGCGCTGGGTGAGATCCAATTGGACGCGGGTCAGACCAAGGACGCTATTGCGACAATACAGACAATCGTCGATCTGGATCCACCAAACATTGATGGCTATCATGATCTCTTACGCAATCTTAAAGATAACGCTTAAGTCCTAACCGCTCAGTAGAGAGTATCGTCGTGACAAATTTCATCTCGGAATTGACTTTCTTCTTCCAACGGTTCGACCTACTTAGTGCCGTGGACGTTCTTCTTGTGACCCTGGCAGTTTTCTTCCTGCTGCGCCTGGTCCGGGGAACACAGGCCATCGTCCTTCTGCGCGGGATGATCGTATTGGTCATCACCATCGCTGTACTCACCAGCCTGCTTAACCTCCCGGCGTTCACATGGTTGTTAGAGGCCTCTTTACCCGCTTTGCTGATAGCAATTCCGGTGATCTTCGCCCCTGAAATCCGGCGTGCGTTGGAGCGCCTCGGTCGTACAAGCAATATGTTCTTTCTGAGCGCAGCCCCGGATCACATTGAAGCGCTCCTCGAGACCGTATGCGTCACCGCCCAGCGCTTATCGGACCGGCGCTATGGCGCTTTAATCGTCATCGAGCGCGAAGTCCCTCTTACCGATTACAAAGAAACCGGCGTGGCGTTGGATGCAGAGCTTACGCCGCAACTACTGCTCCAAATTTTCCATATCAACACTCCGCTTCACGATGGCGCCGCGATCATCGAAAAAGACAGAATTGCAGCCGCAGGGTGCGTTATGCCGCTCTCTTCCAGCGGCACACTTTCTCGTTCAACCGATCGGTCGATGGGCCTGCGGCATCGTGCTGCCCTGGGGATCAGTGAGGTGAGTGACGCCGTATCAGTTGTTGTCTCTGAGGAGACGGGCGGCATCTCCGTCACACATAATGGTCGGATGATCCGCCGGCTGGATCAAGCCCGTTTGAAAAACATCCTGACCGCATTCTTCCGGCCTCGAACGACCGGGAGATTTCCTGGGTGGCTCGAGCGCTTCCTTGCCCGCACCCAAGGCAAACGAGAGTCTAAGCAATGATCAGCTGGCTTCGACAGAATCTTGGCACACTGCTCATGTCCTTCATCCTGGCGCTTACTGCATGGGTTGCCGCAGTAGGCCAGCAGGACCCCGTCGTCGAGCAGATCTTTCCCGAGCAAATTGCCATTGACTACCGCAATCTGAAGGACGGATTAACGATCACCGGGGACTTCCCGGAGTTTGCAGATGTGACCTTGCGTGCACCCACGTCTGTTTGGCGCAATCTAACCATCTCCGATCTAGAGGTGTATGCCGACCTGAGCCAGCTTGAGGAGGGGATCACACATGTAACCCTGAAATTCCACACCAGCCGCCGGGCGATCCAACATACTTCGATTGCCCCTTCAACCGTAACCCTGAACATCGAGCCGCTCGCCACAAAGACAGTCAACATCGAAGTGAGCACCGTAGGAGACCCAGCTCCTGATTACCGTGCAGAGAAGCCGGTTACAGATCTGACCGAGACGGCTATCTTCGGACCGGCCAGTCGAGTAGACCAAGTTGTCATCGGGCAGGTTGTCGTAGATCTTACAGATCGCCAGAGCTCTATCGATCAGGTTTACACAATTAATTTCATCGATAGCGAAGGCAACGTTGTCACTGATGTGAATTCCGTTGACGAACAAGTTCAAGTTAGTATTGAGATCACCAAGATCGAGAACATTCGCCGGTTGTTGGTCATTCCAGTCATTGAAGGGCAGGACATTCTAGAGGCACAGGGGTATTACCGGGTAGCTCGTATCTCAGTATCCCCTCAAGAAGTTGCGGTTTTTTCAGATGATCCGGAGGCTTTGGAAGCTCTTCCAGGCTACCTGCAGACTCTGCCTGTGAGTGTGGCAGAACGGACCGATGACTTCGAAGAACGTGTTCCACTCGATCTTCCCCCGGGGTTCATCCTGATTGGAGAACAGATCGCTCTAGTTCAGGTTGAGATCGAACCGATCGAAACATCTATCACGATCTCCCTCCCCGTGGAAATTGAGGGGGTGGGCTTGGGTCTCTACAGCTATCCCTCTCCCGAGAGGGTTGATCTAATTCTTTCCGGCCCTGCGGAACTACTTGACACGCTTATGCCGGCAGACGTAAGAGCCGTTTTAGACGTGCAGGGTCTTACTATAGGTACCTATCAATTGGAGCCTGAGGTGATCGTACTGCCTGATGGCCTCACCTGGGAGACACCTACCCCTTCCGTCATCGAAGTAGTGCTCACCGCCACCCCCCGCCCGACGGCCACGCCAAGCTCGTAATCGATTATGCCCCGCCCTATTGTTGCATTGGTTGGACGCCCAAACGTTGGCAAATCCACACTCTTCAACCGTCTTGCCGGCGAACGTCTTGCTGTCGTCGACGATAAACCCGGCACAACTCGCGATCGTCTTGTGGCTGAAGCGGAATGGAACGGAATCATATTTGACATCGTCGACACTGGCGGGATCGACCCGACCAACATGAGCCGATTAGAGCCGCTCTCCATCGATTCGGCAGATTACATCTCCAGCATCCGCGATCAAGCGGAGATTGCTGCGCGCGAAGCCGATGCAGTGCTCTTCTTGGTGGACGTAGAGAGCGGGGTCACACCCGCGGACGAAGAGATTGTTGAGATCCTGCGAAAACAGCAGCGCTTGGTTGCGGGCAAGTTACACCCCCCCGTTCTGCTTGTTGTCAATCGCTGCGACAACGCAGAGCGCCGTGCCAGAACCGCCGAATTCTACGAATTAGGGATGGGAGATCCGATCGCCATCTCCGCTCTACATGGAACCAGCACAGGAGACCTGCTTGACCAATTAATCGAAACCATTAAACCAGAAGCTGCGCTCGAAGAGACTGACGACGAATCTTTAAAAATCGCAATAGTGGGCAGACCCAATGTCGGTAAATCGAGTTTACTGAATCGACTCCTCGGAGAGGAACGCGTTATCGTCTCGCCCATACCCGGCACCACCCGAGATGCTGTTGATACACAACTCGTTCACCAAGGCTTGCCAATTACTCTCATCGATACTGCGGGGATCAGGCGCAGGGGGCGGATCGAGCCCGGTGTTGAAAAATACTCTGTTTTGCGTGCACTCAAGGCGATTGAACGAGCGGATGTTGTTCTGCTGTTGATCGACGCTAGTGAAGGTGGCACCGCCCAGGATGCCCACATCGCCGGGATGGTCATCGATAAGATGAAAAGCGTCGTCGTCCTTGTTAACAAATGGGACCTCGTAATAAAAGACTCTCACACCATAAACGCATATACGGAGCAGATCCGCCAAACACTCAACTTTTTGGACTTCGTACCCGTACTCTTCATTTCAGCCAAGACAGGTCAGCGCGTAAGCCAGGTGCTGCCGGCAGCACTGCGAGTTCAGGAAGAACGCCTTATTCGGATTCCGACTGGAGAGCTTAATCGCTTACTCCAAAAAGCTCTCAACTCACATGCCCCTCCTACGCGCAAGGGTAAGCACCTGAACATCCTCTTTGTCTCTCAGGTGAGGACCAACCCTCCTACCTTCCTCTTCCATGTCAACAATCCGGATTTAGTACATTTCTCATACGCCCGCTACCTTGAAAATCAGATTCGCAACGAATATGGTTTCCTTGGCACACCGATACGGCTCTCGTTCCGCAAGCGTGACAGATAAAGAGCGTGCCAATTTTCGCTGGCGCCTTTGCACTTTCGTGGCTGGAGGCCATGATATAATCTATCGCCATGCAAGACACTCCGACGCATGAAACCGCGCCCCCTGAGTGGGGCGCCGCCGTCTCACCATCACTCCGAACGCGGATCTTACGGTTTTTTGGAGAACTCATCCAGACTGTTGCGATTGCCGGAGTGCTCTTCCTTGCCGTCAATCTCCTTACGGCACGAATTCGTGTAGAAGGTATCAGTATGGAGCCTAGTTTACACGAAGGGCAATTTGTTGTTGTAAACCGCATCGCCTATCGGTGGAACGAAGCAGATAGAGGGGACATCATCGTCTTTCGCTTCCCGCTCAATCCCTCACGACGATTTATTAAACGCGTAATCGGCCTTCCCGGAAACACAGTCACAATCCGCGGGGGGGATGTGTACATCGACGGACAAGTCCTAGATGAACCTTATCTCGCAGCTACCCCCCGCTATGACGGCGAGTGGGTCATCGGCCCAGATGAACTCTTCGTCCTCGGTGATAACCGCAATAACTCCTCTGACTCTCAGAATTGGGGACCTCTACCGATCGAGGAAATCATCGGCAAAGCTGTCTTCGTCTACTGGCCTCCCTCAGAGGCGGGAATAATCCCACATTATAATCTCGCCGTCGCCGCGGAAGAGTGACCAAAGTAACCAATCATCTCTCCATCCTTATGCTACAATCGAAGAAGCCTGACAACGAAGCCTTTGTTTGTACACGAACTGCGAAGGTCGACATTCCTTATCACCCGGATTGTCTTTTTAGACCCGTTTGATGAATAATAACGGCTGCTGGCGGCAAGATAATCGCCGGGCATCAACTTAATCTTGGTCATATACACATTTACGTATCAGCACCGAGCGCAGTCCTTGCTGAGTCCTCACAGAAAGAAATGTTATGAGCGAGAACCCGTCTTCTGAGACATCTCCGCAAATTATTGTGATCGCTGATGTTGAGTCGAACGCGCAGGCGATCGTTGAACGCATCCTTAAACCCTCCGGCTTTCATGCTTGGGTACAAAGTGAGCAGGCGCCTGACCCCGACATATTGGTCGTGGATGTGACCCAGCTGCGTGGGGATCCGCTCGCAAGCCTTAGGAATTTTCGCTCCAACGGGGATGATTCGCCCGCCATCCTACTCGCAGCACACTTTCCTCTATCTCGTTTGAGAGAGCTTTTTCGACTCGGTGTAAACGATTTTCTGTTGAAACCGTACCGCCCTTCTGAATTGTGTCAGGCGATAACCGATGTGAGCGAAACCCGATCCGCTCAAGCGGATACTGAGATCCTCACTTCGCGGATGGATGGATTACGGGAGCAGCTTCGAAGGCGAACCGATGAAATTCGGATGCTCAGCGAGATCGGTCGGGCCGTCGTCAGCTTGGACGACCTGAACGAGATCCTCCGCAGCGTTGTTGAGGCAGCCGCCTTTGTTACCGATGCGGAAGAGGCCTCAATTTACCTGGCGGAACCTGAGAGCAAGGAACTCGTGCTGCGGGCGAGTAAACAGGCAGGTGACAAGCATGCCAGCCTACAGAAGCTGCGGGTTAGCGATACAATCGTTGGAGAAGTGTTCCATAGCGGTCAACCAATCCTGCGTCAACCTTCAATGGAAGCCGGGCCAGTCAAGGTCCAGACGGGTTTCCTCGTACAGTCTATCGTCAATGTTCCCCTGCGGATGCGGAACAAGGTCGTCGGTGTTCTTGGAGTTTACAACCGTCTCGCTCCCCGGACCTTCAATGAGCATCATCTAACGCTGATGATGGCTCTAGCTGATTGGGCTGGTGTTGCGCTCGAACAGGCAACACTCAAGCGCAGTGTAAAAACCAAGCCTCTCACCCCGCAGCCAGTCTCCTCGGTAGCAACCCCGGAATTTTCACATGGGGTAAGCCAGGCGCTGGAGACATTAGATGGTATTTTGAAATCGGACCCCGGGAATGAGGAGAGCATCCGCCAGGCGCTGGACCAATTGATGGGACAGCTGCGCGGATTGGACTCAATGCCTGTTGTCAACCTCGATGCCGAACAGTCCAGTGAGATGGTGAATATTTCCGGTCTGGTGAATGACACCGTGGAATCAATGAAGAATGCAGCAGAAGCGAAGGGCCTAGAACTCATCTCTGAGAGAGGAAAAAACATTCCTCTCTTCCGTGGCGACCCCGAGAAAGTGCAGCGGGTCCTGGAGGCTGTAGTTGCGGCAGCGGTCCGCCGGACGGTAAGAGGCAGAGTCATCCTGGAGACCCATTACTTCGAAATCCTCCGCTCGCAGAGTGATGAGTTTCCATTGACAGTAAATGTCGATATGCATGACGGAGCCTGGGCTGCTGTCCGTGTCTCTGACTCCAGCCCTGGGCTTTCGCCTGACACCGTACAGGCGATCACATCCCAAGAATTAGATCCAGTTTCTGGCCAAATGGGACCGGGCCTTTCTATGGGCGAAATCCGCATGATCGTGGAGAGCATGAAAGGTGTGATGTGGTATGAGCATACCCCAGCAAGCACATCCATCACCTTCGCCCTACCCATTCTCTAAAGGAAACGAAACCTATGGCAAACAGGTCAATTTCAATCGAGATCTATACAGCCAGTCACCGCGTGCTTGGCCGGATACATCCATCGGCCAGCGGTTTATTCAGTTACCTCAACATGCCCACATCCTCCTATATCGAGATTGAAGGAGCGCACTTGATGCGGCTTCATCAACCCGGCAAGCTGGTCGCTCGTTATCCAACCTTATGGCTCGTGAAGAGCGAAATCGTTGTCATCCTTCTTAGCGGACGCAATGAAATGGGTCCCACCGGTTTCACAAGAGGGGGATATACAACCAATGTCCCTCACTGGGTTCGCGTGATTATGGGCGGGTATGAATTAATGGGGATTATCGAGACCCCCGGGAAATTTAATTTCGGATCGCTGATGTTCGAGAGTGAGCGCTTCTTTATGCCTTTGTACAGCGCTTCGCTTACTGCAATCCTCTTTCCCAACGTAGAGGCGGAGAGCGCGGCGATGATATTCAATCGGCGAATGGTCGATGCCGTGGCGATGCTCCCGAAAGATGAGATCCCGAAAATACCAGGGTAGATCCAGGCCCCTGATACTCGTGTGATCAAGCCTTAACACCACAGATCAAGGACCGTTAAAAATGTCCGGTTCTGGTTTTGGATTTACCCGGTAGAGCTCACAAGCTCCAGTGGAACTGGACGTAGACAGAACAGGGGGTTGAAGGGGGTTTAATGAAATTATTTTTGCTGGGCATGATGTGGCTGCTCGGCATCAGCGCTGGTCGGCATTTGCCCCTGACCGGCTGGCAGTGGCTGACGCTCGCCGCCGGCGCCTTTCTTTTCGCTCTCCTCTTCCGAAGAAACCAACTTCATCGCTGGCTTTTCCTGCTGCTTATTCCCTGATGCCTCGGGGCTGCACGGTATCTCCCATCCGAGATTATCAAGCAACCAGGGCATATTGCCTTCTATAACGACCTGGACGTTAAGACAACTGTTACGGGTGTCGTCGTGGCAGATCCGGATGTCCGCGATCGGTACACCGCGCTTGTCCTCTCCGTGGAGCGAGTCCGGATTCCGCAGATGGGGATAACGAAGACTGTGGAAGGGCGGATTCTCGTGCGCGCTTCCCGCTTGATCGACTGGCGTTATGGCGATTGGGTTCATGCGGAAGGGTTGCTCGAAACTCCACCGGAGATGGATGGTTTCTCATACCGGGAATACCTGGGGAATCAGGACATCCACAGTCTTATGCCGACTGCTTACGTAAGGAAGATCGGCTCCGACCGGGCAAATCCCATCCTCTCCAAGATTTTCGACCTGCGAACGCATGTTCACAAGGCCATCCTGCGTCTCTTTCCTGAGCCCGAGGCTTCTTTGCTGTCAGGCATATTACTGGGCAAGGAAAGCGGAATACCCCCTGATTTGCTAGAAGCCTATAACCGCACAGGGACGACCCACATCATCGCCATTTCCGGGTTCAATATCACCCTCCTGGCCGGTCTATTCATATCCGTGTTTGGGAGATGGTTTGGAGCCAGGCGAGGAGGTTGGGTAGCAGCAGCCGCTATTTTCTTATACACCCTTCTCGTCGGGGCCGATCCCGCCGTTCAACGGGCTGCCGTAATGGGTGGGTTAGCCTTAACCGCCCGCCACCTCGGCCGCCAGACTCACGGTTTGGCTTCACTGTCGGCAGCGGCAATCATCATGACCTTGATCAATCCGCGAACGTTATGGGATGTTGGTTTCCAACTCTCGTTCTTCGCAACCCTCGGATTAATCCTCTACGCCGATCCGCTGCGCGAAGGTGCCATACGCTTTCTTAACCGCTGGCTGACCCCCAACCAATCGGAAAAGATTGCCAACCCCATCTCCGAATTCTTCCTCTTCACACTCGCCGCCCAGATCACTACGCTGCCGCTTACTGCCATCCATTTCCGACGGTTATCACTCGTCTCCGTTCTCGCAAATCCCGTGATCCTTCCGCTCCAACCATTGCTCATGATCCTGGGAGGGCTTGCCTCCCTATTAGGCGCTCTATGGATTCCTCTCGGGCAGCCGATTGCCTGGGTAGCATGGTTATTCCCGGCTTTTACAAACCAGGCGGTGAGGTTCTTCGCCGGGTGGCCTGCAGCAAGCATCGCCCTTGGTTCATTCGGTTATCCTTTAGTCCTCGCCTACTACATCCTGCTCCTGGGTGGAACATGGGTTCTCTCTCTCCCGCCAGACCGCCGTACTTGCAGAGCAACACTCATCCGCTTGCAGGCGGATACAGATCTGCGGCTTCGTTTGAGTCTCGCGGCTCTTGTAGTAATAAGCGGGTTAACCTGGCATAAGCTCGCTCACCAACCCGACGGAGATCTCCACATAACGATTCTTGATGTGGGGGAGGGAGATGCGGTTCTTCTTCGCAGTCCAAACGGCGGCTCCGTATTAATCAATGGCGGGTCCAGCCCGATTCGACTCATAGATTTACTCAGCCATTACACCTCGATCTTCGAGAGAGAACTGGATTGGCTTATCATCGGAGGTACAGCCTACGATCAAGTCGGCGGTTTGACGAGGCTCTCAGACCACTTCGTGATTCGACACAGCCTAATCCCCCGATCTAGCGGGAAGGGGTCATTTCTGCGTGTCTTGGAAGATTTAGACGAAAGTTCGACCCCGAAAACAATCTATGAGCCGGGTCATCGTCTCTCCCTTGGCGATGGAGCATTCCTGGAATTCTTGTCCGTATCCGACAGTGGGGCCTTGATCATGGTTCAGTGGGATTCAGCCCGGTTCTTGCTTGCCCCCGGCGCAGACCCGGACCTCATCCACGACTCACTGGATGACCCGCGTTTGCGATCTGTCTCCGCTGTTCTCCTGCCGGCTGGTGGGTACGCCGCGGTCAACCCCGATGAATGGTTAAGGCATCTCAACCCCGGGGTCATTCTACTCTCGCTGCGTACGGGGGAAATGCCCGCGGAACTTCCTAAGAACATTTCCAACCCTCTGCTAACCAGGTCGATCCTGCGGACTGATATCAACGGCACGATAGACCTTACAACGGATGGAAGCAAACTTTGGATAGAAGTTGAGCGGGTCGTCGACTGAACATCCCCTCACCGTCGACCAGTTCGTCCTTCTCACAATTAATTGGCTGATACAAGCATCCTTAGGATTCAATCATGATCTCGCAAACTCTACGAGCTGATCATAATCATTATTATCTGCTGCGTAGAGAGCTAGGATATACCTTTTTCGCGCATCACTTCCTTTTGAGAGATCCTTCCCGCCCCAAGAGAATCTAGGAGTCTGCAGGACATTCTCAAGAAAAAGGTCTGCCATTAAACGTGCGTGCCGCCCATTCCCGTTTGGGAACGGATGGATTGACACAAGGCGGTGATGAAACTGTATTGCCAGTATGTCAGGTGAAGCCATATGATGTTCTACCCTCCATATCACGTCGTCGCACAGGGTCTTTACATCGACTGGAACTCTCCACCAGGGAACGCCAATATTTTTGTTAGTAAGCCGGAATTCCCCTGCCCATCTCCAGACATTTTTAAACATACGATGATGCAATTTCCTAGTAAATTACCCCGCAGCAAGCTACGGGGCATTCACCGCAGAACAATCGTCATGGGGGCTGCCGCCCCCAACCCCCTGCTTGCCCATTCATCCCGCCAGCAAGCTGACGGGTATTCTGGGATTACTAATAAATGATAAATCAAAAATATCAATGATGATGGACCTTACGACTGACGGGAGCAAACTTTGGATAGAAGTTGAGCGGGTCGTCGACTGATCATCCCCTCACCCATAACCTGGATGTCCTTCTCCAAAGTATTCTGGAATAGTTATGATTGACCTCACGATGGCAATCCGCTATTCTTATCGAAATATCAACCCGATTCACGAACCTCATGAAAAGGATTTAATTAATGGAAAGCTTCCAGGTTCCTCCGCGTGAAGATATCCCCTTGAAACATCGCTGGAACGACACCAGCCTCTTCTCGAATACCAAAGCATGGTCCAAGGAGTACGAGGCTATCGTCGCTGTGTTGGAACCATTCAAAAAGGAAAATGAAAATTTCAACACAAGCGCCGTCGACCTTGCCGGGACGTTGGACGCTGCTTTTACACTGGCAAACCGCGCCGAGAAGGTCTACCTGTACGCCGGAATGGCACATAACGTAGATATGAAGGACGGGGAAGCTGCCGGCAGGTTCAGCCAGGCGCGCAGCTTATTCGGTCAGGTGAGCGCCGGGCTCGCATTTCTCGAACCCGCGATCCTCAAAATCGGGGAGGGAACGCTTCGGTCGTGGACTGAAACAGAGCCCGATCTTGCAAAATACGAGCATTATTTCGACAACCTGCTGCGTAAAGCCAAGAATATCCGTTCAGAGGAAATCGAGGAATTGTTGGGAATGCTGAGGGATCCCTTTAGTGGCGTTTCGGCAGCGTCTGGGTTTTTAAGAAATGCGGATTTTTTTTTCAAACCCAGTGCGGACGCGCACGGGGAGGAAGTAGAAATCACACAAGGAAATTACGCAAATATCCTGACCAATCCCGACCGCGAACTCCGACGGACATCCTGGGAAAACTATTACGATAAACATCTCGAGTTTAAAAACACTCTGACAACTAACCTGGAAACTTCCATCAAACAGAATCTGTTTTTAATGCGCACCCGTGGGCATGCTTCTACGCTCGAAGCTTCGCTCTTCGAACACAACATCCCTGTTGATGTGTTCCACAATCTTATCGGAACCTTCCAAGCGCAGCTGCCAGTCTGGCATCGCTACTTCGCGATTCGACGAAAGATCCTCGGCGTCGACACGCTCCATCCTTATGATATGTGGGCGCCACTATCGGCGGATAAACCCGATGTCAGCTACGAACAAGCGGTGAAATGGATCTGTGAAGGCATGGCCCCGATGGGTGAGCATTACGTCGAAGTGATGCGGGGAGGCTGTCTCGAAGAGCGCTGGGTGGACATCTACCCCAACCAGGGAAAACGCCAGGGCGCATTTTCCTGGGGAACGGCTGGCACCCATCCCTTCATCGTGATGAGCTTCAACAATACCCTTCTGAGCCTGAGTACATTGGCTCATGAGCTCGGGCATTCCATGCACTCCTACCACGCACGGCACTCCCAGCCTTTGGTATACAGCGATTATTCACTCTTTATTGCAGAAGTCGCTTCGAATTTTAACCAGGCGATGGTGCGCGAGCACCTACTGGATAACGGGAGTGATCCTTCATTCAAGATCGCCGTTATTGAAGAAGCGATGGCTAACTTCTTCCGCTATTTCTTCATCATGCCAACGCTTGCGCGCTTTGAGTTAGAAATGCATGAACGAGTCGAAAACGGAGAGGGATTAACCGCAGATCTCCTCATCGAGCGCATGGCCGACCTATTTCAGGAAGGGTACGGTGAGGAGGTTCATGTCGAACGAGAACGCGTAGGGATCACTTGGGCGACTTTCGGCCATTTGTACACAGATTATTACGTTTATCAATACGCTACGGGGATATCTGGCGCGCATGCGCTTGCGGCACGGGTATTGAGTGGTAAGGATGGCGCAGTGGAGGATTACCTGAATTTCTTACGCACCGGCAGTTCGCGCTACCCACTGGATGCACTTTCCCAGGCTGGCGTTAATCTGCGCGAACCTCAGCCCGTCAAAGAGACCTTTGCTAAGATGGAGAAAATGGTGGACTTGCTTGAGGAATTAGCTGCGGATTGATATCCAGCCAATATCGACTTTTGACTGGCGCTAGACTCAACTTGAAATCAGGAAAGAAACGACAAGAATCCCATTATATATACTGTGGGAATGCGAGACGACCCGCCAATCACCCTCGCCGAGCATTTCAATACGCTGTATGAGTTTGGCGTGGATCTCGGTAAATGCTTCCATAACCTCGGGGACTTGTTCGCTCATCGTCTCTAAAACACCCGGGGTCTTTAACCGCCGTGTAAGAACGATCATTTTGGTTTCTGGATTTTTCTCAGCCACGGTCTTTTCCTCCAGGTTGTTAATCGGCGAGAAATCATAATCTCTCAACGCTAATTTCCCACTGGCGCTTATTCCCTCGGCTTTTGCCAAGAAACAGGTAAGCCGACGCGGAATTGTGCATCCCTTGTCGGCTTACCAGGCAGCGAGGCATTCTTCAAGCTGCAAGAGTTATGCCTAAAGGGTTCTAATCCTATAGTACTGGATAACGCACATCCACGCTCGTTCACATCTGTCTGGTCCCATCCTGGAGAAGCTGCCCAACCGACTCGATTCGGTATCGGGTTCGGCTTTATATATATGAGCAAAGAGACGAATTCGAGTTATTCGCAACCTTTTCGCCGATATTCCTCCAATAATCTGTAACCCCCTGGACCGCGCCTTGCCTTGAATCTGCAGAACAGCATTTATGGATTTGATGGAGAATTCAAATGCTTTCCAGCGAGGCTTACCACCGCCCATCCGGGTTAATATAAATAGCTGAGAACCATCATCGCCGCCCGATGCTGCGGTAGATGCAACATGCACTTTGGTCGGTTCTGAGATTCGCAGGATGCTGCTGATGATTTTCTGAGATCGATGTACCGGCTCTTGTCATCTCGTCACAAGCGATGATTTGTGTACAATACAGGTTCCACTATCCATATCGTCCAATTCCCCATCCTGTTTGTTCGATGCGCATGGAGGGACAAATGAAGCGAAAGATTCGTGGCCTAAAACGTATGGCTGTCCAACTTGACCTTAACCTTTACCGGACTGATGTTCCAATAGCCGGTCTAGCGGATTCCAATCTTAGCGTCGTCGACATCCGTCCTGAAGGGGCAGAACAGACTCTGTTGTTCGTTCACGGCTACGCCGGAGTTGCCGAGACCTGGGAATATCAGATCAACCACTTCATGCGCTTTGCGAGGGTTGTAGCACCGGATCTGCGCGGGCATGGGCAGAGCGATGCACCCATGACCCAGTATACGATGGATGAACTTGTCGCCGATCTGGAGCAAATTACTGAGGTGCTCTCATTTCCCGAGAAGTTCGTCCTGATCGGCCATTCCTTCGGTGGAGCCATTTGCATCGATTATGCCGCCCGCCACCCTGAACGCCTCGAAAAACTCATCCTCCTGGCCACCCCGGGGGAGTACCCTCTGCCGAAAGGTGCTTCACTGCTCTCACGCATTCCAACAGCGGCTTTCCGACCGTTTTGGCGCTTCCGACCGCGGTGGAATGCAGAGATCCATGTGATGAAACGGATGATGCTCAACAACATGCAAACCTGGCAGGGCTGGGATCTCATGAAATCTATCCAAACGCCTACACTACTTATCACCGGTGAGCGCGACCGGTATTTTCCCAGTCATGTTTACGAGCGTGTCGCTGAGGGGATCCCCAACGCGGAGGTCATCGATATCGGAGCATCGAAACACAAAGTTCAGCTCGAACGCCACGAAGCGGTCAATCGCGACATCGAGCGGTTCATTGCCCCTGAAGACGAAGCCAAACGCGCCTCTTGGCGGGAGGGTTTCGACCGATCACCCACGCATCCCGATCGTCCCTGGCTGCCCAGCTATGGCTCCTACACTCCCCATACCATCCCCATCCCACACCAGCCATTGCATAAATTCCTCGAAGCTGCCGCCAGCTGGTTGCCCTCACGGACAGCGACCGTCTTCTACGGCTCAAAACTCACTTATCTTCAATTAGAGCGGCGGGTGAATCAATTCGCCCATTCACTTCATGGCATGGGCGTGCGCCCGGGCGATCGCGTGATGATCGTCCTGCCCAATATGCCCCAGTTGATCATCGCCTATTACGCGACACTTAAAATCGGCGGGGTTGTCGTTCTGCCAAATCCAGATGCTAGAGGGATGGGCATCGTACAGCAGCTCATGCAGACAGAAGCCGAAGTGCTGGTCACCCTGCGCGAATTCACCGAGTTGGTAACCACGGTCCAGGACACACTACGCATTCATGTGATTGTGACGGCAATAAAGGACGCACTCTCCCGCCGGACCTACCGGCAGCTTTTCGCCCGTTGGGGAATTGAGGAACCGTCCCAGACACATGATGAATCAAGCAGCGGTTTGGATATGGATCAAATGATGATGGACGCTGTCCGGGAACCTCCTGATGTGCAGGTCTCACCCGGAGATCTAGCTGCGATTCTCTTTACAAGCGGTACAACCGACGAGCCTAAAGGCGTCTGTTTGACCCACGAGAATCTCGTCGCCAATGCACTCCAAACGCGCCACTGGATCCCTGATCTAGAGACCGGTCGTGAGATCTTTTTGGCTGTGCTTCCATTGACGCACAGCTACGGGATGACCAGCGCCATGAACATTCCGATTGCCCTTGGAGCGACGATCGTCCTGCTCCCCGTGTTTGAGTTGGAACAGGTTCTCGACCACATAAAAGAGTATCAACCGACCATATTTCCGGGTGTGCCTTCGATCTATATGGCCATCAACACAGCGCGCAATGCGCGAGCTTATGGCGTCTCCTCGATCAAAGCTTGCATCAGCGGGGCAGCACCACTGCCAATTGAGGTCCAGGAGAAATTCGAGAAGCTCACAAAAGGTCGATTGGTCGAGGGGTACGGTCTAACTGAAGCCTCACCTGTGACCCATGCAAGTCCTTTCGCTGGGCCTCAGAAACCAGGCGCGATGGGCATCCCCATCCCAAACACAGATGCAAAGATCATCGATCTCGTCTCGGGAGAGGACCTGCCTCCCGGAAAGATCGGTGAACTTCTCGTGCGCGGTCCCCAGGTGATGAAAGGTTATTGGGACGAGAAGAAAGGCGGCGCAGATCCAGGAACCGCTATTAAAGATGGATGGTTGTTCACGGGTGATGTCGCGGCGATGGACACGGAAGGTTTCTTCACGATCATCAGCCGAAAACGCGACACGATCATGGCTGGTGACTATAGCATCTACCCTCGCGATGTAGAAGAGGTGCTTTACGAGAACAGCAAGGTCTTGGAGGTCGCCGTTGTTGGCGTCCAGGCAGAGGACGGTGGGCAGCGGGTGAAAGCCTTCGTCGTCCCCCGCCCCGACAGCGAGATCTCGAAGGAAGAGCTCATCGAACTTTGCCATAGGCGGCTAGAACCTTATGCAGTTCCCTGGGAAATCGAGTTTCGTGAGGAGCTGCCCAAGTCCTTCGTGGGTAAAGTTCTGCGAAGAATGCTTGTCAAGGACACGGCTTAGCATCTCACCGCTTTTCCTGCTGGCAAATTAAGATATCGGTGACACCACCTACTATTTGTGGGTTAGCCACCTTTCCACTCTGATTCTGGTTGAGGAGCACCAGCAAGAACCCGAATCCCTAATCTTTGACCTGGGTCAAACTGGTCGTACAATAAGGAGATTCCGTTGCTTTTAAAGAGATTGGGCATCGTCTCTATTCTCATACTCGGCAGTGTGCTGATGTTTAAACCATCCTGGATTCTCAACCGACTCTCCGCTCACTCCCCCGATGTCCTGTACTCCGTTCAGACAAAGGAGCCCATCCTCGCCCTGACGATCGACGACGGACCCGATCCATCGACCACACCTCGTATTCTTGATCTTCTAATGGAACATGGAGCGCGAGCGACGTTTTTCTTGCTATCCGATCATATTCCAGGCAACGAAACCCTTGTCCAGCGTATCGTGAATGAGGGTCATGAGATCGGTAACCATCTGACCGACGATCAACCGAGCATCCGCTTTTCTGTGGACGAGTTTGAGGGTCGATTAATCCACGCCCAAGCTGTCCTTTCCCAGTTCGGCGAGATTCACTGGTTTCGGCCTGGATCCGGTTGGTATAACAAATCCATGCGCTCTGTCCTTATTCAGCATGGGTATCGACTCGCCTTGGGTTCCATCCACCCCTTTGACTCTCAGATCCCCTCATCCTGGTTTGCATCCAATTTCATCCTATGGCGGGCTCAACCAGGAGACATCATTGTTTTACATGACAATGGCGGTCGCGGTCAGCGTACGGTGGCGACTTTAGATAAGGTTTTACCTGCGCTCCTAGACCGCGACTTTCGCATTGTTACGCTAACAGAATTATCCGAGCATGCACAGAGTGAGGATTGAACCCCGCAGCCTCACGCACTAATACATGATGTGCTTTACAACGTTTCGCACCCCGAGGAGGTAGAGATGGAATTAAGCCCTTATCAATCGCTTGCAGAACGGTTGAACGCGCTCCCTGATGGATTCCCTCCGACGGAGGATGGCGCGGAGTTACGGCTTCTCCAATTTCTCTATACACCGGAGGAAGCTCAGCTTGCAGCTCAGCTCCGTTTGACAAAAGAAACTTCGAATGAAATCGCCTCCCGCCTCGAACTGGATCATAAGACCACTCGCGATCTATTGAAGAAGATGTCCCGCAAGGGGCTCATTGCCGCCGGAAAGGTTGATGGCGGCATCGGATTCGGCTTAGAGCCCTTCGTCGTTGGGATTTACGAAAACCAGGCTGGCCGCATCGACGAAAAGTTGGCCGAACTTTTCGAGGACTATTACCAACAGGCTTTTAGCACCGCACTGGATGTTAAACCCCAATTCCACCGTGTGATCCCGGTCGATGAGACTGTGGGTGTCGATATGGAAGTTCTCCCCTTCGAGAGTGTGACCTCACTCATCGATCAAGCCAATTCCTGGGGTGTCCTCGATTGCATATGCCGGAAGCAGAAGGCACTCATCGGCGACCCCTGCGACCACCCTCTGGAGGTATGCATGGTGCTCAATGAGCGCCCTGACGCCTTCGACGGGAATCCCGTCATTCGCTCTTTGGATCGCGAAGGAGCGTATACCGTCATGCGCACGGCATCCGACGCCGGTCTTGTGCATACAATCGGTAACAAACAGGATGGGCATTCGTATATCTACAATTGCTGTACGTGCTCCTGCGGGATCCTGCGCGGTATGGCTGAGATGGGAGTTGCGAATGTCGTTGCCCGCTCACCTTTCGTCTCCTCGGTTGATGAGGACCTTTGTACGAAGTGCGAAATCTGTGCGGATTACTGCCAGTTCGACGCGATCACCTATCAGGAGATCGCCGTCATCGATGGGAACCGCTGTGTGGGCTGCGGCTTGTGCGCACTTCACTGCCCTGACGAAGCTATGACCCTTGAACGCAGACCTGCTGAAGAAGTACTGCCGGTTCCCGAAACGATCTCCGAGTGGCGCATGGGCCGCGCCGCTGCCCGCGGTATTAAAATGGATGACGTGCTTTGAATCCATTTATTAAGTCCAGGAAATCTCGAAGCAACCTGCATCTCCCCGGCAGGGAGAAACCGTACGTCATGGCCCATCGCGGGAATAAGGTTGCCTTCCCTGAGAATACGATATCCGCCTTTCGACAGGCGCTGCGAGACGGCGCCGATCTCATCGAAACCGACCTTCATCTATCGGCAGATGATGTTTTCATGTGCATTCACGATGGAACCGTCGATAGGACGACGAACGGCAGCGGAGCTGTAGCGGAAATGAGCTTGATCGAACTGAAGAAGTTTAACGCCGCAGCAGCCCGTCCAGAGCTTCCTCCCGAGCCGATTCCCACGCTGGGAGACCTCGCTGAGATTCTCCCTGCTGACATCGGGCTGGCTTTGGAGTTGAAAACCGACCGTTTTCTCGAGCCAGCCACATGCCGACGTCTCGCGCAGGAGTTAGAACAGCTCGACTTGATGGCCCGCACTGTGGTGCTCTCCTTCAGTTTGACACGCTTAGATACCCTCCGCCTGGTCGCGCCTGATTTGCCCGTAGGTTGGATCACGCTCTCCAAAATCTGGCCGATCTGGGGTGTTGAGATGATCGGTCCATACTGGCCACTGCTCTTCCTGAACCCTTTTTATGTATACCTTGCTCATTCCCGCCAGCAGATCATCTGTCCGCTTGATCCCAAGCCCGATTCGCGCCTCTGGTATTACCGCTTCCTGCGATGCGACGCCGTCCTCACAGATAATCCCGCCGAAACGTGCCGATTGCTGGGAAGGTAGTATGGCTAGGCAACACCAGGACGACTAGTCGGTGTATTCAGATTAACAGTTCTCGCGTGACCCTATGGAAAATTGAGTGCAGAACGAGGATGTTTGAATGACCGTCGACAGTTTCAAATTCCTACCGCGTTTGATCGCCATGTTTTACCGCATGACCAAGCGGGAGCCGAAAATGCCGATCCCCTGGACACCACTCGGGCTCCCACTAAGTGAATGCACATTCGGTTTGGTGACATCCGCAGGTCTGTACATGCGCAAGTCCGATCGCCCATTTGATGTTGAGGGCGAACGCCAGAAACCCACCTGGGGTGATCCCAGCTTCCGGATCATCCCCAGCGACATCGAGAGCGGCGCAGTCGGCGCGAGCCATCTTCATTTCAACACCGCTGATGTAGAGGCTGATTTCAACATCCTGCTCCCAATCCACCGATTTCTCACCTTGGTGGAAGAGGGGCGAATAGGCGGATTGGCTGCAAGCCATTATTCTTTCATGGGCTTTCAGGGCTTCCCTCCCGACACAACAGAATGGGAGGAGCGCTATGGCCCTGAGGTGGCGGAGGCTTTCCTAAACGAGGGCGTTAATTGTGTTCTACTCACACCGGCTTGACCGGATTGTGCGATTAACGTGCCCGTGTTGGCACGAACGCTCGAAGCCGCAGGATTGTCGACAGTTTTCGTCACGATGATGCCGTATTGGGCGGAGAAAGTCGGAGCTCCCCGGTCTCTCGCGGTGGAATTCCCGTTCGGTCACTCCCTCGGTGAACCGGGAAATGTAGAACAGCAAATGAGGGTCATCCGCCAGGCTCTGGACGTCCTTGAAACTGCGGAGAACCCCGGCACGATTGTCCACTCCGTTGAACGCTGGCCGCATCCCACCGATCAGGCAATCAAGGCCTGGCAGCCAGAAGAACCTTCACCGGTCATCGCCTCTTTAGCTCCTACGTTTAGAGAAATGCTGAGAAAGCGTCGTGAAAAACGAAAATAGCGATCTCACATGATGATTCGACGCAAGAGTTCATCTGGGCGAAATCTAATCTTTATTATGGGCGCTGGTGAACTGCCCCTTCCTTATTAGCCCTGCATCACTTGCATCATGCAGCCGGCATCTCTAAACTTAACCTCGATGAAACCTAGAACTTTCCGGAGAGGTGGAATGCGAAACATTATAAGGCTAATAATCGGGCTCGTCCTATTGGGCCTACTCGCTGGTTGCTCAGTTTCCAGCTCTGAACCCCCTACAATCGAGCCGCCATCTACCTATCCAATCCTCATCAGCGAAATACTGGCTGGGAAGCAGGGCAATAATAATTACGAATTCATCGAGTTATATAACCCCAACGATAATCTGGTTGACCTTCAAGGTTGGTCGTTATGGTATCGACTCGCAACAAGCGAGGTAGATTTGCCGGTCTATTCATGGGAAATGGGCACACTTATCCCGCCTCATGGGCACTACCTGCTCGTCCGTTCTGGCGAAGACCTTGGCCTCCCGGCCGATGCATATTTCGCGCAGGGGCTGAACACCTCTGGAGGAGGTCTCGCCCTGCGTAATGCCTCCGTTTCCACAGCAGACAGCCTGGGCTGGGGCGTGGCGCCTGAAGGATTTTTCGAAGGAGTGGCCGCTCCTCCACTCCAGAACGATACTTCACTCGAAAGAAAAACCGGAGGCGAGGCGGGAAACAAATCCGATACAGACAATAACGAGACCGATTTTCTACTGCAATCTTCTCCCTCACCCCAAAACACTGGCAGCGCGGCAGCCCCTGCCATCGACATTCCCTTCCAGATCGAATTATCCGTGCCTGACTCTCTCAAACCCGGTGAGAGTTTCCCACTCGCCTTGACGCTTCGAAATAACTCCGCTCAAACGATCTCGAATCTGAGCGTCGAGCTCCCAATTCCATCCGAGTTTAAGGTTATCGAGTCTCCCTCTGCCATCACGCTGAGTGAAAACGTTGCAGCTTGGACGATTTCCGAGCTCCCTCCATCTGCAGAAAAGATGACCCAAATCACCCTGGAAGTACCGTGGACATATTTCACCACCGCATTTCGAAATTACTATGCTCACTCCTCCGCTGACGGGACCTACGCTTTCGGCGAACCCTACTGGATCTCTGTGTCCACCGGTAGCATTCCGATCGGGGTCGCACGCTCTCTCATCGGATCCGTTGCAACGATTGAAGGCGTCGCCACGATGTACACAGGCGGGTATTTCGCCGGTGCAGGAAACGTTAAGTTATACCTTGAAGACGACAGCGGTGGGGTTCAAATCTACGTCCCGACAGGCGAGGGCGCCCTCGATGTCCCTATCGGCGCAATCGTACAGGCTCGTGGGGTGATGACACTCTATCGCGGCGCCGTTGAGCTTATACCTGACACACCTGAGGATGTTGAAGTTATCGCCTCGGGCGACGCCCCTTCAGCATCTCCTGTTTCCCTGCAATTGGCTACTTACGATACCGAAGACCTTCCGGGAAGGTTGGTCGAAGTGGAAGGCACTGCCAGCCGGATCGAAGAATTCTCCTACAGCTATGAGATCGACCTGGTGGACGACGAAGGTAATTTGCTGCCCCTCTACGTTGACAAACTGACGGAAATCTCGACTGAAACATTGGAAGAAGGCAGGCTCTATCAAGCATCGGGGATTATGGAGATACGCGATGGGCGCATGCAGTTAAATCCGCGCCAACAGGATGACCTGGTGGAGTTATTCCCGCCTGTGGTCCAGATTTCCATAGACGCGCCAAATACAATCCAATCGGGCGAGGTTATTACAATCACAATTAATGCCTCAAACCACACATCTGAAGCGGTTGAAGACCTGCAAATATGGGCGCCTCACAGCCTCGAAGGGGCACTTTTTGTCGATGCGCTTGACGATGGTGAAGTATCCGCGGACATCCTAAAATGGATCATCCCTGAGCTCCCGGGAAATGGTGGAACAACCAGCGTAAGCTATCGTGTGCAAGCTCAAGCGGCCGCTGGCAGACTCGTCATCGATGGCTACGGAGCTCAAGCTCCATCCACTGTTGAAATCCTGGTCGGTGAACCTAAACAAATCTTCTTGGGAAGCTACGTTCCCATATGGGCGATCCAGGGTTCGGGCGATCGATCACCTTACAAACTAGAGTATGTGACAACTACGGGCGCCGTTATCGGGGTTTTCCCTGATATGGCTGGGTTCTGGATTCAAAACACAACCCCCGATCAGGACCCGGGAACGTCCGAAGGTCTCTTCATCTCCACCGGCGAACTCTCCATACCGGTCGCACTCGGGGATCGAGTTGAGGTTGGAGGAAAGATACGTGAAGTCTCGGCACAGACGCAGCTCGAGATCTCCTCGGCAGATGACATCACGGTCTCAGGATCGATGTCAGCATTGCCTGCAGCCTTCCTTCTGGATCCTCCGGCGGATGAAGATGAATCCGCGCTCTATTTCGAAGCGCTGGAAGGCATGCTCGTAGCCGTTGATGAACCTGCACTTGTTGTCGGTCCGACTACTCGCTTCGGCGAAACTGCTCTTGTGCTCGCGAAACACGATATTTCTCGCGTCATGCGCGGTGAACCAAACGGTCTGCTGATCATGGTCGATGACGGCTCCAGCGAAGAACATTTAGACCGTTCGACTCTTCCTTACGCCGTGTCCACTGGCGATCAGATCACCGGTCTAGAGGGGCCGCTCGCTTACACCTATGGCCAGTATAAAATTGAACCAAACGATCCCCCTGATACCGTCTCAGAACCCTACGAGATCGGATCTGTTCCCTCTGTTGAACCCCCGTTATTCAGCCTGATGACGTGGAACGTCGAGAATCTCTTCGATATCCTTGATCCACACCCTTCCAGCCCACCTCGCCCGCGCAAAGCGAAATATGAACTCGACCTTACAAAAGTGGCGAACACGCTGCTCGCGGCAGGGGCGCCCACCATCGTAGGTTTACAGGAAGTTGAAAACCTCGGCATCATGGAGGACCTTGCCGCTCATGAACTGCTTTCCCCATTCAACTATATGCCGGTTCTGATCGAAGGAACCGACAGCCGTGGGATCGATGTGGCTTACCTGGTGCGAGGCGATCGTGCCCAGATCCTGGATGTACAGCAATTCATTGCGCCTGAAGGTCTAACCAGCCGGCCACCGCTCCTCATAAAAGTCCAACTGGACATGGGAGATGAGAATCCCGTTCTCTACGTCCTCAATAACCACTTCACATCACTCGCCGGCGGGGAAGCAGCGACGGAGCCGCGCCGTGCAGCCCAGTCCGCCTGGAACGTCGAGATTATCGACCGCCTGCGCGCCGCTGACCCGGATGCGCACGTCGTCGTGATGGGAGATCTGAACTCCTATTACGACTCGCTCCCGATTGACGTCCTGCGCGAGTCTGGATTGAGGCATCCATTTGATCTCTTGTCCGGAGAAGAACGTTACACATACATCTATCAAGGTGTCGCACAGACACTCGATCACATCCTCGTTTCACCCTCTATTTTGGCAGCGCTTGAAGAGGTGAATGTCCTGCACACCAACGCGGACTTCGCGATGCCCGATCCTGAGGATGATTCCCCCATCCGCAAGTCGGATCATGATCCGGTGATTGTAATTATTGACGGTCTGCGTATTGAGTGATCTAGAGGGAGAGCTGTATTGCTAATGGAGAGTGACTGTACTGCTTAAGGTTGTCACTTCTATTCAGAACTCAGACATCTATGAGCCGGTCACGCGCATCGAGCGCCTGACCGAAGATCAAACCCAGAAAAGCCAGGATGAAAACAGCGGCAAAGCCTGCATAATCCACCCACGCGCCTTGAAAGATGTACGGCAGCACAAGCAGGATTGCTAAACCGGCCAGCATCCCGATGACTGTGCCCCTGATGATCTTAGGGAGATCCGTCCAAATCTTTGTGAGAGAAAAAGATTCAAGGCTGCTGCGATGTTTTTGGGCAGCGCCTCTCTGATCTTTCCTCTCCTTTATTTTGGGGTCGCGAAGTTGGATCTGTCGATCTCTAATCCTGCGTAGGCGCTCCTGCTCATTTTGATCGCTCATGTTTGCCTCCGCTTTTTAACCGTGCGTTCCAAGCACCGATAACTAGGGCTCTAATCCTGTGATTCCCCTCAAGATTGTAGTCAGAAGCCCCCTCAGAGCAAACGATCCCGGGAGCATTCATCGCTGCATGGCAGCGCTGGGAAAAACGGTTCTGGTTCAGTTCGATACGCGTAATGTGAATTATGGGGCTGAACTCAGCAGCAAGGCCGTCCTGAAATTGTTCCCATATGTCACTATTCAGCGGCTGTACTTTTCAGGGAGCAGTTCCATGACTGGCACTTTCACAGGCTGCCCCGATCGAAGGATGACGACGCACGCTTCAGGGGCGTAATCTGAGATCAGCTCCCGGCACATGCCACAGGGTGAGACGACCTCCCCCAACTCATTCACGGCGACGATGGTCTCAATAGAAGTGTCACCTGCAGTTGCTGCTGCCCCTAGGGCGATCGCCTCTGCGCATACTGCGATGCGTCCAACGTACGCCTCCACATGCACACCGGTATAAATCCTTCCCGAAGTAGTGCGCAGGGCAGAGGCGATGTGGTGGTAACCCTGCTTGAACCTCGCCGCGATCAATTCCCGAGCGACATTGATGAGCTCTTCGTCCACAACTGTGGTCATCTAATTATCCTTAGGAATAAGACCCTGGCTTTCACCTCGGTGAACGCATAGCCGGATTCTTACTTATATTATTATCAACAATCCGATACGATTCGAATCTTATGGCACCTGCGCATAGCGGATGGACTGGATGTTTACCTGTATATTCTCGAGAGCCATAATCCGACAATATTGATCTATAAACAGCGGGGGCGACGATATCGCCGCCCCCGCCACTTTGTTCATAAAACTAACACAAACTGATTCGAGAGAGACGTCTACTGAGTCTCCTCCAGCGCCTCGGCTGCCGCGGCATTTAGCTCCGCGAGTAAACCGGGTATATCGGCAACGTCACCCTGCAGAATAGCCGCGAACGTGTCTCCCACGTCGCGACGGACGGATCCGTAGGAGGACCATCCGGGTTCGGCCACACCGAGGGGTATCAACGCGATTCCTTCAGCCCACAGCGGGTTCGCCGCTATGTAGTCGCCTAGCAAGTCGACCGTGCTCACTCGTGTCGGGTGATAGGCGCTCGCCGTAACCCACTTCGCCGCCGTCTCCGGGCTGGTGAACCAGCGCAGGAACAGCCAGGAGGCCAGCTCCTGCTCGGGGTTGGACAGCACGATGGCCGAGTTCTGAGCGTAAGCGTCTACCGCTCCATCTCCAACGCCCGGGAAGGCGATGAAGCCCCATGTATCGTCTGTCGCGCCTTCAGCATCGAAGGCACCTACCTGATAGGTATAGCCCGCCGTCGAGCTCGCTGTGAAGAGCGCTTTACGAGTTGCGAACTCAGGATTGGGATAGCTTTCTGTTGCAAAAGCGCAGCCCTCGTCCCAGAGTTCTTTCCAGAACTCCGCGACTTCCTGCACTGCGGGTTGGGTGAAGTCGTAACCCGTGCCAGCCTCATCGTAAAAATCTCCGCCGAATGCGAACGTCCAAGTGGCTACGTTGGAAGCGCCAGTGTAGATCACAAATCCACCCATCCCGTCGTTATTGGGGTCGTCATCAGCAGCATTAGCAGCCGTGGCTGCGCAGGCCTGTTCTTTAAACTCTGCCTTCGTCGTTGGCGGATTGGGGAATCCAAGTTCCTGCGCCCAGGTCTGGTTGTAGAAGAGCACATTAAGGGATTGGCCATGGGGGAAACCAACGCGGGCTCCAACGGCGTTGATGCCGTCGTTCCAAGAACCTTCGTAGAAGTCCGCGATTTCCGCGTCGCTCAACCCCCAATACTCGTCATTGACGAAGTCATTCATATCCGCCATGACACCGACCTGATACCAGGTATCCAGAGCGTTGGTGTACGCGACCGTCACGTTGGGCAGATCGCCGGACTGAACCGCGGCGTTCATCGCATCTTCCATATCACTGTGACGCCCCTGATCAAGCGCTTCTACAGTGATCCCCCACTCATTCGTGGCGTTGAACTCGTCGACCAGCGCGGTAAGGCCCTCACCGGTGGTTCCTGAACCCCATACGTGCCAGAAGGTAATCGTCTGACCGCTCGGGTCAACATCCGGAACCACGGGGGCTTCCGTCGGCTCAGGGGCGGGTGGCGCCTCGGTCGGCGGCGGGGGGGGCGGCGGCGGTTCAGTCGCCGGCGTCCCACAGGCTGTCAGCAGAATGGGAAGCGCAAGCGCTAGTATCAAAAACCAGGCAAATAACTTTTTCGACATTCTAATCCTCCTCAATAAAATCAGCTTCACCGATTATATCTACTCCTATTAATGATCTTATCTGTCGATAGTCACCTCCCTTTTAATCACCCTTTTAAGCCGCTGCGGGCGATCGATTCGGTGAATTGTCTTTGCGTGAAGAAGTACAGGATCAAGATCGGGATGATCGTGATCACCGCACCAGCCATCATCATGTTTATCTGCTGCCCTGCTTCAGTGATGAAATTGAGCAATCCCACGGCGATGGGACGCCATTCCGGAGAATTCGTAACCAACATCGGCCAAGCCAAAGCATTCCACGAGCCCATGAAAGAAAGTACGACAATGACCATCAGCGGCGCCTTCGCCAGCGGCAGAACAACCGTAGTTAAGAATCTCATATGTCCAGCCCCGTCGATCTGGGCTGCGTCGAAGAGCTCATCCGGAACCTGGGCGAAAAATTGCCGCAAGAGAAAGATCGAAAAAACACTGCCCATGAAGGGTATCGTTAACGCCGGCCAATTATTGATCCAGGGAATCGGACCGATCCTCCCCAGCCAGGTCACCATGAGGAAGTTGGGAATGATTAACACCATGGCCGGGATCATCATCGTCGAGAGCATGATCCCGAAGATCAGATCCCTCCCAGGGAAATTAATGCGTGCGAAAGCATACGCCGCCAGCACGCTGAAAGTGATCTGACCGGTTAGCGTAATCAGCGTGATCTGGACGCTGTTCCAGAAGTACTCCGCGAACTGGGCCTCCCGCCACGCATTGACATAGTTCTCCAGATGGATCTCCGAGGGGAAGAAGCGGATCCCAGTCGCCTCTGGCAGCGTCATCACAGAAGTCGATAGCATCCATATAAAAGGGATCACCGCCAAGAAGGCTCCGAAAATGAGGACAAGATACGTCAGGGAATGTCGCATCACTTGACGCAAAACAGGAAACTTGCGCCCGTGCTTCCCTCGGTTCCTATTGTCTTGAGCAGAATTAACCATAGAACACTCGCGATCCCTGAATCTTATTGTTGATAAAGGTCAAGCTCAATATTATAGCGAAAAGCACAAATGCCAGCGCCGACGCGTAACCATAACGAACCTTGTCGAAGAACTCAAGGAAGATGGTAACGCTGAAAGTATTCACTGTACCCAAAGCCATCTCATGACGCATCACCCAAATATGGGCGAATGCTTTAAACGTCCCGATGATGGCGATGAGAGAAAGGAAGTACGTCGTAGGTGAGAGCAGCGGGAAGATGATGTGCCGGAATACCTCCCAGCGCCCGGCGCCATCGATCTCGGCAGCTTCGATTAACTCCGTCGAGATGTTTCCCAACCCAGCGAGATAGATTACCGTATCGTAGCCAACGTACACCCATATTGAGTAAATAATGATCACAACCAGTGCCAGGCTCGGACCTGCAGCCCATTCGGGAAGTGCAAAGCCCAGCCCCTCCGCGATCAAAGTAAAAATCCCCTCTGGCTCCTGGATCCATCTCAACGTGTCAAAGCCTAAAGCCTTCAACAATTGATTCACCGGCGCTTGCGGGCGGATCGAGAACATCTGCCGGAACACCACCGCACTGGCGACATATGGCGTGACGTAAGGCAGGAAGAACATCATCCGGAAAGCCTCTGATCCCGCCAACTTCTGAAAGAGCAGTACGGCAAGGAAGAGCGAGATCGCAAGTTGAAATGGGACCGTTCCCAGAGAGTAGAAGGCGGTTACCTTGAGCCCCGACCACAAATCCTTATCCCCGGCTGCAATCACGGGCGGCAGCACTGCGATCAGGATCCAACCGGCGACGAGCATCGTTATCGCCGCAAGAAGTCTGAATATAAAACCTCGATTTGTCGGTTGACCCTCCGCGCTCCGCCAGACGAACCACGCTGCTACAATCAGCAGGACACCAGAGCCGATGGTGATCACCTGCGGCCAGATTGCGATCTCTGTCCCCCCCTCTAAAGAAATCCGGTACGCACGGACTGCTTCGCCATACGTGAACCATACGAGGAAAACACCCAGGAATAAAGCAAGCCAAACGATCGCAAACTGAGCCTGGTACTGAAAATTACGGGGATGTCTCCAGAGTCGTGAAGCGACAAATCCAATAATGACTGCCAATGCAGAGAGAAAAAGGAACAAATAAAAGGCTGATAAGACATGTTCAACTTTAAAGGCTTCGCCCAGCAAACTGTAGAACAATGCCTGTGTCTTCTCGACGCCAATGATTTTTTGGGCGATATCCAAGACCTCAGGCAATTGCATAACGCTCCACCGGACAAAGGCGATCAACCCTACCGCATGGAAGAAACCAGGGATTGCTAGCAACCATGGTTTTTCACTCTTTTCGGTTGCGCTCTGGATAACCCTGCGTAAGAATAAAACTGCCCCAATAATCGCACCTATGCCCAATGCGAACAGCAGGACGTAGGCCAGGCTATCCACTGCTTTGACGTAATTCGTGATCCCAATGAAATCGCCGCGTCGTAAACGCCATTTGTGAAGACTTACGAAGAGCGCAAAACCTACGGGGAAAATACCGAACATGAAGATCAACAGCGATGCCGGGAAAATCATTAAGTACCCGGTCAGGTACTCTCGGATCCTCCGCTGGCGGCTGCCAGGGAGCATTTTCTGTAGCCATCCGATGGGGGGAGTTTCCCGCTGAGCTCGCTCGACCGAGCCAACTGCCTGCTGCAATGATCCTCCTCAGGGGCGTAGAACCGCAAGGTTGGGTAGAATTATAGGTCAATGCATGGCACTCGACCAGTGAAGTTCATCTATACTCTTCTGAGAGAATAACATTATGACTGATCTCACCAACTCACTCCTCCAGAGGCTTCTTGACCATCGTTTGCCAGAGATCGACCTGGGCGTGGATGCGCAGCATCCTGCATATAACGGTCTCTCCATCCTCAACATCCCGGGCAGTGTTTGTAAATGGCTCGGTGCTGCGGATCTTCCCCACCCGAGTCTGGAAATCCCCGAGCTGGATGCGCTTGCGGAGGGGGTTGAGCAAGTCGTGGCCGTCCTGGTGGACGCGGTCGCCCTGCACCGCTTTCTTCGTTGGCTCGAGGGGCGCGCTAGTTTCCTTCAACCGCTGGTTAATGATGGCTTCCTGGGCGCGATTACTTCAGTCGTCCCCTCAACCACGAGTGCAGCAACGACCACTTTATGGACCGGCCGCAGCCCTGCCGAACATGGCATCCTTGGGTATGAGATCTTTCTAAAAGAATATGGGCTGGTGGCGAATATGATCAACCACGCGCCAGCCGCTTTTGAAGGTCGCGCAGGACTTCTGTACTCGGCGGGTCTGGATCCGGAGAGCTTCCTTCCCGTCCCAACCTTAGGACCTCATCTGGTGCAAGCGGGCATCGAGCCACACGCCTTCCTCCATTACAGTATCAGCGGATCCGGTCTCTCGCGCATGCATTACCGCGATGTCCAACTCCACACATTTGGCGGTATCCCGGATCTCTGGATCGGCGTTCGCAGGCTCGCCGATCAGCCCATAAGCAAGAAGCGCTATATCTGGGTTTACTACGGCGGAGTGGATGGGCTTTCCCACCGTCATGGGCCGGATTCTGAACAAGCGCAGGCTGACTTCGCCTCCTTCACTTCTTCGATGATGGAAGATTTCGTCCGCCAGGTGAATCCCGAGATCGGGGCGAAGACCCTGCTCCTACTCTTTGCCGACCACGGACAGATCACCACCCACAAAGACCCCAATTTCGAACTGCGCAACCACCCCGATCTCACCCAGCGGCTTCACATCCTCCCCACAGGGGAAAATCGCCTCGCGTACCTTTACATGCGTCCCGGCCAAGATGAAGCCGTCGACGACTACATACAGACGACCTGGCCGGGGTCTTTTACGACCATCCCCTCGGACCACGCACTCAAAGCCGGTTTGTTTGGTCCTGGCGCCCATGCCCCCTCCTCACCCGACCGCCTCGGAGATGTCACCATCCTCACCCACGGGGACTCCTACATGTGGTGGGCGAACAAAGAGAATCCATTGATCGGACGACACGGCGGCCTATCAAGCGAGGAGATGCTCGTGCCGCTCCTGGCCGCCCGCCTGGGTTGAACTGCGAGACCACAATCTTCTTGAAATCCATATCCCGGATAATAAAACACCCCCAATTCCTCGATAAAAAGGAGTTGGGGGTGGTTGACTCTCTACACTGCGTTTCTACGGCGTGATCCCACTCCCCAATTCTGGTAATGGCAGCAGGAAGGGATTATCCGACGGGATCAGCATTACCTGGATACCCGGCGATAATTTCTGGATATATTCAAACGTCAGCAAATCGGGGTTTCCTCGCAGGGCGGCAGCGATGAGATCGAGCGCTTCTTTCTCAGCTTCGGCTTCAATGACGCGCGCTAGTGCCCGACCCTCTGCCTCGATCACCGCGGCATCAGCCAGACCCTCTGCAACTTTCCGCGCCTGCTCAGCCTCCTGCTCGCGCTGCTCGACGACGAATGCCGCCTGCTGCGCCAGCTGCTCGGCGATCTGCTTCTGCTCAACGGAATCGGCGTACTCATCGGAGAAAGCAATGTTGCGCAGCACGAATTCATGCAGAATCAAACCGCCTTCTGACAAGGACTTCTCCATGGCAATCCGGATCAATTCGCTCAGCGCGAATCTCTCTGTGCTGTAAACTTCCGCGATGGCAAACTGCGAGACAGCGTCACGTATCACCCCTCGGGAAACCGGTCGGATGAGATTATCGACGTAGAGCCCGTCCCACTTAATATGCTGCTCGACAGTTTCAGAGGGGTCGATTGAGAAGATCACAGAGGCGTCTACCCTGACGATCTGACCGTCTGAAGTTCGCGCCTCAACCGAGTCGTCGCCCTTGATCAGACCTTCCTCCGGCGCGATGGACATCGTGTACGTCTGGCGAGAGATTGGGTAATTGATGACATTCTCAAGGAAGGGTATTACCCAATTTAAGCCTGGTTGAAGCGCTTCGTCTCGCACACCCCCTTCGGCGACGGTGATCACGACCCCCCGATCGGTGGGCTGGATGAAGATCAAGCCCGCGCTGACCGTTGTAAGGACCAGAGCGAGTACGATCATGCCGATGACGATGGCGCCCGCCGCCTTAAACTGCTGCCCGCGAGACGCGCGGACGATTGCCAGCCCAATTACGACTAACGCTGCGACCCAAGCTGCTGTGGCCAGAGCCGAAAGTAATGTTGCTACGTTCATTTACTCCTCCTTTATTTATGCTCCAGAAACCAGACCCGACACATTCTTGATCAACGCAGATTGTACCATGTAAGACTTTACCCTCCGGACGGTAAGCTGACATGGACCTGCCGTCAAGGACTGAGATTTTATGCAGATCATGGATAACCACACAGCGCTAGTTATGCACCCGCTCGCCAGAGCCCGAATCACTCAAAGCTGAGCGCATCGAAATCACACCCAACAACCCAAACGTTGTAGATTCGCTCTTAGGATTGGGGATCGCGTTCAAGAAGGATCGTTACCGGACCGTCATTCTCGATTTCAACAAGCATGTGGGCGCCAAAGACACCTTTATGTACGGAAACGCCCAACCCTCCCAGGTGGTCGACGAAATGATCGACAAGCGGCTGGGCGATCTCTGGAGGGGCGGCGTTGATGAAGCTAGGGCGGCGACCTTTGCGCGTGTCGGCGTAAAGGGTGAACTGTGAAACCACGAGTACTTCTCCGCCCACATCTTGAACAGATAGATTCGTTTTGCCCTGTTCGTCCTCAAACACTCGCAGGGCGGCACACTTTTCCGCCAACCACTCCGCTTCAATCGTGGTATCGGCGTGCCCGACGCCGATAAGGATGACTAAGCCGCGTTCGATGAGGGCAATCGTGTCGCCGTCAACCGAAACTCGACCGCGTCGAACGCGCTGAAGGATAACTTTCACTGATCCATTTCTCCTGCAAGGTCGAGGGAAGCGGTAAGATCAACACTGATGAAGGGATACCGATCCATTTCCTAGAGCACCTCTCCAACGAGCTTTGTAAGCTCCCCTTGCTCCACATGTCTGCCTGTGGCGAGCTTGGAATACACCAGCTTATCGTCGACGATGACCTCAAATTTTCCCCCATCCGCAGGGATGAGCTTTATGGAGTCGATTTTAAACTCATAGGTGTTTAATAGTTCTGCCATCGCACCGATGGCCCGGTCTGTATAGTGTCAAGCTGCGCAATATTCAATTGAGATAGTGACCATTCATCCTCCACTTCTTACGGGGTTTTATTGTAACTCTCTACATCGTCATTGGTTATGGCGCTTAATTGCAGAGGAGTATATCGCATGTTGGTGATGCTGGGTCACAATTATGGGATCTTTCTGTCGGAGAAGGAGCCCGTTTAAGATTCATCATAGGGGTTTCTCAGTCGCCGTTCTACGGCTGACTCGAAATGACATTCCGTGGAGAAGCGCCTTTCCCAAGTATGTCATTTCGAACCCCTGTAAGGGGTGAGAAATCCCTGAGACGACCCGATACCTAGCAAAAGAACCAACTGAACGCATCTTTTTATTAGTAATCCCAGAATACCCGTCAGCTTGCTGGCGGGATGAATGGGCAAGCAGGGGGTTGGGGGCGGCAGCCCCCATGACGATTGTTCTGCGGTGAATGCCCCGTAGCTTGCTGCGGGGTAATTTACTTCCTGAGAACGAGATATCGCGATTAATCATCGGGATTGCTCAATCTGTCCTCAACATTTTTTATGAGATAGAGCTTGGTTAACAGCAAGAACTGCGCGATAATCTCTGTGAGATTAGGAGGTTCCCTATGCGCCGTTTTTCCACTTTCATTGTCGGAGCCGTGTGTGGTGCGCTTGTTGGATCCGTCACCGCCTTACTGCTTGCCCCTGAATCGGGAGAAAAGCTTCGACAGCAGATCAGCGAACGAACCGGAGCTTTCCGCGACGAGGTCCAGAGTGCTTATACGGCTCGTTTAACCCAATTGGAAACAGAACTCGAGAAACTACGCGAGCCTAAGAAAGTGGTTTAGGGTTTCGTCCAGGTTTTTAATCTCGTAGCAGCAATACCGGACATAGCTACTGCTATGCCCGGTTCTGTCTTCTTTACTAGCTCACCCAACTTCCTATCTGGATGTGACCAGAGAGTCAAATGAAACCCGGCCCCACCACATTCAATGCAGGGCTTTCGCCAAGGTCACTTTAATTCAACAATGTATGCCGCCGGCTGCCATGTATGGCGAGTCGTCGCCGTCACGATGAGAACCGCTTCCCGATTATCCTTATCAAATGTGACCTCAATTTCAGCATGGTTATTTTCATCCAGGGTTAATTCGCGGATTTCTATCTCCCGCCCCTGCTCTACGAGCACAACACGGTAGGTCTGCGGCAAGCGATTGTACAGGCGCGCAAAACCCGCCGCCTCCCAGCCGCCTTTATCTGTCTCAAAATCTTCAAAATAGTCAATTGCCTCGATCGAAATATCGTCGAGGAGCAGTCCATCGCCATTTACGGCGGCATCCGTGATGTACTCAAATCGCAGGAGGACTTCCTGCCCAGCAAATTCAGAGAGGTCAACCGTTTCCTGAATCCATCGAGGTTCATCCCCGCCACCGCTATACCCTGTATACGCCCAGCCAAAGGAGTTTCCGGAGAGGTCCTCAGCCGTGCCGGAGGGCGTCTCGAGGATCTTCCATGTATTCCCGCCATCTGAGGAAACCTCGAGGTAGAGGTAATCCCACCCATCCTCGATGTCATACCAAACCCAGTATCTGGCATCTACCGGTCCTTCGACTTGTTGGAGATCAAATGCGCGCGTCAAGGTCATATCCGACGTATCACCCCGGTTTGACCAGAAAGTGAAGTCGCCGGAATAAGCCTCCCCCGGAAGCACCGGCACTACGGAAGCGCCATCAAACGAGAGGGAATAGGTGCCATCGCACTCGATCTGTATGTAATCGATCCCATACTGGTTTACTTGCCGTTCCTGTGGTCCTGACGGGCAAGCAATTAAATGGTCGCTGAAACCCACTTGCGGCGCAACATAGGAATGGAAGGCATAACGACCTTCAGAGATAGAAGGATCCGCAACCAGCATCGCAATAGCCCAATCACGATGGATGTCATCTGCGGTGATCGGTGCACCTGTTTGGTTGTCGACAATGCCCAAGGCATCTAGCGTTCGATCAATAGAATCAAGGCCGTTCTTCGCATTGGCCACCACCGCCTGTGTCGCCTCTGCGCCGAAGCGGTCGAGGAAATAGGTCACAAATAGGAAGGCTTGCCCGTAATGTACCCCCGCGCCGTCCGTCGGCCAGTAGGTGAGCGCGAGATCGGGCTCACTCGCGTAGGCATAGTCCCAACCGCCGACACCAAAGCCGCTCAAGTGTGAGGCCAATTCAGAGAACCCTTCGTTCAACCACGTTTCTTCGTTCCGATCTAAGTTCCAGTGGATCAAGTGTTGAAACTCGTGAGCCAGAGCACCATAGGTGTATTCCTCCCATAATTCCACATTATCCGCGCTCATGTAGAACATCTCATGCCCATTGGAGTACTGGTGGGCAAGTGGCGAGAATTCATCCACTGATGAGAAATACCCAGCCACAGAAGCCCCGAGATTCGTGGCGTAGAGAATATAAAGATGCACATCGCCGTCCACTCCAGGCGACCATTCACTCCCGAAGAAGGACCTGTTCGTAGGATAGGCACCCTGCTCGAAGTCATCCACCAAGGCCTTTGCGTCATCTGGGTCAAAGTTCACACCCTGTTCCACCCAGAAATACACGTGATCGGTTGCATACACCATCTCGGCTTGAATTTCGAAGTTTTCGATCGTGTCGGCATTGCTTACCCAGAACGTATCGACGGTTCCGGCTGGAATGGGCAAGGCACTCTCAGCCAGTACCCGGGGGACATCCTTCAGACCGCGCAGGCGCTCCGCAAGTTCGATGGGCTCATTGATGGGCACGATCGTAGATGCCAGCTGCTCGAGAGTTAAATATGAGAGATCGATATCCTCAGGCTCCTCAGAAGGGGAGATCAGAGGCACACGTGTTGGTGCACGATCCTCGGGGATATACTCTGGTATTCCCACCTGTTCTAGCGTGTCCACACTCCAACTGATAAGTAGGAAAGTCGCCACAGAACAAGTCAGACACGCCGCCATGATGACAACCAGGGCGATGACAAACCACTTTACGTTTGAACTGTTCTCCGAACCCATCCATCCCCTCCTGACGTAGAATTTCCAGCATTATATCGGAAAAACATGCCCTACCAGACCAAACGGTAGTACTGCTGGGTAAAGTTATCATAAAAGGATCTTCACCAGAGACTGAGGAAGAAATGACCGATGATTCTCCCACGCTGGTTATAGGTTAGTGGATTTTGTGGAGTCACGAAGTTCTGCTTCCGGCCGCAGGTGCAGCCTACGCCTCGAGGTTCACACATTAACCTCCCAC
>CBDAFF010000036.1:0-8724 GCA_965195195.1 uncultured Anaerolineales bacterium | reverse complement strand
TTACCGCCCCCAATATCCATGTGATATCAGAGCCAAAGCTCCTCGATTTCCTGTTGGATGAAAAACCTATTCTGGGTATCCCCTATCGTGCCGACAAGACGATGGGGGAGTGCATAGAGCCTTTCAACGAACAGCTTAGGGTGGGGCGATGGATTCTGGTCGGACATGGGGATTACACCTTTGGTCTGCGGATACATAATCCTTACGAGCAGGGCGTCTACATGCCCCTGCCCTCGCAGGATGTCGATCGCTATCAACCCCTTCACTGCTTTCTGGGTCATATTCACATCCCCTCCGACCTCGATCGAGTCCGCTACCCCGGTTCGCCCTGGGGATCTGATGAGCATGTTGAAGTAGCTGGTAGTAAAGAGGAGAAGATCCGGAAGGACATCCCCGATGGCGGGGAGCCTCTCGTAGAGGATGTGGTGAAAGTAAATTTCGCACCCCTCGAGGACATGATAGCAACCGATCAAGAGGACGACATCGGGAAGGATGACTGCCCGGAAGGGGGAGAGGGGTGACGACGCATCAATCCACTTCCCAGCGAATTTCAGTTCAAACCATGCTGAACCATGACAGTAGTTCCTTCTGCACATACAGAAACAATGATGGTTTGCTCGCGGGATTCCTCCTGCGACATCCCTTCTCAAGCCGCTCTCTCTTGGAAAGCGTCTTTGGGGAGGGAGTCTTGCGAGTCCTTCTCGAAAAAGAGGCTGGTCAATTCCGGGAAGTCGATATCCCCGATCTGGGACCTTGCTACGCACCGAAGGACGAGCCTAATGCCTCACTCCTGGGCGTCCATCGGCGAGAGGTGGCGCGGTGGTTTGCGCTTACCCGTATGGGATCAGATGCCGTCCGCTCGGGCCTCTCGCCGGGGCTTGGAGGCGGACGGCGAGTTCTGCTGGCAGGACGGAGCAGGAACCCAGTGGTGGCGAATCTGGGTGGATATCGGCGGCTGCGCGCCTGAGGCGCTGCCGTTCATCGTAAGACCTCCGAAGGCGTATGGAAAGCAGGTGCGCGACGTGGTGCCGACCTCCGATCTACATCGCCTTGACTTGCTGGCGGCGCAGATCGAACACAACTGGAGCGGTAAGCTGTTCCTCTTCGTCCGGGGCAGTCGCCCGATCCAGATAAAGGAACTCGGTCATCAGAAGGCCGATGCCCTCCGCGCCGTGTGCAAGAGCCATGTGAGCGTCCTGTAAATTACCGACGTTTGCGACGACTTCGATTTCAAAACCGTCAAGGGTGACTGCAGCATCGAACGCGTTTTCAAGCTCCGCACTGGAGCGAGTTTCATGCTCTCGCTTACGTTCGGCGAACTCTAACTGGAGAGCTTCGTCAGGGTCTACGACGATCTCGCCTTTTTGCCCGTCAAGCAGGATCAAGCTGCTCGAGGGGACAGCAAGCGCATCAGAGCCTGCACCGACAACAGCTGGAAGGTCAAGAGCCTTGGCGATGATCGCCGTATGCGAAGTCGGCCCGCCCTCCGCAGTGCAAAAACCGAGGACGAGGTTTTTATCCAGGCGGACTGTATCAGAAGGCTTAAGATCGCGGGCGATGATAATGGATGGGATGTCTAAATTTGAGAGATCCACCTCGTCGATGCCGAGTAAGATGCAAACCACCCGACGACCGACATCGCGAATATCTGCAGCACGAGCGCGGAAATACTCGTCATCCATGCTCTCAAGGGTCTGCGCGTGAGTCTCCACCGCTTCATTTACCGCAGCCTCAGCGTTAATTGAATGCTTTTTAATCGCTTGCCGTATCGCATCGATCAGCGTCGGGTCTTGAAGGAACATCGCGTGCGCATCGAAGATAGCTGCTTCTTCAGATGATGTCTCAGATTCTGCCTTTGCCCGAATTACTTTAATCTGGTCCTGGGCGGTTTGCGTCGCCTTCTCAAAGAGCGTTAGTTCTTCGGATGGGTTGGAAATGGTCTTTCTTTCGATCTTGACCTCAGTCTCTTGGCAGTGGAATCGCATTCTCGCGTAGGGGACTATTAAAATATCAGAAAGCATATTAACATCAGATCAAAAAGGAAGGGAAATGGGCGATCTGATGACACACTTCTCAAAGGTAACCGACAAACGAAAAGATCAGGGGAAGAGGCATCCATTATTTGACATCATTGCGATAGCCATTATCGGAGTAATCTGCGGTGCAGATGATTGGGTAACCATAGAACAAGTTGGGAAAGCTAAGGAAGACTGGTTCAGGAGGTTTCTTGAGCTGCCACATGGGATTCCATCCCATGACACATTTGGGAAAGTGTTTGCCTGGATAGACCCGGATGAGTTTCAGAACTGCTTCATGGGTTGGATAAAAGAAGTTGCGGAAATGACAACCGGGCAGGTCATCGCCATCGATGGGAAAACTGTTCGCCGATCGCATGATCGGGCCAATGGAAAGGGGCCAATTCACCTGGTAAGTGCCTGGGCCAGCGAGAACGAACTGGTGATCGGTCAGCGGAAAATTGATGATAAAAGCAATGAAATCACAGCCATCCCGGAACTCTTGAAACTCCTGGATATCCGTGGCTGTATCGTCACAATTGATGCCATTGGCACACAAAAAGGGATTGCCAGAGCCATTTTGGGGCAAAAAGCTGAGTATGTTCTGGCTGTAAAACGAAATCAGGGGAAATTGTATGAGGATATTCGCCATTTGTTCCAGGTGGACCGGGAAGACGAATTCAAGGGGTCTCCCTTTGATCGTGCCCGGACGGTGAACAAAGGTCACGGCAGAATTGAGATCAGAAATTGCTGGGTGACAGCTGCCCCTGAATATCTGGAATACGTCGATCGCGATGGTGAGTGGAAGGGCCTGAAGAGCATCGCCATTGTGGAAGCAACCCGGAAGATCGGAGAGAAAGAAACGTCAGAGATGCGGTATTTCATCTCCAGCCTGGATGTCGGTGCGGGAGCGATGCTCACCTATATCCGCACGCATTGGGAAGTGGAGAACAAACTTCATTGGTGTCTGGATGTGATTTTCAGGGAGGATGACAGTCGAACTCGCAAAGGCCATGCGCCCGAGAATATGGCGATCATGCGCAAGATTGCACTCAATGTCTTGAGGAAAGAGAAGACGAAAAAGTGTGGTGCAAAAGCGAAGCGGCTTATCTGCGCCATGGACATGGATTATCTGCTCAAGGTTATCAATTTATGAAAACGCGATTGCCCTGAGTCTCTTGGAAGATGTACGCTGGACCACTGGCGATCCCAGGAGAGGCTGGAATTCCTTTTAGTTTTTGCATCCGATTCGGCTCCAGGTGGATACTTGAATAAGGCGCTCCTCGTTCGATCACCATGTGAAGCGCTGACCCCAATAAACTATAGCATCACGCTTCCTGGTTCTTCAAGCGCTGTACATATGTCTTCCAGAAAGCGAGCGGCCAGCACGCCGTCGATCGCTCGATGGTCAGCCGAGAGGGTGATCGCCATCATCGGTTTCACGATGGGTTGGTCATCGTCGTCAGGCACGATGCGGCGCACCGTCCTACCAACCGCGAGGATTCCAGCTTGGGGTGGGTTGAGTATCGCGCTGAAGTGATCGACCCTGAACATCCCCAGGTTTGAAACGGTGAATGTGCCCCCGGCGACGTCATCGGGCATCAGCGAACCTTCGCGGCCACGGCCGGTTAGATCATTTACTTCATCGGCAACTCGATAAAGCCCTTTTCGGTCGGCGAAATGTACAACTGGGACTATGAGACCCTCATCTATAGCCACGGCAACTCCGAGATGGATATCAGGAAAAAGCGTGACCCTGTCGTCTGCAACATAGGCGTTCATTTGAGGATGCTGTCTCAATGTCCAGGCTGCTGCCTTCAAGATGAGGGCAGTCATCGAGACTTTCTCCCCCTCGGGCCGTCGGGCATTTGCGAAGGAGCGAAACTCGATCGCGCGACTCATGTCCACATCTGCGGTGAGGGTGATATGGGGAGCTTGCTGGTAACTGGCCTGCATGCGTTCGGCGATGGTGCGCCGCAGCCCCTCAAGAGGAACTACGACAGGTTCCCCCGAGGATTCCAGGGTGGATGGCTCCAGTCTCGGGATCGGCTTTCCCCTGGCTGCACGCACATCCTCTCCTTGAACTCTTCCCCTGGGACCAGAACCTGAGAGACTTAGAAGGTCAACGCTGTGATCTCTTGCAACGCGCCTCGCCGCGGGAGTCGCCCGCACTTTCTTGGCTAAGGTAGATGTTGTAGCTTCTCTGCCCAGGTGGGTCTCGATGTCTTCACGTGTTATCTTTCCGCCGGATCCGCTCCCTTTTACGGTTGATAGTTGGATGCCCTCTGCCTCGGCGAGACGATGGGCAACGGGGGTGGCTTGAGTAGTCTCCGAAGGGGTTTCCGCTTGAGTGATGGTTGGTGCGGTTTTGACGGGGGCGGCAGATGTTTCCTCGATTTCGGGGGGGGCTTCACCCTCTTTGAGAATATAGGCGATCACTTTTGTCACCGGGACAGTGTCACCTTCTTGAAAGCGGATCCCTCCAATGTAACCCTCTGCAGGAGCGCCAACTTCCATATTGACTTTATCGGTTGTCACTTCGACGATGGGGTCATCCGTCTCGACGAAATCGCCTTCTTTCACGATCCACTTGACGATTGTTGCCTCTTCCTGAGTCATCCCGAATTTCGGCATGATCACCGACTTTGCCATAATACACACTCCTTCGGTGCGAGATGACACTTCTTGTTAGAACGCACAACGCATGGGAAAAGGGGAGATTCGAATCTTGCTCGGAATTTCTTTGTCATCAGTATTCACCCCTTACAAGTTTACGCGCCTCCATGGTGATGTCCTCTACTTGCGGTACGGCGTGGTATTCGAGCGTTCGGTTGTACGGGATGGGGATATCCAACCCCGTTAGACGGCGGATAGGCGCTTCGAGATAATCGAAGGCCTCGCTCGAGGCGATGCGGGCAGAGATTTCTCCGCCGAAACCACCCGTCCCGACGGCTTCGTGGATGATGAGGGCCTTGCTGGTTTTCACCACCGATTTGATGATGGTTTCATCATCGAGCGGATTGAGCGTGCGGGGATCAACGAGCTCAATTTCAATTCCTTCTTCACTTAATTGTGCTGCCGCTTCAAGCGCTCGATGCACCATGAGTGAAGTGGCGATGATCGTTAAATCTGTTCCATCCTTGACGACACGCGCTTGGCTCAATGGCACTTCGTACATCTCCTCCGGCACGTCAGCCTTAGTGCTGTAAAGCAGTTTGTGTTCCACGAAGATTACCGGATTGTCATCATAGATAGAAGCTATCAGGAGGCCCTTTGCATCGTAGGCGTTCGAGGGCATGACGACTTTAAGTCCTGGTACATGGACAAGCCAGTTCTCTAGCGACTGGCTATGCTGGGCGGCTGCACCCGTACCGGATCCGGCGGGCATTCGCAGGACGAATGGGGCTTTCGCTTTTCCACCGAACATGAAGCGGACTTTGGCGGCCTGGAGGGCTAATTGTTCTAGAGACAGAGCGACGAAGTCCATGAACATGATCTCGCCAACCGGGCGCATACCTGTAAGAGCGGCGCCAAGGCAGGCGCCCGCGATCGCGGCCTCCGAGATAGGGGTATCCCGTACGCGTTCTTCCCCAAACTCATCCAGAAGACCCGCGGTTACACCAAAAGCACCGTTATAGACACCGATGTCCTCGCCAAGGAGGAACACGCTCTCGTCTTTCTCCATCACTTGGCGCAAGCCCTCTCGCAGGGCTTCGGTGTACGTGAGTTCTCGTTTCTCAGGCATAGACACCATCCATGATCGTGGAGACATCGGGATCGGGGCTTTCTTTAGCGAAGGCGAGTGCTTGCTCTACTTTTTGTTGAGCCTCTTCGCGCATAGCATCAAATAGCTTATCGTCCAACATCTCCGCGTTTTTCAACACGGCTGCGAATCGTGGAATGGGATCTTTCCCCTGCCACTCCTTGACCTCATCGCGGCTACGATAAGCCTGGGGATCGCTCTTTGAGTGACCTTTCCAGCGGTAGGTGAGGGCTTCAATCAAAGTAGGTCCTTTACCTGCGCGAGCTCGCGCCGCAGCTCTAAAGACAGCATCATACACCGCTAGCGGATCGTTCCCGTCCACCGTTTCACCGGGAATGTTATAAGCGCAGGCACGATCGCTGATGCGTTCGATGTTGAAGGCGCGATCGACGGACATTGACATCCCATATTGGTTGTTTTCACAGAAGTAGATGACCGGGAGGTCCCATATCGAGGCAAGATTTAGGGACTCATGGAAAGCACCCTCATTAGCGGCCCCGTCACCGAAGAGGCAGAGACAAAGCTGGTCAGTTTTTCGTAATTTGATGCTCACTGCTACCCCTGGAGCAATAGGGATACCTCCAGCTACAATCCCGTTGGCGCCGAGGTTGTTGCGTTCGATGTCGGCGATATGCATCGAGCCTCCGCGACCGCGGCAATAGCCGATTTCCTTCCCGAGAAATTCGGCCATCATGAGATTGATTTCGCTGCCCCAGGCGAGAGCATGCCCATGGCCGCGGTGGTGGTTTAAGAGGTAGTCCTCGCCGCGACGCACGGCGTACGACGACCCAACGGCGGAAGCTTCCTGTCCGATGGACAGGTGCATTGTGCCGTGGGTTATTCCGAGGATGTAGAGTTCGTCAGCATTCTCCTCGAAAGCCCGAATGAGAATCATCATGTTAAGCATCTCTCGAGCAGTTGACTCCCCGATCTGTTCCAGCATCGCTTGTGAGAGATCTTTATTTTTTTGAGTTTTGGCTTTTCTCTTGCTCATATTGGTCCATGCCTTTCAAAATCATTACTGTGGGCTATGCGGCAGCGGAGCCCTCTCTTTATCAATTTTAAGGACGATCCGTGCTGTCTCGTCGTCGGTAACCAGCGCTTTCACGAGACCAGATCGTAAGGCGCCGAGTATTGCGGGAGCTTTTACTTCACCTCCGGCGACAGCGATGGTGAGAGGAACCTTCTTCAGATCCGCTGGCCGAATACCCACCACCCTACGGGCGATTGGGATATCGAGCACCTTTCCCTCGATATCGAAATGGATAGCGCATACATCCCCGACCGCGCCGGCTTCTGCAATGGCGCTAACCTCGTTTTCAGTCAGATATTGCGCACGAATAAGACTTGACATTGATGGATTCGTAGTTCCGATCCCGACAACCGCGAGATCCATTTGGCGCGCTAGATCGAGAGTCTCGCGAACCGGCCGGTCGTTCATCAAGGCGTCCCTGACATCACGGCTGTCGACGATCGCCGGGGCGGGCAAGATGCGGTAGCGACCTCCCAGTAACCTGGCGAAAAACCGGACCAGCTCTCCGCCATCGATTTGTGGATCGGGTGTGCCCAGTGCACCGATAAGCTGAATGACCGTGCTATTCGGCAGGTGGGGTGATCGAAGGTTGGTGGCGACTTCGAAGACGGCCGTACCCCAGGAGACACCCAGGGTTGTGGTATCGCGAATATGCTCTTCGACGAGTCGGGCACCGAGTGCGCCTAGGCGGTTGAGCATGCGTGTGTAATTCATAGAATTTCGGACAAGCACGCGTGCGATCTCTAAGTGGAATCGTTCACGGAGTTCGGCTTCGAGGGTGTTATTCCGGCGCATTGGGTAATGGATCTTGATCTCAACGACGCCAGCCTCACGGGCGGCAGTAAGGAAGCGTGAGATAGCAGATCGTGAATACCCAAGCTCCTCTGAGACGCGTTGCTGTGTATATCCCTCCTCGTAATATAGGCTGGCGATACGGGCGAGGAATTCGCGATTCTCCAGATCCTTGGGCAGTGCGATGCTTTTTATTGCGCTCATATCAATTTTGTTTTCGTGAGAGAGCAGCGGCTTTTGATATAGTGTACCACCGAACATTCACAATTGCAGATATGATTCACGAATGTGAATATCTTGTATTTGATCGACCGGTGCAAACATCTCTGCGAATGCAGCGATCATGCATGGAGATGCGGACTTAATCTGGCACGCTAGCGAGGTGCTGGGGTGTAGTGGCCGAAAAAGGACATCCGTTCTGGAAAGTGTGCTTAGACACAGAATGAGCGATACAATCACGGTCTTGAACTCCTATTAAAGAAGGCGGACTGTGATTTCGTAGATTCAACAACCAAGTACAACACAGAAGAATGAAAGTTAGGTTTGTGGCGTTCCTGTTCAAACCCCGACTACACTTGCCAGGTTGACTCTCCGCGTGTAGGATCATTGAAACCAATGCTCGCTGGGTTCCAAGTAGTCGAAAATCGCAAGGTCACCCTTGGAACACCAGCCTGACGGTCCAAGGCCCCCTTTTCAGGGTTCCATCTCATAACCTGAAGGTCCTCAGTTTCCCACGCTTCGCTCTGGACACGCGAATCTGAGCCCCGCTACCTTAAGGCACCCGCGAGGGTGCCTTTTCTCTTCCAAGCCCCCTTCTACAGGGTTCGAACTCGTAACCTGGGGGTTATCAGCCTGTTTCTAAAGCGCTCACATTGAGCCTCCCGCACGAAACGGAGACCGTCAGGCTTTTCTGAATCTTGAAATTCGTTTTCCTTGACCAAAAAGGAATAGGGTGAACCCTGACGTCTGGGAGGACGTAGGTGCATTCAATGGTAGCTCACACTAATTCAGCCTTACTATCCGGACCCTCGATTACTGGATTCCAACAAAGGACATCTGGATCCTGGGTTTCCCGCGATTCGCTCTGGACTGGTGAATTCGAAAAGTGCTACCTTGGATTG
>CBDAFF010000035.1:0-3748 GCA_965195195.1 uncultured Anaerolineales bacterium | reverse complement strand
GACGCTCTGTGACCTTCCTCGATTATTGCCCTGCGCAGCATCTCTCTCATCGATGCTGCTCGCTGTCGGAAGGGTTCCACGATCTCCTGCCCTTTGACAATGCTTGTCTGCACGAGCTGCAGGAACTCATCGAATTCGGGTGTTATCGGGAGTTCATCCCGCACCATGCTGTTGACTTCGCTGATCGGTCTCCCGGTTCCAGCCTGGGCTGCGATCAGGCTGCATGCACGCCCGAACATCCCCAGCGATGATGACTGCCCAAGCGCCTCGAGCAGATCAGATCCGGACTGTAGGAAGAGCGAGATCTTCTCAAGGCCGAACCCCATTTCGCGCTTCAGCACATCACGGCGTTTCTTTATAGCGTTATCGAGGGCCCGATCTGGAAAGAGGAAACCGAGTATCGTAAACAAGGTGCCCGCTGCAGCTACGAAAAGAAAACGGACAGGAATGCCGATGGCGATCATGGCGCCAACGGCGAGGACGATGCCCAGGAAGGCAAAAACCAGGCTGGCAACGATCCGGCGTGCGTGAAACTCGGCAACGGATGGATAAAACCATCCGGATCTGCGCAGGCGTTCTTCCAGGTCTCCACTCTCTGGCTTGATGCGTTTACTGATGTCGACCATGAAAGCGCGGGAGATATTTCCTTCTGCCATGCCTCCGAGCCTGGGACCCGCGGACTCATCCATGATCCGCCGTGTTGCGGCAGTGAGCGGAACGGAGAAGGAGGCAAAGATCAAGAATATCCCGATCCCGCTTAGAAGAGCCAGCGCTGCTGCTTGTATGTATGCTGCATCCATGTCCGTCTCCTAACTGGCTTCAACTTCCATCACACGGCGCACGCGCCGCATCGTTCGCTGTCCAAGCAGGAAACCTGCGACGGCGATTGTGTAAGCCACAATCTGCACGATCTGTCCTGTCATGCTTGCGTATATACGATCCATCGCGGGTGAGGTCAATCGCAGGAGCAAAACGAACCCCGCCGGCGCAATGGCGACGATGAAGAGCTGCCATCGAGCCCGCGTCAATTCGCTGTTCATGCGGCGGCCTTCCATGGCAATCGCCCGGATCGTCCCGCTCAGCGGCGCCAGCACTTCCTGCAGGGAAATGGTCGCCCCCCGCAGGGACCACACCTCGAGGGTATCCGCCATCATCGCCAGTGAATAACTTCCCCTGCGCTTCACGACATCACCGAAGGCGGTTTTGACGCTGGCGGTCTGGGTGAGCTGGCTGGCGATGTAATTGAAATCTTCTTTTACAATCTCTGGCGCTGTCTCTGCGGCGTGATTCATAGCTCCCTGCAGGGTTGATGTCAGGGTGGCCCCAGCGGAGATGCGATCGCACATGTCGGCCAACGCCTCTTCGTATTCGAGCCTTTTCTCGTCCCTGCGCCATTGGAGCCAATAGATATAGAGAACCACCGATCCCACGGTCGTAAAAGCGGCGACGATCAATCCTCCACTCACCAGATAACCACCTGCCAGGCCAACCAAACCAAGAAGGATGCCGGTCCGGACAAACCCCGCTGGCGTAACGTCCAGATCTGCCTGAGCCAGGGTAACATCCAATCCGCGTTTGCTCACCGAGCGGAAGAAATCATCTTCCATCGGCTCAACATCGAGGGTCTCGTCTGCCGTCCTGCGCAATTCGCTGATCCTTCTTAGATTTTGCCCCGCCCGCGACCAGCGCAGAGAAATGATGGCCACGAAAATGCCCGCGCCGGCGATCAATGCTCCAAGAATATGTAGTGACAATCCCATACCTGCTTCCTCCTCAGGCCTCTCAAGCCGGTGAGTACACGTTCTTTGCGATCCCGGCCTGTTCGAGCATCTTCGTATGGTCCGACTCATGCAGGGGACCGGTCAACTTGCCCCGAGCCGATTCTCGCTGGAAGATGGCCTTCATTTCCGGCTCGTACGCGGTTCCCTTCTGGACCACGTTTCCTGTCAGTTCAGCGATGGTGCGCACGAAGCGTGTGTTGCCAACCATCTCGAGTGAAACAGCCACATGCAGAGTCGAAGCGACTAAATGAGCGGCCCGATAGGTATCCAGGTGCCGACCGCGCTCGCTTTGCGCCAGCATCAAGAACATGCGGCTGAACAGCTCTTCAACGCCATACGCGTGGATGCTGGTCAGACCGTTCTTGTGGCCGGTGTTCAACGCGTTCAAGAGGTCGAATACCTCCGGTCCACGCGCCTCACCCAACGTCAGGGCGTCCGGTCTCTGCCGCAGCGCCAGCTTCACCAGGTCTTCCTGCTCGATGGCTTTCAATCCCTCAATCGTCGAAGGTCTTGTTCTCAGATAAAGCACGTTGCTGGGTGCTTCTTCTCCGGGATACAGGTCGATCTCGGGCGTGTCCTCAATGATCAGGATGCGCTGACCCCTGGGTATCTTGCGCCCCAGGGCCATCAAGAGAGTCGTCTTACCCGATCCCGTCGGTCCTACCGCCACGATATTCAAACCGGCGAGCACAGCCCCATGAAGGTAGGCTGCTGCCTGGGGCGATAACAGCCCTTCGATATCGCCTTCCATAAGGCCTTTATAATCACTCACGGTTCCATCCGTTGGGGTTTCCTGCGCGCTCTCGTAGGGGTTCACCATATCTTCCAGGTTGATGTTTTTTGCCCTGGGGATGCGGATGACCGCTGTGGGGTGGGGGGATGCGACTGGATAGGTGACCACGCTTATGCGCTCCTTACCCCGCAGCACGGCATCGGCGATCGGCGTCACCATATTGGCCTTGCGGTTGGAGTGCGCCAACCCCCGGTTCAGAATTTCCAGCAGTCTGTCCGCGGATGGGAAGGAGACATTCTCCTGCTCCCAGTGGCCGTGTCGATAGACCATGACCTCATTCGGCCCGTTAACAGCGATATCCTCGATGGTCTCATCTTTAAGCAGTGTATCGATTGCGCCCATGCCCAGGAGATCTGCCAGCGCCATGTCGATGAATTGCTCCTCAGGGATCATCAGGCGCGGCAAGGTCTTGGTGAGCGCGTCCTGGTTGTAATCACGATACTGCTGGGCAGCGACGCGAGCCGCCGCCTCAGTTACCCGGGGTCCTGCGTTCGCCAATTTGTCCGCTGTAAACTCTTTGGACAGTTGTTTTCGGATCCGATCGAGGACAGCCTGATACGGATCTGCCCCGCTTTCATTCCTTACGACCCCTGCCGCTTTGGCGGCATGGGAATCTTCAAAGTCCATAGCTCATCCCTTTCGGCCTCTCCTGAACAGCCCCTTCTTGCCAGCTCGTTTCAAACGCTCGGACCAGGCCGCGGCGATGGGCGGATAAAACTGCCCGGACAGGGAGGCGAAGCCATGCAGCGTCTGTTCGGTTTCCTTGGGATTGCCTTTCTTATTCGCAAAGCGAGCCACGAAGGACTGGCCTTCATTCCCGGCCAGAGTCACGTTGCCCGTGGGGTCGTTGGGGATGATGCCCATCGCCGATACTTTGGCGAATTTGGAGGCTTCTTTCAGCGAAACTCCGAGGCCGTCCTGCCACTTGTTGATGACCAGCCCAAAGCGGTTGATGTTCATTCCCATGCGGCTGATGATACTGCGGTGCACACCTTCTTTGACATCCGCCACACTGGTCAGGTCTGGTTCGCACAGGACGATGATGAAATCGACGCTGCGGATGACGCCCTGGTGGACGCCCACGTTGATGGAACTCCCCAGATCGATTATCACGAAGTCGTATTGTCGTTTGAGGGTTGCGATCAACCAGTTCATGAACTCGATGCCGGCATCT
>CBDAFF010000034.1:0-5530 GCA_965195195.1 uncultured Anaerolineales bacterium | reverse complement strand
AAATGGTTCAGTCAATCGCTGGACCAATGCCTACTTTGCGGAGCAAGGGTTGTTCTCCTTAGTCACAGCCTTTGATGCCGCCAGTCAATCCTCTCGGAGGTGAACCACCGACTGGAGAGCCGGATGCGGGAGATCCGCACGTCCGGTTCGGAGGGGGGAGGGACCGGGAACTCAACCGGTCCTTCCTACCCCTATCACAAAAAACAGCGGCTCTGGACCTCGCTCAAGTGGGATGTGCATTGGGACGGATCAGATAGTCAGGTCAATAGTTTCAAGCCCTGATTAAAACCGGAAGCAGAGCTTCCGCACTCTACAAAAACCTACGGCCAAGGGCCTCACTCAAGTGGATGTGACTTGCGAGAGCTCTGATCGTTTAGTAAATAGCTTCCGCTCACCATTTAAGTCAGCGACTCAGGACCTCACTCCAGGCTGTGTATGACCAATCCGCTGCGTAATTTTGGCTCAAACCAGGTGGTTTTTGGAGGCATGATGTTTCCGGTATCGGCGATGCTGATCAATTGCTGCATGGATACCGGATAAAGAGCGAACGCCACCACCATCTCCCCGCTATCTACCCTTCTTTGTAGTTCTCCCAACCCCCTCATGCCGCCGACAAAGTCGATACGTTTCGATGTCCTCAGGTCCATGATATTGAGAATGGGTTCAAGCACTGATTTTGAGAGTATCGTGACATCCAAAACGCCGATGGGATCGTTGTCGTCATACGAGCCTTCATTGGCGATTAACGCATACCACTTTCCCTGCAGATACATGCCGAAGGTGTGAAGGCTTGCCGGCTTGAGGGGCTCGCTCCCTTTCTCTTTTACGTCAAACACTTCACTGAGCCGCCCCAGGAATTCCTCGTGGGTCAGCCCATTCAGGTCCATCACCACCCGGTTGTAATCCAGGATGCGCAGCTGATTGTCCGGAAAGTGCACGGCCAGGAAATAGTTGTACTCCTCATCCCCGGTGTGACCCGGGTTGTCCTTCTTCTTCTCATTACCCACCAGCGCGGCTGCCGCCGTGCGATGGTGGCCATCGGCAACATAGGTTGCTGGTAGTTCGTTGAACAACTCGATCAAACGCTGGATCTTGCTCTTGTCGGTTATTACCCAGAAATGGTGACCGATTTCATCGTTGCTTGTGAAATCATATTCGGGGTCCTGGTTCTCCACGATGTCCTTGATGATTTCGTCAATATCGGGCACGGCGGGGTAAGCAAAAAAGACGGGCTCTATGTTCGCATTAGTGATACGAACGTGCTTCATTCGATCTTCTTCTTTGTCGGGGCGCGTTAACTCGTGCTTCTTGATGATCCCACTCATATAGTCCTCCACACCCGCACAGCCGACCAAACCGTATTGCCTCCGGCCATCCATGGTTTGTGCGTAGATATAGAGGTACTCTTCGTCGTCCTGCTCTAAATACCCTTTCTCTCTAAACAACGCGAAGTTCTCCTTCGCCTTGTCATAAACCGCCTGGATATGTATGTCGGTTCCTGGGTCGAAGTCGATTTCGGGTTTCGTGATGTGCAGCAGCGAATGAGGATTTGCTTCCTCCCTGGCTTCTTCCGAGTTCAGTACATCATAGGGGCGGCAAGCCAGCTTTTCCACAATGCCCACCGGCGGTCGTATGCCCCGGAAAGCTTTCAATATTGCCATAGCTTTTTTCCCTCACTGATGATCTACGTATATTGGTCAGAACATGAGAATATCAGGTTAATACCCTCGTTCCACCAATTCCAAACGCGTGAGAAAACAAGGATTCCCCTGATGTATTCAATTAAGACTGCAAATTTCCTGATTAAACTGTGACGCCGGGTTATTTGTTTACCTGGAAGGTCTTATCACCGTTCTCCAGGAAATCCCTTATCTGCGTCATTGCAGCAGCGCCGGCGTTGATATTCGCCTCGGCAGTTTGGGCGCCCATTTTCTTCGGTGTGAAGAAGAACCTGCCAGGGTATTTTTCTGCAATTACATCTTTACAGTCGGGAGCGATGTCGGAGATATAGGAAAAGTCTTCCCGATCTGCAAACATCCTTAACAGGTCGTCTTCGTAGATGACTTCTTTGCGGGCGGTGTTGACCAGAACAGCAGGTTCGGGCATTTTGGTCAGGAGTTCATAATTGATGGAGGATTTTGTTTCGGCGGTGACCGGGATATTTAAGGAGACAAAGTTGCAGGTGCTGTATAGTTCTTCCGCAGAATCTATGCAGACAATATTGTCGCCTTCGATAACATCTTTGGGGATGAAGGGGTCGAAAGCGAAAACGTCCATCCCGAAGCCTTTGGCAATACCGGCAATTAGTTTGCCCACGTTGCCATACGCATGCAGCCCAAGCTTTTTGCCTTTCAACTCCGTGCCCGCTTTCCCGTTATAGCCATTCCTCACAAAATAGACCATCATCCCCAGCGCAAGCTCGGCGACGGCGTTTGAGTTCTGGCCCGGTGTGTTCATGGCCACGATGCCTTTTTCTGTAGCTGCTTCCAGGTCGATATTGTCATAGCCCGCGCCAGCGCGAACGATGACCTTCAGATTCTTCGCCGCTTCGATGACTTCTCGGGTGGCCTTATCGCTTCTTATGATTAGAGCATCTACGTCGGCGACGGCGTCCATAAACTCTCCCTGATCGGCGTACTTCTCGAGAAGAACGAATTCGTAGCCGGCATCACTGGCGATCTTCTCGATTTTTTCAACGGCCTCAGGAATAAACGGTTTTACGGTCGCAACCAGAATTTTCGTCATGTCAATATCCTTATGATCTTGATATGAAACCCAGGGTTTATACTCCCTGGATTTCGCTTTGTCCTAATGGGCAGATTCGAATTCCTGCATGCAGTCCACCAATGCCTGCACGCTCTCGATGGGCAAGGCGTTATAGCAGGAAGCGCGGAACCCGCCCACAGACCGATGGCCTTTAATGCCGATCATGCCTTTGCCGGCAGCGAACTCCAGGAATGCGCCTTCGAGGTCCTTGTATTCATCGTTCATAACGAAGCATATATTCATCCTGGAACGATCTTCTCTCGCGACTGTGCCTACGAACAGTTTGTTGCGTTCGATTTCGTTGTAGAGGAGATCGGCTTTCTCGTTCTTGATTTTCTCAATTGCCGGAATACCGCCCTGGTCCTTCAACCAGATCAACGTTTGGAGGGCGCTGAACACAGGTATGACCGGAGGTGTGTTGAACATCGAACCTTTTCCAATGTGGGTTCGGTAGTCGAGCATCGTTGGGATGTCACGGTCTACGTTTCCGAGAATGTCTTCCTTGATGATCACAATTGTCGCCCCTGCTGGTCCCAGGTTCTTCTGATCCCCGGCGTAGATGATCCCGTATTTGGAGACATCGATCGGCCGGCTGAAAATATCGGAGGACATGTCCGCCACGAGGGGCATAGCCACATCCAGATCTTCCAGAATCTCGGTTCCTTTGATGGTGTTGTTCGTGGTGATGTGGAAATAATCCGCATCCACAGGGATCTCGTAACCCTTGGGAATGTAGCTGAAATCTTTATCCGCGGACGAGGCGACTTCGACCATCTCACCGAACAGCTTGGCTTCTTTCATGGCCTTTGTCGCCCAGGTCCCGGTGTTAAGGTATGCAGATTTCTTCTTCATGATGTTGTAAGGGACCATGAGAAACTGCGTGCTTGCACCGCCTCCCAGGAAAAGCACCGAGTATCCATCCGGGATTTGGAGCAGTTCTTTGATCAACGCCTGGGCGTCATCCATCACCGCCTGGAACTCTTTGCTGCGGTGTGATATCTCCATGATGGAGAGACCGGTTCCGGCGAAGTCCTTAAGGGCTTCAATTGTCTTGTCAATGGTGAATTGAGGCATGATCGAAGGGCCGGCGTAGAAATTGTGTTTCTTTTTCATGTTCTTATCCTCTTTTGAACCTTGGAACGGCAGCGGATAGGAGAAATAATTGAAGATTGCTTCAGTGTTTACTTGAGTGCGATCTCGCAGCAACTCCTTATCGAAATGGGATGGTCAGTACCATTATAGTAAAGATATGATAAACATAGTGTGAGTTTTAGTGTTATTTGACATATTAAATCAGCCTAAGTGCAACTTGGAGCTTTGGGTGAAGTCGTATTATTGTAAATATAGCCTACAAGGGTATTTGCCATGTCTTGATAATTCACCCTCAAGTCGAAGTTGTATCTATGCGATCATTCCTCGGAGCGCAAGAGTCAAGATGAAAGTATCCTTCATGTGCTAAAGGAGTTGCTCCAGTGTTCTATCCCTACTTCAACACCGCCCTCGAAGACCTTGATCCGGATATTCATCAACTCATCCAATTGGAAGCCGAAAGGCAGAGGAGGAGGATCATCCTCATCCCCAGCGAGAGCGCTTCTCCTGTGGCCGTTCGCGAAGCATTAGGATCGACCTTTCAGAACATATACGCAGAAGGGTACCCGACTGAAGATACGCGCTGGATGCGTGAAGATGAAATTTTGGATTACCGCACCCGGCTGGCTTTTTATCGCCGCTACTCCGATCCACGTTATTACAAAGGGGTTGAGTACGCCGATACAGTCGAAGCCCTCGCCCGCCGCCGCTGCGCAGAGGCTTTTTCCACGGACGCTATTTCTGCCGACGACATCTACGTCAACGTACAGGCGCTGTCGGGCGCTCCTGCGAATAACGCCGTATTTCAAGCGCTGCTGAACCCCGGGGATACCGTGTTGAGCATGGACCTGCTTCACGGAGGACATCTTTCGCACGGATCGCCGGCCAACCGTTCGGGAAAATATTTCAATATCGTGCCTTACACCATTAACCCGGAGACAGGACAGATTGATTATGAGGCGATAGAGAAGTTAGCGCTGGAACATCAACCCAAGCTGATCATCGGCGGCTATTCATCCTACCCATGGACAGTGGATTGGGAGAAATTCCGATCGATCGCCGATCTCGTAGGGGCGTATCTGCTGGCCGACATCGCTCATGTTGCCGGGTTGGTGATCGCCGGTGAATACCCCTCACCTCTCGGGCATGCACATGTGATTACCTCGACGACGCATAAATCGCTCTATGGCCCACGCGGAGCGATCATCATGACCATCGACCCCGAGCTCTCATCCAAGATCGACATGGCTGTTTTTCCGGGCGAGCAAGGCGGTCCCCACGTCAACGTCTACGCGGCGATGTGCCTGATCTTCAAATACGCCCAGTCTGACGAATTCAACGAATTACAGCATCAAGTGGTGAAGAACTGCGCCAAACTTGCCGAACAGCTGCAATCGCGAGGGTTCGAGATCGCCTACGGCGGTACAAACACCCACCTGATGAACCTGGATTGCAAATCCGTCGTGGGACCGGATGGGACACCGCTGTCCGGCGACCAGGCCGCCCGGATTTTGGATTTGGTCGGCATCGTCGTTAATCGTAATACCCTTCCGGGCGACGAGACTGCGTACGATGCTTCCGGCATCCGCATGGGCGCCCCATGGATCAGTGAGATCGGCTTTAAAGAAAAGCAGGTGGCCGAACTGGCGGACATCATCGCCGATGTTCTCCAGAC
>CBDAFF010000033.1:0-16882 GCA_965195195.1 uncultured Anaerolineales bacterium | reverse complement strand
CCCTGCCGCTATGAGCCCGACATCAATCCCACCTATCATGACCTGGCGCAGCATTACGGAACCGCTGTGATCCCGGCCAGGGTCCGCAAGCCCAAGGACAAGGCCAAGGTGGAAGTTGGCGTTCAGGTCGTCGAGCGTTGGGTCCTTGCTCGGTTGCGAAACAGAAAGTTCTTCAGCCTGGCCGACTTAAACAACGCTATCCACGATCTTCTTGCGGAGATCAATAACCGGCTTACACTTGCACCGCACTGCGTGCGTTGCAGTGCAGGTGTGCGTCATCTGGGCAAGTCCCGCCGGGAGCTGTTCAAGGCGCTGGATCAGCCGGCTCTCAGACCCTTGCCTGGACTGCCCTATGAGTTCGCAATTTGGAAGAAAGCCCGAGTGCACATTGACTACCTGTGCTGGCTACTTATCCGATCCGCCAAGTGTCATGGGAGTTGAAACTACGACGTTAGAGTTCCCAGTTGGACAGAGGTATTCGAGTCGCCTTTCCTTTTTTCGAATTGATAGATATACCGTACATTTCTAACGCTTCCGGTGCAGTTCCGGTGCAGAATGCTCACAACACCATAGAAACAGTGGACTGCGTGGACAAATTACCCCCCATATATGGGGGTAGGTAGACACCATAGCACTCTATATACGGGGTAGACGGAGCTTTTTTGAACTTCGAATCAGTTGGTTGGGCGTTCGAGTCGCCCCGGGGGCGCCTGACATCCTGGGATCAATCGATTGTTACCCCTTTCAGATACCTGATTTCCTTGCCTCCGTCACAAGGTTTTTCAAGCTGCACAATCGCAACGATAAATAACCTCGCCAGAGAATGCCCCTCTCAAAACTGGCACGCCTGGATCATTTTGTCCTGATGTTGCCTTAGGTTAAAGACCATTGGCGCAATTCGCGATATTATTCACAATGTCCCTCTAGATAACCAAGAAGGGATTTCCCAATAACCATCATCCAAGCAGCAGGTGAACCATTCCTGATGAAAATAGATAAATTCCTGTTTCCGATAATCATCCTTTCCGCATTAGTTATCTTCATGGTGATTGGCATAATACTTGGGTTTGCTCCAGCGCATTGAGGCGCAAATATTCTCATACGATGACGACAAAACGCTCAGAGAATCAACATCAACTCTCCAAAATCCGAAGATTGATGCAAGGTTTTTTTGTAGCGGGGACGTTCTTGATTGGTCTCCGCCACATCCTCCCCGGTGAATCATCCAGAGGTGGAGCTTTCGACGTATTCTGTCCTTTTGGCGGGGTGGAGACTTTCTGGGCTTACGTCACTACAGGGCAAACCCTCAAAACAACGAACCTGCTCAATTTCTCCGTCCTGCTTGCCGTTCTGGGTGTCTCGCTAATCGCCGGGCGCGCCTTTTGCGGGTGGATGTGTCCCATTGGAACCTTGCAGGATATGTTCGCCGGGTGGGCTCGCCGCTTGAGCGGCGGGAAAAGGCAGATACGCGGCAAAAGAAGCAAAGCGCGCTTTCCCACAAAGTTCCCGCCCCGCGTTGATAGATGGCTCCGCTATTTAAAATATCTGGTTTTAGCCGTAATTCTGATTGCCAGCACGATGAGCGTTTATCCACCCTTGCACGATATCTGCCCGGCGAGGGCGCTTTTTAGCTTTCAATTAACGACCCCCCTGCTGATGAGTGTCCTTCTCATCTTTATCGTCACCTCGATGCTTGTGAAACGCTTCTGGTGCAAATACCTTTGCCCAATGGGTGCATTGCTCGTTGTTTTTAATAAGATTTCCCCCCTGCGGGTGGTCATCGATCGTGATCACTGCACGCATTGCAATCGTTGTGAAGCGGAATGCCCGGTTGATATTCCCGGTATCCCGGAAAATATCCGCAGCGCCGAGTGCGTTCGCTGCCTGGAATGCCTTGAAACCTGCGCAGTACCTGATGCGGTGACACTTCGCTTGGGGTGACACGGGCTTAGAAACCAGCCCTGTTTAGATAAAGGTACGAACCATCCTCCTGTGCAAGCACACACCCCAAAACTCAGAAACTGTTTCTTACAATCAACCAGGTAGGTTCTGTCTTACGAAGAGCAGAGAATAAATCAGGCTTGGTCATTAACCTGAGTTGTGCGAACATGGTCCCCGCATCATCTGCGCGCCGCAGAAATGGAGGACCCATTATTCACCAGGATCCTAAGACCAACTCTTGGGCTGAGGGGGATTATAAAGATACAAACCCCACAGATTACGAATGCACAGCAATAGCTGAGAGTCCGAAGTTGCCGAGCCTTTTTAAATCCTGAAATGATATCGGACTGCCAAGAAATCTGGGGGTACTGATAAACGGAGACCATTAAGATTTCCCTGCCACTAATGTCAGGCACTTTCCTTCTTACCCACATCGCAAGAGCGTTGTTCAGTACAATTACCTAAATGAAACAGCTGGTGAGGATATAATGGGGGAGGTTTCATATCCTGACAAAAATAATTTGGGGTTTTGCCCATGACTGAAAACTGGAGCCGACCATTCAGGTATTGGATTCTCTCTGCGCTGGCAGTGTCTTTCGCCATACTAGCCTGGTTATTCCGCGACATGATAAAACCTTTAGTGGTCGCGGCACTCATAGCGTATATACTGAACCCAGTTGTTGACTTCCTCGCGGACCGGTCCCGATTGTCTCGCCCGGCGATGGCAACGATTGTGTTCCTCTTTGGGATCATCGTGATTGGCATCTTGCCTGCCCTCATGTTGCCGACACTGCTTTCTGAAGTCCAGATATTAACCGCCGATTTTCAAGACATCATTACTCAAGCACAGGATATAGTCTCCCGACCGATTCTCCTCTTCGATCAGGAGTTGCACCTGGGGCAGTTGTTACCAGACTTCACAGAGATGTTTTCAACGAGTATTGTGCCGTTCAGCGAAAATATATTTCACTTCTTAGAAGCCGCCACAAAGAATATTCTATGGATACTCATCATCCTCGCTGTCATATATTATCTACTTCGAGACTGGGTTCATTTACGTAAGAGGTTGTCGGAATTTGTACCAGAACAATATTTGCCCGACGCTCGTCGTCTCTATACAGAAATCAAGCAATTATGGCGGGGATATCTTCTGGGGAACCTTGTATTGATGTTGATTGTCGGTGTGGTTTTTTCATTAGCCTGGGTAATTATCGGGGTTCCAGGAGCGCTCGTATTAGGAATAATTGCCGGGGTACTCACAATCATCCCGGATTTAGGGCCTGCGATCGCCGCTGGGATAGCAGTCGCGGTCGCGCTATTTGAAGGCTCGACCTACTTGCCAATATCCAACATCTGGTTTGCTTTATTGGTGGCCGGTGTTTATTTGGGATTAATCAATGTCAAGAACATTTGGCTGCGCCCCAGGATATTTAGTCGCAGCGTTCATATGCATGAGGGCATCGTATTCGTCGCCATAATGGTTGCTGTTTTAATCCAGGGCATCCTGGGGGCACTAATAATCGTCCCTCTACTTGCATCAATCGCCATTCTCGGGAAATACACCTTTCGCCGGATCCAAAAACTACCGCCCTGGCCTGATGCTGATAATGCCGACAGGCAGGATGGACAACCTTAGACTAGGAGAATAGATTATTCATGGACTGGATGCTAGAGCCCCAAATGTGGATCGCCTTCATCACACTTGTCGCCCTCGAGCTAGTGCTCGGCGTTGACAATGTCATTTTCATCTCAATCCTGGCAGGAAAATTACCCCTAGCATTGCAACAAAGAGCCCGTATCATAGGTATCAGTCTAGCAGTTGTCTCGCGCTTACTCCTCCTTCTTTCGATTTCATGGATAATTCGGCTCACCGACCCGATCTTTAGCGTCCTTAATTTCAATGTATCGGGGCGAGATGTCATCCTCATCCTTGGCGGTCTTTTCCTGATTGGCAAAGCCACTCATGAGATTCACGATAAACTTGAAGGGGAGGAAGGCCACGCATCCGCCCGTGTGAAGGCAACCTTTCCCAGCTTCTTGTTGCAGGTATTCCTGTTGGACATGGTCTTCTCGTTGGATTCCGTCATCACCGCAGTTGGTATGGTGGACCGCATTGAGATCATGGTAGCTGCAGTAGTCATCGCTGCCGGGGTGATGATTTTCTCTTCCGGTCCGCTTAGTACTTTCGTGGAGCGCCATCCAACCATAAAAATGCTGGCACTGGCCTTCCTTCTGCTTATTGGTTTCACCTTAATCGTCGAAGGCTTGCACCAACACATTCCCAAAGGATACATCTACTTCGCTATGGCTTTTTCCTTGTTTGTGGAATTCCTCAACTTAAGGCTTAGGAAAACTGGTGTACCTGTTAAACTACACGAAGCTTACACAGGCGAGGAGTACGAAGGCACAACCAAAGCATGAGTTAATTAAGAGGTTCAGCCTAGATGGCTCCAGCAAGCGCACAGTCCAACGGGTTTGCAGCACTGCATGCGCTTTATGATGCCACACTCAAAAGGTTAGTTGTCCCCTTTAATTCGCAATTCGTACCCACCCGTTTTGGTAAGACACACCTCATCACCGCCGTTCTGGACAGTCCTGTATCCATTATCTTGCTGCATGGAGCCGCCAGCAACGCTGCCGCATGTTGGCCGTTGATCAATGGTCTTGCTAAAACATGCGCCGTATATGCAATTGACATCCCTCGGCACTTGGGCAAAACAGAGCCATCCCGTCTATCGCCAAGGAGAGACGACTAAGCCTTGTGGCTGATTGACATCCTCGACAACTTTGCTTTGGACCAGGCTCACTTCGTTGGATTTTCGTTTGGTGGTTGGGTAACTCTGAATTTGGCAGCCGCCGCGAACGAACGCATTGCTAAAGTAGTCCTTATCAGTCATGTAGGCGTCGTGCGCTTTCGCCTTGAGTACTTATTGAGAGGACCTTTTCTGCTTTTCAAGGCTTTGCCCATCCCCTCTGACAAGTCCCTGGAAGGGCTTGCCACGCTTATTGCCGGGCCGACTGCACAGCAAGCAATTATTGATGATTTAGCAGAAGCAGGCTACGTTTTCATCCAAAACTTTTATATGCCGGCGAATCCGGTGCGCCCATCAGACCAAGACCTGCAAAAATGCCAATCCCCAACATTAGTTCTCCTGGGACAGCTCGATTCTTTCTGAGAACCACCATCAGTTCTCTCGCGATTGAAAGCAAATCTTCCAAAAGGGCAGGTAGAAATCATTCCTGATGCCGGTCATGTCCTCATCTATGAGCACGCCGAGAAAGTCAATGCCCGCATCCTGGAATTCATAAGCCCTCTGATGAGAAATCAGTACTCCCACCCCTTTTGCATCCAGCATTGGAATTTTACAGTTGAGTGAAGTGACCGAATCCCCCTAAACCGTGATCCGGGCGGTTAGAAATTCAATTAGACTACCGCAGAGCAGCTTTTGCTTTGCCGGATTATCTCGCTACACAAAATCAATATGGCAAACAGTATCGCCGCTCTTGTGACGATTTATGACCATCGACGGACTGATGCAATCAGGCTCGAATTGGTATGCTGCCAGAAGCGCTTAAGAACGCTGTGGAGATGACTGCCATAGGCTCACGGTATCGCGTCCATCCAGCGTTTTTCAAGGACACGGTCCTTCGCGTGAGTCCACGGCTCATAGATAACGCAGCCACACATAGAGGCTAGCTAAGATCAAGGAAAAGAAAGTGGTGATGACCCCATAACGCATGAAATGAAGGAAACTGATGGGATGACCGCTGCGCTCCGCGATGCTGACGACGACCACGTTGGCCGAGGCGCCCACCAGCGTCAAATTCCCTCCCAGGCAGGCTCCCAAAGCTAGCGACCACCACAGCGGATCGATGGGCATGGCTTGGCCCAGACTCTGGACCACCGGGACCATAGTCGCCGTGTAGGGGATATTGTCCACAATCCCTGAGACGATGGCCGACATCCAGATGAGCAGCATAGAGGTTAGGCTCAGATCCCCGCCTGTCAGCCGCAACGCTGCTTGGGCTACAATCTCTATGATGCCCACATGCACCACCGCTTCCACAGTAATGAATAGACCAACAAAGAAAAAGAGTGTCGTCCACTCCAACTCACGCAGGACGTTATGAGGATCGCTGCGCCCCCACAACATCAACAATGTGGCTCCAGTCAACGCGATGGTTGCCGGCTCCAGATGCAACGCCCCGTGTAGAACAAATCCCAGGGCAACTGCCGCCATGACGATCAGCGCCTTGCGGAGCAAGGGGCCGTTTGTGATCAGGTCCGCAGTCTCAAGGGCATCCAAGTTATACGAAGCCTCTGTGTCGTTTCGCAAATCTTTCCTGAACAGCCACCAGGACAAGCCGATGAAGGCAAGGAGGATGACCGCGCTGATGGGCGCCATATGAGAAGCGAAGGTGAGGAAGTCGATGCCCGCAGCACTGCCGATAATGATGTTAGGCGGATCGCCGATCAGCGTTGCTGCTCCACCGATGTTTGAGGCAAGGATTTCGGCGATGAGGAAGGGTATCGGGCTGATACGCATGTTTGCGGCTATAAACAGGGTCACCGGGGCAATCAGTACTACGATGGTCACGTTGTCTAGAAGCGCCGAAGTTACCGCCGTCACCAAGGAGAGGATAATCAAGATGCGGAAGGGATCCCCCTTTCCCAATCTTACGGCCTGGACGGCAATCCACTGGAAGAGACCCGTTTCACTTAACACATTGGCAATGGCCATCATGCCTGCTAGGAGGAAGATGACATTCCAGTCCACCGAGTGGAAAGCCTGCTCCTGAGGAAGCACACCGAGCAATATCATGGCCATGCCGCCTAAAAGGGCTGCGATTGTCCGGTGCACACGCTCGGTGACGATGATGCCATAGGTGATCAGGAAGATCCCTCCTGCTAACCAAGCAGAATTCATCGAGACACCTCCCCCTGGCCTTCGCCTCCGGCTTCATCTACGCAAGCCGCCACCAGCTCCAACAAATTGATGTATCCCACAACGTGATAGCGGTTATCCACAACGGGCAAACCCGAGGTGTGGTGGTCATGCATGCGCTTGAAGGCGTCCTTCACGGTCTCGCCAATCTTCACCCAGATGGCTTCCCGCATGGCGTCCTCTGCGGTGCGCATACCACTCTTTTTGGCAAACTCCATCACTTGCTCCAGATCGGTGGCCTCACTGAGGAACTCCTCCGGTAGGATGTGAAAGAAGAGATCGTCGGCTAAAGCTCGCAGACCAAGCAACCCCAGCAACCGGCCTTCTTCGTTTACCACACAGGCCACGTGTACGTTGGGGGAGGCGAGCATGGCTTGCGCCACCTCATCCAATGGGGTATCTGCGCGCACGATGGTCGGCTTCAAATTCAGAATGGCGTCGACATCTTCCACGGGTGTATCCCTTTGGATCTTCCAACCGGGTCGTATTGCAGGGGGTGATATTTTTTGTGGGGGCGCAACCGGCGCTTTGACCAGACCTTTTGCCTCCACAACTGGCAATACCAGCAACAACCCGGTGTCTGGTTGGTCAAAACCACCAACCACCCGCTCGGCCTCGGCCACCGCCTGGGCGAGGAGTTCGTCGCCTTCCACGGCTGCCAGGAGCGTGCGCCGTTGCAGCTCTTCGGTCTCGAAGATGTGGCCAAGCGCGCCCAAGCCTACTTTTGTCAACCAGGAGGACGTCCGGTATCCACCGGCACCCTCAAGGATGGTTGGTCCAGGCAAGCCGATGGCCTGCCAGGCTTGGAGCAATTCGGGCAACAACCTAAGGTCGTTGAGGATTACGATCAACAAATGGGTCATAGCTTCCAATCCTCCCACGGCGCATCCGCGTTTCTGGCCGCCGATGTGTCGGGCGTCTGACAACCCGGGCATTATATACCATATATAAAGGATAATTCCTGACGTTTCGCTCTCAATTTAGTGCATCATAGTGATGTTTTGTAATCTTTAACATAACTCGGGATCTGCGATATTACCAAGCCGATGTTGTACTTGTGAGTTCGATCTACGACATCTTGAAGGGGTATCATTGACTAACAACGATGTGTTTATTAAAATTACCATTGGTAAAAGCGTAATACTACGACCGTCAGGGCAGACAAAGAGCAGTCTTCTTGCGTTAAGAGTAATAGGTGTAGAGTAAGTCGACGTTCAAACCCTTGATGGGTAAGAGCGCCGATTTCATTATTCGCGCTTGAGAAAATACCAAGTCCTGTTCGTTAATGATAGGAGTGTGGCTTGGGAATACAAACCCTTGGCTTGTTTTCATCGAATAACGGACTGCTGCGGCCTTCAGTAGGTGTTTTCAGGAGTTAGGAAAGACGAAATCTTAGGAGTGTAGTTGCCTTCTTGAGTCAGTTCTCTAAGAAGTTGACCGAGAATCAAGCCGCGATTCGGTAAGAACGCGAGGTAATCCTGCTGAGGATCCCTGATCGAATCATACTGGAGATGAAAGCAGCCTCCGAGAATTTGAGTTCAGCGATAATATCACACGTAGAATCAAGGGGAGAATGGCCGCTTTGCATGAGTCGAATTCCTTCGTGCTTAGCACCCCCTCAGCACACATGGTTTTGGGACAGCTGCCTGAACGTGAAGATCAGCGAACCACTAAGCAGTACTGAACACTTGTTTGATTCAAATAATAACCCTTGCAGGATGAAGCTGCGCTAGTCGGCAGCAATGATTAGGAAAGTGAGTTTATGATGGATTTTACGAACATCCAAGCCTGGATTGAAGCGAGACCCTACGCGGTGGGCGCAGTGATCTTCTTGCTCAGTTTGCTCACCTTCATCATAGCGCGGGCCGTGCTCTCGCGTGGGCTGACTTATTTCGCAGGGCGGACGAATACGCATGTGGACGACATTCTAGTCGAGAAGTTGCGCCCTTTCCGGATCGCCTTGCTGGCGCCGTTGGTCTTGATCTACTTCTTTGCCGACTTCGTTCCGGCATACCAAACCCTTATCGAAAACGGTATCCTGTTCCTCATCCTCTGGCTGTCCGCCGTCACGGTTAACGCCCTTTTGGACGCGCTCAACCTCGTATATGAAAGCAGCTCGAGTTTCAAAGGCATGAGCATTCGGAGCTATTTTGACATCGTGAAGATAGTGATCCTGATAGCGGCGATTATCTTGAGCGTGTCAATCTTCACCGGCGAGTCCCCCGTCATGCTCCTGACAGGCCTCGGCGCGCTCACGGCGATCCTGCTGCTGGTCTTCCGTGACACAATCCTCTCCTTCGTGGCCAGCATTCAAATCAGCGCCCAGGACCTCATCAAGGAGGGCGATTGGATCGAGGTCCCCAGCTACGGGGCAGACGGCGATGTGATCAACATGACACTGCACACGATCAAGGTGCAGAACTGGGACAAGACCATCAGCGTCATCCCCACGCATAAAATGTTAGATGTCGCTTATAGAAACTGGCGTGGCATGGAGGAGAGCGGCGGCCGACGTATCAAACGAGCAATATACATCGACCTGGGCTCAGTCCGCTTTTGCAACACAGAGATGATCGAGCGCTTCCGGAAAGTGGACATTCTGCGGGACTACCTCGACAGCCGTTTGGCGGAGATCGAGATTAGCGAAAAGGGTATCGATATGGACAGCCCGCTGGACGGGCGTCAATTGACGAACCTGGGCACCTTCCGGGCCTATATCGAAGCCTACCTGCACAAACACAAAGACATTCACCAAGAGGGGCTGACCTTCCTCGTCCGGCAGCTCGCACCTGGCCCCACCGGCGTACCAATGGAGATCTACGTATTCACGAAAACCACCGAGTGGGTGCGGTACGAGAAGATCCAGGCAGACATCTTCGATCACCTGATGGCCTCTGCGCCCGTCTTCGACTTGCGCGTGTTCCAAGAGCCGACCGGTATGGACTTCGCGGTTGCATTCCAATCGGAGGCGATGCGAGCAAAGTAGACATGTAGCTGCTGTTGGGAGACAGGCACAACCTTCAAGCAGGGGGTAGATATCGAGTCAGTGTTGGTAATGATCGATGCCCGGGTCCTAGAGTTCATTAACTCGGAAAAGCGAAACCTATGCGCCTCATCGCATTTCCATCCATCAATGAAATCTTGCAGTTGTGTGAAGTGAATGGTTCGCCCTATTCCATGATACAGTACTCAAGACCACTATTTTTCAGATTGAACATTTTGGATTTGGGGATAACCTTGATGCAGAATAAATATGACACTTCAGACCCATAGATTGAAAGCAATTGACAAATGTGGTTGATGTTTGTGCCCTACTAGCAAATCCTTTGTGTCCGAAATCCATTCGGGAGAAGTACCGATGCATACCATAAAAAGTCAGGGTGAGTACGAAGACGAATTCACGAAGGCCATCATCAAATTCGAGAAAGAGCAGTTAGGCCGTGGTCCAGATTCTGCGCGAACTTACTTTCTGGGAGACATGATCCTCATCCGCCTTGGCGGCGTCCTGACACACGCTGAGTCAAAGCTGGCACAGGAACGCGAAGGGCAGGCGCTGATTAAAGAGGTGCGCCGCCAGCTGCATGAAATTTCACGGCCCCTTATTGAGAAAATCGTTAAGGATATCCTGGGATATGAGGTGATCAGCCTGCATACCGATATGAGCGTAAAAACAGGTGAGAGGATTATCGTATTGATTGTTGAAGGGAACCTGGATGAATTGTTTGACTGATCGCCCCAATCTCAGCGCATTGATTTAATAATGAAGTAGTCAATTATGGTGAGAGATCTACCCTATTTTGGCTTTCATCCTCAATCTGTCGACCGAATCGATCGGAGAAGAACTCACCACAACGATCTGGCTATTTTGGGCAATTCATCTAGATAATCGTCATTGCACGAACACGGATTGGAAATGATAATTTTCAAAGGAACTCAAATTTAAACGAACATCGTTGCCGCGGCAGGTTAGGCAAAGAGCGGCCTTTCTAATACAAGAAAGCTGGATGCAAAATAAGCCGACGTTGACTCTCGAATTGAAGGGGACGCGTCGGTTTTTAGATCACATATCAACCACAGGGATTAGAGACCCTCAACCATATTTATGGCATTGGACATGGAAAAAGAGGATGCAGGAAGATAAGCATAATACTGATGGTTTATTCCTCAGTCTGGCTGACGACCTTCTGAAGATCTGGATCCAAGCCCATGGGGGCGAGAAAGCCACCGCCAGCGTGCTTGAAGGACATGAGAGCCTTGTGGCTATCGTAATCCATAATGCGTTCACACCAGCCGAAATTCGACTGGAGGAAACTTCCAGAACCCGAAAATTAATCGAAGAATATGCAGAGCGATTAATCGACTCCATTAAGCCGGAATTGGTCGCCTGTTTCGATACGGTCCTTGGGCGTCGTGTGACCGGGTATTGGAAGGAACCTAAAGTGGGAGATGGAAAGCTGTTATTCTTATTTAGGTTTAATGACGATAATTCATAAAGACAGTCGTCATCGAAACCGAAGTATCCTCCGGTCAGTTTTCCAGTTATCCACCACGCAGGGGTGATTCGGCCGGGGAATAATAATCATTGATGAAGAACAGGGAAATAGTATATGGATAACGTGTTTGATCTCGTCGAATTAGAATTTCTAATCCTGGGTGCACTGCTGATCGTCTCTTTCGTAGCCGTCGCTGTTCGCCGCTTTCGTGTCCCCTCAACCGTGGTATTAGTGCTTGTTGGCATCGCACTGTCCTTCCGAACGAGTCAACCAATTGAGCTGACATCCGATATCATCCTTTTTTTCTTCCTGCCTCCACTCTTGTTTGAAGCCGCTTTTCACCTCGACCTCCGTCAACTCCAACGAGATACACCAACAATAGCGTTGCTGGCAACGGTAGGTGTGCTCCTCTCAACAATTGTGGTCGGCGGAATCGTTTCCCTCGGGACTGGACTGCCATTGGGTGTGGCGCTAGTTTTCGGCTCCTTGATCGCTGCAACCGACCCCGTCTCCGTTGTTGCCATCTTTAGAAAATTGGGAGCGCCGAAACGTTTGGAGGTTTTGCTCGAGGGAGAAAGTCTCTTTAACGATGGTACCGCTATTGTGCTCTTCGGCCTGGCGCTTGAAGCATTACAGATCGGGGAATTCAATTTCGTTGACGGGATCTTAGATTTCATTCTCGTCAGCGGCGGGGGCATTATCGTCGGGCTTGGACTGGGTTGGGTGGTATCCCGCATTATCGCAATGGTTGATGATCACCTTATCGGAACAACCCTGACAACGGTCCTTGCATTCGGCGCCTATCTGATCGCCGAGCAGCTTCATCTCAGTGGAGTGTTGGCAGTCGTAGCGGCAGGGTTAATCGCGGGGAGTATCGGCGAGAAAGGGATGTCTCCCACAACGAGAATCGCCGTTTTCAACTTCTGGGAGTACGTCACCTTCCTGGTAAATTCAGCAATCTTCCTCATGATCGGTCTGCAAATCGAGGTGAGCGCATTATGGGGAAGCAGGGTGCTGGGATTATGGGCCATTCTTGCGGTTCTTGTCGCCAGGGCGATTAGCATCTATGGCCTCACTTCATTTCGCCGCAGTATTCCCTCGAAGTGGCGGCATATACTGTTCTGGGGGGGGTTACGCGGCGCGATTGCACTTGCGCTGACATTAAGTCTTCCCACCGCGCTAGGGGAACACCGCGACACGTTGACAATGATGACGTTTAGTGTCGTATTGTTCACGCTTCTGGTCCAAGGGATATCGATGGAGGGTTTGCTGCGCAGGCTTGGTTTAATCACCCACAGTGAAGCGCAGATTGAATATGAACAGAGGCATGCAAGAGCGATTGCAGCTCGCAGTGGATATGAACACGTGGAACGGCTGCACCGGATAGGACTGGTCTCCAACCACACCTGGGAGAGAATACGCCCGACCATCCTGGAACGGGTGAAGGCACTGACTTCCGCCGTCCAGGAGGCGCTTCAAGCCGCGCCAGAGCTTGAGGCGGGTGAAATAAATACGGCCCGGCGCGAATCACTCCGGGCTCAACGGAACACGTTGTCGACTCTCCGCTCGGATGGCGTGATCAGTCAGGAAACCTTTGAACAGCTTGCTGCAGAAGTTGATGTTGCTCTGGATACAACCACGGATCAATGGAACCGGCAGATCTTTGATGAACGTATCGAAGATGAAATTTGCCAATTGATGATGGTGATCGTACAGAATCGTGATCTTGAAAATGTGTCTAATGCCCTTTCGAACCGAAATATCCCAACCACGCGAATCCAGAGCATGGGCGGCTTCCTGCGGCAGAGGAATCATCTGCTGCTTGTTGGGCTCCCAGAGGGGAAGCTTGATCTAGCCGTGGAAGCACTGAATAACGCGGGGCGGACCAAGATTGAATACGTGACATCTCCGAAGGGTATGCCTGGGCTCGTGCTCGGCGAACCTCTCCGTTTAGAAATCAAGGGTGCAACTGTCTTTGTGTTTGATATCGATAGATGCGAGGTATTTTAGCAATGAAACTCATGATGGCGATCCTGAAAAAGAAAGATTGTGATCCCGTGACACAGGCACTTGTTAAGGCTGACTTTCGCGTGACGCGCGTTGCCTCGACAGGCGGGTTCTTGAGACAAGGCAACGTAACGCTGCTCATTGGCACCGATGAGGAAAAAATTGAGAGCGCGCTGGAGATCATACGGACGAACGTGGAAGATTCAGATAGACCGGATCAGGCCCGCGCTACCGTCTTTGTGCTGGATGTGGCCCAGTTCGAGCAGCTCTAATCTGATCACTCAACCATAGTGAGCTTTGGGCATAGCCAATTTTCTTCGCTCCCCTTCCCTGCCCAAATGTGGAAGGTGAATAGAGTCCTTGCATCCCCCCATCAACCAACCATATAATGTGTTCGGGTTCAAAACCAATAGTCCATTAACAATCGATGATGGAACGGTTATAGTTACTACTTCCTACGCCTTGCGACTTGCACAAGGAATGACCGAGCAGTTACAATTCAACTTCCCGAAGCACATTCTCAGGAAACGTCGTCTAACCAAGTGGGATAGCTTTATGGAACAGTACGGACAGATGCTTGATAAGGTAAGCCGAACATTTGCCCTATCTATAAGATTCCTCCCCAGAGTCCTGAGGGATTCTGTTGGTCTCGCCTACTTGCTTTTTCGTGTGTCCGATTGTTTGGAAGACCACCCTGAATTGGATGTCAGTCGGAAAGTGATGTTGCTTGAGTTATGGGCTCAAATACTAGAAGGTAATAACCGGGCGGAAGAGCTCGTTGAGAGGATCTCCGATCTAGACAGCACAGACCCCGAGGTTTATGTTGCTCAACATGCGGATGATCTAATCGAACACTTGCGAGTAATGCCTCCCGAACTTCAAGAATTCACAGCTCATCGATGTGCCCAATCAGCAATGGGAATGGCGCGTTGGCAACAGCAAGGCCCCTTCATTGAGACCGTCGAAGAGATGGATGACTACATGCACCAGGTAGCCGGGAAGGTTGGCTATCTACTGACCGACATCTTCGCCTGGTATTCCTCCCCAATCCGGCAGCATAAAGATGAATTATTGCCTCTGGCCAGGGAATTTGGTCTGGGTTTGCAGACCGTCAACATTATCCGCGGTTTACGCAAGGATTATGAGCGCGGTTGGGTATTTGTGCCCCGCTCCTATCTAGATCAAGTTGGGATTACACGCGAGCAGTTCTTCTCTCCTCAATACGAGGATACAGCCTTCCGTGTAGTGAACATGCTCGCGGTGAAAGCCGAAGAACATCTACACCATAGCCTGGCTTACATTGCTGCCTTCCCCCGGCACTTGCAGCGGATCCGCTTGGCTTGCATGTGGCCGCTTTTTTTTGCAGTAAAAACGTTAACCGTATGTCGGACGAATATCGAAGTCATACGCGATGAAGTAAAGATAACCCGCCAGGACGTGCAAGAGATCATGCGACAAACAATATTGATGGGCTGGTCTAACCGATGGGTATATCGATACTATGACGAGCTGACCCTTCAGCAGATATAAAAACACACGGTCTCGCGATAGATCGTTTACAATTATTTTGGACATATAAAGGTGGTGAGCAAATAGAACGGCAGTCACAATTGGGAGACCGACAACTTACGCTCCATTTTGCCCTCTTCGCAGACTCCTTGATTTGTAACATTACTCATAACTTTCTAATCTTAGAATATTACCCTTTGTAAACAAGAATTAAGGAGACGTAGAGATGCAAATCGTGACGGATAGCGGAACAGATCTAAGCTTGACCCAAGAACAACTATCATCCTTGAACATCCACGTTGTTCCATTAACAGTAACGCTCGATGATAAGTCCTATAAAGAGCGGGTAGATATCCAACCAGAGGCTTTCTACCTATTACTCGAGGCTTCAGGCAACCTGCCTACAACATCTCAGCCCTCTGCTGGAGAATTTGCGGAGCTTTACAAGAAAATTGCAACAACGGGTGAGGATATCCTTTCGATCCACATGTCGTCTGGCCTGAGCGGAACATTCAATTCCGCCATAGCGGGCGCCGAACTCGTCCCCGAAGCAAACATCACCGTGATCGACACAAAGACTTTATCCGCTGCTGCCGGGTGGCAGGTTGAAGCTGCAGCCAGAGCACTAAAAGCAGGCTGGACAATGGATAAGGTTTTAGCTTTGATGGAGCGGATCGGCAAAGCCAGTGAGAGCTTATACACGCTTAAAGAGCTTAAATACTTGATCCATGGCGGGCGAATCAGTCATATGAAAGGGTTAATTGCCACGGCGCTGAACATTAAACCGCTTATCGGTGTGGAAAAAGTGAATGGGACGTATGACCAACATGGACAGGTGCGAACATTTAAGGGCGCGGTTAAGGGACTAGTTGACCTAATGACCAAGCAGCATGAGCCCGGCAGCGCTTTGAGAGTACAAGTGCTCCACTCATTCAATCCCGAAGGTGCGGCTATGCTGCGCGAGCTTGTAGATGAACAATTCGATTGCACGTGGCTGCCAGTTGACCCCATGTCTCTTGTGCTGGGTGCCCATACTGGCCCGAGTATGGTCGGAGTCGCTTACGGGGCTCTGTCAGAATTTGAATATATTCCATAATTAATAGTTCTGGGTCTGTCTTAGGTTTGCAAAGGAACAGGACCGTCCAGGCCCCGCGAACCGATAAAGAAGAATAATCGTCGGCAGACGAAGTCTTTAACGGTGATTAAGCCCATCCCGGGTGTCGCCCAGGAAACGGCAAATGCGAATCACACTCTTAACCTATGGATCACGCGGAGATGTGGAGCCATTCATCGCCCTCGGAATAGGTTTCATGCGTGCAGGCCATAGCGTTCGCCTAGTTGCTCCCGAAGTGTTCGAGCAGCTCATCTCCTCTCATGGCATTGATTTCATTGGTTTGCCTGGTGACCCTGAAGGCCTTGTCCAGGATCTTGTGGACAAGGCTGGCAAGAATTATTTGCGCATGATCCGTGTCATGTCTACATTCGTTGTGCCCATTGCGGTGGACGTCCTCGACCAAGTTCGTTTTGCATGTAAAGAGTCCCCTGAAAAAAGGTTTATAAAAATTCGCGAATTTTAACCAATGGAGGTAGGATAGCTGAAACGCCTGATAAGGGAAACTCAGCATGTATAAAAGAAACAAAAACCACCTTCAACTGCCTCTCATCAGTCAATTGGATGCGCTGTCTGATAAGCGACGCAAAGGATTGGAAGAATCCTGGGCGGGCACCTTCTACAGAGAATTCTTCAGTCGTTTGAACGAAGATATCTTTGCTGATTTGTATTCCGACAAACCTTCCAGGCCGAATATCCCGGTGAATGTGCTGGCAGGGTTTGAAACACTCAAGGCAGGGTTTGGATATAGCGATGAGGAGATGTATGCGGCCTATAACTACGACATGCAGATACGGTATGCATTTGGCTACCGCAATCTGGGAGAAGGGGAATTCGAACTGCGTACGATATACAACTTCCGGCGGCGGCTCAGT
>CBDAFF010000032.1:0-6134 GCA_965195195.1 uncultured Anaerolineales bacterium | reverse complement strand
ACGCGGATTCATGAAGGAGTTCAAAGAACGAATCAAGTATTTGGACCGAATGTGGAGAGCTTTAAAGCGCGCAAAGACTCCCTTCGCTGTGGACCAGATTGTAAAAACGGCTGCCTGGTCTCACGGTGAATGGGTAAGAATACATCCGTTTGCGAATGGGAACGGACGAACATCCAGGCTATGGTTGAACTATGTTATGAGCAGATATGGTTTTGCACCGCTTCCGATTCGACCCCGCCCGGACTCACCCTACAGTGACGCGGCAGAAGCATCGATGAGACACAGAGATCACACATTAATGGAATCGGTTATATGGAACATTTTATGGGGGAGCCTGAGAGATAAGATAGAGGAACTCTTCCTATAGATCGACCATGATGCGCAGTACCTGGTGGTGGCTGAAGAATTTGAGGCACTACTGTGGACAGCTGATCGACGGCTTTCAGAAGGTGCCTGTGTTGCCAGCGCTGACAGGGTTCGATGGATCCAACGCGGGTGTCTAAATGCGGTGCTTTCGTCTAGTTTGTTATTTCATTAGTGATTGTTATTTATAAGCAGACCTAAGAAAAGGTCTCATGGAGGAGGGTATTCGAAAACACCAGGAAGGTCGATTTTTCTATAACCCAGTAATGCAACTTAATATCTCTTAAGTTGCACTAGTTCCTCTTATTTGGCGCCGGTTTATTCGGCAGTGTGGGCAAAGGTCCTGGTCAACACTCAAACGAAAAGCCCGTCTCCCAATTCTTTAAATTAAGGTATCTCTGGCCCTTAAATGGCGCAAACCGCCAGAGTTGCGCTTCTGATAACACAACGATATCATTAGGCGGCTTGCTATCTAATATTATCAGATTCATCAGTAGTGTATTCATACGATTTCATTACGATCAACCTGCGAAAGTGTAGAAAACCACACAGATTAAATTTTCTGTTTCTTCCCTATAAGCGGAAGCAAGAGTTGTACTAGAGCCTAGAGACACCTCATAGGCGAAGAATCTGCGTTTGGATTAGGAATCCTGTAAAGTATATCCAGACAACCAGTACAGTCCTTGTCCCGCCTAAAGGGAGCAAGGAGCAGCCTCGATGGAGGGGGTAAATCCACGAGAAGGCTATTTAAACCCCCCGACCATCACGAGGTCGGGCGTTTTTATTAAGGGGAAGATGTATTGAGCAGCGACTTAGATCAAGGATCATTGCATCAGTCGTTTCTCGTATCGCATCAGGCTGGGTTTGGAGTAACTGCAGAGAGTCTCCTCCCATTTAGATTACAGCTAACGGTTTCCTGTAGGATGGAATTAATTAAAGAGTGAAGGAATAACCGAAGGAGATATCCCACAACGCAGTGGAACCCGATTCTGGGTATAGACGAATTAACACCTGAGGTACCTGCCGGCCAAGGAGTGATTAACTGGATGGGTGCAATGGATCTGTCCATCATAGCAAGCGGCGAGGTCTTTCTGTCTTATCTTCATTCCTTGAGAAAAAACTGGAACCTGAGAAAGAACTCGACCAGGGTGCTCCATGCCCTGGTCGTTTTGTCTATGTTGATCCCTAACGGGGTGGCCATAGCCCATCCCGCGGCCTCAGTGGAATCCGAACACACCGAGTTACCGTTTGGCTTCTCGCCGAGATCGGTTGAGACGGCGTATCAATCGCCTGCCTTCACCCATCCGGAGCCTCGCAATATTTCTCGGGAGGAATCGCCGACATCTATTGTGAACCTGGGGGTCGAAATCGATGAATTATATGATTCGATTAATGTTCATGTGTCAGCCCCAGAGGGACCCCACCCCTGGGTGAACTTCGAGAACTTTCAGACCAATTGTCCTTCAGGCCTTTTGCTCACTGAATTATCCGGAACCTGCACCGCCTCCTGGACAATCTACAACGACAGCATGTTTACTCTCTCAAATTATGCCGGCTACGATCTATCGATCCGTGTTGAATCAGAATATTTGTCTGATCCTGTGTACTACACCTCGGAGACGGAGATCTGTCGTGCGGGGCTCTTCAACCAAGTCGTTGAATGCACAATGCAGGAGCTCCCAGACGAAGAGGCCTTCAAAGCTCAGCACTATCTCTCTATCCAGCCGTGGCAGCGGATCGATATGAGCAAAACGATCTATTGGACGCTCGACCCTGATGCCTGGTGGGTGCACGGTCGCAGCAGCCGATCCTCTTGCCTGGGCAAGAACGGCTTCAATGATGGACGTGAATGCCCAGATCTCAAAGGACCGAATGCGCAGCGATTCTCGCTCGGTCCCATCAACACTTTTTCCGGTGCGCTCGATGAGTCCGAGGAAGACCTCTCCATACCAACAGCCGCCGGTGCATTAAGTTTCCAGCGGTCGTATTCCTCCACCCGACTCCAGGAGACTACACTCGGAACCGGTTGGACGCACAATCACGATGTGTACTTGATCTTCCCCGACGATCCATACGGTCAAGAGGATTTCGTATGGTTCAAGGCCCACTCAGCCAATGAATACGCCTTCCTTGACAATGGCGACGGGACGTACTCCCCCATTAGCGGCGTCATGGCGACGCTCACGCGCAACCCCGGTCCGCCCGTAAGCTATACCATCGCAACGAGCTGGCAGCAGACCTATCAATTTGATGAGGACGGCAAACTCCTCACCTGGGCGGATGCTGATGGCCGCACCTTCACCAACACATACGACGCTGAAGGGGAATTCGAGTCGCCTTTCCTCGTGTTTTTATTCGACTGATTTGTTAAACTACGTATTGTCTGGTGCAGTTTTGGTGCAGTTCGATGGGGGTCACTAACTCATCAATCTTATCTGCAGCCATAACACCCATACTGGGAATGAGGTGTCCATAGATATTTAGTGTAATGGAAGGTCGTGCGTGACCCAACCTTCTCGATACAACCATTATCGGAATACCGTGATTGAGCATTAAGGTGGCGGATGTGTGTCGAAGGTCATGAAAACGGATTTTTGGCAAACTCGCATCCCTGAGCAGTTGATAAAAATCTCTCAGCAGGTTGCGTGGATGGATGGGCTTACCCAGGGAGGTGGGGAAGATTAAATCATGCTCAATCCAACGGTCTCCAGCAGATTGCACCTCCGATTGTTGGCGTTTCTTATGGCACTTAAGAACTTCGAGGGTTCTTGTGCCAAGCGTCAGAATCCGTCTGCCGAATTTTGTTTTAGGTGGAGCGAATCGGATTGCGCTTTTTCCTTGCGACCCCGGCCCGCAATTGCCGCCAGACCGATGCTTATGAAGTAGAGGAAGACCATGGGCAGCATCACCAACCCCATGTTTATTGGGTCGATCGTTGGTGTGACGGCTGCAGCGAGGACGGCGATGCCGAGGATGGCGAAGCGCCAACCGCGCAGGAGTGCTTTCGCATTCACGATGCCTAAGCCGGCCAGGGCGTAGATGATGAGTGGGAATTGAAAAGCTACCCCGATCCAGAACATCAGCCCGGTCACAAACTGGATGTAATTTGCAGGACGGATTGCGGCGTTGATGTCCATGAAATGGAGGAGGAAATCGATGGCAGGTGTGAGCAGGATGAAATAAGTGAAAGCTATGCCGATCAGGAAAAGGATCGTTGCTGCCGGGATTGCAGCTAGCAGGAGGATTCTCTCGCGTCGGCGGAGTCCTGGATTCAAGAAGGCGAAGATCTCAATCCCGATATAGGGCAGTGTGATAGCAAAGCCGGTTAGCAATGAAACCCGCATGAAGACGCCGATTGATTCGGTGACCTCAATCGACTGCAGTTGATCGAGACCGCCAATTGGCCCCGCGAGCCATCCCAGTGCCTGTTTAGCAAAGAGCGTGCTCGCTAAAACAGCGAGGATGAGTACGGCGATTGAACGAAGCAGATGACGGCGCAGCGCCTCGAGGTGGTCGATCAGGAGCGATGGTTCTTCAATCGTTCGACTGAAGACATCTGCAATGGGTAAATCTTCAGGCTCATAGTTGAGAAAGTCCCGCAGTTTTACGAAGGGTCTTGCGATCCACCGAAACGGGGTGGTGATGAGCCGCCATAGCCTGCGGAAAAATGCGCGGATCATTTAGCTGTCACCTTCATCAGTGCCCGAAGTTTGATCTTGCGCGTCCTGCTTGGCTTTTACGGGATCTGGGGAGGGGGCTTGCCAGGCGCTCAATCCTGCATCCAGATCTCGGACCTCCTGCGTAAGATCCCGGCCAGTATCACCGATGGCTTTGCTGGTCTCGGCGATGTCTTTTCGCACGGCGTCCAATTCGGCTTCCCGTGCGAGGCGACTGGGAAGATTACGCAGGTTTCTAGATGCTTCGTTAAACAATTTCCAGTTCTCTGAACGGTAGAGGCGGTTGAGGAAACTGCCGATCGTTCTACCTGTTTTCCCCAGGTTGCGAGGTCCAACCACAACCATGGCGATCAGAAGAATGAAGATGAATTCAAGAGGGCCAATACCAAAGATATCCATAGGAAAATTGTGGTTAATCTGGTACCCTGACTACTCCCCATGGATAAAGCCAGGGGGCTCCTGAGAATAATCAGTTCTGGGGATTATACAGCTAAAGGAGGAAAGAAGGTTCCCTAAATGGAAATGTTCAAGGCGTCCAACCGCTGGTAGCGTGCCACCGTAGGTTTCAAGCCCAGGGTTGACCTCCAACCCGTCCCACAATAATATAGGTTTCTAGAAGCCATTTTATCATTCTTTGAGCGGCGTCTTCTCCCCATGTCCGAAATGAGATTTCCACACCGGAGAAATTGTGAAGCAGCGATGAATCTCAAATTCCTGCTAGGCAAGAGTGGCTGTCTCAACAAATAGAGGGAGAGCGTTTACATCCAGCAGCCAAGCGTGTGATTTATGAACGGATCCTGAAGAATAAGGTGTTGAGAAAAAGCTTGCTTGGCAGGGGCACCGCGGTGGATATATGACACTTACACCGCACTCCGTACAGCGCAGTGCAGGTGTGCGCCGATCTCGGGTTGAGAAGATAGAGATCATCAATCGGGTCGAGAACTCGAACCTGTCAATACGTAAAACACTGGAGTGTTAGATGTACCCAGGAGCACCTTCTACCGCTGGTACCAGAAATACCAGGACGTTGGTAATGATGGATTGGTAAATCGCAAGTTCAGCTCCAGGCAATTCTGGTATCGGATCCTGAACATCATCCGTAGCCAGATTGTCCAGATCGCTCTGGAACACCCGAGAGGTTGCCCAGGAGTCCAGTTTCTGACCTAATAGTTAGCTCGCTGTGTGCGACAATGCCGTGGCCACTAGCGGGGATTACATGCAGTCATTCGCGCAAGACCTTATCCATCCCCATATTTTTGGACCAATGACAGGCTGCTCGAGCCCAGAACTTGCGAGTGTGACCGTAGTTACACCGTCTTGAACTCTGGTGGATGGGTTGGCGACGGCGCTGGTTGTGATGGGTAGTGAGCAAGGGGATTTGGTGATATGATTAAAAAGTGTAGAGGCATATCTAGTGAGTAAAGAATTGGTCGTTAATTACTCATCAGATTTTCCGTAAACGAGTCGAGGAGATAAGCGATGTTCGGATTGGGACAAACTGAATTAATTATCATCATGATTATTGTTGTGCTGCTCTTCGGTGTGGGCCGCATTAGCAAGGTTTTCGGTGAGCTCGGAGGAGGGATCCGCGCTTTCAAGAAGGGTCTGGGGGAGGACGAGATCAAGCCCGAGGAAACCGATGGATAGTCTTCACGTACATACAGAGCAAGCCTCTTTTTACTCCGCATTGCAGGTTAGAAAGCTTAGCCCACTTCAAAGAGGAACGTGATCCCGGTCCCTTTAAAGCAAGCGCAAGATTAGGAAAACATTCATCCTAGAAAGATGCATGATGAGTTCTAGGAGATGGAGTTACCCCGGTTTGGTGGACAGTTGAGGACTATCTGAATCACTCTGCATAAGCATTTGCCATTTCATACCTTACGGGCGAAGCATAACCGATTGAAGAATGCCTCCGATGTGGATTGTACCAACCCTCAATGAATTCAAACACTGCTCTTCCAGCTTCTTCTCGCGAACGGAAACTGCGGCGATCCAGCAGCTCGCATTCCAGAGTTGCAAAGAAGCTCTCGCAGAGCGCGTTGTCGTAGCAATCACCAACCGACCCCATCGAAGGGCGCACATTCGCTTCCCGGC
>CBDAFF010000031.1:0-37550 GCA_965195195.1 uncultured Anaerolineales bacterium | reverse complement strand
TGGCGATTAATCCGTAGATGTAGACCAGCGCTCCCACCGGACCGGCGACGCCTGCCGCATGTCCGCTGGCCTTATACCTGAGAATCAGGTTGAAAACGATCAAACCCAATGTAACGAGCGTATAGGTAGCTGCCACTGCCTCATAGATCTTCGGCGCATGCGTCAGTCGTAAAATAACGAATCCAATTGGGTAGCTAACGATCATAAAAACGAAACTTGCGATTCTCTGCCGCTTGATTACCTTGGGCCAATCGCGCAGCTTTCCAGGAATGTAAAAGAACAGGCTTCCTAAAGGAATCAGGCAGAGAAATACAAGCGTCAGACTAAAGCCCGAAATGCGGTTGGGGATATGAGTTGGTAAACGAAAGAAGATAAAAACGATCATCGCTCCAGAAAGGATTGGTACATTTAATAATTGAGAAACCACCTCGCCCACAATAGATAGTATCTTGCCAATCTTACCGTTGACACTATTCGCCATGAGCAATTCTCCTAAATATCTGAATCCGACAATCGAGAATAAGCTGGTTCGATTCTATCATGATGAAACCATTTGCAGATCAAGTTCATTAAATCATCTGCGATAGCGGCAAGCTGTCCACTCGCTGTGCGAGGATTGCCGGGAACCTCAATGTTGAAATCTGCTTTGCCCATCCCTACTCATCCTGGGAGAGAGCGACGAACGAAAACATGAATGATCTCATTCGCCAGTACTTTCCGAAGAAGCGCGGCTTCGCAACGATTACTGAGACCGAAATCGAATTCGTCATGGAGAGACTCAACAACCAGCCCAGAAAATGTCTTGGATTCAAATCACCAAATCAAGTATTCTTCAATCATTAACCCGCTGTTGCACTTGGTAGTTGAATCCAGGCTTTACATTAGTCGGTCGAGGGGCTCTATTAGCCCTCTCGTACGCGTAATTATACAAATTCATAAAATCAGCTATGAGGTGCCTGATTATTTGTATAATCGGATGCAAAAATTCCGGTTTCGGATTCGCTTTAATATTAGACGCTAGATCGCTCGCCGTAAAGCACAATAGTGTTGCATTAATTTGGCGAATATGGCACTGTAGGGCAATGAAATTTACATGGTTGGTCGAGATCGTCCAAGGTGAACCGATTTTTGAGACCGGCTTGCTTCTTGCTGGCCAGGTGGAGCCCAATAACATCCGTAAGCAGCTTACACCGTGGACTAAGTCAGGTCGACACTTCCCGCTTCGACGAGGGCTTTATTCTTTAGTGCCCCCTTATCGAAAGGTAGAGGCGCATCCATTTAGGATTGCCAATCGCCACGCTAACCGCACCCTCTGCCTTGCCGGCGGAAACACCGACCCCAAACTCAACCGCTACGCCGGTACCCACGGCAACCACTGGTAAAGCATTGCCTGTGATGCACGGTTGTATTGGAAAGATCCTTCCCGGGTTGACGGCTGAATTTTGCCATCTCTGGCGTGGCGGGAAGGAAGTGTTGGCAACCTTCAATTTTGACCGCAGGGGATGGCAGCGCCAGACACCGGGACAACAGATTTAGTCGAGAGGATGTTCTGAATTGGCCGCACGATTACGAGTACCACGCATGCGTTTGCCGGTGAGCACGATCCATAAAACATGGTGGCCGTTGGCGGCCAGCTGGCTGCTGATGGCCATGGAACTGCCTGCGCTCAGCGCGGTGATAGCGCGTTTGCCAAATCCTCAAATTAACCTGGCTGCTTGGGGTGGCGTGGTATTCCCGCTTTCCCTTATTATCGAGGCCCCGATCATCATGCTGCTGGCCGCCTCTACCGCTCTGAGCAAGGACATCGCTTCCTATCGCTGGCTGCGCAGATTCGCTCTCTGGGCCGGAGCGGTGCTCACGCTGGTACATATCCTCATCGCCTTTACACCGCTGTTCGACCTGGTTGTGGTTAAACTGATCGGCGCACCGCAGGAAATCTTGGAAGCCGCGCGTCTGGGTTTGAAGTTGATGACCCCCTGGACCTTCTCGATCGCCTTCCGGCGGTTCAACCAGGGTGCATTGATTCGCTTCGGACATTCGCGGGCGGTCAGTATCGGAACGGCGATCCGTTTGCTGGCCGATAGTTCGATTTTGGTCGCCGGATTGCTCATCGGCACCGTGCCCGGGATCGCAGTCGCGGGTGCAGCAGTCTCCTTGGGGGTGATCTGCGAAGCGGTTTATTCAGGGGTTAGGGTCCGTCCGGTCGTCAGGGATGAGCTGCCCAATGCTCCAATCGTGGAGCCACCTCTGCAGATGAGACCTTTTCTGGCGTTCTATATCCCGCTGGGGATGACGTCCTTATTGACGCTTCTGGTTCTACCCTTGGGGAGCGCAGCGCTGAGTCGTATGCCGCTGCCGCTGGCCTCCCTGGCTGTATGGCCGGTGGTTTCCGGATTCATATTCATACTTCGAAGCATGGGGATGGCTTATAACGAAGTGGTGGTTTCACTGCTTGATAAACCCGGCGCAGTGGTTTCGCTCCAGCGATTCGCAGCGTTTTTGGCGGCTGCAACCACAACCCTGCTCATCCTATTAGTGGCAACGCCGCTGTCCAGCTGGTGGTTTGAGACAGTGTCCGGTCTACCGCCAGATCTGGCCGAACTGGCGCGCAGATCGCTGTGGTTCGCCCTACCACTTCCGGCCTTCAACGTGTATCAGAGCTGGTACCAGGGGATCTTGCTGCACACGCGCAAAACACGGGGCATTACCGAGGCGGTTGCGATCTCTCTGGTTGTCAGCCTGGTTGTCCTGACCGTCGGCGTGCGCTTGGGCACCATTGTCGGCTTGTATGTGGGTTGGACGGCATTCAGCCTGGGTGGTCTGGCGCAAATGTTCTGGCTTCGACGCCGCAGCCGACCCGCCTTGAAAGTGCTCCATCAGCAGGTCTGACAAATAGATCCAAATCCATCCGCTTCACGATCCCTGATCCACAACCATTTCTTCGCATCGCTTCAATCGTTTGACAACCACAAACCAGTTGCCGCCTTTACTTTGCATAACTTTGTGTTCGATTACCCGTGTAGGCGAATGCAAACGGATCGGTATTAACCGGTTTTTCTAATCATCGGAGGCAAGAGAAAGCCAGAATCCGATTGACTTTATAAGCGGATCCTCGAAGAAATTTGGATCCGATTTTCCTTGTAACCGAAAATAGGTATTTTTTAACTACAGGACCGCGCACGAGATTATCCACTTCAGGTTCTACTGCGAACCTGTGGCCCATGATTTGAGATTGATCACCATTAGTGATAATATGATCACCATTGGTGATAGGCATGACGGAAACCGAGTTCCAGCATAGCCCACTCTTGGAGAGGTTATTCTCATCCCGGGTTCGGATTCGGCTATTAACACTATTCCTCTTACACCCGGAATCACGAAATCACATCCGAGCCCTCGCATCTGAGGTCGGGGCTCAATATAACGCCGTCTGGAAGGAGCTAAGGAACCTGGAACAGGCTGGCCTCTTACAAAGCGAAATATCGGCGAGGAGGAAAATTTACAGCCTAAACCCGCAATTCCCACTCGTTCCCGATCTCCGAAACATTCTCCTTAAGACTGTTGGTGCTGGTGATCTTGTCCGTCAAACTCTCAGGGGATTCGATGGAATAGAAGAGGCATTCATCTTCGGCTCTTTTGCAGAGGGAGAACCGGATGCCGAATCCGATCTGGATCTTATGATCATCGGTGATATAGATGTATCGCAATTAGCACCTATCGTAGGTCATATGGAGGAGATATTAGCGCGGGAAGTCAATTATGTTCTCTTCACCCCCACAGATTGGGAATCTCGCCTTGAAGAGGGAGACCCATTCGTAATGAACATCCGGGATGCCCCAAAAGTAATGCTGATCGGAAGCCATAATGGCATATGAGAAACTATTAAAACAGGGTCGGATAAAGAATTACGACGCAAGCGAACAAGAAATCCAGCGTCTTCTTGATATAGCATAGCGAGATCTTTCGACTGCCAGGAGTATAGTTAGCATCGATCCGGATTGGGCATATAACATCTCATACAATGCCATGCTTCAATCCTCGCGTGCGCTCATGCTCCGAATGGGATTTCGTCCCAGGGGATCTGCCCAACATGCCACTGTCGTTCAATTCGTAAATCAGACGATCGGGAAGGAACATAAAGACTTCACAGCTCTCTTTGATCAGATGCGACGCAAACGTAACCGCGCCGTCTACGAGACAGCTAAGATCGTAGGCGAGAAGGAGACCATAGAAACACTGTCGCTTGCTCATGATTTCGTCACACTACTAAGAGACCTGATCAATCAAGAGGAAAGCTAAACAGATCCATCATAATCAAGAATCAACTGGGGCAATATCGACATTGCGGTCAGACCTCTATCGGTGTCTCCGATTTGATAATCGGGAGCATTTATGATTGCTGCGGAAATCCCATGCATAGGGAAAGTCTAGTCTGTGCCCAGAATCTAGCCAGGAATTGACCAATATTTGATGCTTTTATTCGATTACCCATGTAATCGACATCAAATTCATCACCCCACCCCTATTCCGGCGAAAACACCTCACTCGGAGTGTACCTATGCATATCCACGACCTTGGCGTAGACGGCCATTATCGCGATCGAGGAATGACCCAGCAGATCCGCGATCGCCTCCGTTGGCACTCCCGCATCTAAAAGCCAGGTTGCCATCGAATGTCACAATGCATGGCAGGAGCGGCCTGCCTACTTCAAGCTTGCTAGGTGAAGATATCTATTTACGTTCGCTCAAATCCCTCCCTGGTCCTGCTTTTCAACCAGAATTTGGATCCCATTAGCCGAATAATCGGAAGCTTGATGATTTGGATCCGCTGATTTGTGTAGTCGGAAGCAATAAATTCCGGTTTAAGATTCGCTGTTGGTCTAAAAAAATGAGCCCAAAAGACGCACAATTCTTCTAATAAACTAAAGACCTTATAAGTGATTCGCGGAAACCCCATACAACCCCCTTAACCCCATACAAGGTTTTTTCTCTTAAATTTATTTTATTAAACATATTTCCAGAATCTAACTAAATAATGATATTTAGGGGCGCTAGTACGATTTTGCCATCTCCGGAATCAACCTGAAATGAAATTTGATTTTCGTGTAATTGGTATCTTTATCGCCTTTGCACCTACTCGCATCGAGATCGCTAGTTCATTGTAAATAAACATATGGGTTTTTGATGACGGATTCCCGGTTCGAGAACTGCAACTTTCTGTAGTTGTATTTGTTTTTAACAAATACAGCGACTTGATTCTTGGATCAGAATTACATGAACTTCAATGATTAGGTTTCGGGACAGATCCTGCATTCAACCAGAGGCTACCTCAGTTAACCTAGACAAGAGTATCTGGGCTTTGAGATAAATCATACGTAAAATATATATCACTTCTTAGAACGTCAGCTAAATGCCACGCAGGCTAAATCTACGGTTGAACGAAGGTTCCACCTCTCCCCCCGCATTTCACTAGCAATCAGGAGATTGATTTGAAGACGCTATAGACGAACTGCTTGGGTAATCCTTTCTAAATCGGTCAACCTTGTACTCCTACTTTGAGAATAACCAGGATTTTGCACACCACCTTATTCATGGGAAAGCATTTCACTCGGAGTATATTTGTGCATGTCAACGACCTTGGCATAGACGGCAGTGATTGCGATTGATGAATGCCCAAGCAAGTCCGCAATAGCCTCCGTTGGTACTCCCGCATCTAAGAGCCAGACTGCCATCGAATGTCGCAAGCTGTGGCAACTCCGCCCAGGTTGTTTTAAACCTGCTTGCCGAAGGTATCGATCCACTTGAGATCGAACCCCTCTGGTGCCCAATCGCTTGCCTTTAGTTCGGTTGTCCAAGGTAATAAAAAGCGCCTGGGTGCTCTCACCCACCAACTTCTCACGTACATCGATCCACTCCTGTAGGATATCCAGTTCAGTACCACCGAGAGGGACATGACGGCGTTTACCTCCCTTCCCTCCCCGAATGAGGAGTTGGGGATTATCGGAATTTTTGATATCCGCCAGATCTAGTGCGCACAACTCCGCTACTCGAATCCCCGTGTAGCAAAGAATTCTTAAGATCGCCCGGTCCCTATATCCCTTCGGCGATGTCCTATCAGGCTGCCTCCACAGATTCAAGAATGCATCGCGATCGGGGATATATTTCTCGGCGATCTTTTCAGCTTGGGAAGTTAGATCCTTCTTTGCTTTCACTTTAACAGCGGGATTATCCAATCTGACCTCCCAGGCTTGCAGCGCATCATAAAACCTGCGGATGGCAGCCAGCTTGGTTCCGATCGTGCCGCGCTTATATCCTGATTGGATAAGATGGGCTCGATAGAGCTTGATCTCATCTTCCGTTGCTCTGATTGGTTCAATGTCACGATCGCGACACCAAGCGATAAAGCCGCGCACAGAGCTTAGGTAGGAGCACTGGGTATTCAGGCTGGCATCACCCTGGGCGACTTCGATCTGGATCCAATCTTGAAAACGCTCTAGCAAATCGCTTAGCTCGGCATTTATGCTATTCACTCTTCCACCTCCCCAGAATCAAAACGGCAACCCGTCGTGACTGCGGGTTGCCATTGATGCTACAATTCGGGAAGCCCGCCGTCGGACTTATCGACGGTTGGGTCAGGGTCGCACGCGTGTTACAGCACGTTTGCGGCCCGACTTTTATGAGAGATATATTGTAACTTACATTATTATTATACTACAACATATCAGTTTTTGCGCCTCTTCTACCATCCTCGGATTCGGCTGATTCTTTGATATACCGCTCAAGCGAAGCTCGTTGGACTTGCCAAACGATTCCGAATTTCCTTGCTTTTATTCTTTTATTACGAATTAACCACCGAATATGCTCTGGATGGTATCCACTTGCTTCAGCAGCATCGGCAGTGGTGATCCATTGGCCAACCATATCCTGATTTTCACCTATCTGACCTTTTCATGCAAGAAAAGCCAAAAATAGCCGGATAAAACCTATATCTGCCATAATTCAGAGCGAAGAGATTGTGGTTGTACCGACTTGTAATGGTTAAGTTAAATATACTTGTCCCCTATATAGGATGGGCAAACATAAACATCAGAGAGGGGCTGTCTGCCATCACCACAAGTTACCCGAATCCTATGAAGCGAGAAGCATGGGCCCCTATTACATCATGGATCGAACATCCTCGAGCACCTGTTGCATGTCCACTGCTGTCGTGAACCGACGGTCGCGATACGACGCGCAGGCCTTCATGAGGAAGTCTGCGAGGCCTTCACTAAGATCTGGGCGGATCTTCCTTGGGTCGCGAATGTCCATACCGACCATTGGCTTGCCGCCTTCGTAAGGGTGCTTGCCATTGCAGAGTAGCTCATATAGCGTGACACCAACGGCAAATAGATCTGTGGAAACATCCCATCGTGTATAGCCCACGTCGGGGGCTTGATAGGGTGGAGTTCCCGAAACCGTCACCACGGGTTCTCCAACCCTTGATGCGATATTGAAGTCAAGTAGCTTAGCACCCTGTCGAGTGATAATAATATTCTGCGGCTTGATGTCACGATGGACCAGACCTTCGGACTGGAGCCGCATGATTTCGTCGAATTCATCACTTGTCAATTCGCCTTCGCGCTTCTTGTTCTCAAGTTCATCGAGTCGGACCGAATCCGGGTGAATGGCAACCAGGGCATCCAGGATGTCGAGGGCCACGTTAACAGCCTCTCGATCCCGCATGTTCCGCTTGCCTGTGGAGTAGTCTTCAAGGGATTCGCCGCGTACGTACTCGCTGATTAGATACCACTCGCCCTTACTGGTCTTATCCGCCCAAATGACATCGACAACGTGAGGGTGGTGAATCTTTCGGAGGGCACTAATTTCACGACGAACGGCCTCATATCCAGCCGCGTTGTCAAACAGCTTCAATGCCCGCTCTTCACCTTCGACCTTATCGGTGACTCGGTAGACACGTGAAAAGCCCCCCGTCCCAAGAACCTCGAGGATGTTAAATCGACCGTCAATCTCTTCGCCGACTTTGTAGACGGTCGCGTGGGTCTCGCTTGAGGTTTCGATCTCCTCCTCATCGGGTACAGGTAAGGATGTAGGATCCTTAACGTTATCTTGTTCAGCATCACCGTCCTCCGATTGTATCCGCAGGCGATGTTTCACTGACTCGTCGCAGTAGACGACCTTCATGGGGGTGTCATCAATGCTGTAGCCAAGGTCGAGGTTGCCGAACTCGGACACCCCAATGAATGCCTGCTGTTCCTTGACGCGGCGGCGCATCTCAACAGATAACCCAGCAGCCCAGTCAAGGAAATCGGCAGGGACTTCCGTCTCAGGGTCGGGGTAAAGTAACTTGAGGAGGCCGTTTAAGGTGTTCTCAGCAGACCGGCGGTCTCGACCCGATAACTGGCGGCTCCAATTTATCCGCCCTCGAATCGACTCGAGACGAGTCGTGTGGCGTAAGTGAGTCCAGCATTCAGCGAGGAAATCACTGACGAACCCGAAGTGCGAAGTGAAATACGAAGGATTGAGCTTGGGCACGTCCCAACCGGGGATAAACGCATGAAGACGGTCCATGAACGCGGTGTCATTCCGCATCTCCTTCGGGAGCGGGTACAGCAGATGCCCTTTTCGCAGCTGGGTCTCCACATCGACTTCGAAGTTGCCAACCATAACAATCCCGCCAGTAGCCTTGATTGACTCTTTGCCCCTACTGAACTCCCCCGACTCCATGTACCCCTTGAGGATATTAACTCCATCCTTCTGATCGAAGGACACGCCAGAGACCTCGTCGAAGCAAACTACGTCATACTGAGCAACGAGGCCGCGACGACCTGTATTGTTATTGACAAACATCATTGCTACAGTAGCTTTGCCACCGGAGACGAGGTGCGCATACGGGGAAATCTGTTGGAACAGGTGGGATTTACCCGTGCCACGAGGACCGAGTTCCACGGAATTGTAGTTGTTAACGACAAACGGGATCATCCGTGCCAATAGAATGTCCTGCTCCCGCGAGGAGAGCCGGGAGGGTTCGAACCCGACGCTGCGCAGTAGCAGATTGCGCCACTGATCAAGCGTGAACTCACCCCGACCACGAACAAATGTGTCGAGTGCATCACGAGTAGACATTTGGATGGGGCGGATCGACTCAATCCGAAAGGGACTTCCACCCTTCTCAGCTGCGAGCGCGGCGATGTACTCGAGAGTTACCTCAGCGTAGAAACCTCCAGTAAGCATCCGCTCGTGCTCATTAACGAGCTTGGGCGAAATATTCACATCTTTAATTTGCATGCTTGGAAGCTCAGCTTTATAGAGATCCGTGCTGGCATCCAAACGCCCACGCAGTAGATCGATGATCTTAATAGATCCTTTTTCGCGAGCGCGTGATTTGAACAACTCTTCTTCGCCAGGTCGAACCGTTCGTTCCCCCATTGAGCGACGCACTATTTCTAAGCCTTCGGCGATTTCTTCAGGGTCGGTTGTTGCGCAATACCGGCCGAGTAAGAACTCGCCAACATAGGTAGGCACGGGATACTGGCCTCGGAATTGTTGCGCGAGGTCTTTTTTCACGAGGTAGCCCTCGAAGACTCTGGATGCAAGTCGATCTAGATCGTCTAGTGCCATTATCGGTTCACTCCGATGATCACTTCACGCTGGGCTAGTATGCTACCGTCAAGGCCGATAATTACGGCATAGGCCTTTTCTCCCTCGAGTTCTTCATCGGGCACATGGAGCGATTGTTTGCCTGTTCCGGCCGTTTCCTTGACCGTCTCCACCACGCTAGTATTGGGGTCAGCGGGGAGGGCACGGATGTCGACTGTCACTCCTGGAGCAACGTTTTCAAATTCGATACGGCACATCAAGCCCAACCACTTAAGTTTGGTGATCGCCGCTCCTCCTGTGGTCGGCCTGACCACACCTGCACGAATTCTTAGGCGTGGGACCACACACTCCTGCAAGCTGACGCCACCATGCTCGTACTCCTGGTTCGCCTCAAAGCAACCAATCCCAGGAGCGAGGGCGATCCTAACGCTTTCATCCCAATGCCAGGGGACAGTCGGAATAGAGACATCGGCCCCTTCCTTAAGCCTGGCACACCGGCCCTTCTTCAAATCAGTCGTTGCGGCCGGAAGCTCGATTTTCTCAAGGCCTCCCGGAATAAGTATCCATCCATGGTCGGTTACCACATCGACCTGTTCCCAGCCTGCTTCAAGCAGTAGTTTGACGCGTTTGGCGATATCATCAAGCTCGCGGTCTATTTCGTCCACAAGCGCCAATCCGAAGTCATGGCCTCGTCTATCAATATCCGCCACCTCTGTCCACGCACAGCCTGTCGGGTCACCAGTGTCCGCACCTTGAAGAATCTGAAGACCGCTTTCGGTCATGAAGCCCTGCAGCATCTTATTTGTAGACCTGGCGCCGCTACTTGCCCGGACGGTTCCTAGATCATTACCGCCGAGAAGTGAACCCTGAGGAACCGGTGTCAGCACTGGTTTGGTCGTCTCTGTTATGGTTGGTAGAGCGGCAAGCGCCCTATCAATTCTGATATCAAGTCCTCCAAGTCGCTCGGCAAGTCGGTGGCCCAGATCTAGTCTCAACCCATCGACAAATATGGTGATCGTTCCCTTCTCGGTCGAAGCTTCGGGACCAGGGGTGTATGTGCCGGCGTTTGCCATCGGTCCGATGGCGGCTTGTAACGCCCGCGCGTATGAGTCGAGCCATGGTCGATACAATGCCATCGCTGCGTTGGCGACAGCTTTGCGGTCGGGCGGTTCCGTAACAATACCAATCGCGGCGAGGAAGGCATCGTCCGCTTGCCATCCATCCTCCGCATAGGCAGTGGCAAGGTCGTTCACATCTCCTGTAGGGGTATTGGCAGTAACCTGCGCGAGCCGGTGTAGTTGTTCGAGCGCAAAAGCGAGCGGTGCCTGGTCAAGCCTGGCCCACACCCAGTTGCGACGTTCACGATGCTCTTCCCAGAGCTTTTCGATGGCTTCCCGAGCCTGCCCCGAGGGCACTCCGGTAAGCTCAGCCAGCTGGGAACGAAGTTTCGCCTCAGCCTCTTCGTTTACCTGGGGCCAAGAGTCTCGGTGCTCAACGAACAATTCTAGCGGCTTGCCCTTGCGTAGACGAGACTCAACACCACTATACCGCTCCGGCTCCTCTGCGAAGCGGTGCCATACCTTCGCCCAGCCACCGTACCTTAGGCCGAGGCGCTTTCCCCCGCTGACCTCTCCCTCGGTGCTTGGGTCGAAATCGAACTGGCTCTTACACAGGCCAACAAAGGCTTTCCATCGGGCTGCGTCGAGACGCGACCCAAAGGCTGGGGGATCGTCCAACCACACGAGCACCTGGGCTATCGGATCTGGATTTATAAGGCGAAGCAGGAATTCAGCGTCGACAAATTGCGCTGTAAGTCTTTTCATCGGTTGGTTGAGGAGTTCGCTGATTGTGTCGACCAGCGCCTCCGTCGTGGCCTCGTCCTCGGCGACGTTGAGACCAAGCCCACGATCTTTGTTCATCAGGAAGGAGCGGACTGTCCAATCCTTCCCGTTTGGGTGTGCGAACCATTGACCTCGGTATTGCAGCTCCGCGATTGGCACCAGCTCACGGGGACAATCCTCGATGGCGCGCATATCGTCCCGGCCCACGCCGGGCAGATACACAATTGGAGTACCTTCGGCTTGATCGATTTTGACAGTTCTAGCGATCGCGCAACGCAGCCAGTAGGACGGTCCTTGGGCTAAATCTTCCTGCAAGTCACCGAGTGTTAACAAAGGTAATCTTGACCGGAGTTGCTCTACTGCAGCGCCGAACTGCCCTTCACGGTCGGGCCAAAGAAGGACGACTGGAGAGACTTCGGCATTCTCATTGTAAGTGAACGCCTGAATGAGCCGCTCCTCGATCTTATCGAGTAAGGTTTCGGTCATGGCTGCCGGGCCTTCTGCCGTGCCAGCTGCTTCTCGGCGGTCGTGAAGTGCAGGTCATTGTGCCGTTCGGATCCGTCGGGATTCTTGCCCCTATCCTTCTTCCAGTGAACGTTAACCTTAGATCGCAATACACCCGCCTCCACAAATGGCCGGATGTTCGACCGCACGCCATCGTCCAGGTCCGGCTCCCACCCGATCGGCTGTTCGTGTAACCCCTTCCAACGGACATAGATATCGTACGGTTTTTCCCCTACTAGAATCGCCTCCAGCTTGCCTTTTAGCTCCTTCGCCGCAGCCAACCGCGAATCTGCCCCGGCGACGTCTTCAGCTGCATCTGCCCGCTGGCGTTCGATCCAGTTCCCCAGGTAGGTGTAGGTCAACTTCTCCAAACCGGCGCGGTCCGATCGGTGGTAGTTCACGAGCGCGGCAAACCCATCCTTGCGCCCATCCCAGATATGCCAAACGAACGGACGATTTGAGAATACCTTGCAGTGCTGCTTGAAGAAGTCATCCCGCAGCCAGTACGCAAGATTCTTCTTTGAACCAGCTTGTTCTAATAGCTGCCGCACGAACCAGGGCGACCAGTCTTTGCCGTATACTTGGGCGAGCAGTGCTTTTAGACGATCTACCGCTGGCAGCTCTCCACCTACAGCCGGCAGGCAAACGATTCCATCGTCATCGGCAAAATCGCCCAAGTTGTCCGAGTCAGGTTGATCCGGCCAGCTGTAGCCAATCAACCGACCAACTGCAACCTGCAACGGCTCAGTCGCTTCCTCCGGACGGCCCTCAAACAACCACTGGGTGGGATCATCCGACCATGGCTCTGGCAAGCCGCCGGGAAAACGATCGGCGGCTACCTCACGCCATCGCTCTAAACCAAAGGGAACCTTTAGGAGCGTTTTGGTCGTCACCTTAAACGATTTATCAAGCAGTCGGACAAGGCGACTAAACTCCCCTGACTCCATAAACGCCCATAGAGCAACCAAGTCCTCCTGGTGCTCTGGCACAATGGCGCAGCAGTTGAGGTCGTATCTGTCACCACTATAGATTGTACAAGAGAGATCACCCATCAGGCTGACCACGACACCCAGCTTTCCCCATGAAGGTTTGCCTCGGCGCCAGTTCTGCGCAACATGGTTCCGGTGTTTTACGCTTTCGGCTAGCGCCGCCATCTCACCTTGTTCTTGTTGCCAAAACACGATCTTAGAACGACCGCCGTAGTTCATCGTCTCCGACACGGTGCTCTGGAAACGCTCCCAATCATCTCCGAGCGAAGCAACTTCCCAGAATAGCCGGTCGAACCGTTGGCTGTCGCCTGCCAAGAGTCCGGTGAGGGCAGTAGCGACTTCGCTGAGCAGCTGTTCGTCACTTCCAAGCGGCTCGAACAGGATTCGCTCGTCCGGATGCCGAGCTTGGCGACGGACTTCTAGAATTCGCGGTTTGCAAATGAGACCTTTCGCTTTACCCCGGTAATCCAGTTCCGACACGTCCCATGCGGCAAAGGCCTCGCTCGATTCGACGTTCGGCTGGCCGATCCAAAGACAAACCCGGACAACCTCGCCGCTGATGGCGTCAAATGCTCTCGGACCCAACCATGCAAGAATAGCCCATCGGTCCCGCGCAAGAAGCTTCGAGCGAAGGCGGTTATAGGAGGTCAGAGTCAGCCACGCAGTAGGAAGGACGGCTGCCACAGCACCGCCATGGACACTCATTCCCCTGAGGCGCTGCAGAAAAGAAAAGGCCAAGTCTGCCTTTGCATCGGGGTAAGTACGAGACACAAAGTCCCGAAGGAGGACGGTTTGGCTATTCCAAGAGAGATAAGGGACATTAGTAATGAGCAGGGTGTATTTGTCGGCGAGTAGCGTCGCGGCGCGAGCAACACCTACCGCACCAACTTCGAGCACGGAATTATCCGAATCTTGCGGCTCCTGGGCGGTCGCCATCTCCAGCAAGGGCGAAACCTCACCGAAATCCACATCATCGAATGATAGCTGAAGCTCGGGCAAATTTCCCGTATCCGACGCACCCTGCGGGTCAATCAAGCTCCCGAGCGTTTCCGCATCCATAAACAAGGTGTGTAGCCTCTTTAGCGCTCGTTCAAGTCGCTCATCCCCTCGTGCTAGAGCGGTCCACTCCTCAAGTGGAGCCTTTGTTGGGATCCCCGAGCAGACAATGTTGGGCGTCGGTAACGCACGCCACCCTCCCCCCTGTTTCCATGCAGTCAGCGCTACTGCAAACATGGCGATCTGCACACAGCGTGGATCTAACTCCAACCCAAACAGGTTTGTACGTAATACCGCATCCTGCGCGGTGATTGGATCTAATCCTTCCTCCTCAACACGCATCCGCCACTGCATCCCAAATGCCTCAACCAAGAAATGTCCTGAGCCGCAGCATGGGTCCATCACCGTCACTTCGGCTACGTGTTCCGGCCAGCCATCGAAGCTCCCAGCCGCCGGATTACCGTCTTCATTAAACCGCAGGTATTCGAAGTCCTTGATCAGCGGTGAGTCTGGGTGACGGGCAGCCCACCAAGCACCAAGGGAGTTCTCCAGCAGGAACCGCACCATGTAATTCTCGGTGAAGAGCTGCGTGACCGGTCCCAGATCGGCTCCGCCAATCTTCTCCTCGGAAGCGTTGACTTGGTTCTTTCGCTCGGCCTGCCAGTACTGATAGACCCACCCCAAGCTGTCATCGGCGACGAAAACATCCTTCGGCAGCCCGGCGACGATTTTCTCCAGCGCCGCCCGGTGCTCCGGCGCCAGCCGTAGTTGCACGCAGGGATCGACCAGCCGGAAAAGCCCCGGCAGGATCTCCGCTGCAAACCGAACCGCCACGCTCCACCCATCGGGCTCACCAAGATCATCGGCTAGCTCCTCGCATTCAGCTAGCGTCACAGGCGCGCCAAACTCGGGATGGTGTAAGAGACCATTTTCCGCTAGGAAACGTGCGAACAGCAGCCGGTGCCACTGTTCGTAGGCTGCGTCCCAAACCAGCACGTCGAACTCGCCGCCCAACTGACGTTGTTTGGTCCGAAGCCCTCGGCGCAGCTGTGCCTGCTCATCGGAAAGATGCGCTGGCTTGGCCTGCTCTTCTACGCCGAGGAAGGACAACCGCGCACGTACTCCGGACTCGGCCGCATGCCGGCCATCCAGCACAGCGGTTTCGAGTCGCTTTCGGAGGTCAGTCGGTAATGCTCTCAAGATAAAGCTTTCTCTCGTGCCTGCTGCTTCTCGGCGATGGTGTAATGCAAATCGTTAATTCGCTCAGATCCGTCAGGATTCTTCCCACGATCCTTCTTCCAATGGACGTTGAACTTCGCGCGCAGGATCCCCGCTTCCACAAACGGGCGGATATTCAACCGCACCCCATCGTCCAGATCCGGCTCCCACCCGATCGGCTGTTCGTGTAATCCCTTCCAACGGACATAGATGTCGTACGGTTTTTCCCCTGCTAGAATCGCCTCCAGCTTGCCTTTTAGCTCCTTCGCTGCAGCCAACCGCGAATCTGCCCCGGCGACGTTTTCAGCTGCATCAGCCCACTGCCGTTCGATCCAGTCCCCCAGGTAGGTGTAGGTCAACTTCTCCAAACCGGCGCGGTCCAATCGGTGGTAATTCACGAGCGCGGCAAACCCATCTTTGCGCCCATCCCAGATGTGCCAGACAAACGGCCGATTCAAGAACACTTTACATTGATGCTTAAAGAAGTCATCACGCAACCAATCGGTCAGATTCTTCTTATTCGAATCAGCCTGTTCTAGGAGCTGCCGAATGAGTCCCGACGACCACTTATCGCCATACGCCCTAATAAGCAAAGCCTGCAGCCGATCAGCTGTCGACAATTCACCTCCTACTGCTGGAAGGCAAACAATGCCATCTTCGTCCGTCAATTCATCCAAATCATCCAAGCTAGGTTGTTCAGGCCAACGGTATCCAACGAGACGACCCACCCCAACTTGGAGCGGTTCTGTCGTTACCTCAGGACGTCCCTCGAATAGCCACTGCGTCGGATCATCCGACCATTGTTCAAGTAGACCACCCGGATACTCTTCCGCCGCAATTTTACGCCAATGGTCAACGTCGAAAGGCACCTTTAACAATGTCGCATTCGTTACCCCAAGCCTGGGGTCGATTCTTCTTACGTTATTAACATATTCGGAGGAACTACAATAACTCCACACGGCAAGCTGATCTTCTTCATCGTGAGGAATAATAGCGGCCACCCCATTCTGAAATATCGATCCGTCATAGAGCGCTGCAGCAAGATTGGAAGTTAGATTTATCACAACACCTTTCTTGCCCCATGCATCGCTACCTCGCGTGGGTCTATTGCCCAATAGCTTTGCTTCAGTAAACAGTTGACCCTCACCGCCTTCCCACTTCAATGCTCCAGTGCGACCAGATACATGAGCAACTTCATTGAATGTCTGTTGTAGTGGAACCCATTTTCGGTCATAACAAAGATCTCCGAGCTCCCAAAATACGCGCTGGAACCGAGAGCCATCCCCAGTTCCGATACCCCAATAGCTCTCAGCAAATTCCTCAAGAAATGGAAGGTCAAGCCTAAGACCTACTACGATTCGAGAATCGGGCACCTTAAAAAAAGTATGCTGATGAATTCGATCTCCCTTCACAGATTTCAAATGCGTCTTCTTTTTATCGATTCCGTCAAAGTCACTAACTTCTAACATCAAGCACAGTTCGTTATCCACAGGCAATGTTGATGAGATGCCAATTAGCACAGGTTGTACAACCTCGCCACTAATTGAAGAAAATGCCCCGGATCCGAGCCTAGCAATGCAGCAAAATCGAGCGTTAGTCAAGAGCTCCTTCCGAAAATTCTTATAAGACCAAATGAACATCCAATTCTGCGGTAGAACCGTAAATGAAGAGCAACAAATGGGCATAAATCTACTCATCAACGCTGTTGATAGGTCAGCCTTTGATGAATTGTGATTATCTTCTAGGAAGCTGAATAATGCTTCACTTTGACGATTCATCCCCAAATATGGATAGTTCGTTGTAATCAAGGTATAGAAACCTGAGAGATAAAGAGCGGCTCGTCCGATTCCAGCTGCATCTGCTCCAAGTACCGCCGTTGCTGGATCATTAATTTCCTGGATGAAAGCCTTCTCGAGCAGGGGAATGACTTCCTCGACGTCCACCTCGTCAAATGATCTTTGCAAGCTATCGGTCTGTCGAAATTCTGTCGTACGGCGTGGGTCAATCAGGCTTCCGAGTGTGTCTGCATCTTTGAAAAGTGTGTGCAATCGTTCCAAAGCCCGCTCGAGCCGCTCATCTCCTTTAGCCAATGCTGTCCACTCTTCCAATGATGCCTTCACCGGGATCCCCGAGCAAGCAATGTTCGGCGTCGGCAATACTCTCCAGCCACCACCCTGCTTCCATGCCGTCAAGGCAACCGCAAACATGGCGATCTGCACACAACGTGGATCTAGTTCCAATCCAAAGAGGTTGTCCCGCAATACCGAGTCTTGCGCAGCAATCGGATCTAACCCTTCCTCCTCAACCCGCATCTGCCAAAGCATCCCAAAGGCCTCAACCAGGAAATGCCCAGAACCGCAGCACGGGTCCATCACTGTTACTTCAGCCACCGGCTCAGGCCAGCCATCGAAGCTTCCAGCGGCCGGATTGCCATCCTCATCGAACCGCAGGTATTCGAAGTCTTTGACTAGTGGCGAGTCTGGGTGTCGAGCAGTCCACCAAGCCCCAAGGGAGTTCTCAAGCAGGAATCGCACCATGTAGTTCTCGGTGAACAGCTGCGTCACTGGGCCTAGATCGGCTCCCCCGATCTTCTCCTCGGAGGCATTCACCTGATCCTTCCGCTCGGCCTGCCAGTACTGGTAGACCCAGCCAAGGCTGTCATCGGCGGTAAATACCTCTTTCGGGAGACCGGCAATAATCTTCTCCAGTGCCGCGCGGTGCTCCGGAGCCAAACGCAGTTGAACACATGGATCTTCTAGCCGGAAAAGCCCGGGCAGGATCTCCGCCGCGAATCGGGCTGCCACAGACCACCCATCTGGTTCACCCAGGTCTTCGGCCAACTCCTCGCACTCAGCCAACGTCACTGGTGCGCCGAACTCAGGGTGGCGTAAGAGACCATTTTCCGCCAGGAAGCGGGCGAACAGCAGGCGGTGCCATTGTTCATAGGCAGCGTCCCAGACCAGCACGTCGAACTCGCCACCAAGCTGCCGTTGCTTGGCTCGTAGCCCTCGGCGCAGTTGCGCTTGCTCCTCGGTAAGATGCGATGGCTTTGTCCGCTCTTCTACACGAAGGAAGGACAACCGCGCACGTACTCCGGCCTCGGCCGCATGGCGACCATCTAGTACAGCGGATTCGAGTTGCTTGCGGAGATCGTTAGACAGTGCGCGAATGGCAATCCTCCACGTTTGCTAAATGATGACTGTGTGACCGTCGTCGATGGGACGCATGATGCGCTCCCGGGCATCTTTTAGATAGGCTTCGGCGTCGTCTTTGGTCTTGAGTGTGGCTGGCTCAAGAGAAACTCTAACGGCTGTCGGCTCGAGTCGCTTGGCAGCTTGGTCTCGTGCCATTTTAGCTCGAGCGTCCAACAGCTCGATCCTATCCTTCCAGCTATTCAAGGGCGTATCGTTGAGAATCGCGAGGAGCTTGTCTTGCGTCGAAACGTCGATCTCCTCCGGTACTCGGAGCCCGACATCTGTGATGATCTCGGTTTGGTCCTCTTCGCCCAATTGTTTCCACTCGTCTGACGCTTGAAGTCCAGCGAATACAACTTCGTGCTTAGTGCGAAGCTGCTCCGCGGCGGCTAGCAAGTGATCCCGAAGTGGCTTCGAGATCTGTTCGATGAGCGGGCGAATGGGATTTGGTTCCTCCAGGAGCTGCCGTCCTTCCAGTATGGCATCGCACTGCTTTGAGATCTCTGTAGCAGCCTCGAGATTACGTGCATGGCGGAGGAGGGATTCAAGGACGTCCCATTCCTTCTGACGCTCCGTACGTCGCTGCCCTGCACTGTGCCAACCTGCAATGTTCGCCTTGAGCTGATTTTGCTGATCGCCAACAGCACGGAATTGCTGGTTGCCGACGAGCTCCTGCAGTGCCTCAATGTGGGAAGTATCGGGAGCCTCAGGCAACGGCGGCTCTCCTCCGGCTTCTGCCGATAGATCAATCAACTTTTGGAGAAGAGCAGGGATCTGTGTCTGCTCCTGGCTATTCTCATAGGGGATACGGGCCTCTGCGAGAAGCCCACGCACCGCCATCCGCTGCTTGACGGTGGGTGGTTCGTCTTCTTTATAGAAGGTCGTCTTCCCTATCTGGCGCGGCTCTAGCTGCTTCGGACCGCTGAGATTCATTCCCTCCTGTGCAGCCCTGATATGCCGCGTCGCTAGCAGGGCCATGAGTGCTCCACGGATGGCATCCTCGTCCCACCCGAAGGGGGGACTTGAGAAACGGTTACGGATCTCGGACCCTTTGGTCCCTGCAGCGCTAATTGTAGCCAGCACTTCCTTGCAAACAGGGTGCGCGGGAACCTCGCCAGAGTAACCCACCGCCTGCAGCGCATCCGGTGCGCCATCGCGGGCTTTGGCTACGACCTTTCCCCAGCTCGAATCGTCGGCGATGTCGAACTTGGGAAACAGGCGCACAAGAGATCGTTGGGCCGCAAGCTCCACGGCGTCACGGAACGTTGACGCTGTGACTTCGTTCCCACCGCCCTGGTAGACGCAGGCGTTTGTCACAACCTCTTCAAGGAGGGATATCAGCCGCTCCTCTTCTACTGTGACACGGCCTTTCATCGCCCGCTGGGCCTCCCGGCCTTCATCGGTTTGCGGCAGCGGTTTGGATTGCACGGTCTCTTGCGCCGCCGTAAACGAGGCGAGAGTGTCCTTGATCGTCTCAGCATCGCGTTTGGGTAGCAATACGTGGACGACGGCGTCCTCGTCACCCGCCTGCGCGGCCGCGTTCCTGACAGCAGACTCCGTGAAGGTCCACTCATCACGTATCCACACAGGTACATCAGCTTCATCACCGGTGGGTTCGTCGACGCCATAATGAATCTCGATCTTGCGTGGGGTCTTGCTCTTGCCTTGCGTGAGTCGCAACCCACCAAGCGCAGCTTCAACAGCACGATAGAGGCGCTCGTTGCGCATAGTAGCTAGTTTACTTGGGTCGTCCTTGATGCTGGAATACCTGTTTCCGTATTCCTTCTCCCACTCGGTACCTTCCTCTGTCTGCAATTGGTATTCATCGTCAATACGCATCAGGCGGCCAGCTTTGACTAGCTCTTCCAGCAGCTCAGGTACCCGCTTGCGCATCCCTGCACCGTCATTATGAAGATCCTCAATGAGCAAATCAGCGATATATGTGGCAGTTGCGCGTAGTCCTGTCTCCCCCGTTCCAGTCATTTGGGTCGGGATACTGGTTATGAGGAAGACAAGGGAACAAATTCGAGATTTCAGTTCGCCATCTTCGCCTTCGTCCTTCAGGGCGAGAATCGACTCGCTGATCTCCTTTAGTAGTTCACCGCTTTGCTGGAGAATTGAGGCTTGTTGATCATAGAGGAAATCAGCACCGACAACATGGCCGATAGGTTCCGCTGCGACGTCACGGGTTGCTTCGTGAACGATACGCAGCTGGGTGCGTAGTACCCCAGCCTTACCCGCTCTGTCCAGCGCACGTAGCGCAAGCTCCCAGAAGCGCCGTCGTGTGGGGAGAAGGGGGTAATCTGGAACGAGGTCCTTCTTGTCTGCAGCGACTGAAGCGATCCTGGTGCCACCAAGATGCCGATCGATCTCACCTGAGACCTGGTCAAGAGCCTCCTCAAGCTTTCCTACTTGATCCGGTTTCTTGCGTAGGATCACCTGTCGTACGACGGTTTCGACATCCTTGTCCGACAGGTGCACGTGCACTGGAAAGCGATCCGTCAGCTTCTGCAATGTCGGTGTGCCACCCATGGCCGATTGTCCTGTGGCCACAAACAGCACGCAGTTGTCAAAACGGGACGACACGCCTTCAACGATATTCTGGACCGCGAGAGTCTTCACATTATCGTCTGAGAGATACTGTTGCATCTCGTCAAGCGCAACGAGTGTAAGAGGATACCGCCCGTCGGTGTCCGACTGCATACGTAGGATTTCCTCAATCGTATCGAACATCTCGTCATCAGTGATGTCATCAATACGTGGGGGGAATTGGGCCTTAAGCAACTGACGCACGTCCTTGACAGAATCCCCTAGCGAAGAATCTGCCGCAAGAAGAGACTCGGCGATGATCGGTGAGACGTAGAGGCTTTGAACCTCATGCTCGAATCGCTTTCCAGCAGCCTCGATCGCCGCATGTATGTCGTCAAGATATCCGTTGTCTGCAGCCCACATCGTGAAGCGGGCGAGCGGATACTGCTGTGGAAGATCGGCGTTGTCGAATAGCACTGAAAGGAATGCCAGCCGCGCTGCCTGGGATTTTCCTGCACCGAGAGTGCCAGCTGCGGACCACAATCCCCCATAGCGCTTTCCGGAGGTAGTCAGTTCACGAAAGTGTGCTTCAATATCCAAGGGGAGCGTAGCCAAACTGCGTGCCGTTTCACCCGATGGGAGTTTGACGTCGCGCCACAAATACTCAAGCACGCGGCACAGGTGAGATTTCCCACTTCCATAAAAGCCACTCACCCAAGCCGCTGGCTGCTGAGACTGGTCGAGGTTGGCCAGGAAGCTGTTCAGGATCCGTTCCAACCCACGCTCATACTCTCCCTCGCACACAAACATACGAAGCTCCCACTCGAGGACCTCCCATTGCTCCTCCGTCTCTGGACGAACAACCTGGACAAAGCCATCATTGGGTATCTTTGTTTGGGTTGGGTCTTTTGCAAAGAGTTCCTTATTTTTGGTTGTCATCGTGTTGCCCCTTCTGCTGTAATCGGCGTTGCTAGATAATCCCAACCATCACGCGCATCGAGCAACCGATAACTGTTGTGCTCATGCTGTCCTGGGAAGAAGATAAGTAGCCGCCCCGCGATCGACCCTTTGACTGAATTCATGAGGGCTGACACCTTCACACTGTCGCCGAGACCAAAGAGGGTGCCGGCGCCGAGAAGCGCAACAACCCCATTCGGATCATCATACGTCTCAAGTTGCTCACTTACATCGCTGACAAGAGTTCCGAAGAAGGTTGGCAGAGCAGTCTCAAGCAGTTCGGGTTCATTGAAGTATGTCTCGGCATACTCGTGGTTTGCCAGCCAGTGCTCGAACGACTTTGTGATGTCAATACACCCCCAACTATGGCCGGCTTGAATAGTAGTGTTCTCGAACTCTTGCAAGCTCAATCGGATACGACGTTCGTACCTTGGTGGGTAGATCGCCATCCAAACACGCTGTGGTGGCCCCACGTTTTTGGGCCATGGCAGATGCACAAACCGTCGGTACGACTCGAGCAGATCTTCGACATAGCTCATAACAGTTCACCCTCCATAGGTCGAAGCAAATCTCGAAATCCAACCTCCACAACGCCACCGGCATTGCGGTACTCGAGCATACCGCGCTGCGAGGCGGAAAAGGCAAGTTCGTATAGCTGCGACTTCGGGTGATCTAGGATCTGAGCCCAGAGTGTCTCGAAAAGAGCTTCGCCACGTGCCCCTTCAAGGTATCCAAGCATTAAGGCATATGCCACGTTCTCAGCTTGGCATCGCGCTTGCGTCCTTACCCGCAGACCTTTCTCCGCTTCAGACAAGTGGCCCGTCTGCCCCCAAGATGCGTACGCTTTCTTGGCGATTGTTTCAATCGTGGTTTGTTTATACGCACCAGGAAAATGGTTCTCGATAGGTTCAGTGAAATCCCTATATGCAGCGGTGGCACCAAAAGGGAGTTCGATAATTAAGCTGGCTGTAGCACGGAATATTGTGTCCTGACTTAAAGCGCTGAGACAAGCAAGGAGCGGATGTGAGTCTGGATCACCTATCCATAGTTCACGAAGCGCTCTAAACAAGACTGATCTGGGAGTCAGTTGATACAAGCGGCGAAGGGTTTGAAAACGCCATTCACGTGAGGTAGTAGTCTTGAGGCCAAGAACATTTTCCTGAATGATCGCTCTTTCGAAGCTCTCTTGGTCCGAGCCCTCAGGGACGGCGTCTAACAGAAGCTCGAGCTCATGCACGCCAATTGATTGGCTCGTGATGGCGCTTTGCCTAATATCTGATTTAACGATTTCTTCAGATCCCCTCATAGGCCCGTCCACAAATCTTCTTTAATTCATCTACCATAATTCTCAACCATCATTCCGCTGAATATGGATCTCAATGAAACATAGGCATAATGTTCTCTAGTCTTTGTATTTGCCTATGTCTCATCCAAAGCATAAGTGGCATAAATGTTAACTCCCAACTCACATCAGACCATGTCATCGCAATTTAGCCATAAATCTAAGACCGGTAACATTCTATCCAGCATGCAATAATCCTGACTCTTCATCTACCTGGACATGAAAATCATCGGCTATAAAGCCAATCCGTGACACAAGCTGATTATGAACTACTTCCCCACGCTCTCTAATAAACTGCCGGAAAAGTCGGTAATTCAATTGGTCCCGGTTGATAAAGGCTCGAGCCATCATAGCATCGGGGACATCGGCAAAATAGTCCTTCGGGTGTTTGTTGCTCTTATTTTGATTCTTGCCCCTACTCAAAATCCAAAAATTTGCAAAATGGTTGATCTCTAACTCGTCCTTGTTCTGCTTTCGCAGAGTAGAGCGAGGGAAGATATGGTCCATCTCTTGTGTATTGGGTTTGAAATGAGCTTCATTCCCCTTATAACCTTGAATAAGGAAATGGGCGAGGCGGGGATTGCGTTGGATCAGATCCGGATCGAAGCCCTTGATGGTTTCCCAATACCTAACCCAGCGAATAGTTTCTGAATACGGAAAGCGTTTTTCCCCTTCGATTGAGAGTGGTTTTAGTGCTTCCCGGATATATTTTGATAGACGACTTTCGGCATACCTGGAGAAAACTCGACTGAAGGCAAAGAGGAAGAAAGATTTTCTGAAGTTCGGTATTTCTTCCAATGGCACCTGCATACCGGGAACATGAAAAAGATAGTAAACGAGAGGGATAAGAGGAAAGTATCCACCCATCGCACGCCCGCTGGAGATCCAGCAATGCTCTTGCACATTGTCCACTGCTGATCGAATTGCATCACAACAGGGCTCGTAGTTACCTCTGATGAGATCGATATTTTTCTTTTTTCGAAGCAAATCGACATCGAATTTTGTCCCCAAGTCAGAGACCGCAAAAAGAGTTCGGATCACAAAATCCACATCCAGATTAAATGAATTCCCTCTGTTAATACCATCCACAAATTCTGGAAGATCAGCAGCAGATTCTTGCCAATTCAACTTGAGCATGCTAAAGATCAAATCCGAGCGGCTCAAGGGAGTTCCCTGCCGATTAACTCGCACGAAAATTTCTAGCACGTCAGATTCGCTCTGGCGGTTTGGATTGTTCGCAGGGATATTCTCGTCAATGACAAGTGTTCTCAAGATGTTCTGCTCTTTGAAGAACACTTCATCAAGCCGTGCAATATTTGCTTCCATACGAGCGCGATCTTCAAGATTAAGCTGAAGGTTTTCGGCTAATCTTCCTCGAAATTGAATTTTCTCTGTAGCAGTCATCCTGAAAAGATTATCAATGCGGACAAAGTTAGCGATCTCAAAATCCTGATCCCCGGCTCCGTTTGCAGCCAGATACTCTCTGCCATTTTCCTCATTCCAAGTCACAACGTGATCATCTTCGGCAAATGTAAAGTGGTACTTTTCCTCTTCAAAATCATCCTTTTCACGGCCGCTCAGTACATCAAAAAACAATTTCTTCCCCTCGTACTTTCCAAAGATGGACAAATATAGGGATTGCAATCGTTGTTGACCATCAAGCACGAGCTGCAATTTTCTTCGACGTGGGTTGTCGTCGAATTCGGGTAAATTCTCAGCGATATTTTCGCGGACAAATCTACGATACTGAATATCCTCATAAGTCTCCCACATCATAACGAGGCCTATGGGATATCCGCGCATTATGGAGTCAAGCAACTTCTGGATCTTGCGCTCATCCCATACAAAATCACGCTGGATGGCCGGCAAGACAATCGCCCGTTCATCAATTTGATTGAGGAGGTTGTATATGGCCATTTATTTTCTCCGATTCTGCAACATCTTTTCTGTAAATAAGGTCTGGTACCTTTCAGAAGTAACGCGATCTCAGTCGCCATCAATCGTCAAATAGACTTTTCCCGTCTCCCACTCCTCACTGATTTCCATCAAGAGGGCACTCACCAAACGTAAACAGGATTCTTCATTTGGAAAAATACGTACCACGCGCGTTCGACGCTTGATCTCCTGGCTGACTCGCTCAAGACTGTTGCTCGTTCGGATTCTTCGCCGGTGTTCCTTCGGAAAGGAGAACACCATCAAGCCCTCCGGGATGCTTTCCTCCATCTATTCAGAAAGCCTGGAAGCTGTCTTGGCATACTTCTCTACCGCCCGCGCCAGATACGCTTCTGCCGTCGCTTGATCAGGCGCATTGAAAATCGTACGTATCTCTTCCGCCACTTCTTTGCGCATGGATTTGCGGGAGACGTAATGCCCCGCATTTTGCTGCAAGTGAAACTGGCAGCGCTGCCAGGGGGTGCCGCCGAATACTGCTTTCCTCGCCGCTTCCAACCCAGCGTGATCATCGCTGATGACCAACTGTACGCCCCGTAAACCGCGAGCGACCAGATCCTGCAGAAACGACCGCCAGTGTACCTCCGCTTCACTCAGCGACACCGAAAGCCCTAGAACCTGCCGCTTCCCGTCCTTTTTCACCCCGCTGGCGATCAAAAGGGCTGCATCGCGGATCTGTCCATCCACGCGTACTTTTTCATAGCGAGCGTCCAGGTATAGATAAACCACTTCTCCAAGCGGGCGAGTGCGCCAGTCTTGCAAAACATCGTCCAGCAATGCTGCAGCTCGGCTCACCTGCGTGGACGATACGGCTGTGCCACAGAGGTGTTCCGTGATCGCCGCAACTTTGCGAGTGGAAACGCCCTGAACATACATTTCAGCTAATGCAAGCATGAGGGCTCGTTCACTTCGCAGCCCTTTCTCCAGTGCTCCCGGATAGAAACCTCCCTCTCGCACTTGCGGAATATCGAAGTTGATCTCTCCGATGCGGGTCTTGACCTTCTTTGGCTTGTATCCATTGGCGTGACCCCGCCGCGCGGTTGTCCGTTCGTATGGCTTGGCCCGCAGATAATGCTGTCTCTCTATCTGCATGGCTTGGTTCACCAAGACTCGGATCAGTTCAGGCAAGCCTTCCAAACCCTGCTCGGTGAGCTGCTTAAAAAACTCCGCTGGTAATGTACAATCACTTTGGTAGGTCATGGTTGTTCCTTTCTTTGGTTTGTGGAAACTTCAGAAAGGATAACCTGACCTACTAACTTTTACAGAAAAGAATTTACACTAACTTTTCTCCACGATCTTCATCTATTTGGATATATTGGAAACACTTAATTAAGTCGCTATCTACCTATGCGACCCCTGAATATCCTGAATAGAATTACCGACAAGCCATTCATCGATTGCATCCCGATGGAACCGCCAGTGCCTTCCTACTTTTTGAGCAGGGATTTTCCCCTCTTGCGCCAATTTGTAGAGCGACGACTTTGGAATCCGCAAATACGCCGCGGCTTCATCGACCGTCAGTACGGGTGCTTCATTCGTATTCATTTGGGACCTCTCTTCTGAGAGAATGGCAATGGCGCCCCCAATTGTGGACAAAACCTGTCTTGAAATGCTTGTTATTTGCTGTTATTGACAGTTATTAGAGTAGAAGAATTGTGGAGAAGGGGAAATCCCCTGTTGGTACTTCTCATTTATGGATCAACTTCTGCTTGCTTGTTAACAGCATAGGAAGCTTTGAGAAGTTCCTTAATGCAATCTCGCTCCTGACATACTTGGATTAGCCAATCAACCCATTCCTCTGTCACATCTTGCACAAGTTCATCAGAACCGATACCGACACTGGTCGCGACTTTGAGCACCTCGTCTTCCGTGAAATTATGTAATAGGACAAATCGTAACTTCTCCACGTCGACTTCAATGCTCGGGACTTCTCCTTCAGTGAGTTCTCCAATTTCGACCTTTGTTGCCGACGAAAGAGCTTCGACGACACCAGTCTTATAGGTATATACACCCATCTCACTCACCCCAGGGATCTTGATGATCTCGGAAGCAAGCGGCATGCATTTAGTCTCAACCAGATGTCCTAAATGTGTATCGGTGATACCTTCGTACCTCAAGCCATCCCGCGTTAGAAACACTCGCTCGACGAAGAATTCCTCATTACTGCGGTTAAGATTTAACCCCTTGCTGCCTGGCATGATCACCTGTTCATAATTCGAATCGTCATCCAAAGAAACCGATTGACCATCCACACCAAGCACAACTTCCTGGGCTGGTTGTGAAGCATCTTGAACAAGAACCTCAAGAGCACCGAAAGTTGCAGGATCGAGTTCGTTCAACTCTTGAGAGCGGGCAAGATCGATAGTTCGTTGAATCACAATTGGGAACACATCTTCGTCAAGTAGGCGCTTGGTTAACCTGAGACTGCCATAAGTCTCATCAAAGATTGTGATAAATCGATCCCCAACATGGATGATCGGATCCAACTCGCTTCGATGTCGATCCGCTGAGTGGTTGATATCTTGCCTTTCAAAGGGGATTGTAAGCAAGAATGCCTCGAAAATCAGCTCTGCAACCAGACGAGGGTTTACCCCTTCTTGATCCAATACCGGATGACTCAACACAACACCTGTTGTGAAGTAAGTTCGCGAGAAGAATCGCTGATCGAAGTAAATCCCGAGGTCAACCGGAATTGGGTAGTTCTGGGAAAACTCGTTTGGACCTCGCCGTTCCTTGAAGCCGCTTATAGATTCTCGAATTTGGAGATCGCACTCCATCACCAGCAGGTCACCGTTTAGATGGGAGGCATGAACATTGTCCGGTGAGAGATTGGGGAAGACAAGCGCAGGGAGGGGTTGGGGCCGAGTGGTGTAATATTTCTCCCTGCGAACACTCACAACCTTTGATCGGACAGCAACTCGAGTTACTCGAAAAGGCTGCGTTGCATAGTAGTATACAGCTCCTGGGTAAGCCTCGCGCATCAGCTGACCGAACGAAAGTGAGCCCCGTCTATCTACCATTTGCTGATGCTTGTGTTCAACTTTGAATTGACTACCTACATCTCGCAAGGGAAAGGTGTAATTGGGATTATCGCCTGCCTCAGCCTTCATCATCTGGAAAGTCTTAGGGATCTGCCCAGTTCGTTCTTGATTACAGATTTTAAGGAAGCTTTCAGACAATTCAACACTGCTTTTGAAGTCTGTAGTTCGCTCGAAATTGAGTGCGTCTACCACTTCGTCATGCTCGCCATCTAATCGGGCAAGACAGAGGGCATGAATGTATTGGATGTATTCGTTCTCTAGATACAACGCACTTTCAGCGAGCGGTCGATTCAAAAACTCGTCCGGATTCTGGAAAATGGCTTCGTCGTGCACATCACCGGTATTGATGACGAAGACAATCCCCTTCTGTTTCCTGCCAACGCGGCCGATCCTTTGAAAGAGGCTCGTATGAGAGTGTGGGACACCTACGAGTACACATGTATCGAGATGTGGGATATCGATGCCTAATTCGAGCGCGCTGGTACTGACAACACCATTCAACGACCCTTCTGTGAGCCGACGTTGAATCTGCCTACGATCGCGTTCTTCCAATCCTGCGCGATATGGAAGCACATGTAGTTTCTGGAGGATGTCTGTATCAAATCCATGCTCAACTTCACCATCCTCATCCTCGTCCCCACTAGTTTCCGCTTTACCGTCGTCCCTCGCAAGGATGGAAGCAAAAAGCTCAACCTGTTTACGGCTATCGACGAATGTAATAAATTTGGAATCCGTGTTCAATGAAATATGACGGAGCAATTGGACAACTTCTGAAGTAAAGTCCGCATCTCCGGGTGGTGTGACCAAATGAATTTCATGTCCATATGTAGGGGATGAATCCATCGAGTGGTCGATAAGCGTAAAATCGAGACCGAATAAATTATGAAGATGTTCATCCGGCTTGGATATGGTCGCGGATGCACAAATATATTGAGGGTCGCTGCCGAGCAATGACATGAGGTGCTGCAGTCGTCGAAAAAGGTATACTGCATTGGAGCCAAAAACTCCGGTGTACGTATGAACTTCATCCACAACGATCAGCTTGAGCTTGCTTAAGAATCCTCGAGTTTCTTTTTGGGACAAATTTGAAAAGAACCACGCATGAATGATATCCGGCGTGCAGATTAGGACAGAACATTCCTTAAGGATACCGAGCCGCCTTGAAACCTTAATGCTCCCGTCAATCCGCCCAACACTTGCATCTAAACCAGCATTATCCAGGAGTTGCCTCCAGCGATTCTCTTGCTCACGGCCCAATGCCCGCATGGGATAGATCGCAAGGATTTTGGCATCCGCTTCTCTCTGTAAAAGCTCAATGCCTGAGAGGAAATACGCCAGACTTTTGCCTGAAGCCGTGCCAGTAGATAAACAAACATGTTCCCCCTCTAAGAAGCTGTGGATGGCTTCTTTCTGGTGTTTGTAAAGACCTTCGGGATAGGCTGTGTCGATATATCCCTGAGAGGTGGATGTGAGTCCTAATTCATCAGTGGCATGGTAACTTTCTTCTTGAGAAGGTGTGGTAAGAACCGCTGAAGTTTTCCACCCCTCTCCTTCTAGAAATTCAATCATTGCCATAAAATCTCCAAGAATTGATCTCGCACCTTTTAACTTTCATTGATCGTTGTTGACCAAGGTTCTCTGGAATTACACCCAATAAATGATCCAATCAAGCGAATCTAAACCAAGACTTTCGTTACAAATGTTTCTATCGGTTTCATTAAACGTGGAAGGTTATTCATACCGGACATATACAGTTGATTTCGGGCTCGCGTCATCGCCATATAGAGCAAACGCCGTTCTTCGGATAGCTGATCCTCGGGCCATACCTTTCCATCAGGGCAGCATTCTTGAATTTGAAGAAGAAATACAATATCAAATTCCAACCCTTTGAACGCGTGATAGGTGGCAACTTCCACATCAAGACCTTGTAACGCTTTTTGGATGCGCTTTACGCCCCTCTTTCGCCTGCATAAAACTGCGATGGATTTTGAATCAGCACCCTGTTGGAGTAAATGTTGAATGCGTGTTTTAACGAACAGGGCCTCGTCCTCTGGCGTTTTGAAAAGGCGTAATTCTGGCTTTTCACCCGACCTGAGGTGCGGGCTAGAGAGATCTGGCTCAAGCATCATACCGCTTTGTGCTGCCAGGGCTTTCTTAAGCACTTCGTCGTCCCTGATCAACTCGAAAGCTGCCTCATGGATTTCGCGTGTATTCCGGTATGGAATTCTTAGCCATCGTGTACGTCCAACAACAGGGATGCCTTTCTCTCTCCAGCTATAGTAGCGATATATGCTTTGGGAGGGATCATCGGCCAGGAAAATCAATCCTCCCTCTGCTTTAACCAAACGCCGAAGAACCGTGAACCAGATTGGAGCGAAATCCTGTGCCTCATCGACCAGGATGGCATCATAGACACCAGTCTTGATCTTTCCCTCGTTCATGCTTTCAAGAACCATCAGAGGCACATCGGCCCAATCGAATTTACCTTCTTCTTGAAGCCAGGATTGATATATCTGATAGGTTTGATATACCGCCTCGCGTTTACTTGGATGCAATGCGGTCCCCCGGCCACGTCTTTCGATAGCTAGATATTGCTCGAGGCTTGTAACACCAATTTCCTTGATCCACTCAATTTCATCGGATAGGAATTGTGCTCCACGGTCTTTCGAAGATGCCCAAGACTTAGGGTTCTTTTTCAACCATCCTCGTGCATTATTCAATGGATCTTTCCATTCCATTAAATTACGCAGCATTCCTGTACAGAGTTTATGGAAAGTAACCGCTTTGATCCCCGAGCCCTTCAAGAAGGCATTCATCGATAGGGAAAGAGCTCTGTTGTATGCTAGCGCGCATATTTTCCACTCGGGGTATTGTGATTTTAGATATTGCGCTCGCCGTAGAAGAACCAGCGATTTGCCGCTTCCTGCCACCCCTCGAACAAGGCGGACAGAAGCATTTAGCACAATTTCCTTTTCAACATCGAGAATTTCAAAGGGTGCTTCAGCTTCTACCTGAGGAGTAGCTTCAAATAAAGCATCCTGCAACGCCGGCTCTTGTTCAATTGCTACTGATGGTGGTACCTCAATAACCGGCTCGGCGACGATGCGTTCTTGGTCAAAGTCTAACAAGAAGGGTTTTTGCTCTGTGGCTACAGGCTCAATGATGATGCTTGGGTTGATCACCCCGCGCACGAATTCCATCTCCCATTTCTTGAGCATTGAGTTGAACGGCAGGGTTGCTTTAAGCCTTTTCGAGGCGACATGGGATTCGAGGTCAGCCAACCCGAGGACAAACGCCCCTCCCCATGCAGTGCGAAGCTGGGTGATGATTGACATCGGAAGGTTTGGCAAGATAGCAGCATAGCCCCACGGAACGTTGAGTTTACGCCGCTCACCCAAGAGTTGAGGGATCTGCTCCATCTCTCTCGCGAGCAATTCAGCGAAACGCTTTGCTCCATTTACGGGGTTTTGGACTTTACGTTCAGTTCCTGCGCGCGTACGGATCTTTGCCCCATAGCGATCAGCCTTGAGAATATGTACCCAGTCTTTCACCTCCAGGACAACAACGCCAAAATTCGCAAGCACGATAAAATCGGGGAAGCGGAGCATCTCCCCACGACCTCGCGACCGAGATGGCTGATGAAGAGGGCACTCGACATAGGTTGTGAATTCTTTTGGGAGCGAAGTCCGCAACTTCTCGAGGACTTTCTTCTCTCCGTAGGTAGCTTGGTCTTCTCGCAAACTTCCTATGATTTCTGCCATAAGTTATGATGATTTCTCCGAAAATTAGTGAATTCTGTATTTGTACTTGTGGAATTCATGTCTAACCGAATAACAATTGCATCATTATGGGATTGCCAAGTCTGGAAACCGCAGGGATAGATGTTTTGCCCCTTTGCAAAATATAAGATTGGATATTTGGGTAAATTCCAAATCCTAGATCCATTCAATACCATGTTGAAATTCAACAATGACTTCATCTTGTATCTCGCCACACTTAGTAGAGATAATTTCTAAAAAGGTTTGGACCTCAACAGGTGCCCATTCAGGTATTTTGTATTCGTTGAGTATACGCACAGTGATGTGATTGTTGTAGAAATGGGTGTGCTCCCAGCCGTTAAAATCAACCTCCGGGATTTCAACATCGGGTATTTTCTCTTGCAGGGAGCCGATGATATCGTGCCATTTCGACTTGATGCACATCTCAACATGCAGAGGCGTCCTTTCTACCAATGAAGCAACAACCTCTGCTATTTCTTGTGTATAAAATATGGCACTTTGAGGGTAAGTCCATCCTAAATTTGAACTCCCAACTCTCACTAAGTCACTTACAGTCATTAAGGGTTTAAACCAATCGCCCTTTAAATGCTTGAACCGCGTCTCGTCATCTATTCGTCTATCTTCGTAATAGGCCGCACGATCATCCTCAAAATCTCGCATCGTGTCCATAATTTCATCAATTGTCAGTTCATCGTGCCCCGAGAAGTTCCAACCTCTAGCGAAGCCTCGCAGACTAAGTTCGAGTGCTTTGTTGGATATGTCTATGGCAATGTCGGGTTCTACTTCACAATACTTGACTGCTGCGCTTGAGAGAGCCTGAGCCTGGTCAACAAGCTCAAGTTTAATTCCTTTTGATAAATTTACTTCCCAAGGATTCAGAAAATCTGAAAGCGTATAGTCTAGCTCCTCAAATAACCGACCGATGAGTTTGAAATTATCAAGGAGTTTCCTTTCAACAACGGCGTACTCTTCCCATTGCACTTCACCCTTATGCATGATTTCATTTCTTTTATCCGTAAGCCAGCGGAGGAATTCATCCTCATTAATATTGAACTTGCCGTATCCATTGGTTAATTCCTTCATGGGCGCATATGATTTCTTGGGGAGCCGTAGGTGTTCCCTTAGAAGCCATTCAAGAGTTCCTCGCAATTGGGGAATGCACATGGATGCTTCAAAAGGGAAATTGAATTCCAAGAGGATGAAATGGCCGAAAGCTTCCCTGTAGGAATTCTGGGCCGAAAGTACGCGCCGCGGTGCAGCTTTCATCGTCATGGCCGTTTAGATTCCAGTTGACTGTAACCATTCATAGCGATGGATAATGTGTTCCCACCAATCTGCAAGCTCCGGATGTTTCGAAATTGGAAATCCCCCGAAGAGATCTTCGGTGTATACACTATTGAACCGGTCCCCTTGCCGAACAATTCCCTTCCAGACATCAGTCACTGAATCCCCAAGATGTTGAAGATCTGGTGATGTGACTCTGGCGAAATCAGTATTATGCCGAGGTGCTATATGCATCAGGCTTACTATATCAGCACCCAACTCACGTGCTTTTTCCATTTCATGAGCAAGGCATTGCTGCCTGAAAAACTGACAAAAGGGATCAAAAAAAAGGGAAGCAAAACTTGGAAGAACGTCCTTATCGAGAGGGAAATCATCCCGATCGAATAAGTGCGCGTAGATTTCTGTACGGTCAGTGCCCGCCTTAGATACCTTGAGGGAGGTGCTACTGTACGACTCGGTATATTTCCACTCGATTAAGACGATCTGAATTAGACCATCTTCCCGCTCGAACATAACAGCAGCGTCTGCGCTTGTGCAAAGCGCACCCCTTATCCGATTTTCACCTGATTGAACTTTTTCCTTCAGGTAGTTTTCGAATCCGATCCACTCATATGAGACGAACCGGTTAGGTTCCTCCATAGGAAGAATCTTTTTTATCATTGGGAAAATCGGGGAAATGAGCTTAGTCAAAGCATCTGGCTTATCCGCGAAAGGTTCCAGAAAATTAACACAGCAGACCTGGGAATCGCACAGGTTGTTGCTGGGGTTACCATCTACACCGTTGTGCCAGCAAATCTCACTCGCTGAGAAGTAAGCGATACCAGAGTTTCGAATTTCAGGGAGAAGATTCTCTGATGAATTTTCTCGCGGAAGGCAGTGGGAATAAGCGTTTCCATGACTGCCAAACAAACCATCAGCCCTTGCAGCATTGGAGAACAGAGATGATGTATGCTTAAGCTCAGCTTGGCGCTTTTTTTCAAATTCAAGGAACTTTCCCATTTCTCGATCCTTTCCTAAGTAGTAGATAGAACTCTTATTTGGGACAAGTAGTATGTGCTTTTATTTATTAATAATTCCCATCAGCTCACATTCTTACACCAGGAAGTAGCTGTAAATATCAAATTATTACAATTCATTCCTCGAGATCGTGAAACCGGAATTCTTTTTTGAACTCTTTCACCCCACGATCCTGGAACAAATCCCGAATGTGATCATCCATCGTCAGATACAAGATCTGCCAGCCCTTCTTGCCCAGGCGGATGACCTCGTCCATGAGCCGCTCGCGGCGGTCCCAGTCGGCATACTGGAAAGCGTCATCTAGAACAAGAAAAAGGTTTTTATCTCCCAGGATGTGCGAGGCGCAGCCAATACGGAGCGCGAGTAAGACTTGCTCCTGAGCACCGGTACTGAGCTCGTTAATAGTGAACGAATCAAAAGGATCGGATACGACTAGCTGGCCATCCTGTAATTCGATCGCAGTATAGTGGCCGGTAACCTGGTGGAGAGGGCATGTCTGCTGCTCAGAATCCAGACTGCGCTGGATCTTGATATCCTCCTGCTCACGAATCAGCGCCAGCTCTTCCTTGACGAGGATTTTCGAGATCAGGTCTGCTGTTCGAGCACGGTAGTCAACAGATTGATCCTGGCGTTTTTCCCTCAATCTTTGGATGAGATCCTCGAGTGAGGTGGTGGGATCTGATATCCCTGTTGCGATAGTAAGCCGATGCCGTACCACCTCGAATCGGGCCTTTTCCTCTTCTAGTTGTTGGTTGAGATCAGACAATCGCGATTCAAGGTCATCGAGTCTGGATTTCTGGAAAGGTGTCCCGGGATTTTTCGCCTCATAATCGGACGGATCAACACTCATCCCCGCGAGTTCTTCTCTCTTGAGATTGATCTGATGATGGATCGTATTCAACCTATCGTCGAGGTCGTTAATTTTCTCCACCCAATCAAATTTGGGATCTTCAAACTCGTACTTCGATAGATGACTGCTCAATCTAGCTTCAGTAGTCGAGAGAAGCTGCCGATCCTCCACAATGTTCTTCTCCAGTTGCTGCTTAGCCACAGCAGCCTCCTGCAACTCGTTCTCGAGTGCTTCCATGGAGGCAATGGAAGGCATCTCCTCACCTAAGTTTTCCTGGTATTCGAACTTAATTCGCTGGATCTCGTGATCGTCAAAGACAGCTTTTTCAGACCTCGACTGGGAAAGGAGGTAATAGGTGCTGAATCCGGCCATCAGGAGTAGTGCGCCGATAGAGACGGGTATGCCGATTAAGGGGGTGGTGAGATCGACAAGCACCGCCACCATGGAAGCGACCGCGACGATCAAGAAACCTAGAGTAATGAGAAGGAATATCTTTGGTGCTTTAGGTGTAAGATTTGCGGTTATTTGCTTATATTCCCTCAGGGCTTCCGTGAGCCAATTGTAATTTGAGCTTGCCTCGTAGAGATCAGCGGCTTTCTCGACGTTTCTCTCTATTCGACCTTTCGCACCGTTATGGGTTACGGCTTGTTCCCGAAGCTCGTTCAGCACATTGCTTGTGAGGTCACCTTTACACTCTGTTAGTTGATCCATATCATTCTGGAGATTAAAGGCAGTATGTCGACGAGCTTTCTCCATCTGCTCGATGGAGGTGATTACTGAACCGATTTTACGCTCAAGAGATGCGCGTGTACCGCCCGAATCAAGTCGGTTCACTTCTTCAACGAACTTGTCCAACTCACTTAATTTTTCCCCTGATTCCCTTCGCTTGGCGATGTCTCCTACATCTTTACCTTTTATCACACCGTCTTCAATCGTTGATTTGAGTACTGTTGCTGGTATCTTGCTCTCAATTTCGTCGAGTAAGGCCTCTCCGGAAAGGAACTCCTTCAAGACGGCACGGTTTACTCCACCCGGCTCTTCACGCACCAATTCCAGCTCAGCACCCTTCACCACGAGCAGCTTCGAGAGATCGGGAGGCAGGCCAGGAAGGCTTTCTTCCAGGTAGTCTTCCAGTTTCTTCTTTCTCTTAGCCGGAGTGAAAATGACCTCTTCATCGGATAAGCCAACGACAGAGATCTTCCCCTCGCCTGTTTCTTCACGGAGATTCCATTTAGACGCGGCTTTGAATAGAGAGCGGATGATGAATTCAACCAGAAAGGTCTTGCCCCGCTCGTTCTTTGCATAAATCAGATTGAAGGTGTCGAGTGGGAAATGATGGTCGCCCTTGAGCGGTCCCAGGTTACGAACGCTGATTTCTTCGATGCGGATCGACATCATTGCCCCCCGTAGATGGTATGCAGGGCCGCGAGCATGATTTGATCCCGATCGGGTTCATCCTCCCCCGATGGCCAGTCAAGATCAGCCAGTCGATCCCGGACCTTCTGGGCTATGTGCTGGCGTTCAAGGTCCTCGGATAAGTGGACTACGGATACATCCGGATCTTCATCGCTGTTAAAGGTGTACGCCGAGAACCCCTTCTTGATGTTGCTCTCGAGGGCACGAATATCCTGACAATACCCTGCCGCCCGCACCCGCAGCCGGACCTTATCCTCCCATCCAGCGGGCAAACCCCACGCTTCAACCCGTGATTTAATCTGGTCCTCTACATACGTCTTTTCATCCTCTACAGGGAGTATCAGCAATTGCTCCATGAAGTAGACGACCTGGGTATCGACCATGACCTGCTCGATCTCATCGAGATCGGTGTCGTAAACCAGGAAATACCGCAGCCCGGTCTCGTTGATGTCCATCCCACATGGCGAACCAGGATATCGGACTCGATCGAGGTTCGAGGGGATGTGGATATGACCCAGAAAGCAGTGAAGGGGCTTGTAGCGATCGACATCCTGTGAGGTCAGGGGCATGTAGACGCCCTGCTCATAAGGATTTTGTATCCGCAGACCAGAGGTGTAGTCACCATGTCCGACCAGAATCCATCGCCTCGCCTGAAGCTGTTCACGGAAAGGCTCGATGCACTCCCCCATCGTCTCATCGGCACGATAGGGAATAGCCAGAATGGGGATTTCATTTAATAGGAAATCGAGGAGCTTTGGTTCTGAAATCACATGGATATTTGGGGCGGTAAAATTCCCGGCCTCGAGACCGGGATCATGATTGCCGGGCAGAATATATATTTGGATAGCCTGGTATTTCTGGTTTCGGCAGACCTTGTCAAAATCGGCGTAGTTGGTCATCCCTTTATCGAACAGATCGCCGGCAACGACAAGGATTTCGATCTTCCGCTCGACCAATTGATCGAGAATATTCTCAAATGCTTGATAGCGCTCGGGGTGATCTTCGATTTGCGTCAGGTGGCAATCGGCGGTAAAAGCTATTTTCATT
>CBDAFF010000030.1:0-23271 GCA_965195195.1 uncultured Anaerolineales bacterium | reverse complement strand
TCCTAACGTTGCATCACGAGAGATCAAGAGATGGTTGGTAGCTCATCAATGCCGCAGTTGGATTTTCCAGATCGAAGACGCCTCGATGCTGGAATATCCGCACGCTTGTTATCAGAACTGGGTATTGACAAAGCGTGTCTGGAGACTGAGTAGCACCCACAAATAACCTTAGCCATCATTCGGGCTGTTGAACACATTGGGCATCACTCAGTTCAAATGCTCCATCCGTCGAGAAAATCCGGACGTAGGTTTCGCCACCATCAGTTCTGAATTCGTTGCTAAGAATTGTATCTTCGCCAAGGCGTGCCAGCCGTGCCCAGTAAATCGAATCGGAGTAAGTGCATTTATACAGTCCTGGAGGAATTTCTCCAGCCCCAGTGCCTACTGGTCGAATACCCGGTCTAATGGTGTATGGTTTTGGGGTTGGGGTTGGCGTCGGAGTAGCCGTTGGAACTGGCGAATAGTATTCCTCGTAGGCCGCAAGCGTACCTACCACTTCAACAAGAGCGTATGCCTTCTCTGTGTAATCTCGTGCTTTTTGGGTGGCTTTGTGTGCTAAGGAAGCATAATTTCCTTTGAGGCGATTCAGTTCGGTCAACACCTGCTCTTGGCCTGCTTGCGCAGTTCTAATCTGAAGGGCTTGCTCAGCCATCACTGCCTCATTCGTGGCTATTTGTGCCTTACCTTCAACTCTAGTTGCTTTCAAATTCTCAATAGTTAAATTAGCAGTTTGAATTTGTGCGTTATGTTCATCAAGAGGAACACCGCAAGCACCTATCAAAAAGACAACTAGTAACAAGAACAACCATTGAATCTTGTTCATCATCCCCTCCATCACTCATATAAAGTTTATGAGATAATTCTAAAAACTTCAATAGGAAAAACATCGCCCCCAACGTGAGGGGCAGGCTAGGGGGAATTCTTTAATTGGGTGATTATCCAACCTATTCCCGATTGAGTGTGCCTATTGCTTTCAAGAATACCCGTTCTCGATCAATAGAGCGAACGCATGAAACCCGCCGTCGAGCAAGTGCGCCCGTCTTTCGTCAAGGCATGGAAGGCTTTGTTTGTGTGAAATTACTTATTTTGAGCTAAGCAGCGACAAAGGACGACTGGATTCGGACGAAGCCGGGTTTGTCGTTGATGTGCCTGAGGAGTGGGGAGGGGCTGAGATTGAAAGGAATTCTTAATGTATAAACTATTCCTTTAGTGGTATAGTTTTAACAAAGAGACAAAGACGGAGAAAATAATATGAGCAACCCAGTAAGTCGGCTGCAACAGCTAAGTACTGAGGACCCTGATCTGGCACTTATTCTCGATGTGTATGGGGAAATTGACCGCGTGTATCGAGAGGCCTTGAAAGCAATGGGGGACACGACTGAAACCATACCCGACGTAATGAATTCTTCAGAAGTGACTGTCTCGTTCCATCCATCGGCATCTACATCTGATTACCGGGCGGACTAATTCTCTACATGTCTAAGCGAAGGAAGCCACGAAAAAAAGCACAGGCAGATCCAAAAAATATTCCCCCTCAGGAGAAGCAGCCCGAGGACCCCTCCAAATTAGAGCAGTTACCTACAACGTATCAAGCCCTCCACGACTACTATAAACCGTTTCAAAAAGTAAATCTGTTCGATCTTCGAAATGATACCTTCCGGCGCATAGAAGATGTCACTGGCAGGCCCCTCATCTGTTATGTGGCAAAAACCAGACACATCTCCCGGGAGTTACCATCGCACATCGACGATAGCGATCTAACGGGGTTTGGCGATCTGATTCAATCGGTCCCGGGAAAAGAAGTAAATGTCTTTATTTCCAGCAATGGGGGAACTCCGGAAACAACGGAGCGGATTGCCAGATTGCTTCGGGACCGTTTTACAGCAATCCGGTTTATCGTGCCAAGAAATGCTTATAGCGCAGCAACGCTTCTGTGTTTTGCTGGCGACGAGATTATGATGGGCCCGCTGGGAACGCTCGGCCCGATTGACCCGCAGATCAATGGTGTCCCCGCTCGAGCAATCCTGCGGGCATTTGAGAGAATTGAAGCACGCCTGAAGGAAGAAGGACCGCGGGCTCTTACCGCCTATGTGCCTTTGCTGGAAAAATATGAACTCCATGTACTTGAGCTATGTCGGACGGCTCAAGAACTCTCTCGGGAACTGGCTGGAAGTTTCCTCAGCAGGTATCTTTTGAACATTCCGGAAGAGGATCCTCGTATTACTCAAATCGTTGATTTCTTCTCGGACTACGAAGTTCATAAAAGCCACGGACGGAGCATTGGTCGGGAGCAAGCCCGAGAGGTTGGGCTAGAACATGTGACTAACGCCGAAGACACAAAAGGCCTTGTTGACTTGGTGCAAAGTCTCTACAACCAGTATGAGTTGATGTTCGACAAATCCCCGTTCTACAAATTGTTTGAAAATTCGTATGGAATATCTTGGGGTCGACAGGCAGCGAGTGTAATGGTTCAGGTGCCAGTTGCAGTTCCCCCCGGTGTGCCACTCCCGGTGCCCCAGCCTGGTCCACCGGAGAGATCTGGGTAGCCGCGAGCATTCTTATTCAAACACTTTACCGACCAACTTACACCACCAAAAGAAAGAGTGGAATTAGGAAAGTAGTGCCCCCAACCTGAGGGGGACAGGCCGGGGGCGAATACAGGGTATCTCTACCCTATATATCGATCATAGCATCAAATAACTTATGAGAAAAGGGATTCCTCGTTGCATTGTGCTCGACTCAAGCATATACTCTGAATTGCGGTAGGCGCGTAGGAATTCCTATTCTCATTTCTTAGTTCCAAGAAAAAGGGAGGGGGAACATGCCTTCACTTATCTGGTCTCATGTTTGTGAGTATGCGAACATGGATAACCTCGGCAGGCTCAACATTATTGGAATGTCGAACAACCTCACCGCACAGTCCTATCCAGCCATCTTACAGCATTTCACGATCATAAGCGAATGGTCCGGATCCCCAGGAGAATCTTTTTCCCTTGACATTCACCTGGTGAACAGCCACGGCGATGTCGTCCGAAAAACCGATAACACCCTTAGGTTGACATTTAAGAAACCTATCGCTTCGCCTATCAAGAACGCAATGTACTTTGTCAACGTTGAAATCGATGAACCAGGAGAGTACGGCATCAACTTTATCATGAACGGCGAAGAAACCGTCTCTCTGCCCGTGTATTTTGCCCATGAAGCTAACGATTGACGGGTTCATGTTCTTGTGAAAACCCCTTTAACTTAACTCGCTCACCTTAGCACTCGACTACACGCCTGGGCGTGTAGCTACTTTGGCGAGGTCTGATATTGGCTCAGGAATCTTCAAGTAGCTTCCGATTAGCGTAAGCGGAAACAACGGTCTTTCTCTGAATTCTCCTATATATAGAAAGCGCTAAGCGTTTCCTTGCTACCTATTGCAAGGGCAAACGCAAAGAAATCGGGGTGAGGCTGGAAAGAGGATTTGATAGTGGAGCGGAGCAATAATCTTAATGGCACGTGGAATATCTAATATTCTTTTGATCCAATGGAGGAACCACTTAACTATTTTTATTAGACGGTCTTGTTAGTCTGGTATGGGGGGACATGGGAATCTGATTAGCTCTTCGCCTCCAGCTTTAACCTCTCGCTTTGCTTCCTTACTCACTCCTTGCGGGCTCTTTACTCTCAACTCAAGCCCGGTCCCCGTTGATCTTCGATTGGCAGAGGGCTTTATCAATGTTCTACAGAATATTGAGATAGGGGTAACCGGAGTTGATTGAGCTCTCTTTCGCACATGACATCTGTGGGATAGGACTTACCCTTTTTTCAATATACTATTTCCATAATATCTTCTTTGGGGGGAACATGATTTCAGATTCCTTCACGAACAATTTTTTCTTCGAGAGAACATCGGCTCGAATACTGATTGTCATCCAAGCTTTAGCCTTGCTCCTCGTAATTGGGATTTCGGCTCTTGCCTGGTCTACCCTCAAAATCGTAATCTTGATCATTTCCTCTATCGCCTTACTATTCTTCGCTTACTTCCTCCTTATCTTCCGCCTGAGATTTAGGGATCTTGAAATCATCAAAGGGAAGTAACGGCTGCTTCGGTATGTGCTTACAGAGGAAATCTATGTGAATTATCAGACGGTAAGGGATGGTTCTGCCACAATTGAAACCTATCTACCTCACGTTGACTGTTCTGATACCTGCAGATCAGCCCAGAGTTATGCGAGGTGTGCAGATGGGTGTATCTGGGCTTCGACACCCACACCTTATCCGACGTCCCCCCCCGAGTACGGGGGGATGAGGCAATTGCGATCCCTCCTGTCCGGGCGAATGCATTCCCCCGCCTCCTCCAGACCTCGATTGCAAAGATATCCCGTACCGGTGGTTCGCAGTTCAGGGATCCGACCCTCACAATTTCGAAGGGGATCATGACGGAATCGGTTGCGAGAGCTGATGCGGGCAAAGACAAAGCGATTACACGGAAACAGGTGCCTTAATGAAAATCAAGGGAATTGAAGAACTCGGAATTTTGCTCTTCTCTAGGCCAGGAGCGTTCGCTCTTCTGTTGGGATCAGGCATATCCGATTCGGCTGGCATACCTTCGGGGGGAAAGATCGCCTTCGAGCTAGCACGACGCCTTATGCTTGCGAATAACCCTTCGTCAACGGCGAATCCCAGGAATTGGTACGCTGGAAAATACAAGGAACAACCAAGCTACTCTAAAATTATCAAACGCATAGCAAAGACAAAGGAAGAAGAGATTTCGGTCCTCCGGGACTTCATAGAACCTTCGAGCTTGGACATATCAGAGGGACGTAAGGTTCCCTCCGATGCTCACAAAGCCATTGCTACTTTAGTTCGGCTTGGTTTCGTGAGGCTAATCCTCACTACCAACTTCGATCATCTTCTTGAGGACGCTATTAAGCAAGAGGGGATATCCCTGAGGGTCCTTCGCGATCCAAAGCAATTTTCGGCGCCATATCTGCTTCACGAATGCACCATCGCCATGCTGAATGGCGACTATACCATGGGTAACATCCTCAATTCTGATGAAGAGCTTAGCTCATTTCGTAACAGAGGGAGTATTCGAGATTTCCTCAAAAGGGTCTTTCAGGAATACGGGCTTGTTATCTGTGGCTGGTCAGGGGAAAGCGATCCTGCAATCAGTGGACTCTTGGCTAGCTCTTTTCGCTCAACATACAGCCTTTACTGGATTGCATACCGCGCCTCTCGAAAGAAGCTCCGGCTTGGAAAGCCTGCAGCTCGGATAGTTCAAGAAGCGTCAGGTCGGGTGATCGAAATGGCAGGCTCCGATGAATTCTTTGCGGCCCTCCTTGACGCGGTTTTGGACTATAAGGAGGCGACGCGCCCACTTAAAACCTCGGCGGAGATGGTGGCCGCTGTGAAACGGTATCTACCTGACCCACGAAAATGGATCCGGCTTCAATCTCTATTTGAAGATGCCATTGAGGACGTTAATCATAAGCGTTTCCATCTGGACATGGATCCACATTTCAAAAAGATAGGACGAGAAGAATTCCAAGACACGCTTCGGTATTATGAGAAGCACTCTGAGAGGCTTTTACGCATGATGGGGGAGCTTGCCTATCGGGGCAGTTCAGTACCAAAAAACTTAATTTCAAAGTCCATACGAGATCTGATGTGTACAGGCCAGAGGTCGTCCAGCCGCACATTTGGCCCATTGCAACTATACCCAGCTTTGCTCCTAGCATATGCAGCTGGGATGTGTGCGATTGCGAATCGGAATTACTATCTGCTGCCGGAGATTTTTCTTCAAGAGATCTATATCGACCCGAGCACAGCAACCAGAGATGACCTAAACATTAACTCTGTTTTTTCCGATGAAGGTCAGAGGCTACTTGATGATCCTCTAATGAGATATTGCAGCGCCGTAAGTGAACACATATTGAGAGCTCTGACTGACCCGTTGCATAACTACTTCTCTTGCGAAAATGAATTAATGCGAACATTCGATACTTTCGAGTATTTAATGAATCTCATCTCCTATATCCGATCGCCCAAGTTAGAGCAGAAGTTCCAGCCAAAAGGATTATTTATTCGGCATTTCATGATTGATGATCCCATATTTCCTGATCGGGATTTTTTCTGGCGCCGAAGCGACACGACTATAGAGGGGCCGGCTTGGAGAGAGTTGCTTAGCAAAGGCCTGTTTCAGCCGGAAACAGCCGAGTTCCGATCAATTCATAACCGATATCGTATCCGACTCTTCAAGTATACAGAGCCTTTGTGCCAAGATCCTCATATCACAACTCGAAGGAGAGCCTAAACACTATTATCGCACTTCGTTCCAGATGGGACAGGAATTGGGACCTCGACGATCTCATCTTACGCGGTATGTCGGCGATATTTACAGATTTTACTAATACACCCCAGAAAGACCCGAACAAGGTGAGTTCATTTCGGCGAGGAGAAGGGAATTGGAAGTGTCTTTTGTGAGCTACCTAAAAGGTCGACAATTCCCGCGCACGCAGCTATTTCGATTTCCTTGTTATAAGGTGTATGTTACGCTAAGGGCGGGCATCTTCTTGTACGCCACTTGCTTGTTGAATAGGTATCGCTGACAGCACCCCCCCCCCAACACTGCTCATCGAGCCGCCTCCAGGTGGCGTAGTCATCGCTGACAACCAGCATCGCTCTCTCTATGCTATGCGCCATCAGGTCTTGGAGGAATTCCATCCAGTGTACTCCGGCATCGCTCAGCGGCACTGAAACCCCCAGAATCTGCCATTTCCTGCCCGTCACTGCTCCGCTGGATATCAGGATTACCGCATTCCGGATCTGATCGTCCCTTTTGCAGGTTATTATAGCGAGCATCCAGATAAGACACCCTCACCTCGTCAAGTGGCCGTCTGCCGCAGGCGTCAAGTAAGGCATGCAGCCGTGCCCCAGAGATGCTCCGCGATCCCCGCCAAGTTGCAGGTCGATCCACCATGCACGTACATCTCTGCCAATGCATTCAGCAGAGCCCGTGACTTCCCAGTCCCTTCTCCAGCACTCCCGGATATATGCCCTCTCGCAACTAATATACGATCGGCTTGGAACGACTTAGTAGGTTATGGTGTTTAGTTTCTTTGACTGAAAACTTATGAAAGCATATCACCTGGCCTACCAGCTTGTACAAATTGAGTTTAACACTAGCCGTGAATTCTTCCTTCTGTTTATTGTCGTTGCCAGAAGACTTTCTCCTTCGTCAAATTTATTGAGATGATACGTATAATAAGCCTAATTAACTCTTCGTTTGACACACCACCGCTGCAACCAACAAATCTTTCCCGTGGCTTTCCAAGTTCAAGTTGCAGTACTAATTTCATTGATTCGGAAAATCTCCTCTTCCCGTCGGGGTTTCTCGAGTAACGAACACATAACGCCGACATCCCCTCCTTTTACCTAGAATTAGATCACTGACCTATTTCTATTCCCACAAAGTAGGGATGTTAATTCTGTTTCCTGAATTGTGGGTTGTTGCTACTGGTCTCACAAAGTGGTGATCTAGATATCCGTAACTTCAGTGATCGGTCTGATCATCCCTTCTTGGAGGCAGCCAAATCCAGCTTGTATTGCAATGTATGAGGAGAGAAGCCATTGCAGTTGAATGAAAGTCACACCTCCTTCACTGCTGTCCCCAGCATGCCGCCCGAGAGCATGGAAAATGGGGAGGATTCAATCCGTGTCGCGGAGTTATGGCTGCCGTCTCACAACGATACTGATGCGGAGGTGGTGGATCAGTTGATGGCATCACTGACAACGCCGGTCGCCTTTGAGTATCTAGGTTCGGGAAATGGTCGTTCCATGCTGGTTCGAGCTCCCGAGAAGTCGATGCACTTACTTGTCTCGAAGATAGGGTCACTCTGGCCACGCGCTCACTTACAGATTCTGCAAGAGGATCCTGTTGGAGCTGAATCTGAGACTGGGTATAGGGAGTTGAATACCTCCATCTTCCTCGCCGAACCTCCATACCTTCCACTTCGCATCTGGGATAGCTTCCGTCTTGGCGACCCCGTCCACGGGCTGCTCTCTGCAATGCTCAACCTTAGGGAAGATGAACAAATCTGGCTCCAGATTCTCATCCTGGAGAGAGGTACGCCCGACTGGCTAGGACGAATAAAGCGCAGGCTTAAGACCGAAAGCCAGCGAGGCTTCATCATCAGCGATAACAGTTCCAACACGTCCGGCGCCTCCATCGTCAGCCACGCACATGTAAGCGAGGAGTTCAACCCTGCAGGAGGGTTCACATTCCTGGGCGTAATTCTCATTGCCTTGATCCTGGCTGTCCTCGCAGTTCAAGGATCCTGGTTGCCTGTGGTCATCGGCGCTCCTTTGTTGATTGCAGGTTCCGGATTGGTCTGGCGGCTACTGGATCGAGGCGACGACCCGTGGCAGGGCGCTGACCTCTCACTCGTCCGGCAGAAAGTCATTGAGCAGGACACCTTCTTTAAAGTGGCCATTCGAGCAAGTGCTTGGGCAGCCTCACCGGAGCGTAGGAGGGAGCTCCTTCAGCGGTTGGAAGCCCAGATGGGTCAATTCGCGGTCGCTGGAGGGAATCGTCTAATCCTCCGCGATCATGATCCTGGAGGTAATGGAGGTCAATCAGCGATCAAAGATTCCGGGGGTGAACGCTGGATGTGGCTGGGGAGTAAGGAACTCGCCGGCTTCTGGCATCCACCAATTGTGAATGAGCAGGTCTCACCTGGATTGATCCCGATCCGCGCGGTGGAGGTGAGGGCACCGGATCCGAGAGACGTTCGCGGTATCTACAGGATCGGCAGTTCCTTCCGACCTGATGGCGGCACTGAACCCGTCCACATCAGTCAGGCCGCACTAAGACGGAACATCCTCCTCGTCGGGAAGCCGGGAACCGGTAAGACGAACCTGATGACTCACATGGCTCTGGCGGGTATGCAAGACTCTGATCGACCTGCGGTCGTGGTCATAGATCCCCACGGGGATATGGTCGAACGGCTTGGAGGCGTGATTGATCCAACCGATAAGGATCGCGTGGTCATCATGGACGTGGGTGATGAGGAATTCGCCCTCACCTACAACCCCCTCGATCCTCACCGATCGGGTTGGGACATCGAGTCGGTCACGAACTCGATCGTAGACATCGGCCAGGCCCTGTGGGCGGACTATTGGGGTCCAAGGATGCAGAACGTGCTCAAGCGGGGCGTGCAGCTATTGGTCGCCGTCAATGCCGAGAGGATGCCGGAGGATCTGCTCGGGCTCTCTCTCCTGGCTACTATTCTCAATATCAACCACGAGACGCGCAAGCGTTTCATCGAGAATGAGCTGAAGGACAGCCCACATCACGCGCAGCTCTCCCGCTGGTTCTACCAATATTACAAATCACTGACTCCCTATACCCGCGAAACCATCATCCAGTCTGTTCTGTACAAAGCGCACCGCTTCGAGGAGAAACCGCTGCTTCACCTGTTCAGTTCGCCTCGATCAGCGCTCGATCTGAGGGACATCCTCGAGGGGAGGAAGCTCCTGATCGTCAACACGCGCATGAGCCGCCAGGGGCCGGAGTTGAGCAGCTTCGTAGGGTCTTTGATCACCAACGTGCTCTTGCGTGAGATTGCACGCCAGGGTGATGCCGATGAAGCGGATCGCATCCCCGTGATGCTGATCATCGATGAGTTCCAAACCTTCACCGGTGTGCCCTGGCAGGAACTCTTAGCCCAGATGCGCAAGTACGGCGGCCGCGTTGTTATAGGCACGCAATCGCTGGCCAGCCTGCGCGAGAGTGGCAACGGTCAGCTCCCGGGGATCATCACCAGCGGCGTGCATTCCCTTTTCGCATTTCTGATGAACGGCGAGGACGCGGACTACCTTACGAAATACGAGTTCGGTCGAGACAAGGGCGGTCCGGGTGCCGAGACTCTGACCAACCTCGAACCTTATCGCGCCTATGCCCGCATCGTGCGGGAGGACAGCACAGTAGCTGCACCCTTCTATTTCGAGACTGCTCCTCCGCCCGAGTATGATGCGGAACTGGCCGAAGAAGTCCGGGCGATGCGGGCTCGGTACAGCATCCCTTATGAAACTGCGGAACGCGAGGCGCGAGAGCGGCTGACCTACCTGGACCGCTACGCGGGCACCCACATGAGCGACGGCGCCGGCAGCATGCGCGCCCGATCTCCGGTTAGCTCCGTAAAAGGAAGCGGGGCCCGAAGCGTGCTGCTCGAAGCCGATGAGCCATTACCGAGGGTTGCTGCGGATGTCCGCAAGATGATCGGTTCGCCCTGGGGACTTGATGAGCATGTTGAAATAGCTGGTAGTAAAGAGGAGAAGAACCGGAAGGACATCCCCGATGGTGGTGACCCTCCCATCGATAATAAGGTGGAAGCAGATTTCGCACCTCTCGAGGACATGATAGCAACCGATCAAGATGAGGACATCGGGGAGGATGACTGCCCGGAAGTGGGAGATGGCTGATGACGCATCAATCCACTCCCCAGCGAATTTCATCCCAGGCTGCACTGTTCCATGATGGTAAGTCACTCTGCACAAACAGAAGCAAGGATGGCTTGCTCTCGGGATTCCTCATAAGACATCCCTTCTCAAGCCGCTCTCTCCTGGAAAGCGTCTTCGGAGAGGGGGTCTTGCGAGTCCTTCTCGAAAAAGAGGCTGGTCAACTCCGGGAAGTCGATATCCCCGATCCGGGACCGTGCTATGCACTGAAGGGCGAGCCTAACGCCTCAATCCTGGGCGTTCATCGGCGAGAGATGGTGCGGTGGTTTGCGCTTACCAGTATGGGATCAGATGCCGTCCGCTCGGGCCTCTCGCCGGGCTTGGAGGCGGACGGCGAGTTCTGCTGGCAGGACGGAGCAGGAACCCAGTGGTGGCGAATCTGGGTGGATATCGGCGGCTGCGCGCCTGAGGCGCTGCCGTTCATCGTAAGGGCTCCGAAGGCGTATGGAGAGCAGGTGCGCGACGTGGTGCTTACCTCCGATCTACATCGCCTCGACCTGTTGGCGGCGCAGATCGAACACAATTGGAGCGGTAAGCAGGATGTGCACCTTTGGGTCTCCGGTACCGAGGCGCAGCGCATCGCCCGTCCGAGGAGTCAAAAAAAATCAAGAAAGTGGACGCTGCCGTCAGATAAAGTTATCGAAAAGCATATTCGTAAGAGGATGCATGGATCTACACACCAATCCCGACTCGCTGGCATTGCGAAACATTTATCATCGCAAGACTGGAGCATGCTGGTGGAGGTGGGTAACAACCCGCTCTTCACAACCTTCGAGCTCGCATATCTCTGTGATGGCGGCTTGCGGGCTATTCGTAGGGAATTGGATCGCTTACAGCGGTTGGGTGCGTTGGGGTTGATCAAGACGGCAGACGACGTCGGTCCTCGGTGCATACACGAGGGACGCAAGATCCTGACCTGGCGCGGCATCGAACTTCTAGCCGAGTATTGGGGCACATCCATCGATGTGATGCAGCGATTTCATCCCTGGCCGCAGAAAAAAGATGACAAGGGTATGGGGCACGTCGAATACGCCACTCGCTGGGCCTCGAAAACGGGGACGCACCAGCATCTTACCCGGGAGTTCGCGCTGGCGCTGGTCGGCGGCGCACGGCGGGTGAGCAACGGACGAGGCGAAGTCCGGATTCGCATCGACACCACGATTGCGAGCCGGATCGTATTCAAGATCGAACACTCTGTAGGTGAAGCCAGCTTCTCCTCGGTGGCGCCAGACGCGCGCGCCCAGGCGGAGTTCTGGAGGTGTGGTTGGGTTGATGGGGAGCGGATGCCGCCTCACCTGCTTGACAGGCGTACGCTGCTGATCGAAGTGGACCGTGGGACGGTCTCATTAACGAGGCTCACGCATCGATTGGACCGGTACGCAGCGATCTGGCGATCGCTGGAGAGTCAAAAGCCGGCGCTTGTGTGGGTCTTCGACGGTTCCCCTTTCCGAGAAAAGCAGATCCTGGACATGATGCGTGAGCGAAATATCCAGGGTTGGACGGCGACTATAGAAAGACTTGTCCTTCCCCAAGAAGACACATGGTGGCTCATTCACCCGCCAGTTACACCATCGCGTCCTGATTGCATGGTGGAGCTGCGATGGAACACAGTGGGCGGTATGGCTCCCTGGAGGCGCCTCTGGATGTCGACCGATGAGACCGGTTATCAGCCTTTCCTGGGGAGGGAACCGTGGCGAGGGAGTGTTCTCTCGAATGCCGAACGGTGCGCCGGATAAAGTGGGAGTTCTGACGGATAGATACCTAAAGCGGATTACCGGGGCTCATCGTAAATGGGCTGGATGAGGGAAAAAGAGAGAGGTTATTAGCGCAATGGGTGACAGGTGGATCGAGGACTTCGAACAAGGGAGGAAGCAAACCGACGATAGCCGCTTCCTGGATGAAGTCTGGCTCGATCGGGACGAGTCTGCGAAGAAGGGAAAGAATTGGAATTCGGCAGTGCCGCCGCGCTCGCTCGTTTTGGGGGACCGTTTGCAGGGGTTGTTCGCAATGTACCCCATGCTCTACGCGATCCTGGCGCTGGCGATAGGAACCCTTGCTTTTCTATTGGTAGTCGGTTTGATGGTTCGTTGATCTAGAAAAAGCCATCCTGCAATTTCATTTGGAGTACAGGCGATGGCAGCTATGCGAGAAGAGATGACAAAACTCGGTTCAGGGGGAGGGGTGCAATTAGGTCCCACAGACGGACCGCAGATCGTGATTGCAGGTCTCCAAGGAGTGGGAGATGACTGGCGAGCGATCGCCGATCGTATTGCGCTTGATCCGCGGACGGTTTGGAGATCTCTCTCAATAGACGAAGGATCAGGTATGAAGTTGGGTTGGGTGGGTATCCAGGGGAGCAATGCGAAATCAGGTGGAGACTTGATATTGTTTCATCCCGGAGATCAATCTATTTTTGATGCCCTGCATATCGTGGAGTTGTATGAACACCGCGTGGGGAGAGGTCTCTCGCCAGCAGTTGCAGCAGCGTGTGCCGCTGCAGCGCTCGGCCTCCAACGTGGTCTTAACGTGGTCGATCTTGCGCCAGCGATGTACGGTCGAATGGTCAGTACTCAACCTTGTAGTGCGCCTTCTAGACTCTCCGATGAGGAGATACGTTCGCATGTCGCCGCATTCATCGGCGAGGTAAAGAACGGGAAGCTGAGCACAGCCGTGCCAGCTGGCGTAGTGGATCGAGCCAAGTATTGGATTGAACTTTGCAGGACGCTTTGGACGCCAGAGATAAGGCAAACGCTCTCGCAGGTGTTTCTATCCGGCGAGGTGGTCCATGAATTATCCCGGCTCGCATCTGCGTGGCTGCGCTTGAACCTCCGACCGTTCGTGAAGGTCGCCGGCGTTTCCCTCCGCGTCTCAGAGAAAATGATGGATGTCGCTTGTCCTCAGGTCATGGAATGGGAGCGCGGCTGCATTACTAAACGCGTGCTGAGGTATCTGACGGGCTACCGTAATGAGTTGCCGGATATACCCCAATGGGCAAGAGACACCACCAATAAGGGCAGCCAGTGCTCACGACCAGAGATCGATGGTGACCAGGCGAATCGCATTTCCAGGACATTACTGAACGAGGTCGGCGGACGTGCCCGATGCAAGCCGGGTGGTTCGTTTCGCGTTGGTCTGCCTGAGAACACGCCCTTAAGCATATGGGGCGTGAACACTTTCCGTGTTTGGGTGGATCCGCCGGATGCGATGTGGGTTACTTTGGAGTGTGGTGATCGGATGGGCCCATCTTTTCGGTGGCGTGTAGGATCCCCCAAAATAAGCCAATGGGTCTTGCCGGAGGATGCAGCATCTGTCCTCTACCTGATGGTGGTGGCTCTTCGGCGAGATTTATCTGTAGCCGGGGAAGCTCTCATGGGGCTGGACGCGAGGACGGAAAATCCTCACGATTGCTCAACAAGGAAATTGCCGGTGGTCCGATTTGGCGGGCTTATCGATTGGGGCGCAGGAAAGCCATCTGTGGAATCATCAAAAAATACCTCCATAGTGGCTGCCCACTTGCGTCGACTCCCTCGCGGAAAGCGTCCCAGTAGACAGGCGTTAATTCGAGCGAGGTGTTTTGGGATCCACTACCTACCGAAGGGCACGACCTTTGTGCGTCCCCACGAGCGGAAAGTCCAGGAGAACTCAGTTGTAAGGAACTCCTCATCTTATGTACAAGGCTTGTTGAGTGTTATGACTATCTTTGGGACGGATCTGAGAGATGGTTTAGCCGTATGAGCCGGTCGCTCCCATAACTCAGTACGTGTGGCATAAGGAATTATTGTTCCAATGACATGGAAACCAATATCCTGGGAGGGGCATGATATCGAAAGTAAGATTGAGGCGTATATCTCAATAAATGGACTATCCGGGAGGATCTTCTATTCTTATATTTCGATTAGCTATTCGAATTCATCCGAAACGTTTAGGGGAGAAGCTACATTAATGAATGTCACGCTTTCTTACCAAGCAGGTGTTCATCGAACCATTGTTCGAGTTGATTGATATCTTCTTGGGAAGCCCAGCCTTCGATTTGGTTAATTGCTCTCGTCCGTCGAACATAGATCGCGCTTAGTATGAATTCAGGAGCACCGAGCTCATTCAAGATTTCCAGCATCTGTTCGCAATTCCGTTTTCCAGGAGACTCCTCCAATAATTGCCTAAACTCGACCGACCTCGGATTATCTACATTCAGTGCATACAGGATAGGGTAAGTCAACTTTTGTTCGTTCAAGTCACCTCCGCTATCCTTCGCTATCTCATCTGGTCGCCATATGCCAAGGTAGTCATTTACAATCTGGATTGCCATCCCCAACTCCCTGCCGAAATTCCTCATTGCAAGTCTAAGATTGAGTTCAGCTTCTGCTGTGACAGCGACTGCTTCAGTGAGCGCAGCGACGAGCGATGCTGCCTTGAGTTCTAGCATTCGCTCATAATCCTCAAGGGTAGAGATGCCATCTGCATCTTGAGCTTGACCTAACGATGCGTCCTTCAAATGGCTAGCAAGCACTCCCGCTGCTTTCCCTAATGTAACGTCGAATAGCTCGTCAGATCCAATGACGATGGTCAACGCCTCTGCAATTAACGATAAAGCGATGAAGGTGCCCACGTCCCGTCCTAATTTTTGCCAAGCGTCAGGGGTCTTGTCCTGATCGACGTAGTCGTCCAATGGACCGGAAACCGCGAACAAGATCATCCATCCGGAGAAGACCCGCTCCAAGTGCTCAATATTGCTCCCCCCAGCGATCCGATAACACAGTTCGGACAGCTCCATCCAGGGGCGCTCGCGGTGGTCTAGCCACGTCTCAAAATAACGTTTCACCTCTGGGTAATCGGATATGGCTGTCAACCCATGAATGTAAGTACGAAAACCTTTCATCAGGGGTGAAGGCATGTTTGAATCGATAGCTCTGACACTTTTCATGTCATATAGCCTGTCTTTTTTGTTCTTTAGCTATCTCAACTTCAACAAGAATCTCTGTGCCACGGTCTGATTCTGATTCCACGGTAAACCTGCCACCGATGCGGTTCGTCCTAGCTTGCATGATGCCCATGCCGTGTGTTTCCCTACCATCAATCAGTTTAGATACGTCAAAACCCTTTCCGTCATCGCGGATAGCCAATGTAACAGTACCGTTCGTTTGTGATAGGCTCACATGAATGTGGTTCGCCTGGGCGTGCTTTAAGGCGTTCACAACAGCTTCCTGTGCGATGTAGAATAACTCCCGTTCTAAAAGTGATAAGAGACGTCCACCTGCGAGGTAATCCTCGGCGATATGCAGTGATACCGGCAGACCAAGCTCTTGCTGATTAGCAACCATCGCTTCCAGCGCTTTGTGAAGACCTTGATTCAAACCTACAGGACTGAGTCTGTGGTTTGATAATTTTCGCAAGTCGTCGATCACTCGTTCGAGGAAGGTCATAATGATTGGCTTGCTGCGTTCTTGCTCAACCATGAGCCGAGCCATCCCCAAGGCACTGATCCCCTGGTCGTGCAATTCGCCGGCCACTTCAGCTCGGATTTGCTCCTCGTTTTCAACGAGCGCCAGTATCAACCGATGTTCACGTTCAGAAGCGTTGCGCTGCTCTGTGATGTGACGGATGTTTGCCAATGTGGTTGCCATCCAACCGGCTAGGATACTCAGTGTTCGGATGTCTTTTTCGCTATATGCCTGTTCCCGGACCTTTTCACCCAGTAATACGATTCCCTGTAATTCAGCATCATGTCGTAATCGAACGATGGTTCGCCAATGTGTAGGAATCGCATCTAAATTGAAGGGAACATTAAACATCTCAACGTCGTTATCCCCTTTTGGGATCGCCTCGATAGGTATAGTCAGCCCTGGTGTAGGAACTCTTTTTAGTTCTGAATGTTGTACCAGCCGCAACTTGCCATCCTCGGTGCTCAACCAGAGAGAAGCATGACGAATGGAGAGCGCTTGCGGGAGACGGAAAACGACAATCTCTGCCAGGCTTTCCTCAATAAGAGCTCCTGCCAACTCCTGTCCGATTTGCGAAACAACTTCCTCCGGGTCGTAGTGGGTACCGTATAGTGCCAGATCCACAAGTAACCCTAAACGTTCGCGCACTAATGTTGCTGACAGCAATGGTGGAAGTGCGGCCAGAAAGGCTACCAGTAGTGGTTCTGGATTAGGGATCCAGTAGGTGAGGGCATTTACAGTTACGAGTATTGCTACACTCCAAAAAACAAGGAACAGGATTGTGAATACGACCCGGTTAAGAAAGCGATCAATGAACAACAACTCTCCACGGTAGAGCACAAACAAGTAGGTCAAAGGAATGATCCCGGATAGGAGCAAGGTAATTTCAATCGGCGCAACCCATCGGATCCCAAAATACAATGGTACGATGGAGAGTAGCAGAGGTATACCGAACCCAAATCCCACTGCCCAGGCGATCGCTCTAATCTGTAGGCGGGAAAATGGATTGTTTGTGAGGCGATAGGCGGATCGGAGAAGGTATAGGACAGCGGGGAAGGGCAGAGCTATGTTCATCAGGTAGCTCCACCCACCCAGCCACAAGACGAATTCGCTATCAGAACATCCCAGCCAGGTAGAGCTGACGAGTGTCACAGAGAAGTGAACTAGGCTTGTTAGACAGGTCACACCGAGTAGCATTCGCGGAATAGCACGGTGAATTTGATTAACTGGCCATACAGTGTGGGAGATCACCAGTAGAACGCTCCAGACTGGCAAGCCTAACCAATAGAAGAAGGAGAGAGGTGCGTGAAAATCGCTAATTTCCGGCCCAGCAGCGATTATCAAACCGCTTAAGAGACTCGCCAAGCCAAGCAGGAGGTCTGACCTCTGTTGGGATCCTCCAAGTAAAATGATAACGCCAGAAGCGACAAATGATAAAGCTATCAAGTGGGTCAGGCTTCTGTTTAGGATGATTTGCGTTGAAGGATCTGCAAGCACAATAGATGTGATGCCATTCGAGTCGGTCGTAGATCGTCTGTATTCGACCTGTATTGGTTCATCTCTTGGTGCATGATAGATTGGAGAGTCAAATAGGTACATGCAACCGAAGAAAGGCTCTCCGTTGAATGAGAGGATTACATCGCCTGGTTGAATGTCTCCACTTTGAGCCTGATTCGTCAATCGGTCGATGGTATACAGGTCGAGCTTGCTATACGGCATGGCAGGGCTCGTAAGACCGAAATAACTCAAGCTCAAAGCCGCAAGGGTGCCTCCTACGGCGAGGAATATTCTCAGGAGACGCATAGTCCCAACTTGAATTGCAGTAGGCATGCAAAGAAGATTTAAGAAGATGAAGGTCGTCGGTCCCTACACCACGGGGAGGGCGCTTTTCCCTTGTTAACTTTCATCAATCTATGTCTGACAACGCTCATTACCTAGGTGTCCACCTGGAGTAGTCAATTGGCTCGATACCTTGAAGAGTCCCATCTGCATCGACGATAACGACTTGCAGGCGCTCGAGTTCCTCCAGATCGAAGGATGCGAAAGCCTCCTCGACTGTTTGCTCACCAGCTTTAACCTTAGCAACGGCTTCTATCAATTCGTTAGTAGAAATGTCCATGCTTATTCTCCTTGAATGTGGAAAGTATGGTCATGCTCCAATTGAGATTGTTTGTGCTTTATTCTCAACCTTTAATGATAAATATATAAGCTAATTCCTTGCATTTGGATATTAAATATTACGCGAAGCGATACCAAATTTTAGTCAAGGGATAGCGGTATAAGCCGATCGCGGATGACAGCAACAATTGCCTGCTCGTTTGTCTCTACTCCTAATTTCTCGCGGATCTGGCTCTGAGCACTATAGATGGCGCTGATCGATCGCTGCAGGGTTCTGGCTATCTCTTGCGGCGTTTCGCCACGAACCATTAAGCGTAGGACATCACGTTGGTACTCGCTCAAGTCAGTTTCACCACCATACCCCTGCATGAGATGCTGGGTCGATCTCGGTGAAAACCACAAATTACCCTCAGCCACACCGCGTATAGCCAGTGGGAGCAAGCTTGACAAGGCCTCTTCTTTCAAGATGTAGCCTGCCGCTCCCTTTTCAGCTACTGCCTTGACCAGTTGAGGGTCCTGATACGCTGTAACAACAATTGTTCGCATTCGTGGAGCGAGATCGTTGAGATGACCGAGTGTCGTTAGGACATCAAAATCCGGCATCTTTACATCAAGTAGCAATACGTCTGGGTTGACCTCGCGTATCTTATCTAATAAGTCATCCCCGGATGTGATAGGCGGTCCAACGACGCTGATATCGGGTTCAGCCTCCAGAATGGAAGTCACGCCTTGGACAACGACATCGTGATCATCTGCAATCTGTACTCGGATGATTTTTTTTGCCGTCATCGTTAGTTTCCAGGTTCGGGGCTATCGTGAATATCATTGGCTTCTCTCGTATCCTGGTGAAAGATCAGATATGCTGCAAAGATGATCACAAAGAGAATAATGACAACGACGCCAATTAAAGCAGCGATTAGGACCGGATTTGCTGCAAATGGGTTTCCACTTGTTGGGAAAGTCATACAACCTCCTTGATCTGAGAGTATACTATTGTTTCTAAGATGTGAGCCGGGTTCTTACCAGTGAAATGAAAGAAATCCATCGCTATCCATCCCGCCGTGCAAAGGTTTCACTCTATTTGATCGCCTTTGTCTCTGGCATGACGACACTTGCCGTCGAGGTCTCAACCTCACGACTAGTCGGTAATGTCTTCAGTCATTCGAATATAGTGTGGGCGGGTGTAATCGGTATGACATTGTTTTATCTCATGGTTGGGTATTTCCTTGGTGGGCGGTATGCCGACCGGCATCCTTCGTTCCGTACGTTTTACACACTAGTAGCCTTTGGGGCTCTGGCATCAGGAGCAGTCCCGGTAATTGCCTTACAACTTCTACGTGCTGCAGCAGTGTCTGTGCAGCTCATCGATGTGGCTACATCCATTGGTGTAGCCGTAAGCGTTGCCATTCTTTTTGCTGTGCCGATAACCTTGCTTGGTTGTATCCCACCATTTGCGATTCGGCTAGGTGTCCGCAGCGTTTCAGACTCGGGACAAGCCGCCGGTGCCATCTATGCACTAACAACCGCGGGAGCCCTGCTGGGGACCTTTGGTCCTGTCTTGGTCCTTATACCTTGGATTGGCACACCAGCAACCTTCATTGTGTATGCTACAGCACTCGTACTTGCAGTCATGATAGGCGCGACTTTGACCGAAGGAAGACTATCCTTGAAATACTGGTGGATGCCATTGTCTTTAGTTCTAATTGGATTTTTTAGTTTGCGAGGACCCTTCAAATCACCTCCAGACGGAACGAAACTTCTCCATGAGCGCGAATCGTCGTACAACTATATCCAGGTCGTCGAGCTGCCTGACCAGACTCGCTGGTTATTGCTGAACGAAGGACTTGCTATCCATTCAGTCTACCATCCTGAGCGGATCGGTACTGGTCAGAGCTGGGATTACTTTCTTGTTGGACCGTATTTCAACTCGCCTCCTTTCACACCTGATCGTGTCCGAAAGGTCGCCATTTTAGGCCTTGCGGCAGGTACTGTCGCTCGCCAGTATACAGCTGTCTATGGGCCAATCCCCATTGATGGGGTGGAGATAGATCCTGAGATTGTCGAGGTTGGTCGCTTATTTTTCGAGATGAACATGCCCAATTTGAATGTGATTGTCGATGATGCTCGATTTGCACTGAACAACCTGGGAACTGGTTACCAGATGATCGCCATTGATGCATATCGCCCACCCTATATCCCATGGCAACTTACTACTCGTGAGTTTTTCTCCGAAGTGCGTGAGCACCTGGCTGAAGACGGCGTCGTGGTGATCAACGTCGGACGCACCCATGAGGATCGCCGTCTTGTCGAGGCAATGACAGCTACGATGCTAATGGTTTTTCCCTCTGTTCACACAATGGATGTCCCTGCTACGTTCAACACGATTCTGGTTGGGACAGTGCTACCTACCCAGAAGGAGAACCTTTCAGAGAACTTCATAGCATTGGTTTTAAGTCAGGAGCTCGACCCTCTCCTTTATTCAGCGCTCGAGCTGGCACTCAATACATCGGTGCCCACTTTGGCTTCCGATCTGGTGTTCACTGACGATCGCGCGCCTGTAGAACAGCTTGCTGACAGCATCGTACTTGAATTTATTCTGGGCCCCGATGCGCATCGATTGCGACAGCAGATCATGCCAACCCAAAAGCCCGATTAAAACTTTACAGTGTGGAAGAAATTCTCTGGTGAAATGCCTCGATCTCAGTAGTGGGTCTCTCCGTTTTGAATCAATCATCTGACTCTGGAGCCTGTAAAGTATTGGCTATATGGGTTCCTTGAATGTAGTAACCGGCTAACTCTAGGATCAAATCAGAGGGCTTTTTCAAGAAACCTGCAAGGATATAGCAGGTCCGGATATTCGGACGACGACGGCCCAGTTCTGCAAGACGGTATGTTCGCGTCGAGATGTTCAACTGTTTAGCGACGGACTTAATCGACCTGTTTCCTCGGTAATCCCTAAGCATTGATCCGAGCCCTTGCAGATCCATGAGCTACCTCCTTTACTCCTCGAAAAGATACCCTTTTTTGGCTAGAACCCTCAACTGAAACTCAAGCATAGAATATTGAATTTCTTAGGTCAGGATCTCAAATTTTTGGTTGATCTGCTGAATCCTTGCAGGGATCTTTTGGGTAATTGCAACGTTTGACTTGAAAATGTCGCTAACTGAGGTGGTAGGAGATGTGCTAGATTGTTTCACATCAGGTTGTTATGAGCATATTGTGAATTGCAACTGGAAGCCGGGGACACAACAATCGCTGGAAAACCACAGAGGTGTCTTTATCCTGATTTCAAGGTTCTTATTCTTCCAAACATTGCCTAGCAATCTTTTCGCCGACAATCTGGTTAGACAATTGTTGGGATCGAGAATACCACACAGCTTGCTGTGGGGATGAATGGCCAGCAGGGGTTTGGGGGTGGCAACTCCCATTTTCAATAATTCCGCTGGATATAGCCCCGCAGCTTGCTGCGGGATAGTTTACTTGATAAATGTTATGACTGACAAAGCCCCGACACTCCTTACTGTATTTGCAGATGGCAGTAAGTTGGCCACTCGGATTGTGGCTTGTGTTTCAGCAAGTGCCAGAAGACAAGGTTTACTCAACAGGAAATCTTTGACACAAGAAGAGGGTGTCCTCCTTGTGCTGCCGGTTCAGCGAAGTGAAAGGTCGGGTCTTGCGACATCGATCCACATGATGGGGATAAAGTTCCCCGTTGCAGCGGCGTGGCTACGCGCGGATGGCGAGGTCGTCCATGCAGTGTTCGCTCAACCCTGGCGTCTCTATTATGGGTCGCCGAAGCCAGCCAGCTACGTGCTGGAGGTTCATCCGGTTCACCTTGCGCGGCTACGACCTGGAGTGCTAATCCATTGGGTGACAATAGAGAATATTTGTGCGACGTAGCAGTTCGGGACGAAATGAATTTCACAAGGCTATCAATGGCATAGCGTCGCTATTCCTTCTTCGGTGAAGATACAGATTGATCGACTGGTGAGGCATCTTCTTGAGGGTGAAGACGAAGGAGCATAGGTTGCAGGTGAGTTTCGATGACATGTGGGATTGGGCATACTGCCCGCTCCGAGTTTGGTGGCGGAAGAGCGGGTTGGATCCCGATGGCGCAGGTCGGGAGACCAAGCGCACCGGCGAGCAGCTCATGCGCCGGGCTGTGCAGGTCGCGCTCGAGACATGCTACCAGGCTGTCCGGGGCAAGAGATCCAGGGACCTTTCGCCGCTGAAGGCGCTCGGTTTCGTCTGGAGGACCTGGCTGGAGAGTTGGGGTTTCGACCGCACGGTGTCCAAAGACCTCGTTGAGTACCATGAGGGAAGACGCGCCATCCTTTGTCGTTTCGAGGAGGCTGGGGACATCCGGCGGCCGGATGGTTCTTTGTACCGCAGGCCGATGTGGACGCGCTGGTGGAAGGAACTCGCAACCTCTTCGGGGCTTCTCGAGCTGCGTAAGCATATCGACGACCGGGGGGAGCGTGCCGGTCTGGCACAGGTTGACATCGCTCAATCGGAAGATTATCAGGCGCCGATGGGGATGGCTGACGCCTTCGCCACTTCCTTCGACATTCTGGAGAGGCAGAAAGATCTTCCTTCCCCGACTGAGGTGATTGCGACGAACACTCCTCTTCTTATCGAACTATTGTCCGTCAGTCTCACGTGCAAGGCTGCGCTTATTGTGGATGAGGGGGAAGAGGGGGCGCGCGGGCGTCCCCCGAAGGGTAGTGCTGGACCGCGAACGAAGCGGAAGCTGGGGTACGAACTTCACATTTTCGATCGGGATGTGCCTTCGCCGTATGTACTGGCGCGGGATTTGAGGGTCCTGGTTTTGGGCCAGGCATTACCAGAGGAGCTGGACGTGGACGCTGACGAGTTCGCCGTCCATAAGGTCTACGTTCGACACATGTACTCGGGCGAAGTCCAGCCCTTCCGGCCCGACTTGAGCGATGGCGCCGATCTATTAGAAGCCCTCGCTCGCAGTTTCATGATAGGTGCGAGATCGGGAGGCTACGTCCCACGTATGGTTTGCGGTTGGACCGCCTGCGGGGACTGCGAATACCGTACGCTGTGTTTTGCGGAATCGGGTGTGATGGCAGCCTTCAATCCGCCGATGTCGGCTCAGATAAGGACGAGCCAGCGGATGTATGAACGGGTAACCGAACTTGTAAGCGAGGGGGAAAAATGGAAATCCAAAACCGAAGTTCTGCGG
>CBDAFF010000029.1:0-142591 GCA_965195195.1 uncultured Anaerolineales bacterium | reverse complement strand
CCTCTTCCCCTGATCTTTTCGTTTGTCGGTTACCTTTGAGAAGTGTGTCATCAGATCGCCCATTTCCCTTCCTTTTTGATCTGATGTTAATATGCTTTCTGATATTTTAATAGTCCCCTACGCGAGAATGCGATTCCCCTGCAGTGCCCGCATGGAAAAGTCATTATGTAAAGCAAAGAACTGTCGTTTCTCGGTTACCCCTGAAAGAGCAAGGGTTGCTAGGCGCTTGTGTGGTTATTTTAGCTTGGGCGTATGGGTATTAAGCAGCAATAAGCCCAAGGTTGGATAGGTTCGAAATTTAGAATGCAATCATTGGGCGCGGGCGGCATCAATCGATTTGATTTCGAAGTAAGCTTCAAGCACCTGTCTTACGATAGGGCCGGAGGTAACAGCTCCTTCGCCGCCGTAATAAACGAAGGCAATAACAGCTATCTCAGGGTTTTCGAAGGGTGCATAGGCAACGTACCAGGAGTGGGTGGGCCACTCACCAGGTTTACATAACCCTTGCTGGTAGACAACCTGGTCGCAAAATTCACCTGTGCCGGTTTTCCCGGCGGAGGAGATCGTGTCGAGGTCGGCGCGACCGTGTGCAGTCCCGTCCGGATCGGTGACGACCAGGTGCATTCCTTCTTGGGCTAACTCGATTACCGCTGGGTCGACCAGCACGTCAGGGCTTTCGGAGCGGCTGTTCTGGACGAGCTCTCGAAGTTCAGGGGGCATGGTTGGGCAGTTTGCCCCGATCTCTTCCAATGGGGTGAGTACCCCGTCGCCAATATCCCAGAGCACGCATGGTTCGTAGCTCTGGATGATATTGCCTTCTCCATCAAGAATCTCATCCACGATGTGCGGCCACATTACACGCCCGCCATTTGCAAGTGTGGCGATTGAAGTGAGCACCTGGAGAGGTGTCGCGGCTACGAAGCCCTGCCCAACCACGGTGTTGTAGGTATCCCCGGTTGACCAGTTCTCGCCCAAATTAATGCGCTTCCAATCCTCGTCGGGAATGAGGCCGTCCTCCTCACCGGGGAGATCGATTCCCAGAGGAGCGCCATAACCTAACGCTGGAGCATATTTATTAATCCCCGTCACTCCAAGCCCGCCATCCTCGATTTCACCAGGATAGCCGCCGCCGATCTTATAGAAGTAAACATTGCAGGACCAGGCGATCCCGTGCACGAAGTCGACGTCACCATGCCCCTCGCGATTCCAACAGATGAAATCCTTGGCCTTGCCCGGGTCTTGCGGGAAATATTTATTCTCGATCGTGATTTTGCCTGGATCGAATAATGTGCGACTGGGTGTGATCACCTCTTCATTGAGGGCGCCGATGGCTGTGACCATTTTAAACGTCGAACCGGGGGGAAACTCGCTGGCGATGGCGTGATTCGTCAGCGGGCTGCCGCGGGTGTCGTCTTCCAGTTGTTGGTAGTAATCCTGTGGGATCAAGCGGGCGAAACGATTGTTCTCGTACGTTGGTAGAGAGACCATCGCCAGGATTTCTCCGGTTTGCGGGTTCATGGCGATGACAACGCCGAGTGGGGTCCGTTCTTCCCCGGAGTAGCGATTGATAAAATCCATTCGATTGCGTAAAGCTGTTTCGGCCGCTGCCTGCAGCCGAGTGTCGATAGTCAAACGCATGTTATTGCCGGGAATGGGTTGAGTAAATGTCCCAACATCGCGCAGGTATTGACCGGCGACATCGCGCTCTACGAGTTTGAGACCGTTCTGGCCGGCGAGGATTTCCTGATACATCCCGAGGAAACCAACCTCGATGCCGGCATAACCGATCTTGTCGCGCTCCTTGAGGAATCCCTGTTCCTCGTAATAATCCGCCAGACCGGCAGGGATCGGACCCAAATAGCCGATTGTAGCGGCGGTAAGCTCGCCGGTCGTGTAGTCACGAACGGGCACTGCGATTACACTCACACCCGGGAGGTCGATCTGTTCCTCGCGCAGTACTCTAGCAATTGTTTCGTCAACGTCGCAGGCGATCGGCCAAGCGTCAAAGGGCCGGTTTGTGAGACCCTCGTCGACTAATTGTAGAACACCGCGGCCAGGGACGCAGGGGGCTGCTGGAGGGCCTTCTTGATCTAGAGGTACATCGGTTAAGTCGGAGATTCTCTTAAAAATCAACTCTTGCTCTGCTTGACTGTCCGGAAGCAGCGCAGGTGTGACCATAATCCGATACTCCGGTATGTTCCTGACCAACTGGAAGTCGTTTCGATCATAGATCACACCTCTCTGCGCTGGGAGGCTGACTTCATCGAAGCGGTTCTCATCTGCTATTTCGCGATATGCTTCTCCCTGAATGATTTGCAGACTGAACAGGCGCCCGATGAAGACCAGCAATATCACGATGATGATGAGATAGGTCATCCTGATCCGTGTGGCCGGGATGCGCATACTTGGATTTTCATTCATACCATCACAACCTTAAATCCCAACTTCTGGTGGATAAAGCCGATTACGGACTACTTTTAACGCTTGCGCGGATGGAATAGCCAGGAGGAGATTGAAGAAAGTGCTCGGCAAGATCACACGCGAGAATATGTACAACAAATCGATCTCTCTTCCCATAAGTATGATTACCACCAGACTCATGATGTGAAAAATCAACGAACCTATGAGAGTGATCCCTAACGGCGTCAGGAAATTGGCCTCCCAAATCCGGTCTTCATAAAGTGATACAAGCATGGCAATGAGAATGAGCGTGACGCTTGTGGTTCCGATCGGAACACCTGAGAGCATGTCTAAAACGATGCCTCCAACCAATCCCCATACCATCGCTTCCTCGGATCCTCCTGCTAATCCCCACCCAATGACAGCTAGAAGGACGAGATCGGGTCGGCCCTCAAGAAACAGGAACGTTCCAAGCAGGGTTGATTGGAAAATGGCGAGCAGGATCATAAGTGGGATACCAAGGATGTAAGCCAAGCTTCACCTTTTCACGGGTTTGGCTGTTCAAAAATCAGTGGGCGGAAATTGGTGATAACCAGGACGATGTCCAACTGGTCGAATTCAACGCTGGACTGAATAGTTGCTTGTTGAAAAAGATCATAGTCTCTATGATGGATGCTTAATATTCTTCCAACCGGGATATCCGCCGGATATTTTCCACCTAATCCTGAGGTTAGGACGAGTTCTCCTTGACTGAGTTCAGCGTTCAAGTCGATGAGATCGACGACGAGTTCGCCGTTCAACTGAGCGGTGAGAATCCCCTCAGTTCGGGATTCCTGAAACATAATATTGACGGCATTCTCAGGGTCGGTTATCAGCTGCACCCTGGAGTAGGTAGCGAAAACCTCAACAACCCGGCCAACTAGACCGCGCGAAGTTACGACCGGCATCCCTTTTGAGATTCCTGCGTCGGATCCCCCTCCGATTAAGATTGAGCGTATGAAGGGACTCACATCTCGTCCGATGACATTCGTGGCAAGGTATCGGCTTTGAGGCTGGGAGCGGGCATAGTTGAGCAGCGCTGCAAGTACATCAGCTTCCGCAGCTTGCTCGCGGAGCGAGATGATCTCTTGTTGGAGCAGCGCGTTCTCGGCTTCAAGGCGGTTGACCTCGCCGCGCAGAGTTGCCATGTCACGAGGTGAGGCGAGAACGTCCCGGAGGGCTGAGAAGCGGAGAGCGAACCAGGTTTGGACTGCGATAATTGGACGAGCTACGATGTTTTGTACAGGTTGGAGGAACCCGCTCAGATTCAGGATCAGCAAGCCGAGGGCGATCATGAGCAGGATAGATACAATTATGACTCTGGGGGGTAAGCGTCTCATAAGTCAGATCCCGTTTGAGCCAGGGACCAATCCTAATGCTGATTAGTAACCGGGGGTTCGCTCAAGGCCGACGAGGAAGCGGCCAAGTGTGTCGAAGTCGTCAAGGATTAAACCAGCCCCGCGGGCTACACAGGTCATAGGATCATCCGTGAGCCATACACGCATGCGAAGTTCGGAAGAGAGTCGATCAGTCAACCCCTGCAACTGAGATCCACCGCCTGCCAGAGCAATCCCTTCTTCCATGAGATCGGCGATAAGCTCAGGTGGAACTTCGTCGATAGCGTCCCTCAGTGTGTCTACGATGATCTTAACCGATCCGGCCAAAGCCTCGCGAATTTCAACGGATGAAACTTCGATGGCCTCCGGCAAGCCGCTCACAAGGTTTCTGCCGCGCACGCCAATTGTTTGTTCTTCTTTAAGGGGATAGGCAGATCCAATCGTAATTTTCACCCTCTCTGCCATACGTTCGCCGATCAGTAGGTTGTATTTATTCCGAATGTAATTGATGATGTCCTGATCCAACTCGTCGCCAGCGACACGAAGTGAGCGGGAAACAACGATCCCACCCATCGAATACACTGCCATTTCTGTCGTCCCTCCGCCGATATCCACGATCATCGAACCACGGACTTCTCCGATGGGGAGGTCAGCGCCTAATGCCGCCGCGGTCGGTTCTTCGATCAGGTAGGTCTCACGCGCTCCCGCGGCCATTGCGGCATCATATACAGCGCGTTTCTCCACTTCTGTGGCGCCGCTGGGGATGCCAACAACGATGCGCGGGCGAGGGACTGGCACGAGACTCTGTTCATGGGCTTTGGCGATAAAGTATTCGAGCATACTTTCAGTGATATCGAATTCAGAGATGACGCCATCGCGCAACGGGCGAATGGCGACGACATTCGCAGGAGTTCGCCCCACCATCTGCTTCGCTTCCGCGCCAACAGCCAGGGTGCGCTTGGTCTTCTTCTCAATCGCGACCCACGATGGCTCGTTAATCACGATCCCCTTCCCGCGCACGTTAACCAGCGTGTTCGCAGTGCCGAGGTCAATTCCGATGTCTAGGGAGAAGAGGCCCAGGAGCCAGTTAAGTGGGTTGAACGCCAAAGCGGAAATCCTCCATTGGGACTAAGTTGCGATTATACCATGCAGGGTTGAGGATACACGCTTTCTAGAACGTTATGTTAGGTTTTTCGGCCTGCCGTGCATGCGAATGCTATAATCCTACTTGCTATGCTAATTTATGAGCAGGTTAGCGATTATATTGAGATGCACCAACTCTTGAACCACGGCGATCGAGTCGTGATCGGGGTTTCAGGCGGACCGGATAGCCTCTGTCTTTTAGACACTTTGCACCACCTTGGGGTTCCACTTATCTGTGCACACCTCGATCATGGATTACGGCCAGAGAGTTCCGATGAAGCAGCCTATGTAAAGAGCATCGCACAATCCTACAAACTTCCTTTCGAGATTGAGAAGCAAGATGTCGCCCTGAAGGCGGTATCCGGCGTTTCGCTGGAGGAAGCAGCCCGGCTTGCCCGCTATGATTTTCTTGTGCGCGTGGCTAGGCAAAACGATGTGCACGTGATCGCGACAGGTCATACTGCAGATGATCAAGTCGAAACGGTGCTTATGCACTTCCTGCGCGGGACGGGACCTTCTGGGTTGCGAGGCATGCTACCTGATACACCGCTTGATTCATGGGTTGGGATTCCAGACGCTCAGGGGATCCGGCTTATCCGCCCCTTGCTATCCTTGAACCGAGATCAGACTGAGGACCTTTGCCAAGCCGTGGGCTTGGAGCCGGTCATCGACTCAAGTAATATGGATCATACTTTTTTTCGGAACCGTATCCGGCTTGAGCTCCTTCCCCTGTTAGAGACTTACAACCCGGGCATCCGTCAAATCCTTCTACGTCTTGCACGCATTATGACAGCCGAAACGGATCTATTAGCGGAGATGGTCGCGAATGCTTGGGAATCTGTGTTTGAATCTCTGGGGCAATCCGCGCTTTTATTACGAGTGGAGCCCATGGAGAGGAAACCACTTGCCCTTCAGCGGGCATTGCTCCGATCAGCGATTAAGAAACTCCAACCCTCTACTCGAGATGTCAGTTTCGATACGATTGAGCGAGCGATTCAGTTCGTATCTGACCCGATCAGATCAGCATCGCGCCCGCTGATTGCCGGTTTGATGTTGAGAGATTTGGGCGGGGAAATCCTCCTTTACCACACAGACTCACCCGTTATTTTTAGTCGTCTGCCGCAACTCATTGGAGATGCTCAAGTGGACTTGCCGGTCCCTGGAGAAGTGGAGCTCGCCGGAGGATGGAAGCTGACTGCAACGAGCGAGTCTATCAATCCCGGGAGTTATCAAACATATTTAAAGGCGCAAGAAGGGGATTTCGCCGCGATTGACGAGTCGAGTATATCCGCGCCGCTCAGCGTGAGAACCCGGGCGCCAGGCGATCGGATCCAACCTCTGGGGCTTGAGGGGACAACGAAGGTATCTGACATCATGATAAATAACCACATTCCTGAGTTAGCGCGGGCACGCTGGCCGATCGTTGTTTCCGGGGGTGAAGTCGTGTGGGTTGCCGGGATTCGCATGTCGCATTTATTCCGACTCACTGAGGGGACGAGCCGGGCAATTGTCATTCGTTTATCACCACCCCAGGAGGATTGAGACCGGCCCCGCTCACCTCACGCATTCTTTCGTGCTATGCTGGTTGACGCCTAAACACCTGTCTGCTAGAATCACGAACACAATTAAATATCGGGAGATCAGCGTATGGGTCTCACATCCAGGTGTGAGACAACGAGGTGGAGGTTCCCCTCTGCGAGGAGGGGCTAACCTTTGGGCGAAGTCCAAAGGGAAAATCGACCAGATCAGCGGATGCCTCCGGAGTTTGCCACAAGCTCCTCTCTCCCTTCCGAGAAAGCTCTCTTATAAATCCGCACGGTGACGAGCGGGACAAAAGGAGTGCGGTGGTCAGGACAAGGGTCGAACTTATCCTTGAACTGCACAATATCGGAAGGGCGATGATGTCGGGTTAAAACCAAGGCACGCCCTGCGTGCCTTTTTCGTTATCCGGCCATCGCATAACCATAAGGAGGTAGTTCAATGTCTACAGAAATCATCAAACGGGCACAAGAAGACGAGGTGAAGTTCATCTGTTTGCAATTCACAGATATTACAGGTGTCGTCAAGAGCTTAGACATTCCAGTCAACCGGCTGGAAGTTGCGATTGAGGAGGGGATCTGGTTCGATGGATCCTCCGTCGAAGGGTTTGCGCGGATACAGGAAAGCGATATGCGCCTGATGCCGGATGTCGGTACTTATTGCATTCTTCCCTGGTCTCAGCCGGAACGCAAAAGGGCGCGGATATTCTGTGATATTTACTTGCCCAATGGAACACCGTTTCCCGGGGATCCACGAGGGGTGCTGAAGCGTGCCCTCGCGCGGATCTCAGAACGGGGTTGGCAGTTCAACATCGGACCAGAGCCCGAATTCTTCCTGTTACGTAGAAACGGACCGGATGCGATTCACCCTGTTCCCCATGATGTTGGCGGATACTTCGACTTCTCCGCGAGTGATGAGGCGCAGCAGGTTCGGGCGTCGCTGATGGCGGCCCTCGCTACCATGGGATTAGAGATCGAAATGGGTCACCACGAGGTCGCGCTCGGGCAGCACGAGATTGATTTTCGCTTTTCCGACGCCTTAAAGGCTGCTGATAATGTCGTGACTTTGAAATACACAATCCGCGCCCTGGCCGCGCAGGAAGGGTTGATTGCGACATTCATGCCCAAGCCGATCTTCGGAATGAACGGCTCCGGGATGCACACTCATCAGTCGATTTTCGATTTGGAGGGGAATAACCTATTCTTTAACGCAGAGGACGATCATTATCTTTCTTCGATGGCTTATGGGTTCATCGCCGGACAGATCGAACACGCGCGGGCATTAGCAGCAATTGTCGCTCCTACGGTCAACTCCTACAAACGGATTGTGCCGGGGTATGAGGCGCCGGTGTATGTGTGCTGGGCGCAAATTAATCGTTCGGCGATGATTCGCATTCCAAGCTATTCAGAAGGACGGGAAACCTCGATCCGTGTAGAGCTGAGGTTCCCTGACCCTTCCTGCAATCCTTATCTCGCATTCGCGGCGATGCTCGCTGCAGGCTTAGATGGAATAGATCGAGACCTGCCGTGTCCACCGCCAGTGAATAATCTCAATATCTACGAGATGGAGGACCATGAGCTTCAGAAAATAGGCATCAGCCAACTCCCCGGTTCGTTAGCGGAGGCGCTTCAAGAACTGGATGGTGACACCATCATTAAAGATACGCTTGGCGAGGCAGCCTATACAGCCTTCACTCGGGCGAAACAGGCGGAGTGGGATGAATATCGCACCCGGGTAATGGATTGGGAAGTCGAGTATTATCTAGAAACCGCATAAGCTTGTGGGAGGGTAAGGCGCTCTTTGAGAGAGGACCTGTGAAAAAAAGGAACCCAGTAGAAGGGTGAATAGAATCCCAACTTCAGCAAACGATCCTAATGGGGCGAACCAACGGTTCGCCCCATAATTATTAAAGTTCTCCTCCAAATTGCGTGAAGGAGGCAGGCCGACACACGGGTCGGTCCCTACGATTTAATAGTATTAGGAGCCTGTCCTAAAAGTAGCTTTAGGTAGTCCCTGACCAATCGATGGGTCAGCCTAGGTGAAGCGGGCTGAAGTCAGTGTTGGTGTCGAACGCGTCAATCCTCTCGGCGCGCTTCAATTTGTTCACAACCAGATAGGTCAACGGAGTGGCGAGTACCTCGTAGGCGCTCTTAACGAGCCACTGAGCCAGAATGGCGGAGACAAGGACCGATGAGGGAAGAACACCGTAGAAGGCGATTGAGATGAAAAGCAGAGAATCTATGCCTTGCCCGATCAAAGTAGAAGCGATCGTTCGAGTCCAGAGATATCGACCCTGAGTGAGGATCTTCATCTTCGCCAGAATGAAGGCATTCACGAACTCACCGACCAGATAAGCGATGAAGGATGCTAACAGCAGCCGGGGGGTGAATCCGAGTATCGCCTGGAATGCTTGTGCCGCCTCCTCTGGCCCGTTAAGCGCTCCGACGGTCCAGTTCGATGCGGGTGGCAGGAGTCCCGCAATCCAGATCGCAGCGACAGCTAGAAGGTTGCAGCCGAAGGCGATCCAGATCGCTTGACGCGCTCGTCCATACCCATATACCTCGGTGAGCACGTCGCCAATAATATAGGCCACCGGAAACAAAATCACCGCGGCTGGAAGGATGAGTCCGAAGATCGTGACAACCTTCACGGCGATGATATTCGACACAATAAGTGTTGTGACAAAAACAGAAAGGACAATATGGTACCAACGATAACTGATCATCCAGTTATTCTTCTCTTTCGCCGTGTTCCGCTTCGACTGTAATCACGATGCCACCGCGGACGTTAAACCTGCCTGAAACCCTGCACCAGCGTGGCTCGAGCGCTTTCACCAGGTCGTCCAGGATCAGGTTCGAGACATGCTCGTGAAATACACCTTCATTCCGGAAGGACCACAAGTAAAGTTTGAACGATTTTGACTCGAGAATCTTCTCCGCGGGGATATATTCAACAGTTATATGGGCAAAGTCAGGTTGCCCCGTAGCCGGACAGATGCATGTGAATTCATCTGTCTCAAAACGTACCATGTATGGACGATCAGGATGATGATTGGGGAATGTCTCGAGTTTCCGGTCCGGTTCTGCTTTTCCTCCGAGAATTGTGAGGCCATCCAAATCCGAAGCTTCTGTCATGATTCCATCCCTTGTTCTAGCATCGTTTCCCTCCTAATCACGGACTTCTTTCCATGTTCGACAGTATGTGCAGAGATCGGGAGTCGATGTCGGTTGCCCGCATGCTGTACATGGGTGAAGCATCAGCTCCACATTATCACCTTCCGAAGTAAACTTCATCGTTTCCTTCGCCCGTAAAAAGGATAAGTAAAAAGATAACTTTGCTCCTCGTCGGTCTGCCTCAAGCCTGTTCAGCAGCACTTTGTAGTAGATGCTTTTTGCGCCGACAGCATGGGGACATTCATCATACATGTATTCGATTCCCCGTAACAGGGCATAAGCTGCTGTTTCGCGCTCATAGAAGCGGAAGAAAGGTTTTGCTTTTTTGACTAGACCCGAGCGATTCGGAAGAACCGGTCCCTGACGTTGTAGGTATGCAGTTAGCCAGTTTAAGGTGTTCCCTAAGAGGACAGCGGCTTCATCATCCAAATTATGTCCTGTCACCAGAACGTCATAGTCATTATCGATGGCGACGCGGTTCATAATATGCCGCTTGGAGAGCCCACATATCGAGCATGGCCTTTCCCTGCCACGGCGCGTCAAGGATGCTGCTGTGGGGATATCCAACCCTTCACGCTCTTCAATATCATAGGTGATCAGATCCAGTTTGTGCTCGGTGGCGAAACTCTCAGCAAACCGTCTGGATTCGGCTGAGTAGTCGTTGTCGCCATCGATCCCCAGCCCGATGTAGAGTCCGTCTACTTGATAGCCCAACCGGGACAGCACGTCCCAGAGAACCAGCGAGTCTTTCCCGCCCGAGACTGCTACGAGGATTCGATCCTCAGGGCTAAACATCTTGTAGTCGTGGATAAATCGCTGGGTTTGTTTGGGGATCCAATCGAGGAAGTGATTCTTGCAAAGGGCCAGCTTGTGCTGACGCATATGGATCACGGCTTTCTCACCGCATTTCCGGCATTTCATCGTTTGTTGCTGAGTGTCGGTGAGAGATTAATATGCCCCTCCTGAAATGACGGCGATAAGGCGAATTTCATCACGTTCCTGAAGGATCTCATCGTCGGTTAAGAGCTCGCCATCACGTGTCGGAAGTACGGCTTCTGGCTGGATATTCAGTCGCAGGAGAGCGGAGTGAATCGTCATCCCCGACCGCACCTTGAACTCTTTATCTCGCAAAATAATATTTGCTGTCACCGGCTGTCCTTTCTATCAATGGATTGTACCCAGCGCGCAGGAGAGCGTCAATAAAACATGCGTCGGGAGTTGTTTTTTCGCTGTCGCCGCGGTACGAACTCAATCTTCGCTCGCTGAAGAAATTCGAAGGACCTAGTGAACATGCTTGATTGCCGGCAAATGAGTCATTTGTGAGATGGAAGGAACACGAGAAAGGCGAAGTTGGTTATTCACGATGGGGAAGTGTAGGTCTGCTGCTTCGTGTTGGTAGGCGTCAAACGAGCATTCAGGAAGAGGGAGAACGTGGGAATGGAAGGACGTTTTTGGAGATGCCAGCGATTAAGAACCGGCAGCGATAGTTAAGTAACCGCTTCTTCCAAAGTTCGTTCTTCTGCCCTCATCGCCTCGAAAGCAGCAACGGCGACCTCAATCATATCCGCGTCAGGCTCACGGGTGGTCAAACGCTGGAGCCAAAGATTTGGGGCGACCAAAGGTTTCGCCCAGGAGTAGCGCAATAAGCTAGACGAGAAGCGGATGTATTCGTACGCCAGTGAGGCGAGAAATGGGAGAAGAAGAATCCGGCTCAACAACCGCGGGATTAGCGAAAGAGGTCCGATTGCACTGAAGAGCACGATGGAGAAAACTACGACGGTAAGCAGGAAAGCCGTACCACAGCGCGTGTGCTCCCTGGGGAAGTCTTGAATCTGATCCACCTCGAGAGGGACGCCGGCTTCAAACGTGTTGATGGTCTTGTGCTCTGCTCCGTGATAGCCGTAGACCCTGCGGATTTCGGGGATGAATCCGATTGCCCAGATATACCCTATGAGCAAGAGGAGACGAAACAACCCTTCTACGGCATTTGACCAGAAAGGCGCCCAATTCAACCATCGCTCGAGTAAGTATGCTGCCCCCGTTGGCAGGAGGAAGAATAAACCCACACCAATAACCAGCGAAAATACCAGGCTCAAGGTGATCGCGAAGCCATCGAGCTGTTCATCCTCTTCCGATTGCATGTTGGCAGAGAAGGTCAACGCCCGCATGCCTAAAACCAACGCATCCCAGAGAATGAAAAGCCCGCGGATGAAGGGAGTCTGGAAAAGGCGGCTCTGGTAGAGAGAGCCAAGCGGCTGCATCTCAACTTGGATGGATTGGTCAGGAGCGCGAACAGCGACGGCACAGGTCTTTCGGCCGCGCATCATCACGCCTTCGATTACCGCTTGGCCGCCATAGTTGGGGAGACGTTCTTCCATAACAGAATTCCTTATCCCTTCGACGATTAGGTTCCTGAGAATGTTTCAATGAAATGAATGAAGGTTTCGATGCCACGGTAGAAGCTGGGCAGGTGCTGTTTCTCGTTAGGTCCGTGGATGTTGTCGTTGGGGAGGCCAAAGCCCAGCATGAGGCTGTCGATGTCTAGAATCTCTTTAATCAGCGAGACGACAGGGACAGTCCCACCGGCACGAGTGTAGACGGGTGCGATGCCCCAGACAGTTTCCAGCGCCTGGGAGGCGGCTTTCACAGCTTCGGAATCACGTTCGATGATCGCCGGTGTTGCGCTGGATAAATCCTCGATCTCCCAGGTCATAGTGGGCGGTGTGTTCTCCTCCATGTACTTGATCAGGCTCTCTTGAATTCGTGCGGGGACCTGATCTGGCACGAGGCGCATCGAGACTTTCGCCATCGCTTTCGCTGGCAATACAGTCTTTGAGCCCTCGCCTGTAAAACCACTGAGCAAGCCATTAATGTCGAGGGTGGGGCGGGTTGTCGCCCGCTCCGTTGGAGGGTATCCGTTTTCGCCAAAAAGGGTTTGCGTGCCAGCGCTTTCCAACCACCACTCATCCGAAAGGGAAGGAAGAATATCTCGTTCCTCCTGTGTCAGGTCACGTACATCATCGTAAAAGCCTGGCAGCAGGATTTTGCCCTTCCGATCGCGCATGCCTGCTACAAGCTGGCAGAGCACAATGGCCGGGTTGTCGATCACGCCGCCAAATGTTCCGCTGTGGAGGTCCGATTTCTGCCCTTGAAGCCGGATCTCGAAGTATGTCAAGCCACGCAATGCGATGGTGAGCGCAGGTTGATCGGGAGTGAGTATTCCCGCATCGGTATTCAAACACACATCGCTTGCCAGCAGGTCTTTATGCTCTTCGATGAAAGCGGGCAGGCTCGGCGAGCCGATCTCTTCTTCGCCCTCAAACATGAATTTTAAATTCAGCGGCAAATGCGAGGCGTGAACCATGGCCTCCAGCGCTTTGAGGATGGCAACGAGCTGGCCTTTCATATCTGAAGCGCCGCGGGCATAGAGGTTATCGCCCCGGACTTCAGGCTCGAAAGGTTGGCTTTCCCATTCATCGAGCGGATCCACGGGTTGGACGTCGTAATGACCATAGACGAGAACGGTGGGGGCGTCGGGCCCAGCCTTCAACCATTCACCGTATACGATTGGGTGTTTCGCAGTGGGCATGATTTCGACAGAATCGAAACCTAAACCCTGTAATTTACCCGACAGCCATTCAGCCGCGTGACTGATGTCTCCTTCATGCTCTGGAAGCGTAGAGATGGATGCTATTCGCAGGATCGCTTTTAGATCCTCGAGAGCGCCGTCCTTGTTATTTTGGGCATACTCGAGTGCGGGTTGAATTACAGACATGGAAGACTCCCTTTTACGTGATGAAGCGTTGGCAAGAAAATTGGTGAATGGTCTTCTAGGATTATGATTAGTAATGTTTACTCAATGATAATCCTAAAGCACCCTCACAAGGGCTAATTCTACCACCGCGCCACCATACCTGAGGAGCTGCAGCATGAAGGATGGAAGCCTTGATTATGCTCTGCAGGAGATGCGGGATTGCTAAGGTGGTCCAGCGCAGCGTAAATTGAAGCCATCAAGGGTGGAATGGGTGCTTTTTAAGGTATATTTGGTGAATTGGCATCATCGCCGCATCGGGTTCACCGTCTGGGGGTTGTCCTGCATGGAAGGCGTTGATCTCATACGGATAGGTACGAAACATGCTACTGGTTATATAAGGTAGGGAGTAAATTGCACGAAATTGCCGTTTGTTATCCGTAAATAATACTTTATACTGGGACTGTTGTTCGATGTTCATTCAGATTGAAGATTCAGAAGGCGCACCCGTCCCTCCTGAGGAGGTGCGGATACAGTTGGTCCACATCGACCCTTATCCGGATGGGAAACGAATTCGAGTCACACTGGAACTCACTCCCTTCCAAGACCCCCCAGATCTCGATGTGATCGTTCTAGATCAGGACGGCGAAGAGTCGGCGAGTATGAGCATCATCGGCGCAGCAACCCCGAAGTTAAACTTCACCGCGCACCTGCGCGGGGATCACCCGTCTTCAACCTATCAATTAATAACAAGATTGAGCTACGAAGAACTCGGAGAGGTTGACCGGGAGGCGACTGCCTTCTCAACGGCGGGGGAGGGTGGATAGATCCCAGTGGCGAAACTCGATTCGGTTCTCCGGCATGCCATAACGGCGCCGACCTTCGATCAGACCAAGCTGCATCGTGATCGATTGGTCGACGACCTTCATGCCGATATCCCCCGCAAATTAATCGCCATCGCCGCTCCACCAGGGTACGGAAAAACCACGTTATTGGCGGACTTCACCGCAAATACCGAACTTCCGGTCTGCTGGGTGAGAATCACCGAGGCCGACCGCGATGTCTTGCGCTTCGCCAGCATCCTGAACCACTCTCTCCAGAAACGTTTCCGGCGTATAAAGGACGCAATCGATCTGGAGAAACTCTTCAGTACCCCTCCGGAAGCGTTGGCGCATATTTTTGCAGAAGTGATCGATGCAAATATCAACGACACCTTTGTTATTGTTTTAGATGACGTTCACCTCATTAATTCTTCAAAATCGACGTTAGCGTTTATCGACACACTGCTCGAGGTCCTTCCCGAACAGGTGACACTCATCGCCGCAGGGCGGGAGGTTGTTGAAGTCTCGCTTGCAAGGCTCATGGCGGCTGGCGATCTCGGGGGCATGGGACCTCAGGACCTGGCGCTCACGCGAGACGAGATCATTGATATCGCGAAGGTCCAATCCGATCTCTCTCTGACGGAAGACCACGCCGATCGGCTCCTGGATGAGACGAAAGGCTGGATCACCGGTTTGATTCTCTCGGGTGAGATCTCCGGAAAAGACATCCCCTCGTTCGTGTTTGAAGCCCGCCCTATGGTCTACGAGTACCTGGCTTCGATTGTGCTTAACCGCCAGCCGGATGATCTGCGGCGGTTCATGCTCGATTCCTCGGTTTTCCCCGTAATGACTGCGGATGCCTGTGACGAGGTGCTGAAGCGTGAGGATAGCAAGCGCTATCTGACCCGCCTGCTGCGCGGGGGGCTTTTCGTCTCGGCGACGAATGAAAGCCCGCGCATCTACGAGTACCATCCTCAGTTCAGGGAATTCCTGCTGGACTCCTCCCGCGGCGCAGATCCAAAGAAACTTCGCACTTTACAGATCCGAGCGGCGAAGCATTTGGCAGAGGGAGGGTCGATCGAGCAGGCTGTCGAATTATATTTCAACGCGGGCGACCACCAGAAGGCGGCTCGCCTGGCTGAGAAATATGCAGAAAACCTTTATGATCGGGGGCGCTGGCGGACTTTGGAATCATGGGTGGAAATGATCCAGAAGGGGGATGTAGCAATCCCACGTGTTTATTTGAACCTGGCACGCCAATATCTAGATCAGGGCAATATCGATCAAACGGACGAGGCCATTCAACGCGCGGATGAGATGCTCGGTTCAAGCGCGAGCAAAGCCGATCGGGCGCTTGTAGAACTCCTTCGAGCGAACATCAGCACGCGCCGGGAACAGTATTTTACGGCTGCGGAAGCCGTAGATAAGGCCAAAAGTATATTGGGAAATCGGGGGAGCAAGCTTCTGCGTGTATCGTATCTAAGGGTGAGAGCGAGGATCGCTGCCCAACGCGACGGCAAGTATGAAGAGGCGTTGAAGGATATTCAAAGAGCGGCGAAGCTGCTTGAAGGCACAGAGTCGTTGAACACACTCGCCGCCACCCTGATCGATGAGGCACTTTATAAATCTGTACTAGGTATGACGCGCGAAGCTCTAGCCACAAGCCTCCGTGTCCATGAAATTCTTTTAAAGCTGGGCAACCCCTTGCCATTGGCTGAGTCTTTCAACAACCTGGCATACCTGGCCCATCTCCAAGGGCGTTACCAGGAGGCTTTAGAGTTGTACGTGGAAGGTTTGAAGTACGCCCGCCAGGGGGCGAGCCTGAGGCACGAAACGTTTATCCTCTTCGGGCAGGCGGACCTATTTTCAGACTTGAATCTCGCGCTTCAAGCGGCTGAGCTCTACGGCCAGGCGCTCACCGTCGCTATTCAAATCAACGACCCGGGATGGATCCGCTATGGATGTGTTCAAACAAGTGTGCTGCATCGGCGCAGAGGAGGGGATTCGCTGGCGAACGAATGGCTTAGTCGAGCAGTCTCAATGGATGAACAGGGGAGTCTCTCCCCTATGGTACAGATTCAATTGAGTGCTCTCGAAGTCGGTGTCCGGTCAGAACATGTGCAGGATTCGATGAAGCATTTTCTCGCCGGGGAGGCGAAGCTCGATGCATCTCAGAAAACGATGGCTTATTATTTAAGGGCAAAAGCAGAATTCTCACTTGGTAATCTTGAAAACACCGGCACCTCGATCACCGAAGCGCTCGATTGGGCCGGGGCGAATGGGACCGAGCAGCTTCTGGCCGGGGAGATGACCTTCGATAAGGATTTGCGTAGTTTTACCCGTTCCCATGCCGGTGCGCATCCTGTATTAGCTCTGATCCTGCGCCGCATCGAGGCGATGAGAGTCGTCTCTCAGCAGTATCAGGAGACGATTGAGGATGTCGCTCCACCAGATACGCTAACCATGCTGGGCTTAGGACAAACCCGCGTGCTTGGCGGTGGAGAAGACGCTGCGGATCTCAAACCTCTGGCGCGTGAAGTGCTCTTCTTCCTCGTCGATTGTGGGCAAGTGGAGCGCGATGTCATGCTCGAGAGCTTCTGGCCGCATCACCCGCCGGGGCGTCAGGTCGCCAACCTGCACACGGCAATCTACAGTTTGCGCAGGATGTTTGGCAAGGACGTCATCCTGCACGAGGGCACGGCTTATTCGGTCAATCTCGAAATCCCGCTCAAGTATGACGTTGAGCGATTTGAACGCGCCGCCGATGTTGCTGCGGGGCTGCCGCCGGGCGATCCGCGGCGGATGTTCGCTCTCACCGAGGCGATCAATTCCTACGGCGGACCTCTATTGCCGGAATTCTCATCGGACTGGGTCCTTGAGAGGCGGAGAACGCTGGAGCTGCGGTACCTGGATCTCCTGGCGCAGAACGCGCAGGAAGCGATGATGAGGGATCAACCGGCGAGAGCGCTGCAAACGCTGCGTCAAGCGCTGGAGATCGACCCCTACCGTGATGACACCAACATGCACTTCCTCGAAGCGCTGGGGAGATTGGGTCGGAGAAGTGAAGTTGTCGAGCACTACCAGCGCTATGTTCGCCTTCTTTCTGACGAACTGGGATTGGATCCTCCGAATGAGGTACGAGAACTTTACACGCGCCTCATCAGCTAAAAAGCCCTGGAATTCGCCGGGATCATCATTGCACTCCATAGCCCTGAGCTCCTATGACCCTAATTGCTAGATAGGTTTTTTCGTTAAGAATCCGTTGAGAGCGATGCGGTAAGGTAATCCTGAGGGATTACAAATCTATAAAGGAGGTCACCAATATCATGGCTCGTTGCCCAATGGTAGGTGGCGGAGGCACGTAATCTAGCCTTCCACCAATTGCTTACGTAGTTCATTACGTCTAATATTGCCATTTTTCTAACCAGGCAGCGAGGCTCTGGGCCTCCTGCTTTTTAATTTATATAGGCAGAAATCGGAAAGACACACACAGAAGGAGATCAACATGAGTATGCAGGCACTGAATCAGCTAGTAGCACGATCGATCATCGACCCGAATATCGTCAAATCACACGCCGCAGGTCAAATCGACGACGTCATCGCCGATTTCGAATTTGCACCCGAAGTTCGAAAGCACCTGGGCGGCCTTGAAGCGGGCTCTTTCGCTGAGTTCACGCTTCTGGCTTACCGTGTGGTGAAGGCTGCCGAAGTGCCGGTGCGCAGCATCGAGCTGCCTTCCCCGGCCGAAGGCTTGTTTGGCGATCAAGATCAGTCTGATAGAGAGCATGTAGCGTGATCCCATTCTCTCGAGAAGAGCGCGAATGGTTCTTGCGCAACCTCGCAAAAGGGTTGCTGGACTACTTCAGCGTGACCGAGCCACCTATCCAGGTGGAGGACATGCTGAAGCAGCCACCTCCCATCTACGATGCGGACTTCGGCGTCGTGGATATGTACTCTAATATGTGGGATGCGACATTCGCCCGCCCGCCGAGTAGGCGCGGCAGTATCTTCGTGCGGATTGATCTGGAACAGGACGAAAGGCGATTTGCTCTAGCACGTGAAATGCTGAGTGCATTGATCACCAGCAAACACGGTCGTGCGTTAGGGCTACCTGATCTCCTTCTGCCAAACTTGCGTGAATCAGCAGAGTATTTCGCCCGCCATCTCCTTATTCCAGAAGCCATGCTCGACGCGTATCGAGTGAACGGTGGTAAAAAACGAGGTTTCGCAGATAGGTTCCAAATTCCACCGCAGATTGCTGCTGTTCGCTGGGCTGATTGACCTCTCTCAACAGGGGGATAGGAGGGGGGTAAGCACTGGGAGCCGTCGCTAAGCCGGCTCCCAGGCGTTTTTTTAGCCCATTTTCCACATTTGCCGATAAACACTTTCACTGTTATACACTCTGGCATCCAGCTTGCACGCTTGGTGAACATGTGCGCGTGATGTTATGATCGGTCCCAATGATGAGGCAGGTTGGCATGTCTGACGACCCGGTACAATCCACAGAGAACAACGGAAAGCGTCAGCCGGTGAGAATCTGGATTTACCGGATTTTCTTGGCGGTCGTTGTCGTCGGTATTGTGTTTCTGGGATGGTATAGCTTGCAACTTCGCCAGCCCGGACAGCCTGATCCTCCGGAGCCACCACTTTCCGCACTGACCACTTCGCAGGCAGTCGCGCCAACAAGGAGCTCGGGAACCGATCAAGGTTTTTCGTCGGTCGCCTCTACTCCAAACTCAACGGATTTCGCATCGCAGGGCACGGTTTTTTTCACAGCTCGAACGCAGGCGCGCAGCCATATATGGGCATACGTTATTGGAGAATCCGAGCCTGTTCAGATCACATTTGGCGAATGGGACGATCGGAACCCGGCGTTCAATGCGGATGAGGGAATGCTTGCTTTCACTTCAAATAGCGGACTCTACTGGGATCTCTATCTGCTGGATCTAAACTCCGGGAATTTTCGACAGTTAACGGAAACCCCGGGTTTCGAAGGCAGGCCAACCTGGTCACCGGATGGTCGTTGGATCGCCTACGAAGCGAATTATGATGGTGATTTTGACATTTACATCCTGCCGGTTATGGATGATGAAGATGTGATCCAGTTAACAAATCATCCTGCGAACGATAATTCTCCCGATTGGAATGCAGGCGGACGACGGATCGCTTTCATTTCGGATCGTGATGGCTCACCAGATGTGTTCATCGCCAAGTTGGATCAGCCGGATGAACGCTTTGTTAATCTAACGCAAACGATCGAGTTGACTGAAAGCGGCCCTGCTTATAGTCCGCAGGGTAACCTGTTGGCTTATTCGATAAACAGGACGGGCTTTGAGGAGATTTTAATCAAGGAAATTGAAGGCGAACTTCCATCCTCACCCAATGGACAAGGACACGGTGTGCGCTGGTCGCCTGATGGAAAGGCGCTGATTGCTGTTCTTGAGGATACCCATGAACGATGGCTGGTCGCCTATGCCTATGATGGCGGGCAGCCGCCGGGACTCCCGATTCATTCTAATATTGAGGATCTTTTTTGGACGGCCGGGGGTCTACCTGCAGCGGCATATCAATTGGGGGAAGATGAGGCGGAGAGATCCCCTCTTTATAGGATCGAACTGAATTCTCCGGACGCAACGATCGACCGTCTATCACTTGCTTCCCTTCCTGGGGTGACCGCACCCAACGCATCTCTCTCTGATGCAGTCGATGAAGCCTTCAATGCTCTGCGCGCACGCGTGGCCGCCGATCTCGGCTGGGATTTTCTATCCACTTTAGAGCATGCTTTCGTAGGAATAAATGACCCGCTTCCACCTGGTTTATCTTATGACGATTGGCTTTTCACCGGACGGGCTTTCGCCTTCAGCCAGGCCGCGGTCCAAGCCGGATGGGTCGAGATGGTGCGCGAGGATTTTGGGGGTCAGACGTATTGGAGAGTCTATGTCCGTTCTGCAGAGCAGGACGGTTCTCAAGGTGAGCCTCTTCGGACGCACAGTTGGGATTTCCAAGTCCGTTATGAAGGTGACCCTCAATTCTATGATCAGGGCGGGAGAATCAAAGAGAATATTCCTCCGGGATACTACGTTGATTTCACCCAACTGGCAGCGGATTACGGCTTCGAACGAGTTCCAGCACTGCCGAATTGGCGAACCTACTATCATGGAGCGAGATTCAACGAATTTGTGTATCGAGATCATCGAAATTGGATTGAAGCGATGCTCGAGCTTTACCCCAACTCAGCCATCATCACACCAACACCCTTCCAGACACCAACCCCGACGCCCACGCGGACACCGCGACCCACACCGACTTCTTGGTGGTGGCGCTGGCGGACGCCCACCCCTATTCCCACAAGTACTGCTTTCCCTACGCCCACAACCGGGTAATCCTATCCTTAGTTTCAGGCTCTCCCAGATCTAGTGGTCGCATGGCTCTTCCTCTGTGTAATTTCGAGGAGCAAAGTGACGAGAAATCCCTGAGATGACACGATTGCTTGTGCAAAAATCCAAAAAGGGGAATACCTTCGTTTCCAGGGGTGGATCTAACAAGAGCGGCACCATAGGGATTTCTCGCTGCGCTCGAAATGACAGGGTCCTGTATGCGGTCGTTTCTTCGCCGGATCCTGGCTCGTTCGAAATGACAGTTATTAGTGATGGTCCTTCCCTCGCCTGCGATTGCGAGGAGCCCGTCAGGGCGACGCCTGTCCTGAGCGAAGTCGAAGGATCTCAATCTCCCATCAAGAAACGAGGAGATTGCTTCGCTTCGCTCGCAATGACATTAAGGGGCTACATTCGGTTTCAGAGATGGAGCTGGCAGGAGAGACACCATACGGATTTCTCGCTGCGATCGAAATGACAGACTGGAAAAGATCATTGCCTAATGTGTCATTTCGAACAACCAAAGGGGGTGAGAAATCCCTGAAGCGATGCGCTAATGAGGTGAAGCTGTGGCGCGAAGTGAATAGTCCTAGATCCATCGATGGAACTCGTATGAGAATCATCACAGGGAATTCTTGTGGAGTTTATCCTGCGAATCCCCGACCGAAGGGAGTGGGGAGCGAAACCGAAGGGCTCGAAATGTCATTGATCAATTCAGAGCACTTCCCAAGTACTTGAAGGAAAACCCAAAATCTGTGCAAAAACAGCATTTATGTTAAGTTTTCTTGACATCGATTTGCTCCCTATGCTATCCTTCCAACTTGCGGTCATACAGGAGCAGGCATGATTCGAGAGCGGGTAGCTGAGGATGTCTATGTATTCACCAGCCAGCTTTATGCGCAGGTGAATGCAGGGGCCATAGTTGGCCAGGAGTGGTCAATCCTCATCGATACACTAGCTTACCCCGAAGAATCCAGAGAAATTCGTGATTTTCTTGAAGGGCGTTTGTCCAAACCGGTCCGCTATATCATCAACACTCACTATCACTCCGACCACACCTTGGGCAATTGCTGGTTTCCCAACGCAACAATCCTCAGTCACTCACTCTGCCGTACTTTACTTGATACTAGAGGGAAACAAACTCTGGCGGCAGCAAAGCGCGGCAATCGAGAATTCCGGAATCTGAAGATCGTTCTCCCAGATGTGGTCTTCGAAAAAGGAACTTTAGGTCTTCAAATTGGAAAGCGATCTCTCCAGTTGATCCACCTCCCAGGCCACAGCCCAGACGGTATTGGTGTGCTCCTTGTTGAGGATCGGGTTCTTTTTTCGGGCGACATTCTCATGCCATTACCGTATGTCGCAGACGGTGATTTTGACACGATGATCGAGAGCATGAAACGCCTCCCAAAGATGAAGCTTGAGAATCTTGTCCAAGGACATGGAGAAACCTTTCTGCGCGGCGAAATAACATCTAAGGTGCAGGACAATATCGCATACTTGAATCGAATTCGGAGTCATGTCAGGCAGGCGAGTCGACGAAAAGATTATGATGCTTACCTCTCACAGATCGACATCGAATCTTGTGGGAAGAGCCGTATTTTGCTCGGTGGTTTGGCTGAGCAGCTTCATCAAGGCAACATGTACGCGCTTTTTGAGCATTGGTATCCAGACCGAGTGGTCCAATAAAACCCCATCCAAGCGTCATAGTGAAACGAGTCTCATGATAAGGCCAAATCACTTCTAGCTTGCTTCTGGCACATCGATCTGGTCCATCCGAGACGGATTATGATGAGGTTAGCTCTTGGTCATTGACCCATGTTTGCGCGTATGGCATAATGGGCAAGTAAATTCAATAGAAGAAAAAAGCTTTGATGGAGAAGAGTACGCCTGAGTCTGCCTGTAAGCGAGCCCGGGTTTGGTGAGAGCCGGGCCAGGATACCAGTCGGAAAATCCCTCCGGAGCTGCAACCCGAACGCAGTACATCGTAAGTAAGGACGCCGGGATCGCCTACCGTTACCACGGGCGCAGGTATATGCCAGAGATTATCTATGGCCGTACTTGACTGAGAGCCCGTCGTTGGCGGGAATCAGGGTGGTACCACGGGAGTTTTTTGCTCTCGTCCCTGTTCGGGACGGGAGCACTTAGTTTTAATTGGATGACGATGAGGATTTGTTGAGGGTCACTTTGTGTCCCTGGAGAGAAGGGAATAAACGATGACGGAATTGCTGTTCTACGGTGACTCGTATTTAAAGACCTTCACCGCTCAAGTTACAGGTGCTTCAGAACATGGTATTTCCCTGGACCGAACCGCGTTTTACCCCGGCGGTGGAGGACAGCCTTGCGATTTCGGATTTTTTAAATCCGGGAACCAAACCCTGTCGGTAAAGCGAGTTCGCAAGGTCGATGGTGAGATCTGGCATGAAATTGACGGATCCCCACCCGAAAGTGGCGCCGAGGTCGATGGTGAATTGGATTGGGAGCGACGCTGCCAGCTTATGCGCGTCCACACCGCGATGCACATCCTATGCGGGGTGATATGGCGAGATTATGAAGCAAGCGTTACCGGCGGAAACATGCAACCCTTACGTGGGCGAATGGATTTTGAATTTGAGTCCATGCATAAGGAGCTTGTCGCCGAGATCGAAGAGAAAATCAATATTGAGGTTCGTGCGGCTCGATTGGTTAAGACTGCAATCTTGCCGCGCGCTGAAGCCTTCCAGATCCCTGACCTGATCCGAACGAAAATAAATCTCCTGCCACCTATGATTCAAGAGGTTCGAGTGGTAGAAATCGAAGGGCTTGATCTCCAAGCCGACGGTGGGACCCATGTCGCAAATACTGAGGAAGTAGGGAAGATCCGCATCGTGGACTACAAAAGCAAAGGTGCGATCAATAAACGTTTGGTCATTGAGCTTGAACCGTGAGGTGTTAGATGTTTAAATCCGTAGACAACCAGGTTGATTTCATCGCGCTTGAAAAGGAAGTTTTGGCGTTCTGGGATGACATTCAGGCTTTCAAGAACCTCGTCGCACTGAGGTCAGAAAGTCCGCGTTGGTCATTCATTGATGGTCCGATCACAGCCAACAATCCCATGGGGGTTCATCATGGTTGGGGGCGGACATACAAGGATCTCTTCCATCGATTTAAAGCCATGCAGGGGTTTCAAACGCGATACCAGAATGGTTTCGATTGCCAGGGTTTGTGGGTCGAGGTTAACGTCGAGCGGGAGATGGGGTTCAACAGCAAGCGTGAAATTGAAGAGTTCGGCCTCGATCGTTTTGTAAATTTGTGCAAGCAGCAAGTTCTGAAATACTCCGCGGTGCAGACAGAACAGAGTATCCGCTTGGGGTTCTGGATGGATTGGAACGATCCCGACATGCTGCGTACTCTGCGAGATAAGATGGCGGAGGATCCGTCCGAACAAATCACAGTGAAAGGACCGCGTGGGCCGGTAACGGGCAGTGTTGAATCCATCGTTGGCCGTTTGGGTATGCCGGAATTAGGCGGATCATATTTTACTTTTTCAGATGACAACAATTACACCATTTGGGCCACGCTCAAATCGTGTTACGACCGTGGATGGATTTTCAAAGGCCGTGACGTTATGCCGTGGTGCGTGCGTTGCGGCACGGGTTTGAGCCAGCATGAGATTGTGACCGAGGGATACAAGGAAATTGCCCACCCGAGCATCACGTTGCGTTTTCCACTTCGAGATCGCGAGCGTGAGAGCTTGCTTATTTGGACGACAACGCCCTGGACGCTCACGAGCAACGTCGCCGCCGCCGTTGGTCCCGATCTGGATTATGTCAAGGTTCGGCAGGGTGATGAGGTTTTCTACCTGAGCAGAGGGACACTGCATATCTTAAAGGGCGACTATGAAATTGAAGCGGAGCTTAAAGGCCAAGAAATGGAAGGATGGACGTATGATGGCCCGTTTGATGAGCTGCCCGTTCAAAAAGAACAAGGTGCCCCTGAAGCACACCGTGTGATCCTTTGGGACGAGGTGGGGGAAGACGAGGGTACTGGAATCGTCCACATCGCCCCTGGTTGTGGTGCCGAGGACTTCCAGTTGAGCAAGGAACATGGCCTGCCGGTGATTGCACCGCTAAACGGCGACGGTCTATTCCTCGATGGTTTTGCCTGGCTATCGGAGATGAACGTACAGGAGGTGGCCCAACCAATCTTCGAGAATCTGACAGAAAAGGGCTTGACCTACAAGATCGAGGATTATACCCACCGCTACCCGGTCTGTTGGCGTTGCGGAGAAGAGCTTGTATTCCACCTTGTGGATGAATGGTTCATCAATATGGGCGATCAACTAGACAAGCCCTATGAGCAGGTCACAGAAGAGGAGAAGTTGAACAACCTGCGTTACCAGATTATGGAGGTCGTGAAGGAAGATACAACATGGCATCCCTCCTTCGGGTTGGAGCGTGAGCTCGATTGGCTGCGGAATATGCACAACTGGATGATCTCGAAGAAGCGGTATTACGGGCTGGCTTTGCCAATCTGGGAATGCGAATCCTGTAAGCATTTCGAGGTAATCGGAAGTCGAGAGGAACTTGAAGCGAGAGCGGTTGAGGGCTGGGACGTTTTCGAAGGGCACACACCGCATCGGCCCTATATCGATGCTGTGAAGATTGAATGTAGTGAATGTGGCGCGGTTATCAACCGGATCCCGGATGTTGGTAACCCCTGGTTGGATGCGGGGGTCGTGGCGATGAGTACGCTCCGCTACAACACCGATAAGGAGTATTGGTCAAATTGGTATCCGGCTGATCTAATCAGCGAATCGTTCCCGGGACAGTTCCGAAACTGGTTCTATAGTTTGCTGGCTTTGAGCACGATTCTCGAGCGGAAATCGCCTTTCAAACACGTGTTTACATACGCGACATTGCTGGCCGAAGATGGGCAAGCGATGCACAAATCTTGGGGCAATATGATCGAGTTTAACCAAGCCGCCGACGCTATGGGCGTAGACGTCATGCGTTGGGTCTATTGCAACCATAAACCTGAGAAGGACCTGCTTTTTGGATATGAGTCCGCGACTGAAGCCCGGCGGCAGTTCCTCATACCGCTTTGGAATGTGTATGCGTTCTTCGTCACCTATGCCAATCTCGATGGGTGGACTCCTACCGACAGCGGCGATGTTCAGTTCAGTGTTATAGATCGTTGGATTCTCTCACGCTCGCTGCAGACAATCGATCAGGTCACACATGCTCTTGAAACTTTCGAGCCAGATCGTGCTGCCAAAGTGATCGGGAATTTCCTGGACGACTTGAGCAACTGGTTTCTGCGCCGGAGTAGGCGCCGTTTCTGGGCGAAGACCGGCGTGAATAAAGCCTCGGATGCGGATAAACATGCAGCATATACGGCGCTCTATCAAGCGCTGCTGACCCTGACCCACGTTCTAGCTCCCTTCACGCCATTTGTTGTGGAAACGATCTACCAAAATCTCGTACGGAGCATCGACGATGAAGCGCTCGAGAGTATCCACCACCGTGCCTGGCCGGAGGTGGATCCGGCTGATGTGGAAGAGGATTTGTTGAGGGAGATGAAATTCGTGCAAATGCTCGTCTCCATGGGACATGCCGCGCGGAATAAAGCAAACAGGAAACTACGGCAACCTCTGTCCGAAGTGGCTTTCGCCGTCGCCGGTTCAGAGGAACGGGCGATTGTCGATCGTTACGATGCGCTGATCCGTGATGAATTAAATGTCAAGAAAGTACGCTTACTCGATGCCGCTGCAGAAGCGGTCGAGTACCAACTCAAAGCGCTGCCAAAGCAGTTAGGGCAGAAATACGGCTCACTCTTCCCTGCGATCCGTGACGCCGTTGGGATGCTAGATCAACCTAAAAGTGCATCTGCCTTGCTGGCAGGGGAACCGGTTGAGGTGAAGATTGAGGGTCAAGTCATCCAGTTGATGGCAGACGAAGTGGAGATTCGCATCGAATCTCACGAGGGTTTTTCTGCTGTTGCGGAAGGACCCTATGTAGCGGCGTTGGTTACGGAGCTAACAGAAGAATTGGTTCTTGAAGGGTTGGCGCGGGAGTTCGTACGCCGCGTGCAGGACTTGCGCAGGCAAGCGGATCTCCAGGTGGATGATGGCATCGAGGTGCAATATACAGCGAGCGACAAGCTCGCTGAAGCCATCGATGTGCACCGCGGATATATTCAAGGGGAAGTCATCGCTGAGCGTATGCAGCCGAGTGCAAACCCGCAGGGGGTGATTACGACCGAGCATCACTTCGATGGAGAATCATTGCAGGTTGCCCTGCGGAAAGTCGAAGGTTAAGAGCCACCAAGAGAGCATTCCTCTCAGGCGCAGCAAAGCAAGCGGGTTTCCCGGAGGGTGTCCAGGGAAACCCGCTTCATGAATCCCTATTGATGGGGCGTTACGGTACAATCAAGGCTATCTGATGAAGGAGGTTACAACCTGAAGTGAAACGTTCATTGTTGCGTGATTATGGGTTCCTGATCGGTGTCGCCGGTGTTGTTGTCGCATTGGATCAGTGGACTAAATACCTGGTAAGAACAAATTTGGCGGTCGGTGAATCCTGGGTTCCGTTCGACTGGCTTCGACCCTATGCGCGCATCGTCCATTGGAACAATACAGGAGCGGCTTTTGGTATCTTCCCCTCCGGCGGTGCGATTTTCACTGTGATTGCGATTATTGTAATTGGCGCCATCCTCTATTACTTTCCCCAGATCCCTCGCGAGCAAATGGCAACACGGATCGCATTGGGACTCATGTTGGGAGGGGCAACAGGAAACCTGCTTAGCCGGTTGTATCAAGGCACGGTAACAGACTTCGTTTCTGTGGGCGGTTTTGCGGTCTTCAATGTAGCTGACTCATCAATATCCATTGGCGCAGCGCTTCTTGTGGTGTCAATGTGGGTTGACGAACGAAGAGCCAAAGAACGAGATGAGGCTGACCCCGTCGAAGAGAACGTGAGTCGGAACCTCGAAGGTCATTCGGAATAACTTCAGTGAGTGCACAGACCGTTCGCTTCCTCGCACCAGAGCCAGGTGGCAGGCTTGACGTCGTAATCGTTACTTACCTGGCAGATTTCTCCCGCTCTCAAGTGCAGAAGCTCATTCGCAGCGGTTCGGTCAGTGTTGATCGTAATGTTGTCAAGAAAACAGGCTACCGTCTTGCTGGTGGCGAGGATCTTCATATCTCGATACCGGAGCCGACCCGCACGGATTTGCAGCCTGAAGCGATCCCGATCGACGTTGTTTATGAAGATCAGGATCTCCTGGTCATCAACAAGGAGCCGGGTATTGTCGTCCATCCTTCCGTGGGCCACGAAACAGGAACGTTGGTTCAAGCAGTCCTGGCCCATACGCCAGATATTCGCGGCATCGGCGATGAAGGGCGCCCCGGTGTGGTTCATCGGCTTGATAAGGACACTTCCGGTCTCATCATCTTCGCCAAACACGATGAAGCTCACCAGTGTCTTCAGGGACAATTTCAGGATCGACAAGTGAAGAAAGTCTATTATGCACTTACCGATTCAAACCCACCGACCCCATCGGGGAAGATAGATGCACCAATTGGTCGCGACGCCAAGCACCGCCAGAAAATGGCGGTCGTGTCACAAAGCCGGGGGCGGGAGGCGGTGACCACATATCACACTCATGAACGGTTCCTTGAACATTCATTCCTGGAAGTCCGACCTGAAACTGGCCGTACCCACCAGATCCGCGTTCACCTGTCATTTATTGATTGTCCGATCGTGGGGGACCGGGTTTATGGTCGTTCCAAACCCACGCTGCCGGCTGACCGGCAACTGCTGCACGCGGGTCAATTAACTATTCGTCTTCTTGGAAAAGAGCAGCCGACGACATTCAAATCGCCGCTTCCAGAGGATTTCGAGTCCATACTTAAAATCTTGCGCCAGCGGTGAGCACATCGATGGGTTATTGCGAGCATGGAGATTCAAGCTTGACGAATTCGCTGGAATAGAGCGCCAGGGCTGACGGGCAACCCAAAAGGATGATGGCAATGGAATGGATCGATCTACGGTCTGATACGGTAACAGAACCAACCCCTGAAATGCGGGAGGCAATGGCGAACGCCGAGCTGGGGGACGATGTTTACGGCGAGGATCCGACTGTAAACCAGTTGCAGGAGCTTTCCGCGCAGATGTTAGGCAAGGAGGCAGCACTCTTCGTGCCATCAGGCACGATGGGGAACCTGGCTGCCATTCTGGCTCACTGCGCCCGCGGCGATGAAATTATCATTGGGGATCGTTCGCATACTTATCTCTATGAGGCGGGAGGCGTATCAGCGCTGGGGGGTATCCATACCTTCGTTGTTAAGAATCGAGATGATGGAACGGTTCCATACGATGAGATCGAAGCGGCCATTCGAGCGGATAACGATCACTTTCCAATTACCAGCCTCATCTGCCTTGAAAATACCCACAATCGCTGTGGGGGATCGGTATTGAGCGTCGATTACATACAGGGAGTGGGGCGCATTGCTAAAGAACATGGATTGGGTATGCATATGGATGGAGCGCGGATATTTAACGCCGCGATTGCCCTGGGCGTACCTCCTGCGGAACTGGTCGCCCCGGCTGATTCGGTGACGTTCTGTCTCTCGAAGGGTTTGTGCGCACCAGCGGGATCGGTCATTTGTGGTGAAAAAGCCTTCATTCAAAAAGCTCACCGTGCACGGAAAATATTGGGTGGGGGGATGCGGCAAGCGGGCGTACTCGCAGCAGCGGGGGTCGTGGCCCTTGAAAGTATGGTGGATCGACTAAGTGAAGATCACCTTAGAGCGCAGCAGCTTGCAGAAACGCTAGCTGTGCTCCCCGGATTATCCTTGGATTATGAAACGCCGGCGACAAATATGATCTTCCTGCGGCTCGACGCTGAAGCGCCAATTTCGGGTGAGGATTTAGTGCGTCGTTTTGCCGATAAGGGGATAAGAATCAACGCATCGCCGTTTGGCCAGATGCGGCTGGTTATGCATTATTGGGTTGACGATGAAGCGTTGGCTCAAGTAACGGATGCTTTTAAGGAGCTGTTCCTTCGTGCTTAGACGGTCATTTCCTTATGTGGAAGCGCTCACGGTAGTTCTCATCTGGGCGGTATCTCCGCCTTTGATTAAAATCCTTCTTGAGGATCTCTCACCATTTGACATCGCCAGCCTAAGATATAGCTGTGCTTTTCTTCTCTTCCTCCCATTGCTGTTTTTCTTTTCTCGAGGGAATCTGCGAGTTCTAAATACCCGAGATTGGCTCCGCCTGTGTATTATGGGATTCGCTGGTTTTGCCATCGGAAGCATAGCGATGTTCAAGGGATTGGAGAAATTAGACGCGACAACATCTGCTTTCTTGCTTAATGGTATTCCCGTACTTACGTTTCTTCTAGGAGCAGCCTTTCTTAGAGAAAGACCTGCCTCAATGCAATGGTTGGGGCTGGTCATTGCCCTCGCAGGAGGGTTGGTTTTTTTCGGGGTGAGTGTTGATCTCGATGATTTCTACTCGATCGCGCTAACGCTCATCGGCGTTCTCGCGTACACGATCAACGGCTTGCTAGGCCGTTCGATTGCTCGGGAAAAGAAGGTTGACACTCTAACCCTTGCCGCCTTGCCGATGGGTATCGGCGGGTTTGCCATACTATTGATTTCACCTGTGCAAGCATTTCCACCAAGATCTACTTGGGGAATAATGCTCTGGCTAATTTTACCCAGCTCCATGCTTGCGTTTCTAATCTGGAATCACGCCCGCCAGAATCTGAAAGCCTTTGAAATGAGCGTTACCTTAAACTTGATGCCCATTGGGACTGCGCTCATCTCCCCCTGGTTGATCGGCGAGACGATACCGGGTCGAGCGTGGGTAGGTATACTGGTTACACTGGTTGGAGTATTGCTTGTTGGTTTTTCGGGTGAACGCACTTCCGAGAGGGTGATTCGCGCGAGACCTTCATGAATGGATTCGCATTCAACTCAAGGAGTGAGAAAAAGACCGAGGATTTGTGGGAAGGTAAAAGAAGATCTGCTCACGAGGATATTGAGGTGGAACAACATCCGGCCTTCTTGAAGGTATTTACCGAATTCGACGCAAAGAAAATCTACCGTTTGATTACACTCAATCGTTCAGGGGAACGGATCGCCTGGCTCTTGGTGCTTACCTTAGGCATCCTGGACGCGGTTCTATTATCTCGCTTAGGTACCATCTCTTTGGCTGCGCTCATCTTTACCATCCTCTTTCTGCTTGCCGCATTGGCCAGCTCCTTCTCCAATTGGCTCGAACGGAATACGGTTATTGCCGTATCAGAAAGTAGTCTTGTCTATCAGACGCCATTGCGCAGATTGGAGATGATGTGGGGGGAGATCGACTCTCTTAGGCTAACTAGGAGAGGAGCGGGTTGGTATGTGATGGTCGTTGGCGATCAGGGTGTCTTCACTTTTCAAACCCCGACGAGTATCAAAGGATCTTTTGGGCGAGAGGCGAAGACGGGGATTGAAAGCGGGGAGCAGCTGGCGGCGACGATCGCCAGACAGGCGGATCTCCTTGAGCCTGAGCTTGAAGACGATGTGTGGGTTTGCCGGCAGAAGGGAACCGAACAGTCTGAGTGAACGCTAACTCCGGCATATGTTATGATTGCATAGTCATGCGAAAGAATGGATTAAAGGGACGATACAGCTACATCTATCACTGGGGCGTTGACCGCCCCCTATGCACATTCGGCTGTATGTTCCCGGGCTGAGATCCTCAATTCTGAGGGGTACAAGCTAGCAAACCAAGCGTGGGCGCATGCGGCCCGCGCTTTATCTTTTATTGTCTAGAGCCACATAGATTCATAGGAGCAGACTGAATGTCTCAGAGTAAACCGATCGAAGAACAAATCGCCATCTTGATGCAAGGTGTCGAAATGGGGGACGAGAAGTTAAAAGAAGCGATGCAAGCAGAACTCAAAGAGAAGCTGATCCAATCTGCAGAGAGAGGAGAGCCGATTCGAGTCTATTGCGGATACGACCCAACGTCGCCAGATCTTCACCTCGGTCATACTGTGACCATGAGGAAGCTCAAGCAATTTCAGGATCTCGGTCATCAAGCAATATTTGTCATTGGAACCTTCACTGCACTAGTAGGCGATCCTTCGGATAAAGACAAAGCACGCCCTCGACTGAGTCATGATCAAGTCATGGAAAACGCGAAGACCTATACGGATCAGGCCTTTAAAATCCTTGATTCTGAGAAAACAGAAGTCCGGTACAACCATGAATGGCTTTCAGAGCTTTCCATGGAGCAGATCATCGAAATGGCGAGTCTTTTCACGGTCCAGCAATTCCTGGTGCGTGACAATTTCTCTAAACGTTTTGAGAAGGGCGATCCGATCTGGCTGCACGAGTTCTTCTACGGCGTACTTCAAGGGTATGACGCAACGATGCTGAAGGCAGATGTTCAACTCGGTGGAACCGAGCAGCTCTTCAATTTACTCGCCGGCCGGAAACTGCAGGAGGCCATGGGACTGCGCCCTCAAGTCGCATTAACCACGCCTGTACTCGTAGGGACAGATGGGCACATGCGGATGGCGCAGAGCACGGGTAATTACATCGGGATTGATGAAACACCAGAGGAAATGTATGGAAAGGTGATGTCGCTTCCAGATGCGGCGATGATGAATTATTTCCGGTTGGTGACACGCTTCAATCCGGATGAAATCGCTGAGATCGAACTGGGATTAGGCGAGAGCAAGCTGCATCCGCGCGATGTGAAAATGCGCCTGGCGCGTGAGATCGTCGCCATTTACCAGGGTGACGAAGCTGTTGAGCCTGCCGAAGCAGCTTTCCGCCGAGTTTTCCAGGAGCATGAGGATCCCGAGGAGATGCCGGAGTACAGCCTCTCATCAGCAGGAACCATTGTCGATGTGATGGTGGATTCGGGGTTGGTTAGTAGCAGGAGTGAAGCCAGACGTTTGATCAAACAGAATGGCGTCCGACTGGATGGAGAAGTGCTCGATGATGCGGACCTGGCTCTCGATGTAAAACAGCCTGCAACCCTGAAGGTTGGGAAACGCCGTTTCCTGAAACTTATGCCAGAATAACCAGAGTGGATTACGAGAAGGGGCAGTCCCGTTATTAATTTGGGCTGCCCCTTTTGTTTTTTACGAAGAGATGAAATGTTTTCTCACCCCTTGATCACCACGACGGGGCGAAGGCGAGCGACCTTGGCGGCGATACCGGCACGGACGACTACTTCGACTACAGCATCCACGTCCTTGTAAGCTTTTGGCGCTTCTTCTGCCAAACCGGGCATGGAGCCCGCGCGAATGATGATGCCCTGCGCCTCAAGCTCTTCTCGAAGGTCTTGCCCCCAAATTTCCCGCTTGGCCTGCCTGCGGCTCATCACTCGCCCCGCGCCATGGCATGATGATCCAAACGACTTCGTCATGCTCTCCTCTGTTCCCAGCAAAACCCATGATGCAGTCCCCATGCTACCGGGAACCAGGACGGGCTGGCCGAACGGTCGGTAGACTTCTGGCAGCCCCTCGAATCCGGGACCGAAAGCACGAGTTGCCCCTTTACGGTGCACACAGACTCGCACTTCTTCACCATCGACGACATGGGTTTCAGTTTTTCCCATATTATGGGCGATATCGTAAACCTGGTGAAGGTCCCAATCTGGCACTCTGCCCGCGAGCACTTGCTCAAAAGAACGGCGGACATGATGCGCCAGTACTTGTCGATTGCAAAAAGCGTAGTTTGCTGCGCATGCCATCGCCGCCATGTATCGTTTGCCCTCCGGGGAATTCAAAGGCGCACATACCAATTCGCGGTCAGGCAGTTTGATCCCATAACGCTTCACAGCGCTCTGAAATTCGCGGACGTAATCGGAGCAGATCTGGTGTCCAAACCCACGCGAGCCGCAGTGGATCTGGACGGTGAGCAACCCCTCTGCCAGCCCCATAGCGTCCGCGGCTGCCTCATGGAAGATCTCTTCAACGACATCGATCTCGATGAAGTGATTGCCTGCGCCTAATGTCCCGAGTTGGCCCTTGCCGCGCTGCTTTGCGCGAGAGCTAATACTGGAAGGATCGGCGCCGTGAATCTGACCTTGCTCTTCTGTTCGCTCGAGATCATCCCTGCGGGCGTAATTGTTTTTCAACGCCCAAGCACTACCCTGCCGGCAGACTTTATCCAGCTCCTTGGTGGTGAGCCGTACGCTTCCACCGACGCCGACCCCGCTTGGACAATTAGCATCGAGTGTAGAAGCGAGATCGGGGAGTTCTCTCTGTACATCTTCAAACGAAATTCCGCTCGCGAGCAGCCTCACACCGCAGTTGATGTCGTAGCCAATCGCGCCTGGGGAGATGATGCCATCCGGATACCTGCTCGCGGCAACACCGCCAATTGGAAAACCGTACCCTTGGTGAACGTCCGGCATAACGACGACGGGACTCACGAGCCCCGGGAGTGTCGATGTGTTAACCGCCTGATCGAAGGATTTATCGCCCAATGCGGCTTCGATCAAAGTTTCATCCGCGAAGATCCGCACTGGAACACGCATATCCTCTCGATAAGATGTGGGGATTTCCCAGGTGACATCCGTGATTCTTACTAGATCTTTCTTCTCTACCATTATTGCCATCTCCTGTGCCTAAACATCAAAGACGATAATCGTCTCATAGCCGGATTTAACGGCACGAATATCAAGTTCGTTAAAGGTGACGGCTTTTATCTCTTTCTTAATCGATGCGATTTTCTTCAACTCGATCGTTGCCTTTAATTCAACCTTGTCCAGCACTTCAACCTGGAAATCGACAACTGCAGCATTCTCAACCTCAAGAGGGTAGAGCAGTTCTTCCAGCCAGGACACCAGCAACGTCTCGGTGTCTTCCGCCGTCAGTTCGAAAAAGCGACTTTCCGAATATCCAGGGACAGGTTCTATGCCTAGCAATGAAAGCATGCCAAATGCGGCGTTGCGGAACAAATCGGTGAGATTTTGGCCGCGAACGCGCAATGCCCAATCGGCAGTATGTTCGATCTCTTCGAATGCGGGCTGCATCACATCTCCAGTATATAGTACGAATTGCCCTTTTAGCGACGAACGGGCGCTATGTATAATTACAGGAATGGATGATCGATTAATTCAGATTGAGAAAGCGATAGCGAAAACGCTTAAGAAATCCTTAGGGCATCTCGATCTTCGAGATCTCTCTATGGAAGATTTTGCCCACAAATTTGCAGAAGAGGCGATTGGGGCGGCGCGGGTTGATTCTAATGGGCGTGAATTTGCCCCTGATCAATTCACTTTAAGCGTCCACCCGGCAGGCATAAGACAAATCGGTCAATTGCCGGACGATCTGCAAATGGATATATCCCGGGGTTTTAGGCAAGCTCTGCAAGATGCTGGTTTTCTATTTGCAAGAGAAGTGCATTTCACACTTGCCACGGACCCAACTCTCCCTCAAGATGGGGTTCGCGTCATCGGTTGGCATAGCAGTAATCCACTGGATATTCAAGGCGAGATCACGCCGATCGAGGAGTACGATACCGATAGACCCCCAGCAGGCGCTTTTCTCGTCGTCGAAGGCAGACGGCATTTCCCGCTATCAGCCCCGTTGATCCAAATTGGTCGTCGGTTGGACAATGATCTGGTGCTCGATGATCCTCGAGTTTCAAGACAACATTTGCAGTTGCTCGCTCATAGGGGAAAGTATGTCCTCCATGACCTCAATTCTTCAGCCGGGACTTACGTGAACGGGGTTAAAGTCAAGGACCATTCGCTCCAACCCGGGGATGTACTAAATGTTGCGAATGTCGAATTGATCTATGGAGAAGATATGGGTGGTCCACCAGAAGTGACTCCGCCATACCGACCGTTGCCTGCGGTAGAGCCTACGGATGATCGCATAACCCCCTTGGATTTTAGGATCACGACACAGTTGAGAAAACTTGATTCCGATTCCCCTGACAAGAACAAATAAATCGCAGCTAATATTTGTGCTATGATTGCACGCAGAATGGCTAATTTTCCAGTTAAGAGACTCAGCTAACGTGGCTAATCCAATCGACCATATCGAGTCACAAATTGAGAGATTCGTCGAGGGAGCCCTGAGTAAATTGCTCGGGGTTCAGTTTTCGCCTGCGCTGGTTGCCGCCCAACTCTCGCGGGCGATGAATGAGGGTATTCGCAGGACGGAAGATGGCAAACCCTTCGTCCCTGATCAATACGCGCTTACGTTGAACCCTGATGATGCGCAGGCAATTCTGGATCAAGCTCCACACCTGCAGGATAGCTTCTCGCAAGGGCTTCTAGGAGTCGCGCAGGATAGTGATTACCTGGTCTTTCGGGAACCGATTGTGACAATCGCAGTCGATCCTACTTTAAGCCCGAAAGAGGTGAGGGTTGTCGCCTGGCACAGCACAAGCCCGCTTGAGTTCACACAGGCAGTGCAGAGTGAACCCAAGACAAATCCGGGTGTGCTCCCTAAGGGTGCGTACTTGATTGTCAATGGGGATCGCCACTTTCCCCTGGATCGACCCGTTATAAACATCGGCCGTCGGCTGGACAATCAACTCATCATCGATGACCCGCGAATCTCGAGGACTCATTCTCAAATTCGAGCAAGAGAAGGGCGGTTTGAAGCATTTGATCTAGGATCCTCAGCGGGCACTGTGATCAACGGACGTGCAATTAAGCATCATGTCTTACAATCGGGAGATGTGATCAACCTGGCGGGAAACCGGCTTGTGTACGGAGAGGACCCTGGAGGACCGCCCGGTGAAACGCCAGCTTATTCACCTCCATTCCCACCGCGCCCTTCCGGTGATCAACGAACCCGAGTGATTCCTAAGAAGAAAAAACAGCAGGAATGACTCCAGGGTTGGTACTGCTTGTGATCAGGGTTGTCTTGGGCCTTATCCTCTACGCTTTTCTGGGCATGATCCTTCTCTTTCTATGGAAGGAGATACAATCCCAACGAGCATCTGAAATACACTACCCTCCCGCAGTTCTTGTATTAGCTGACGATTCGAATGTGGATGTAAGACACTCTCTCATTGCAAATAATCGGATTGGTCGAGCAGCTGATAATTCATTGGTACTTCAGGATGAAACAGCATCCGCACATCATGCGCGGTTATCCTTTCACGAGGGACAATGGTGGTTGGAGGATTTAGGCTCGCGGAATGGAACAGCAGTCAACGGTATAACGCTCGAAGGACCGTTGGTCCTCACCTATGGCGACCAGATTGCCTTCGGTAGGGTTGAATTCCGAATGGAAGCACCCGTTATTGAAGATGACTTGGAATAGTTAAAGCGAACATCTTTTTGTTGAATGCTCTTCACTTGATCCAAGAAAGTACGTATAGCCATATATACTACAGAGCAACGAATGCATGAAGGTGGAGTTTAATAACTCGAGCCTATGCTAAGATAGCTAGAAACAAGAGAGAGATTATGGATGAAAAACCTGTTCTCGGCGTGATTGGTGGGTCGGGCTCATATGACATGCCAGGTCTGACTGATGTAGAGATGCAAGAGATATCGACACCCTTTGGTGAACCTAGTTCGCCGCTTGCGATCGGCAAGTTAAAGGGTCGAAAAGTAGTCTTCCTGGCCCGCCACGGAATAGGGCATATCTATCCGCCGACAAGCGTTAATTATCGTGCGAATATATATGCCCTGAAAATGTTCGGTGTGGAGCGCGTTCTTGCGATTAGCGCCTGCGGATCGCTGCGTGAGGATTATGTACCGGGCGAGATTGTCATCCCTGACCAGCTATACGACCATACAGTTTCTAGGACGCGCTCGTTCTTCGAGAGCGGTTTAGTGACACATATAAGTGTCGCAGACCCATTTTGCCCTGATCTCTCCGAGACCCTTGCTTCCAGCACTGAGAAAGTAAGCGGGAGCGTCCATCGTGGAGGATGCTACATTACGATCGAAGGACCGCGTTTCTCCACCCGTGCAGAATCGAATATTTATCGTGCTTGGGGAATGTCCATTATTGGGATGACGACTTCTCCTGAAGCATTCCTCGCCAGGGAGGCTGAGATGTGCTATGCAGTAATGGCGCATGTCACAGATTACGATGTCTGGCATCAAGCTGAGGAGCCAGTCACCGTGGAAATGGTATTCCAAACCGTCAAGAAAAATACCAGCCTCGCCCAGGAAGTAATCGCTCATCTTGTTGCAGAACTCCCTAAAGAGGTGGGCTGCGAATGTAACACCGCGCTAGAAGATGCCATTGCTACTAACCCGGACATCGTTTCAGAAACGGTGCGTAAGAGGTACTCTCTCCTTGTGGATCGATATCTTAACTGATCGAGAACGAACAAGCGAGGAGCGCGAGGTATTCTTAGGAAGCCTCGCGTTCCTCTTTTTGCTCCTCAGTGCTTTTGCATTGTCTTTCGCAACTGCGGCCCGCTTAGATCAATGGGTGGCTTTTGGGGATCGCTGGGGACATTTTCTCGTTCTTCCCGTTTGGGTTTTTGGTTTTTGGCTCACGCGCCGGGCGCTCCAGCGCACGAATCCTGAGCGCGATCCCATCTTACTGCCAACGGCTTTTCTACTCACTGGCTGGGGCTTGCTCGTAATTTGGCGGCTATTTCCGAGCTTCGGCCTTCGGCAGACGGGCTGGTTCATCGTTGGTATCACCGTCCTCTATGCAGTCCTCCATGGAGATAGGCATCTGTCATGGCTGCGGCGCTACCGTTATGTATGGATGAGCGTGGGCTTGGTGCTGATGGTAATAACACTGTTTTTTGGCACCCATCCTACTGGAGGTGAGCCAAGACTCTGGCTCGGATGCTGCGGGGTATATCTCCAGCCATCAGAACCTCTTCGGCTGCTCTTAGTTGCCTTTCTCGCTTCTTATCTGAGTGATAAATTGCGTTTCACTTTCCATCGAGACAAGGGCCTCACGTCGTTTTCCACGCTGCTTCCCTTGATTGTCATCTGGTCGCTCTCGGTGGTTCTACTGCTCGTCCAGCGGGATCTGGGGATGGGAATGCTCTTCCTGGCGCTCCTTGCTCTTCTACTTTATTTGGCAACCGGACGATGGGGGGTCATTATCCTTGCCTCGTTTTTTGGAATACTGGCTGGCGCACTGGGGTATTTCCTATTTGATGTTGTTGGCCAGCGGATTACGGCATGGATAAACCCATGGCCGGATCCGATTGGAGGGTCGTACCAACTGGTGCAGTCGTTGATCGCGTTAGCCTCCGGCGGTGTAGTTGGGAGCGGTTTTGGTTTGGGATCACCAGGGTTTGTTCCCGCTGTTCATACAGATTTCATCTTCACTGCGATTACAGAGGAATTTGGTCTGCTTGGTGCCTTGGCTGTTATCGCACTATTTGCCGTCCTTGTAAGCAGGGGATTGCGCGTCGCTTTTCTTTCACGGGATCCATTCAGCGCGTTGCTCTCTGCAGGCATCAGTATCTCACTCGGGCTGCAAGCAGTGTTGATCATCGGCGGGAATATCCGCCTGCTTCCGCTGGTTGGGGTGACTTTACCATTCGTGTCCTATGGGGGATCATCGCTTGTTACGAGCTTCCTCCTTCTGGGCATTCTTCTTCTACTTTCTGGGAAAACCGAGAGGAATGAAATCTTCACACGCCCACTTACAGCGCTGTATTATGGGAGTCTCATCGCATGGGGAGCGCTGGCAGTCACTTTAGGTTGGTGGACGGTTTATCGAGCGCCCATCCTTGTGAGCAGGACCGATAACCCACGCAGGGCGGTGGAAGAGCTTTATACGAAACGCGGGTCGATAATGGATGAGAGCGGTGAAATGCTCGCTGAATCAACGGGCAGCCCCGGCTCATATCAACGGTTTTATCCACATCCTCAAAGTGCGACGGTTGTTGGATATGACTCCTTCACCTATGGTTTATCCGGTTTAGAAAGCGTCATGGATGGGCTTCTACGAGGGAGCGAGGGTGATGATCCGATTGCGATATGGTGGTCACAGCTTACGAGCGGACATCCTCCTGCCGGCAGCGATCTCCGCTTGACACTGAACAAACAATTACAAGAAGTCGCCGCGGATCAACTCTATGGCTACCGGGGGGGAATTGTCCTGCTGGAAGCACAATCGGGTGATATTCTTGCCATGGTCTCGTCGCCGTCGTACGATCCAAATCGATTCGATCAAGAGTGGCCGGACATCGTGGCAGATCCTGCATCTCCATTATTAAACCGAGTCACTCAGGGAAGATATCAACCCGGAATGGTTCTAAGTCCTTACATTCTTGCGTGGAGCATGCAGACGGGCATCGCTGAACCGGGTGATTTGGTTCCGAATTTGGAGGCCCCCATAGAAGTGAACGGTCAATCACTAGCATGTTTGGTTAAACTTCTCCCTGATAACGAGGCAGACTACATAAAGGCTCTCCAGAATGGGTGTCCAGCACCTTTCTTCGAACTCGGCTTGGAGTTAGGCGCTGATGATTTCAATCATTTGCTCGAGATATTTGGTTTCCTTGAGCGCCCGGAAATTCGCCTGCCAATTGGTGATTCGTCGGATTCAAGCGACCTCTCCAGTGAAGGAGCGTTGGGCTTGGCAGCGGCAGGTCAGGGGGATTTAACGATAAGCCCGCTGCAGCTCGCCCGGGCATTTGCAGGATTGATTTCAGACCCTGGTCTGCCAGCGCTCCGGGTTGTGGACGCCTACCGACCTCAGGGAGGGGATTGGAATGAAATCCTGCCCTTGGGAACAGATCGTCAAGTTTTGGATCCAAGCGTCCGAAAGCGGACCATCGAGATGCTAGGCAGTACAGCAGGGCAACCCTTTGGTCAGCGCTCAGAAGCCCTGACAGGTGAAGCCGGTGAGAGCCTTGGCTGGTATCAGGGCGGGTTCTTCAACCACGGAAACAGCTATGTGGTAGTCGTCGTAATCGAAGATCAGAATTCGATTGTTGCCGAGCGTATTGGTCGAAATATCCTCGATCGCCTGCAGAGCGAAGGTATCCCTTGACCAAGACCAGCGAGCAGGCTACAATTCTCCAGTAATAAAGTCGAATACGACTTACGACCCGCCGGACGGTCGCTGTTCGTAAAATGACCGATCGGCGGATTGCGTATTGGGGTTATTTACGAACGTGTTTGAGTCACTTGCGACCAAACTGCAAACTGTCTTTAAAGAGCTCAGTCGGCATGGCAAACTTAGGGCAGAGGATATTGATTCTGCCCTGCGTGAGATCCGGCTGGCGCTCTTAGAAGCAGACGTACATTACCAAGTTGTTAAGGACCTGTTGGAGCGTGTTAAAGAACGCGCTTTGGGTGAAGATGTATCGCGCTCATTAAATCCAGCGCAGCAGGTGATCCGCATTATCCACCAGGAGTTGGTCGCTTTATTGGGTGAGCCGGAACGTTTACGGCTTCAAGGCGCCAAACCACGCGTTATCCTGCTGGTCGGTTTGCAGGGATCAGGAAAGACAACAACGGCCGCGAAGCTTGCCCGCGAACTCAAGGGGCAGGGCGAACGAACGATGCTCATCGCCGCCGATCCCTATCGACCCGCAGCAGCCACGCAGTTGGAAGTCCTGGGTGAGGAGATCGATGTTCCGGTCTTCACAAGCACGGATCGGAACCCGGCGAAGATTTGCATTGATGGTTTTGAGAAGGCGCGCAAGGGTGGTGTGAGTGTCGTCGTCATCGACACTGCCGGGCGCCTGCAAATCGATGAGCCGATGATGGAAGAGCTGCGAACGATCAAAGCGGCTGTCGATCCTACCGAGACTTTGCTCGTCGTGGATGCGATGACGGGACAGGAAGCCGTGCAGATCGCGCAGGGTTTCAATACAGCGGTGAACCTCACGGGCTTAATCCTGACGAAGATGGATGGCGATGCCCACGGTGGTGCAGCGATCTCGATGCGTGCGGTTACGGGCATGCCGATAAAGTTTATCGGTGTTGGCGAAGCACGCGATGCGCTGGAGACTTTCGATCCTGAGCGGCTTGCCTCAAGAATTCTCGGGATGGGCGATGTGCTTTCCATCATCGAGAAAGCTGAAGCTGCGATCGAAAAAGGAGCAGTGGAAGCGCAAGCAGAGCGGCTCTTGCAGGGGGAATTCACGCTCGAGGATTTCGCTCAACAGCTAACAATGATGCGTCAAATGGGACCGGTGAGTAAATTGCTAGAGGCTTTACCGGCAGGCGTAGCTGGCAACCAGATCGATAGCCAAGATGCCGAAAGCCAATTGGTTTTCACGCAGGCAATATTGCAGTCAATGACCGCTCAGGAGAAACGAAAACCGGAAATCCTGAACGCAAGCCGGAAGAGACGCATCGCCCGGGGATCGGGTACGAGCGTCCAACAAATCAATCAGCTTCTGCGTCAACACCGTCAGATGCGGAAGATGATGAAGCAGATCGGGAAACGCGGCCTTCCAAGAATGGGATCCTGGCCGTTATAATCAAAGCCTGTTGGTGGTTGAAAGGTAACAATTGCCTCCCTTCCGAGGCAGCCCCCTCTCGACCCCGAAACACGAGCAGGCAAAACGAAAAAAGAGAGGGACGATAAATGGTTCGAATTCGATTACGCCGAGTGGGTGCTCGTAACCAGCCGAGCTACCGAATCGTCGCTGCGGACAAAGAAAGCCCACGAGATGGGCGCTTCTTGGAGATCCTCGGCCACTATAATCCTCGCACGGAACCATCCACCGTAGTTGTGGATGAAGCGCGTTTGTTCCACTGGCTTCAGCATGGGGCACAGCCGAGCGACGCCGTTCGTCAAGCACTTAACGCTCTGGGAACTTGGGAGCGTTGGGAACGTTTTAAGCAAGGAGAATCACTCGATAAGCTGTTAGAGGAAGCTGAAAAAGCGCTCCCGGAAATCGATCCGCGGACACGTCGTGATGACCTTATCGGGAAGCGTAAGAAGAAAGCAAAGGCGCGCAAGAAGGAAGAGGCGGAAGAAGCTGTAGAAGAAACGCCTGAGGTTGAAGAGGCATCAGCGGAGGAAAAGGAAGCTCCTGAGGCAGCAGAGGAAACTGAGGTTGAAGTTGAGCCCGAAGAAACTCCGGCTGAGGAAAAGGAAGCTCCCGAGGGTGTAGACGAGACCGAGGCAGAAGCTGAACCTGAAGAAGCTCCAGCGGAGGAAAAGGAAGCCCCTGAAGCAGCAGAGGAGACCGAGGCAGAAGCTGCCGATGGCGAAGAAAAAGCCAAAGAACCCGAAGAAGCCGCTGAATCTGAAGCCGAAACGGAAACTGAAGCTGAGCCTGAAGCCGAAGCGGAACCTGAGTCTGACCCGAAAGAAGACGAAGCGAACGATGAAGCTGAATCCGAGAAGGAAGAGGACGCCTGAGTCCTGAAGCTGCTCGGGAAAACACACAAGCTGGACTCATGGAGGGTTATTTCCAAAGTGAAATCCTTAATCGAGTTTATTGCGAAGTCTATCGTTGACGATCCTACAGAAGTCTGGGTGACAGAGGAAAACCGCGGACGGGATGTCCTGCTGGAATTATCTGTCGCTGAGGAAGATATGGGAAGGGTGATTGGGCGGAATGGCCGAGTGGCAAACGCTATGCGCGTGCTCTTGAGAGTAGCTGCTGCTCGAAGTGGTGTGCGCGCCACACTCGATATCCCTTAAACGCGAATGGTTCGACCTTCAGATTCACCTGAGAAGGGAAGCGTCCGTCAACCACCGAATTTTCTGGTTGTCGGGCGCATTGTTCGTCCTCATGGGATTCGAGGGGGACTCGTTGTTGAGCAATTCTCGAAACTGATCCAATCGCTCCGTCCGGGGATGGAGATATTTATCGGTGACTCAACGACACCCTCGATTGTCACCTCCTTCCGCTTACATCGCGGACGCTACCTTCTGGCCATTGAAGATTGTGAGGATCGCGATACGGCTGAGCAGTGGCGTGATATGGAGATCCGGCTGGAATCTGGTGAGGTTGAATCTCTGCAGGAGGGGGAATACTATCACTGGCAGCTGCTTGGATTGAGTGTCTGCAGCGAGGACGGGGAAGCGCTGGGCGAAATCGCAGAGATCCTTGAGACTGGGGCGAATGATGTCTTCATTGTTCGCAACGAAACTGGTGATGAAGTACTGCTTCCAGCAATCGAATCTGTTATTCGTGATGTCGATCTGGAGCGGGGGAATGTTATCGTCCATCTGCTCTCGGGATTGCTCCCTAAGAAAAAAGGCGAGTAGTTTCACGATCGCCCCTTTATCCATTTAGGACCCTATTGTCAATCTTCTGCCGAAGATACCCGTTCAGATCAATCTTCCGACTTCGCTCGAGTTGATAACCCGGTTATTGTAAGTCTGAGATGCCGGGTGACGAAGAATCTCGTTTCTGGAAACATGAACACGTATGTTCGAAGAACGAGATGCTTCACTTCGTTCAGCATGACAGGTTCCTGCATACTGTCATTCCCTCGCCGTTTCACACCTCACTCGAAATGACAAATGGGGAAAGGATTGCCCCCGAAATTTATCCTGCGACATCCCCGGGTTAGTCGTGGGCGCAATCCCCGACCAATGGGAGTGGGGAGCGAAGCTGAAAATCTTGCGATGACTTCCCTTAAATAGGTAAAGGAGCCCATTCTTCTTGCTCAGAATCCTCGGCTATGATAGACTGTCGGGGTTCATAAAATCGATTAGGAAAATTCATATGGAAAAAACAGCCCACGAATCCATGGTCGATAGATTGCATGATTTGCAGGGTAGAACTCCCGACGTCGAAGCATCGGCTGTTGTTAGTGTTGATGGTCTTACGATCGCCGCTGTACTGCCATCTTCCGTGGAAGAGGATCGGGTTTCGGCGATGTCCGCGGCTATGCTCAGTCTAGGCGAACGGATCGCCGGCGAGCTCGGACGGGGCAGCCTGGATGAGGTTTACATTCATGGTGATGATGGTTATGTACTCTTAACCTCGATTGGCAATGGCGCAGTTCTGACCGTCTTGGCCCGTAAGCATGCAAAGCTCGGATTGGTTTTTCTCGAGATGAGGCGTGCTGCCGAGGACTTGGAGAAACTGGTCTAGTGAGAAGGAAAACAGGCATCCGGTCGAGCGGAAGTCTCGATATCAGGTGGGGAGGGGCACTAACATGACCCTCCCCACTTCTCTTTTAAACCAACGATGAACGGGGGAGGTGAGCTGAAATGGAGAAGTATATCTTTCTGACTGGTGGTGTCGTTAGCTCCGTTGGCAAAGGAGTCACCGCGGCTGCATTAGGTAAGGTGTTGAAAGAACGCGGTTTTACAATTTCCATCCAGAAGCTCGATCCATATATTAACGTTGATCCGGGCACGATGAGCCCTTATCAACATGGCGAGGTCTTTGTCTTGGATGATGGCGCTGAGACAGATTTAGACCTTGGGCATTATGAGCGTTTCATCGATGCCAGCCTCAGCTCTGTCTGCAACATCACCTCGGGGCAAATTTATTCTGAGGTTATCGCTCGCGAGCGGAAGGGAGATTTCTTGGGGGGTACAATCCAGGTGATCCCGCACATCACCAATGAAATTAAGAGAACGATCAGTCTTGTTCCAGCGGCAACAAATGCGGAGATTGTCCTTGTAGAAGTCGGCGGCACGGTTGGGGATATCGAATCGCTGCCCTTCCTCGAGGCACTACGTCAGATGCGAGCGAATCTGGGCCGAGAGAATACCGTCTACATCCATGTCACTTGGCTCCCTCATATCGGTGCGACGGGTGAGTTGAAGACCAAACCAACCCAGCATTCGGTTCGTGAGTTGCGCTCGATTGGTATTCAGCCAGACATGATCATCGCCCGCTCGGATTACCCCATCAGGCATGACCTGTGCGAGAAGATCGCCCTTTTCTGTGATGTCGAGGAGCGAGCCGTGATCCCCCTTTCCACGACATCAATTCTCTATGAAATTCCGCTCTTGCTGGAACAGGAAGGGGTTGGGAAGTACGTTCTATCTCGCATGGGCCTCGAAAGTCGTAGGAAACCAGATTGGACTAAGTGGGAGTCCTTGATCGCGGAGGAACGCAAACCTCGACCGAAGGTCAACATTGCCATTGTGGGGAAATACATTGAGCTAAAAGATGCATATATGAGCGTCCGTGAGGCAGTGCGCCACGCGTCATTGACCGCGGGTGTGGACGCTGAGATCCTTTGGCTGCATTCTGCTGAATTGGAACGCGGGAAAGGCTGGGATGAGCTTATTCAAGCGGACGGGATTATCGTACCCGGTGGATTCGGCGCACGCGGGATTGAGGGAAAAATCGCGGCTGCTCGTTATGCCCGTGAGAAACAGGTGCCTTACCTGGGGTTATGCCTTGGAATGCAGGTGATGGTTATTGAATTTGGACGATATGTGTTCGATTCTGAGGATGCAAACTCGACGGAGTTCAACCGAAGCACGCCGCATCCTGTCATCGATCTGCTCCCAGAGCAGCGCGGCATTGCTGAATTAGGTGGGACGATGAGGTTGGGATTGTATCCATGCCAGCTTCTTGAGGGCACGATCGCTGCGGGCGCCTACGGACAATCATTAGTGCAAGAGCGCCATCGCCACAGATTTGAATTCAACAACAACTACCGGGAGATCTTCAACTCAAAAGGTATGGTCTTCTCCGGGGAATCACCGGATGGCAGGCTTGTGGAAATTACAGAGTTAACGGACCATCCCTTCATGGTTGGAAGTCAGTTCCATCCTGAGTTCCTATCACGCCCTAATCGCCCCCATCCACTTTTCAAAGCTTTCATTGAGGCAGCTGCCAACCGCTCCCGCGAGAAACGGGATGAATCTCAACTTATGGTGGAACAGTCACTGGATGGAAACGAAATAGCCAAAAGTGTCTAAGTTGAATGTGTGTGGTTTCCGATTGGTTTAAATAAAAAGATCGCTGAACCTCGAAGCAAAATTTGATGAGGGCGATCGTTGCTGTTCTCTGCGTTTTAACACAATGGGTCGTTTTCGCGGGCTATTCCTCTGCTTCTTTTTCGTCCTCCTCGATATTATCTTCAAACTCACCTGCGAAACCCTGTCTTTCAGCCGTCAATTTTGCGATTCCATTTCGAGCTTGGTTGATTAGATTGGAGAGTTCGTTTTCGAGCGCTCCCAGTGTTTCGATGATGTAATCATCAGCTTCTAGGCGGATATTTTCCACCTCGACTCGCGCCTGAGCGATGATTTGATCAGCGCGACCCTGGGCTGCTTCGACGATAGCGTCACGGGCGATGATGTCATCCCCCTTATCCTTCGCCAGTTTAACCGTCCGATGGGCTTCTTCCTGTGCCTGGGCTAAAACACGATCACGTTGTGCGATAACCTGTTGAGCGTTCTTCACCTCATCAGGGATCGAGATACGCATCTGGTCGATAATCTCCAGCATTCGATCTTCGTTGACGATGACGTTATTAGTAAGCGGAATCGCAAAACACTCATTGAAGAGCTCTTCCAATCGATCCACTAGATGCAGGATATCCATAGATCCCTCCGGTCCACCCCGTTGTTCAGATGGACCTGCTTCCGAGGATGCAAGGTTTGGGCCGAAGCGTACACCAAACAGGGTTTTGCGTCAACATTGCTCAATCTCGCAATGCAGTCATCGGGACGACATTGGGTCCATCATCGCCAAGATCTTGAAAGCGTTTTTTCAGTGCAGTATGTACAAAATCTGGAACAAGTGTGGTCACATCACCGTTTAAAGAAGCAATTTCCTTAACCGTACTGCCGGTAAGAAAGCTGTGCTCCTCACTTGTGATCAATAGAACGACGTCAATATCCGAGTCCAGGCGGTGGTTTGCCAGCGCCATTCGGAATTCGTGCTCGAAATCGGAGAAAACCCGCAAACCGCGTACGATCACGTTAGCTTCAACGTCCCGACAATAATTAACAATCAGTCCACTGAAGATGCTCGCATGGATCCGCTCATTATCGGCGAAGGCTCTGTTGGTCATTTCCAGGCGTTCGTCTGCGGAGAAGAGCAAGGTTTTTGGCGGGTTGTCGTACACGGCGATGATGAGCTCATCGAAAATCCGTGCGGCTCGATTAGCGATGTCAATATGACCAAAGTGAACAGGATCGAATGTCCCTGGGAAAACTGCCCGTACCATCAACTGATCTCTCCCTTCTCGATAGACCAAAAGCGTGCCAGCTCCATTGCAAGCGCTTCGTGTTCGGGTTTGGTAAGTTCTGGGTCCTCTTCGAAAAGGCGGATCGCCTCTCGGCGTGCTTTCTCAATCAAACGGATATCCGTGAGTTGAGCTGCGCGGAGCTGTGCAAAACCCGATTGGCGAGTGCCAAGGAAATCGCCTGGACCGCGTTGTTCGAGATCTAAATCGGCGAGTTCGAAGCCGTCATTGGTCGCTTGCATGGCGGTCAAGCGGGCATTCTCAATGTCATCGTCGTGGTCGGGAATTAAAAGGCAATAGGACTGAGAATCCCCCCGGCCTACGCGGCCTCTGAATTGGTGAAGCTGCGCTAGTCCAAAATGATTTGCCCCCTCGATAAGCATCACTGTCGCATTGGGGATATCCATGCCCACTTCAACGACCGAAGTGGACACGAGGACCTCGTTCTCGCCTTTTCGGAAACCATCCATGACTTGCTCTTTTTCTTCTTGGCGCATACGTCCGTGAAGCAAACCAACCTTGTACGAAGGGAAGACATTCTCTTGTAATATCTGGTGTTCATCGACCGCAGCCTTCGTCTGGACCTTCTCCGAGCCCTCGACGAGTGGATAGATGATGAAAGCCTGTTTCCCTTTTTCTATTTGGCTGTCAACGAACACATGAGCGCGCGAACGCTCACGCGGCAATAATACGCGGGTATCCACTGGTTGGCGACCGGGAGGCATTTCATCCAGAAGGGTTAGATCCAGATCACCGAAGACTGTCAGCGCGAGCGATCGTGGAATCGGCGTCGCTGTCATAACCAACAGATTCGGGTTCTGTCCTTTGTCGCGTAAGGCTGCCCGCTGCTCGACACCGAAGCGATGCTGTTCGTCGATGATAACCAGACCAAGTTGTTTGAAGTTTACCGGATCTTCAATCAGCGCGTGGGTGCCAATGATTACCTGGATTACGCCATCCTCTAACCCTTGGCGGATCTCGTTTTTCTCCGCTTCGGGAGTCGCACCGATAAGCAGCCGGATGGAAACATCAGGAATTTGTGCTGAAATGGGAAGAAGTTCGCGCAGGGTTTGATAGTGTTGGTCGGCAAGGATGCTTGTGGGTGCCATAAAAGCGGATTGCGCCTTGTTGGCGGCGCTGATTCCTATCGCGGCCGCGGCAATCACAGTTTTCCCAGAGCCAACATCTCCCTGGAGCAAGCGATTCATTGGTTTCGATAAGGACATATCCTTACGGATGTCGTCCAGCGCACCTTTCTGGGCATTGGTGAGTGTGTATGGAAGGTTAGATGTGAAGTGGTCAAGCCATTGATCTTCGACCTGAAGGGGTTCGGAAACGAGTTGCTCCCAATCCTGTTTTTGCCGCAACACGCCCAGTTGGAGCATGAACATCTCGCCAAAGGCCAGCCTGTGCTGCGCCTTCTTAAGTTGATCCTGGTCGTTAGGGAAATGGATTTGTTGCAGGGCGACGCTTAAGGGAACTAGATCTGCTGACTGACGAATACCGGCTGGGATTGGGTCCGGGACACGGGGTGCAAGGCGCTGAACGACTGAGTGGATCACACGACGTAGCCACTTCCCAGATACGCCAGCTGTCAAAGGGTAAACAGGCACGATTCGATTCGTATGAAGTTGATGCCGTTCGAGCGGCTCCCACTCTGGGCTGTTCATCGTGAGTCGACCGAGGTACTGATCGATTTTCCCGGATAATACAATACCGCGCCCGGGTTTTAATTTATTCGCAATCCATGGCTGATTAAACCATGTAACCCGCAGGGATCCGGTTCCGTCGCTCACCACGGCTTCAGTGAGCTTCATGCGACCGCCCCGAACTGCACGCATTTCGATTTTCTCGATCGTTCCGATAACCGTAACATCCTGACCATACCAGAGACGGTTGATCGTTTCGAGTTGGGAGTAATCATCGTAACGCCGGGGAAGATGCCAGAGTAAGTCGCCTAAATTCTCGAGGCCCAGCTTTGAAAGCGTCTTCGCTGACTTAGGTCCGATCCCTTGCACTGTGGTTAAGGGCGCAGTGAGGGCGACAGGTGATGAAGGCGTGGTGGATTCTTTCTTTTCCACATCCAATGCGGTTGGAGCAGCCTTCTCATCTGCGCTTTCCTGCATTGGAGTTGAGGGAATGTCATCTTGGGTTTCAATGGTTTCCCCGTTGGCTTCTTCACTGACCGCTGGATCTATAGAAGGGGGGGAGTCCCCGGTGGGCGGCTTAATCAGAAAGTCGTCAGCAAGCTCAGGATGAGCCGTGCGAAGCCGGTTCCACAGACCTTGGAGCGATTCATAGCGTGAGTTTGGGGAGAGCCGGCCGTAGTCACGTAGCCGAGAGACGACCAGTTCGATGGACGAATCCGCCAAGTTTGACGCTTTCGCTTCTTCCGCCCAGGGCTCTAGCATCTGCTGAAGACCGCCTACGACTGCCCGGTTATCATAGCCGCGCCCGGCTTCAAGTCGAAGAAATTTTGAGAGTTTGTCCAGTGATGGGTTCATAGTATTAAATATACGCGGGAAGGTGTAAAAGTGCCAGAGTTAATCCCATGTTAAAACGGCGAGCCCAACGCATCCTGGTCCAATGTGGACACCGATGACCGTGGTTATATCGACGATCATTAAAGGGTTCGGGCACAGGTTGATCACCCGCTTGGTGAGCTCCTCAGCTCTTTCTGGCGCTCCAGAATGGAGCACGGCGAGACGATTAATGTTTTTCCAGGTAGAGGCAATCGAGATTAATTGCTCGAAAGCTTTCGTGTAGGTACGAGTACGTGCAAGCGCATTTACGAGACCATCATTCACTTCCACTAATTGCTTGATTTGAAGAAAATCACCGATATTAGCACGAAGCCAGTTCACTCGTCCGCTTCGGCGCATAAATTCTAGTTGATCGATCAGCGCAAGGACATACACTTTCTCTCGAAATTGCTTGGCCGTACTTACAACTTGGTCGAAACCCAAACCCTTCATGACCGATTGGGCGGCCTCGATGGCTTGGAAGCCAACACCCAGGGAGAGCTGGCCGCTGTCAAATACTTTCACCCGGTCGTCAAAGTTGAGTGCTGCCTGCTTAGCGGTATTGACCATCCCGCTTAGGTTGGAGGCTAAGTGGATAGAAAGGATGCGCTCGACGCCCCTCTCGAACAGGCGTTGGTAGGTCTCTTCGAAGACGAGTACGGACGGCACAGCGGTTGTGGGAGGTGTCCGCAGATTAGGCATTCGCTGGTAGAACTCAGCTCTTGATATGTCACGACCATCCATATACGTCTCACCGTCCAAAGTCAACACTGCAGGAATCACGGAGATGTTCAGGGATTCTGCGGTATCAATCGGGACGTCAGCCGTGCTGTCCGTTACGATGGCAAAGGGACTGGTTTTGATGGTCATATGGAATCTTCTTTAGATTCCAGCACGATTGCCCCAAGACCGTTGAAGCCGATGAACGGTGCGAGTGTCGGACCGTAGCATACCTGTGAAATCGGTGAGCTCGGGTATAAAGAGCGGAGTCGTTCAGCGATATAAAGTGCGTCTTGCGTTGGCTTTCCATACCCATGAAGGATGCCAAGGTGGTCTACTCCTGAAAACTCACAGACGAATTCGATCAACTTCTCGAGCGCCCGTGGTCTAGATCGGACCTTTTCCATGGGTTGAAGTTCACCATTTTCGATTGTCAGGAAGGGAATAACCCCCAACATGTTTCCCAGAATTGCCTGAGACTGACTTACGATTTGGTTTCGTGCCAGATAAGAAAGATCATCAAGAAACATGACCGTGTAGAGGCGGGTGATCATTCCGCGAACGGTTTTTACCAAATTATCCAGAGATTCGCCTCGCTGCATTCCTTGAACGCAGGTTTGTACAAGCAACCCCAGTCCGATAGATGTAGTTTGGGAGTCGACCACATGGATGTCCATCCTCCCCAAGAACTGTTGACTGGCTTTTTGCGCGTTTCTAAATGAGTTGGATAATCTTGAGGATGAATGGATGGATAAAATATAATTCGTCCGTGCGCTTAGATGCGAATAAATCTCTGCGATTTGATCGACGGAGGGGCTCTCAATACGTATCTCCTGCTCACATTCTTTAAGCGAGGGGCGGAGATCATGCAGGTCAGCGTCGGGGCCATCGGAAATGTGCATATTTCCACAGCGGGCAGAGATTGGAGCGATTGTTACCCCGTATTGCTGGGCGAAATTTGGCGTTGTGAATCTAACCGCTGCGTCGGTGACGATTTTGATCATAGACGATACTTACTCGATGGAAAGGATGAGTTGATAGTGTGGTTGAGTGCCATCGTGGACTTCGATCTCCTGCTTTGGGTAGATTTCGCGAACGATATCTGCGAGTTGGTTAGCCTGCATCGCATTCAAGTCTTCACCATAGTACAGAGTGATTAATTCATATTCCTCTGTTGAAGCTTCTTTGAGAATATCGGTCAGGACTTCCTCTATCGATTGGCCAGAACACGTAAGTTGCCCGTTGAGTAGACCGATCACCTGTCCCGTTTCCACCTTAACATCATCAATCTCAACTGATCGAGTGGCAGTTGTGATTGCGGCGGATTGGATTGATTCGAGCGCCGCCGCCATCGCACTGGCGGTAGTTTCGAAATTGCCATCAGAGTTCCATGCGAACATGGCGGCAATACCTTGTGGAACAGAAACAGTGGGAATTACTGCGACTTTCTTAACCGTAAGTTCGGTCGCCTGTTGGGCGGCCAGGATGATATTTTTGTTGTTAGGCAGGATTACGACCTGATCTGTTGGTAGATTTTCAAAAGCGTTCATGATCTCCTGTGTGCTTGGATTCATCGTCTGGCTGCCCTCGATGAGAGCCGTGACGCCCAGGCTGGCGAAGACTCGCGCGAGACCCACACCTGGAGCGACTGCAACTACGGCAATCTCTCCGGGTTCAATGCTCTGAAGACGGATCTCAGACAGAGAATGATCATGCTCTGGTTTTGCGGTTTGAACCATTAAGTTCTCGATGGCAATATTTGTGACCGTCCCTAAGCCTTTGATGTAATCTATAGGCTCGTATTCTTTTTCATCCTGCACGTGGATATGCATGCGGTACATCCCATCACCCTCGCCGACCTGAATGGATGTGCCAATCTCCTCTAGTTTTGTGTAGAAGGATCCAAGATCTAACAACTCCTCGGGAGAGAAGTCAATGATGACTTCCCAATCCTGACCAGGTTCGATGGACTCTGCTGCTCTGTCCAGGTCAAGCAGACTCAAAGGCTGGACGCTGAGAAGTGGTTGGTCAAGCGGCAGTCGGTAAGCGGCGCGAAGCATGCCTTCTAGGATAAAGAACAAACCCTTGCCGCCGCTATCTACGACACCAGCATCCTTTAATACTGGCAGGAGATCGGGTGTTCGTTCGACGGAATCATCGGCGGCTTCCACAACCCGTTCGAGAAGCTCGAGGGTGGAAGTTATTCCACCATCTAATGCTTTTTGTGCCTCAGTAGCAATGTCTTTCGAGACTGTGAGGATTGTCCCCTCCACGGGGCGTACGACGCCTTTATACGCCGTCTCGCTCGCCTCTATCAGGGAGGAAACGAAGGATTCGGCGGTCATCATTTCTTCGTTTTCTAGAACGCGGGCGAACCCACGCCAGATCTGTGAAAGAATGACACCAGAATTGCCGCGTGCGCCCATGAGTGCGCCCTGTGCTATGGCAGATGCCACATCTCCTACTGAGCGTTCGCTAATATTGCTGATCTCGTCCACTGCTGACTGCATCGTCAGGACCATGTTGGTTCCAGTATCACCATCCGGAACAGGAAAGACATTCAATGAGTTAACGAGCTGCTGGTTGGTTCGGAGCCAGTCCAGACTAGCGAAAAGCATTTGGCTCAGGATGGCTCCATCGATCTCTTGAGCTCCCTCAAGAAGGCGCGCTCGAAGCTCTGGATCTATATCTTTGTACGGCTTGCTCATCGAGCCTCCGTTCGGCGATTAGTCTCTGCTGCTGATCCGTAAGCCTTGAACATGAACGTTCACAGCTTTAACAGGCATACCAAGAGATCTCTCTACCTGGAAGTGTACGATGTTGGCGACGCTCGCAGCGACAGAAGAAATTCGGGTTTGATATTCAATGATGATGTACAGATCAATGGTGATTTGATCGTCAGAAGTGCTGACCTGTACACCGTGCCGAGGGTCGCGTACAAGAGCCTGGGTGATGCCGTCGACGATGTTCTTCGAGGCCATGCCAACGACGCCGTACGACTGCAGAGCGGATTGCGATGCTATTGTGGCGATCGCCTTCGGTGAGACGATGATTCGCCCTAGAACAGTACTTTCGTCGGTCATTCGATTCCTCTCCCATCATAGAGCTAGGCATTGATGGACGGTCTAAGCTGTGGTAACATTTGCGCCGGTCCATAAATAAACGATTTCATTAGAAAGGAAGCATCCTAGATGGCTAAGTGCGAGAATTGCGGCAAAAAAACCATGTTCGGGCAGAGCCGTAGCTTCTCCATGAAGGCGACGAAACGCAAGTTTCATCCCAACCTCCAGAAAGTGCAGGTCATGGAAGGCGGGCGCATGGTTCAGAAGACGCTGTGTACGAAGTGTATTAAACGGATGGCCCGCGTCTAGTTATTTTACCTTCCTCCAACTGTTTCCAATCGTAACCTATGGTCGCCTTCAAGGCGACCTATTGCGTTCATCGTAATTCTATCCCAAGAGAAGATTGTAACTCACGAAAGCCATCCGTGATCCCCTTGGAGTGCTGGAAGATTGCACTTGCGGCGACGAAATAGTCTGCCCCTGCAGCGGCGCATGCCGGGGCTGTCCTGGAATTAATTCCACCATCCACTTGAACGTGAGTGTTCAGACCCGCTGCTTCGATTAAGCTGCGCGTGCGGCGGACTTTTTCTACAGAAGACTCGATGAAGCTTTGGCCGGCAAAACCAGGCTGAACGGTCATCACTAAAACAAGGTCAACCAGGTCGAGAATATCTTGGATCTCATCAACTGCTGTTCCGGGGTTAATCGCTATGCCGGCATTTAGTCCCCTATCCCGGATCATGCTGAGCGTATTTCGTACCTGAGGGCAGACCTCATAATGAACGCTGATTGCACTCGCCCCAGCTGCGGAAAAAGCATCAAAATATCGCTCTGGATTTTCAATCATCAGATGAACATCGAGAGGTAGATCTGTTGCCCGTCTACAAGCCTTGACGAAGCCTGGTCCCAACGCAATGTTGGGAACGAAGTGCCCATCCATGATATCTAGATGTAACCAATCGGCACCAACGGCAACGCACTCCGCGATTGCATCACCCAAGTTTAAAAAATCCGCCGATAGGATCGACGGCATGATGACATAATTCTTGACCATCATGTAATCATACCTTTCTGGTCAGGAAATGACAAGATAAATGCTTTTTTGGAGCCGGGGAGACCTCAACGGGAGTCGTTTCTCTGCTTTTTAGCGGCCAACTGACCGCACCCTGCTTGGATATCGATCCCACGGCGGACGCGGACCGTTGTGGAGATTCCAGCCTGTTCTAAGGCATTTTGAAAATGTGTGACTCGATCGAGGTTAGCAGCTTTCCCTTCATAACCATCGGTTGGATTGAGAGGGATGATGTTAATGTGGCAATTCATTCTGTGAACCCAATCCGCCAGCGCTGCAGTTTGTTCATCTCCGTCATTCACCCCTTGAATGAGCGCCCATTCGAAGGTAATCCTCCGTCCACTCTGCACCGTATAGGAGCGGCATGCGGGCATCAACACATCCAGTGGGTAGCGGCGATTGATCGGCAGCAACCGTTCACGTAAGGCATTTGTAGCAGCATGCAGTGAGATTGCGAGGTTCGCCTGACGACGTTCTTGTGTAAACCGTTCGATCATCGGGACCAAGCCAACCGTGGAAATTGTAAATCGACGTTTTCCGAAGTTGAAACCTTCGGGATCGTTCAGGCGGTCGATCACATCCATCGAGGCTTCGTAATTCTGAAAGGGTTCACCCATTCCCATAAATACGATGTTCGAAAGGCGGTCGCCGTTGGTATCAAGCTGCCTGGCTACCCTGATTACCTGCTCAATGATCTCTCCTGAGCTCAGGTTACGTTTAAAACCCATCTGGCCTGTGGCGCAAAACACACAACCCATGCCACAGCCGATTTGAGTAGATATACAGGCTGTATAGCGGCGGTGGTAACGCATCAGAACAACTTCAATTGCCTTTCCATCCTGTGTTTCCAGGAGAACCTTTTCAGTTTCGCCATCCCGGGAGCTGACTGTTGATTGAACGATCAAGGCAGAGAAGGTGAGCGTTGTTTCTAGTTGTTCGCGTAGATTTTCGGGGAGGTTGGAGATTTTCTGAGGGGAGGGCGCTAAATTCTTATATATCCCCTCCCAGAGCTGTCGGGCACGGTAGCGTTCAGCGCCGAGTGTTTGCAGGTGTGCTTCTACCTGGGGCAGGGTGAGGTCGAAGAAAAACGGCTTAGGTTTCACTCGTGCGTCCGTGTGAGCTCGAGCGTGAGGGATGGCAGATCATCATAAATCCAATCGGGTTTGATCTCCGATGCTTTCGCTTGGTCACTCGATGTCACCCCGGTGAGAAGCAAACAGGCTGCTATTCCAGCACGTTGAGCGCCTAAGATGTCGGTCTCTAGCCGGTCACCCACACCAAGGATCTGCGCGACTGTTAGACCTAATCGCTCTCTAGCAAGGTTAAATAGGCGGGGTTCCGGCTTGCCGATAATGAGTGGTTTCACGCCTGTTGTTAGTTGAACGGCTGTGATGAAAGCGCCTGCGCCAGGAGCCTGTCCTCGCTCAATCGGAAAACTCAGGTCCGGGTTGGTAGCGACGAAATGTGCCCCCGATTGAATGGCGATGGAAGCTTCAGTCATCTTCGCCCAGCTGATCTCGCGATCGAAACCCATTACGACGACATGCACACCATCGGCTGAGTCATGAAGGCGAAACCCTTTAGCGGACAGCGCGCCCTTCAGCGCATCTTCACCAATGGCGTAGATCGTGGTTCCAGAGGGGAATTTTTGCTGTAAATAAGCTGCGGTTGCCTGTGAGGAAGTTAAAACCTCAGTCGGGTCGATTTGCACACCTGCACCGTCCATGCGATCAACCACCATCTTTGGTGTGGCGATGGAGTTGTTTGTGACCAGCAAAAACGACATGGAGTGGGTCCGAAGAAATGAAAAGAATTCGGGTAAGCCCTCCAGAAAAGTCCGCCCACGCCAAAGCACGCCATCCATGTCGATAATCAGACCTTTGATGTCCGCCAGTCTCCTCATAGTTGCCATGGGATTACCATCATGATGTTCCCTGTTTGAGGCGTCTAGTGAAGCCGCAGATCTTTGCACGATGAGCTCTTGAAATCAGCCATGGAATTTCTTCAGCAAGTATTCATATACCGGTTGATCGATGCGACCCTTTTCAAAATCTGTGCGCTCTTCGAAATTCTCGTTGCCGATGAATTGGCGGAGCGCGGTCTGGGTATTCTGATCAAATTCTCCCGAGATTTCCTCGATTTCATAGCCCTGATTCCGCATTATTTGTTGCAGAGCTTCGCAGACTGCGGCGTCGATTTCAAGCTCCTCTTCAGACGGGCTTTTCCCGAAATACAGGCTATGAAGCCCGAGGATCTCCATCAGCCGTGGGATTGGGTCTTCGTGATCGTCGACACGATAATCGATCCAGCGGTCGTTAAAGCCCCCATAACCCCCATCGGGTTTTACGACGTAGATCGCCGCGCTCTGTTTCCCGCGACGGTCGCCACCTGCGTGATCGGCGGCAAGCAAGGCGTCGAGCAAGCGTTCGGGAAGGTCTTTCTTTGAGTCCTCAAACGTAGAAGCCATTTGCTCGATCACATCCGGACCGCTGAGAATATTTCCCTGAACGCAGTAATTCTCACCGGTTTTCCCACCGGCCCATTCGAAGCAATCTGCGCCTGTGAAGGTTGCAGAATGACCTTGGGCATCGACGATCCCTACCTGACGAAGCTCTCGCTCCTCGTCATTCGCCAGCAGCTCGTTCAAAGCTTCCTGGGCGGAGCGGCCCTTCAACATGAGTTCCAATCCTTGCGGACCGAAGGTTGTATTGGCATAAGATTGTGTGGCGACGGCGCCTGCACCCGCTTGAGCCCAGGGGACAACTGCGCCGACGGCGGGGAACTTTGAGGCGACGGCGATGCCCCAAGCATCCATAGCCACATCGTAGGCAACGATTGAGAAAGTAGAAAGCCTATTCATTTTTTTTACCTGAGAGAGTGAATTGGATCAAGCGGCGTCGGGAAGGCTCTTGTCGCTGATCGGGAACTCCTCCCCGTTTTCATCGTAGAGGTGGGGTTTTCCCGTTCGGTGAATAGCCTGCTCATCAACCAGAACACGGCTGATGTCTGGGTGGGAAGGGATGTCATACATCACGTCGAGCAGAGCACCTTCGATGATTGCGCGAAGGCCGCGCGCTCCTGTTTCTCGTTCGAGAGCGAGCTGGGCAGCTGCAGTGAGCGCTTCTTCGGTAAAATCAAGTTCCACCTTATCCATCTCAAGCAGGCGTTTATACTGCCGGACGAGTGCATTGCGCGGCTCGGTCAGGATGGCGCGCAGCGCTTCTGCATCGAGGGGATCAACGTTTGTTACCACCGGCAGACGACCGACGATCTCTGGAATCATCCCGAATCGCATAAGATCGTCTGGAATGACCAGGCGTAGAAGGGCGCTCTCCTCGAGTTTTTGCGCCAGTGCGTCGGTGACCGTGCCGGAGAAACCCATTCTGCCGCGGTGCCCTACGCGCTCGGCGACGATATCCGCCAACCCGGCGAAGGTGCCGCCGCAGACAAAAAGAACATCGGAGGTATCGACCTGTATGAACTCTTGCTGTGGATGCTTCCGTCCCCCCTGCGGCGGGACGTTCACAACCGCGCCCTCGATGATCTTCAAGAGCGCCTGCTGGACTCCCTCGCCAGAGACGTCACGCGTGATGCTCGGATTATCGCCGCTTTTGCGGGCGGTTTTGTCAATTTCATCGATATAAACGATGCCGCGTTCGGCGCGCTGAACGTTGAAATCAGATGCCTGAAGTAGACGCAGGAGGATATTTTCTACATCTTCACCGACATAGCCGGCCTCTGTGAGTGCTGTGGCGTCGGCGATACAGAAAGGTACATCTAGACTGCGGGCCAAGGTCTGGGCAAGAAGCGTCTTACCGCTTCCTGTGGGACCAGCAAGTAGAATGTTTGCCTTATCCAATTCCACATCGTGGTGGCCGCGATTAGCGATGCGCTTGTAATGGTTGTAGACAGCCACAGAAAGCACGCGTTTTGCGTGCTCCTGGCTAACGACATATTCCTCAAGATTGTCGTAAATATCTCGAGGGGATAGAGATGGTTTACCGGAAGAGGAAAGACCACCAGGCGGCCGGGCTCCTTCGCCCTCTAAGATGTCCTGGCAGAGGTCGACACATTCGTTGCAGATAAAGACGCCTTCAGGACCGGCGATAAGGCGATGGATTGTCTCCTCATCGCGGCTGCAGAAGGAGCATCGGCGCGCCTCGGGTACCTGTGGTTCCTGTTTCTTGGGCATAGACCTAGACTTTTATTTCTCTTTTTCCTCTGTTTCCTCGTCTTCAAAAGGCTCGAGGATATGGTCGATGATGCCGTATTCCTGTGCAACCTTTCCGGTCATATAGAAATCGCGCTCTGTATCCCGCTCAATAACATCCAGAGGTTGACCGGTATGGCCTACGAGTATGTTATTCAATTCTGCACGTAAACGCAAGATCTCTTCTGCCTGGATGGCGATATCCGTGGCCTGACCCTGGATGCTACTCAAGGGTTGGTGAAGGTGGATCGTTGCGTGCGGTAGGGAGTAGCGTTTCCCTTTCGTCCCTGCGGCTAACAGGATCGTGCCAAACGAGGCTGTCATGCCTACAGCGACTGTTGAAATCGGAGAGCGGACTTGTTGCATGGTGTCGTAGATTGCCAGACCAGAGTATATCTGACCTCCAGGGCTATTTATATACATGTTAATCTGTCGGTCGGGATCCTCGCGATCGAGGAACAATAGCTGTGCAACCATAAGATTGGACACCTGGTCGTTTATCGGGGTCCCAAGGAAAATGATGCGTTCGCGCAAGAGCAGCGAGTAGATATCATAGGCGCGCTCACCACGCCCGCTCGATTCGATCACCATTGGAATTATTGAACGCGGATCTTTTACATCCATGATTGGATATTTACTCCTTTTCCATGTCATCTGCGCCTGAGTCCTCAGGTGCAGAATCCATACCATTATTCTCTTCTTTGCCGGTAATTTCTATAGTAGATACATCCTGTTTTTCTGCTTCACCTTTGGCGATTGCGATTATGCGGCGTATTGCCTTATCGGTTAGAACATCCATGGCAATGCGATGACGCCCTGCAGGGGATTCGAAAGCTTCAAGAAGTCGTTTATCAGCTTCCGCCCCTAAAGGTTCAATGAGGCGCTTGATCTCAGCGTCAATTTCATCATCTTCTACCTTCAGTTCTTCGACGTCGACAATCTTGCCTAAAACAAGGCCGCGCTTGATGCGCTCAATTGCTTCAGGTTCGAGCTCCTCGCGGAGATCTTCCTCCGTTTTTCCTTCGATTTTTAAATAATCCTCGAGCGTAAGCTTTTGGTTACCCAGGCGCATACGTAGATCTTGTAGGAGGTTCTCCGTCTCTTCCTGAAGAACAATGGGCGGATATTCCACAGAAGCTCCTTCGACGATTTTCTGCATGATTTCGTCCCTGTGTTGGTTTTCCGCCTCCATTTCCGCCTGTTTCTGAAGGTTCTCGCGAAGCTTCACCCTCAAATCGAGCAAGCTTTCAAATTCGCCCAGGTTTTGCGCCAGTTCGTCAGACCACTCCGGGATAAATCTGGATTTCACATCCAAACACTTGATGTGAAACTTAGCTGCTCGTTTTTGTAGATCTTCATTTGGATGGTCGTCAGCAAAAGTGTATTCGTAGGATTTTTCATCCCCGGCGGCCAAGCCCAGAAGATGCTCCATAACGCCAGGGGTGGGGACATCGGTTTCCGGGTCGACCAGGACGGAGATATCCTTCATATCGAGCAATTGTGCGTCTTCCTCATCCTCTGGATCAAGGAGTTCGCCAGATAAATCGATGCTCACCAGATCTGTCTCTTCAGCAGGGCGGTCGACAGGTTCTATCAACGCTTGCCGCTGACGAATTTCCTCTATTGCCTCTTCAAAATCCTCGTCCGTGACTTCAGCGTCTTCGAAGGGGATCCTAATTTCTCGATATGCGCCTAGGTCGACCTCAGGCGCGAGGGGCACCGTATAGCGAAGCTTGAGCGGGTCTTCACGGATAACTTCCTCTAGCGAGCCGGGAGCGTAGGGTTCGATATTGGCCTCTTCGAGCGCGTCACGATAGATTTCCTGACCGAGGCGCTCCAGTGCTTCTTCGAAGATAACATCTTCACCGAATTTCCCGACGACAACCTCGTAGGGTGCTTTCCCAGGGCGAAACCCGGGGATCTTGGTTCCTCGGCTGAGACGTTGTGCGGCGGAGTGCATTGCGGTCTGAAGTTGATCCGAACTGACTTCGATTTGAAGTTCAACTTGGCGGTTTTCCAGGTCCTGTCTTTCGATTTTCAATATACTTTCCTTCCTGCAGTTATGAATAATTACGGGGGAAAATTGATGGCTTGATCTTCCAAAATGAGACCAAGCCAAGCGAACAGCTCGCAGTGGGGAAGGTGGGATTTGAACCCACACGCCCAAGGGCACGTGATTCTAAGTCACGCCTGTCTGCCAATTCCAGCACTTCCCCCAATGCAAAGATTATAACTTTCGCTCGAAGGAGTGTAAAGGTGGGCTGGGAGGGGATGAAGGGATTCGGTTTTTTTATAGGTGCGCAGTATAACGAATGCCGTGGTGTATCAGGTGATCTTTGGGAGCGTTGTGTACATCTGCGCAAGATGCAGGAGATCATGGTCCGTTGTTATTCCCATCAACTCGAGCAAAGAAGTAGGACCCAGCAGGGAGTGCACAGCGGGGCTGTCCCATTCGTTCTCGGTGAGAACCTCCAATTCCTGCAGAAGCGCCACCCGTGCTTCGAGAAAATCACTTAACGCCTCCGGTCCGGATTGACTGAGGTAATCTCGCTCATCCGCCCAGGGATCGGAGTCGATCGCCGTTAAATGGGGTGATTCGGCGGCGGAGAAAGCTGCCAGCCGAGGTAGGTTGACCTCCAGCTCTACATCGCGTAAATGGCAGACGATTTCCACTGGCGCCCATTCACCCGCTGTTGGTCGTCGTTTCCACTCGTCGTCCGTGAGCTTACGAACAAGCGTAGCAAGCGCGCCAGCATGCCCGCGGAAGCGGGCGGAGATCGCCTGCGCTGTGTGGATTTCCTCTGGATCGGGGGTGTCAACTTGCTGCTCTATCCACTCAAGCATATCGTCTAGGCTTCCGCCGGGGTACTTATCACCGGGGTCGTCTGAAAGATGGTAGACGCGCATGGATAATGCTCGCGCCGGGTCGAGGTCGAGCCCGGGGTCGTTTCCTACCATCACAACTTCATGTGGCTTGCGACCTAATTGACCGAGGATCTCGGCGTAATACGCTGGTTGGGGTTTTGTGAAGTGGAAGATTTCGTAGCTCGTGATCATCGTGAAAGGGAGTTCTTCAGGTGCCAGGTCCGCCCATCGAAGCCGCTCCTCGATCGCAACCCTCGGAAAGAGAGGATTGGTGGCGACGACGACCTCAAAACCCTGGTTGAGAAGACTCTCTACAACGGGCCTTGCCGAAGGGCGCGTGCCGGTAACGGATTTTAGCGAGGGGAAGATTTGTTTGTAGAAAGTGTATATCTGAGCTTCAAATTCTCCTGCGTTGAGATCCAAAGCTGGATAGAAGTAATCCGCGAAAGCTTTTTCAAGTGTTACTCGAGGGTCGTTGTTTTCAAGCATCTTCTGGCTGCCGGCGACGAGCTCGCGAATGAAACCATCTGGAGCGAGGGTGTCTGACATGTAATCTCCCAACCGCTGGAAATAGGCTGGGAGGAAGCTCTCCATCTTGTTGTCAAGGAGCGTATCGTCCAGATCAAGTAGGATGGTTTTGAGCATTATTCCTCCACAGAAGTTCTGAAAACAGGAAATTCGAGGTGACACTGTCCGCAGCCGATTTCTGGTTCTGGCACATCCTGGAGTGTTTGCGTGCAGAAGGCTGCTATTTCGGTGCTTCGGCGAAGACCGAGAAAGCTGCGTTTAACCTTCGCTTCCAATACCATATTGGGGCAGGCGTTGGCCATCTTGATCCTGGGAACTCTACACTTCTCGCAAAGATCAGGCGTATATTCTCCACTGTCTGGGGTACTTTCTAGCAGACGGCATTCCTGAATGGATCGACCTCGATTGAAGTCCTCGTAGTAGTAGGGGCATTCTTTGCCGGCAGGGGTAATCATGGGGATGGGACGCGGTTTAGTTTATCTAAACCCGGGTCAAGTACTCGCCAGTGCGGGTATCGACACGGATTTTATTGCCCTTCTCGACGAATAGAGGAACCTGGACCTTGAGGCCAGTCTCCATCGTAACGGTTTTGTTTGCGCCAGTGGCAGTGTCGCCTTTTAACGCCATCTCTGCCTCTGTGACTTCGAGATCGACCGCTGTTGGAAGTTCAAGCTCGATCGGTTCTTGACCGTAGAAGGTGAGTTTCACCTCCAAGTTTTCAGTGAGGTAATTAACTGCATCTCCCACTGCATCGCTATCAAGCGCCGGCTGTTCGAATGAAACCACGTCCATGAAGTGGTACAGGTTCCCGTCGTAGTAGAGGAATTGGGCAGTGCGGTAATCGAGCCGAACGTCCTGCACCCGATCGCTTGATGTGAATGATTTTTCAAGGACTGCGCCACTGCGCAAGTTGCGCACTTTTGTGCGGATCGTGGCCTTGCCCCGTCCGGGTTTATGGTGGGTGTACTCGATTACTTTAAAGATGTTCCCATCCAACTCAAAGGTCACGCCATTTCGCAGTTCGTTGACATCAATCACGTTGTTCCATCCTCCGACTTATTTAAAGAGATTTGGTGTGTCGATTATAGTCGGATGCGGCGAAGGGCGTCAATGCGCGATTAAAGACCAAGCCAGCGAGTCGCTGCTTCCGGAAGCTCGGCCAGGCTTCCGAGTTTGACGCTGCAGCGGGGGAGCGAATCGACGAACAGACGTCCGTAGAATTTAGAGATGATTCTGCGATCGAAGACCACTACGATTCCTCGATCTGAGCGGGTGCGGATCAGACGGCCAAAACCCTGCCGGAAACGCAGGATGGCTTCGGGAAGCATATATTCGTCAAAGGGGGATTCGTATGTATCTGCACGGGCGGCGATGATGGGGTCGTTGGGGACTGCGAATGGCAGGCGAACAATCCCAAGGACGGAGAGCGCCGGTCCGGGGATGTCAACGCCTTCCCAGAAAGAGCGTGTGCCGAGCAGGACGGCTTGCTCGGTCGAGCGGAAGCTCTCTAATAATGCGTGACGGGAGGCGCCTCGACTCTGTTCGAAAAGATGAATACCCTCGCTTGCGAGGGGTTCGGCCAAGGCGCGGGCGGTGGTCTGGAGTTGGGCATTCGACGTGAATAGGACCATAGTAAGTCCTCCGGTTTCCTTCACCAGGCGGATTAATCCGCTTTCGAGCGCGTGCTGATAAGCTTGGCGTTGGACGGGCTCCGGTATGTCATTCACGAGATAGAGCAACGTGGATGTTTCGTGATCGAATGGTGAACCGAGGGACAGCTCGTCCGCGTCCTGTGCGTACAATCGCCGGCGGATATAGTCGAAGTCGCCGGCTGTTGTGAGCGTAGCCGAGGTCATAATTACAGCTTCTTTTTCGTGCCAAAGATAGCGTTCCACGAGCGGTCCGACTTCGAGGGGTGCGGTATGCAGCGAGAGATGCTCGCCGGGGGGGCGGACATTAGCCCAATAAATATCAGCCGGGTCAGGCTCGAAGATCATCCGTTCGAGATGCTTGTAGACCTCACCGAGGCTGCGACGGGCGATGCGTGCCGCGACCGACAGGTTTTCCGCAGCTTCTACTCCGGTCTCGGACAAACTTTCAAGATCATCGGCCATTTCCGCGAGTTTCTCAACGATCTTGGCGAGCGGGCCGCGCAGATTTTCCCAGGAGATCTCCACCTTTTCCCAATCAGGTAGCGTTCTCGTAGCGGGGACGATGCGCATCTGCTGCCCGTAGAATCCCAGCTCTCGCCCTTCACGCTGATTCTCAAGAACTTCAGAGATGTGTCCAAATAGAGTCTTGGACATCTCGATGCTTTCGACAGTCCGGTCGGAGACTGCGCTGATGACTCGATCGACCTGTGTGGAACCTTCAGGAGGGAGCGAAGCGCGGGCGACTTCATAAATTTGACGTAAGAGTCCCCTTGTCCGGCTTCCCAAGTCGCGCAGAACGCGTTGAACTTCCCTTTCCGTAACGTTAAAGCTCAAGCCGCTTGTCGTTGCTGACTCAAGGTGATGCGCCTCATCGATGATCAGATATTGATACTCGGGAATCACACGGTTTCCAATGGCGATATCAGCCAATAAGAGCGCATGATTAACGATGATGACATGGGCGTGCTCTGCTGCAAGACGAGCGCGGTAATAGGGGCAAGTCCCGCCAGCATGTTGAACGCAATTCTCGATCGAGCAGTCCTCGTTATCTGCAGACAATCTCGCCCAGATCACAGACTCTTCCCGAGGCAGGTTGAGCTCACTGCGATCGCCGCTGCCGCCGTTGGTCAACCAGAGCAGGAGTTTGGTGAGGACACGAGTCTCTTCTGATGATCGCGGACCCAGGCTGCGCAAGGTGTTGAAGCGGCGCGGGCAGAGGTAATTGCCGCGCCCTTTAAGAACAGCCGCATGGTATTCAGTGCCCAGGGCCTGATTCAGATCGGGAATGTCCTTGTGGATCAATTGATCCTGGAGGTTGAGCGTATTGGTTGAGATGACTACGGGCTGCCCATTTTGTGTCGCCCATGCGAAGGCAGGGGCCAGGTAAGCCATCGATTTCCCCGTTCCCGTTCCAGCCTCGACCAATAAGTGTTTGCTCTCGGTGAGCGCTTCCGTCACCGCTCTCACCATGCTGATCTGCTGTGGCCGATCTTCATATCCTGGGAATGCGCGCTCCATCGATCCACCTGGCTCGAAAATGGAGGCGATCTCCTCCACATCAAGTGGTTCCGGTTCAACCGATGGTGTGAGCTTATCTTTCGGGATGATGGCTTTCGGGAACAGGGTTGGGAATTCACCCTTTGTAGATTCTTCTTTCTCACGTCTCTCACCGTAGGCCAGATCGAACACCCAGCCGGCTCCCCATTCAATCTCCTCTCCGTGGCGGGTAATCTCCTCCAGAATGGGGAATGGGATTGCACGCGCTTTCTCGTATAGCTGAAGAAATACCTGGCGAGTTGTGTGGGCGTCATCTATCGCCCGGTGGGCGGCTTGCACAGGTACGCCGAGCGACTGTGCCAGTGCCTGGAGACCATACCGTCCCTGGGAGGGAAGCATCACAGAAGCCAGGTCGAAAGTGTCGAGGTAGGGATTTAGCTCGAATAAGCCGCGGCGTTTCATGAATGCCAGATCGAATTGAATGTTATGCCCCAAGATGGGCAGGTCGCCGACGAAAGTATCCAGATCGGAGAGGACCTGTGTGATCCGCGGAGCACTTGAGACCATAGCGTCCGTAATGCCGGTGAGTTGAACGATGGCAGGGGGTATAGGGCGGCCGGGGCAGATGAGTTCCGACCATTCATCTTCGATGCGGTCGCCGCGAAATCGAACCGCTCCGATTTCAATGATGGCGTCGCGAGTGGGATCCAGACCGGTGGTCTCGAGGTCGAAGGAGATTAATGATTGCATAGGATTGAGGGGGCATTATAGCATCCATGATCGTGCCCTATGCTATACTGCGAAGGCATTTTAGAGGCGAAGAGTTGGCGCGGGATCATTCCGAGATCACGACTTTAGTAAGGGTAACGAATGAAGGAAAATGGTGTTCTCCCTTATAGAAGATCAGGACTTAAGGCCGGTGCGCAATTGAAAGAACCAGCGATGGATGAAATGTCGCTGGCGCAACGAGCGGGTTCAGATCCCGAGGCTTTCGGCGAGCTATACGAGCGGCACGTCCGGAAGATTTACAACTATATATATTATCGAACGGGGAACGTTCATGATGCGGAGGACCTAACTGAGATGGTCTTCCAGCGAGCGCTGCGGCATGTGGCAAAGTTCGAGGATAAAGGAGTCCCCTTCAAAGCCTGGTTGTATCGCATCGCGCACAACCTGGTTGCGAACTGGCACCGAGATCGCAGTCGTCGCCCAATCATCCCGCTTGATCAGCATGTGGCGGTTAGCGAAGTATCTGAGTACCCAGAATCGGAGGCGATGGCTCTTGAGGAGACCGAGCTGCTGATGACGATCGTGCGACAACTCCCTCCCGACCGACAACAGCTGCTGATCCTTAAATTTGTTGAGCGCATGTCGAACGCGGAGATCGGAGATGTGATGGGTCGAAGTGAGGGGGCGGTTAAAAGCCTATATCACCGGACATTGAATGCCCTCCGCGCTGAAGCAAAGCGTTTGGAGGAAGAGAGTGCCGCAGCCAGATCTTTAAAAGATGAAAAAGTGGGATGAAATAAAGATGGATGCAAGTCTAAGCGAAAAGCGGTTGGAAGAGCTGTTGGCGGACATCCTTGTCCCGATCGAGCCCAGTGTGCAATTTATCCAGCGATTGCGCGCTCGATTGGTCACCTATCACGGCAAGGGTCCGCTCTCGATCTGGATGGTCATCGTTGTATTCGCGACGGTATTTTTGCTGGCGGTTACTTCGATTGGGTTGATCATTCGCATTTTTCTCGGTTGGGTCAGTCTGGTCGGACTCATCTCCAATCGGCGGCGGATGAAGTCTGAAACAAGAGTGGCGACGTAGGTTTGCGTTAACCCTGCTAGAATCAAGATTGAGCGTGAATGGACCTCTGGGAAAGAGGTCTTTTTCATTCATGGTGAAATTCTGAGGATCGTAATAGGGATTTCTCGCTGCGCTCGAAATGACATATCGTGGGGTGGAGGCGATATTGTCCAGCCCTTGTCCTTAGAACAGCCCCCAATCGCCGCCGGTTCCATCCTCCATCATCGATGGCTCCCACATTTCCATACCCATCTCAACCATGGCCTCGATGCCCATCGCTTCAATGGCTTTACTGCGAGTCATTTCGATCAATGCTGGAGCGTAGGGGCAGAATGGTGTCGTCAGGATCATTTTCAGTTGGACGCTCTCGTCGTCGATCGACACATCTCGAATTAGGCCCAATTCGATAACATTGAGACCGAGCTCAGGGTCCATCACTTCGCGCAGCCGATCTCGAAGCGTTTTGGCTTCTTGCGGGTGGGTCGAATCCGCGGCCCATATTGTCGTTGGGGTTGTTTCTTCACTCATGTTCTATTTCACTCTTCAACTGGACAGAAAAGGCACAATGTGCATCACCATCCAACATGCTTTGCACCTGCTCGACCGGTAAGGATAACGCCTTGGCGATGAAGGTTTGATCGATCATGCAGACCTCGGGGTGTTTCTGGCCAATGGCAATATAAGGGCAGCTAAATGCGCGGATGACGACGATGTCTTCGCGCCGCTCCCACTCCGCAGTGAAACCCTCCTCATTAAGCAGCTCAAGCAGACGAACCAGGCGCTCTGTCAATGGAAGCCCCTCGAGCTGGCCGGCATAATCCTTGGCCATCGAATCGGCGATGTTCGAAAGCACACCTTCGTAGTAAATGAGGGGCAGTGATTCTTTCATCTGGTCGAGAAGCCGATTGGTAAGACGGAGATAGCGGGTGGGGAAAAGCTCGTGAGCCTCTTCTGTCAAAGAGAACAATTGATGCGGTCGACCAACACCATGCTTCGCTTCCTCTATGCACAGCAGACCGTCAACCTGCAATTTCCCCAGGTGGTGGCGCACGGAAACAGGGGAAATGCCCGCCGCTTCAGCCAGTTCCTTCACTGTGCAGCTGCTGCGGGCACGAAGAGTCTGTAGAATCATTTCGCGCGTTTGAGAGGCCATTTTCTGCAGTATAGCACGCCATGTCAGTGGATGTCAATATTTCAGATATTTATGATATAAATTTGTGTAGTGTACCTGAATCCGGGTGTTTAACGTATGGAATATATTAGATATTTCTCACAAATATTGACATCAAGGAAGGGTGCGTGCTATAATCTCGCGGTATTCAAAGCACTGTTGAGGTTGTGTAAAAGAGGCCGGAGGGTGTTTTATGACAGATATTTTGGAAGTAAAAGACCTGCATACTTCCATTGATGGACAGAAGATCCTGAAGGGCGTGAACCTTATTGTCCGCGAGGGGGAGACCCATGCTTTAATGGGACCCAACGGAACGGGCAAATCGACGCTGGCGAACGTGTTAATGGGTCACCCGGCATATGAGGTGACAAAGGGCCAGATTCTCTTCAAGGGTGAAGACCTGACAGAGATGGCTACAGATGAGCGGGCGCGAATGGGACTGTTCCTCGCCTTCCAATATCCCGTCGCCATACCAGGGGTTTCCGTCGCAAATTTCCTACGTCAGGCGATTAACGCTCACCGAAAAGCCCAAGACCCAGAGAATAAAGGGATCTCGATCCCCGAATTCCGTAAGCTTCTGAAAGAGAAGATGGACTTACTCGAGATGGCGCATGAGTTCGCGGGTCGCTACCTGAATGACGGATTCTCCGGCGGCGAGAAGAAGCGCGCCGAGATTCTGCAGCTCGCAACACTGGAACCCTCGATCGCAATTCTTGATGAGACGGATTCTGGCCTGGATATCGACGCTCTGCGGATTGTAGCCAATGGTGTGAATACACTCTCTGGACCCGATCTGGGGGTCCTGATTATTACCCACTATCAACGAATTCTAAATTACATCAAACCTGACAAAGTGCACATTATGCTCGATGGTCAGATCGTTGAATCCGGCGGGGCAGATCTGGCGCAGCACCTGGAAGAGCAAGGCTACGACTGGGTCCGTGAAAAGCATAATGGGAAGGTACAGGGGTAGGGAGGCTTCGGCGGTATGGCTTCATCAGGGGATATCAAGAATCTCCAGGATATCGACCAATATAAGTACGGGTTTAGCGATCCCGACGTCTCGGTCTTTAAAACCCGCAAAGGCTTGGATCGAGAAGTTGTGGAGCAAATATCAGCAATAAAAGGCGAACCGCAGTGGATGCTCGAGTACCGCTTAAAGGCGTATGAGCATTTTGTAGAACGTCCGATGCCAACTTGGGGCGGCGATATCTGCGGTCTTGACCTGGATGATATTTATTACTACGTCAAACCGGCAGAGAAGGAAGGGCAATCTTGGGATGATGTTCCTGACTCGATCAAAGAGACCTTCGATAAACTGGGCATCCCAGAGGCGGAGCAAAAATTCCTCTCTGGCGTCGGTGCGCAGTACGAATCGGAGATGGTGTATCACAGCATCCTGGAGCACCTCGAAGAACAAGGCGTAATATTCCTCAGCATAGAAGAAGGCCTGCGGCAGCACCCAGATCTATTCCGCGAATATTTTGGAACTGTCATTCCCTATACCGACAATAAGCTCGCCGCGTTGAACAGCGCGGTGTGGTCGGGAGGGTCTTTTGTCTACGTCCCGCCCGGGGTGAAAGTAGAGCTCCCGCTTCAAGCATATTTCCGCCTGAATGTTGCCAACATCGGTCAATTTGAACGCACGATGATCATTGTCGACGAAGGTGCGGATGTTCACTACGTGGAGGGCTGTACGGCACCGACCTACTCGACGGATTCTTTACACAGCGGAGTGATCGAGATCATCGTCAAACGCGGCGCCCGCAGCCGCTATACCACGATTCAGAATTGGTCGAATAACGTTTACAACCTGGTTACCCAGCGGGCGATGGTTTTTGAGGATGCATCCCATGACTGGGTGGATGCTAACATCGGTAGCAAACTTACGATGAAATACCCATCCTGCTACTTAATGGGGAAGGGCGCACGTGGCGGAATCCTTTCCATGGCTTTTGCCACAGACGGGCAGCACCAGGATACAGGCGGCAAGATGATCCATGTCGCACCACATACGACCAGTAAGATTACCGCTAAGTCGATAAGCCAGGGCAGTGGCCGCTCATCCTATCGTGGTTTGTTGAAAGTTCATGATGGCGCGGTCGGATCGAAGTCGAATGTCGTTTGCGATGCCTTGCTCCTGGATCCGCAATCGCGCTCGGACACTTACCCCTATATCGAGATTGACGAGGATGATGTCAGCATCGGGCATGAAGCCTCGGTGAGCAAAGTAGGGGAACAGCAGCTTTACTATTTAATGAGCCGTGGATTGAGCGAGGAAGAAGCGATCACAATGGTTGTCTCTGGTTTCATCGAGCCACTGGTAAAAGAACTTCCGATGGAGTATGCCGTGGAGATGAACCGCCTGATTCAGCTTCAGATGGAAGGCTCTATCGGGTAAGCGCGACCTCTGGTCCGCGCCATCCAAACCATAAATTATTAGTTGAGGTTGTACAGAGCATGAGTTCCCGAACTGTTAGCCGGCGTAAACGTGTAGTACGAAAGCAGGAAGCGCCGGAATTCAGCTTCACACGTGAAGATGTCGAGAGCATATCCCAAACTCTTGGCGAGTCAGATGCTCTCAAAACACAGCGGATGGCAGCATGGGAGAAATATAAATCTCTCTCGATGCCGTCGACGAGTGATGAGGCGTGGCGGCGGACGGACATTCGCGGCTTAGATCTGAATCGGATCAAAATGCAGGCGAGTGCGAAAACGCCTGCTGCATCTGAGCTGCTCCAACCACTCGTTGCCGAGTCTCATGGCGCGCTGTTAGTCCTGCGACCGGGACACACTCCTGAATTTCAAGCGGAAGAAAGCCTAAAGGAACAGGGAGTGGTGTTCACGGATTGGGCTACTGCCGTGCGGGAACACGCAGAGATCCTCGATCGTCATATAGATACGGTCGTTCCCGCCGATGACGGCAAGTTCGCCGCGCTCGCTGCCGCGATGAGTCAGGAAGGCGTGCTGCTTTACGTCCCAGCTGGTGTTCAGCTTCAACAGCCGCTGCATTCGATTTTCTGGGCTCCGGGCATAGATGCGGCGTTTTTCCATCGGGTGCTTATCGTTCTTGAGCGTGGTGCCTCGGCAGTGTTCTTCCACGAAACCGCATCGCCGACGGAAAATGAAGGCCAGACGGTTCATGCCGGAATTGTCGAAATCTCCGTAGCGGAGGAGGCCTCGCTGAAGTTCGTCGAAGTGCAAAATCTTGGCAGGCATGTTTGGAACTTCACGCATGAACGAGCGAAGGTCGCGCGTGAGGGACGGTTGGACTGGATTTTCGGTGCGGTTGGGAGTCAACTGACGAAGACTTTTTCCGATTTGGATTTGACGGGGCAAGGGGCGGAGGGACGGTTCTCCGGATTTTACTTCGCCAGCGAACGGCAGCATTTCGATCATGATACGCAGCAGAATCACCTGGCGCCGAACACGATGAGCGATCTGCTATACAAGGGCGCCCTGATCGATCAGAGCCGTTCTGTTTGGCAGGGAATGATCTATGTTGCACCTGAGGCACAAAAGACGGATGGTTTTCAGGCAAATCGCAACCTGATTTTAAGCAAGAAAGCGCGCGCCGATTCGATTCCCGGTTTGGAAATCCTGGCAGATGATGTACGCTGTACCCACGGCGCGACCGTGGGCCAATTAGAAGATCTGCCGATATATTATTTGATGACGCGTGGTTTTCCACGTGAGGAGGCTGAGCGAATGATGATCGACGGCTTCTTCGCACCCATTATGGAGCGCATCCCCTTCGACGGCGTGAGGGAGCGTTTTCAGGGGATGATCGAAGCGAAACTTGGCAATTAAAGGCGGACTGCCATACAATAATAAGCTGGTCCGTCTGAGATAAAAAGCGAGAGATAGTAAATGGCAAGAGAGATAGATAACAGTGCGACAATTAACAGGATAGATAAACATATTCACGCGGTTGGAGAGGTTGTTGAAGTTTACTGTGACCATAATAGGGATGGCCGCCGTGTGCGTGACTGGCTGCAAGGTGTCGTCGTGCAAGTGGACGAGAAAATGGTTGCAGTCCAATTCACTGAAGACGTGTACCTGACCGACGGCTGGATGGTCCCCGATCGAGTCCTCTGGACGCAGCACAGCAGCGAAGCCATCCGTCGGGCAAAAAGAAAACGCAAACGTGCAAAACGCAAATCCTGACAGGCATTCCACAATCTAGGTGAGGGTTTAATGGGATTATCCTTCGAATCAACCACGCTTGACATCCCGGCGATACGTCGGGATTTTCCAATTCTTGAACGTGAGACGGAACCGGGAGTTCAGCTTGTTTATCTGGACAACGCGGCGACATCTCAGAAGCCCGTGCAGGTAATCGAGGCGATGGATTCTTATTATCGACATATGAATTCAAATATCCATCGCGGCATCCACTGTCTGGCGGAGGAAGCTACAGTCGCCTATGAAAATGGCCGCAAGAAAATCGCCTCCTTCATCGGCGCGGAGAGCTGGCGGGAGATTGTCTTTACACGAAATACGACGGAGTCGCTCAACTTGCTGGCGTACAGCTGGGGCCGGGCAAACCTCAAAGCAGGTGATCATATCCTGCTGACGGAGATGGAACATCACTCGAACATCGTGCCCTGGCAGATGCTGGCGAGCGAGGTGGGGGTGACTCTCGATTTCGTCACATTAACCGATCAGGGAAAATTGGACCAGGAATCTTTTGCAGCCTTACTCGAACGTGAGCCCAAATTAGTCTCCTTCACCCAGATGTCTAATATGTTGGGAACGATCAACCCGGTCGCCGAGATGACCGAGCAGGCACATCGAGCGGGTGCTGTTGTGATCATCGATGCAGCGCAATCTGTGCCGCATATGCCCGTCGATGTCCAGGAGCTAGGCGTGGATTTCATGGTGTTCTCGGCGCATAAGATGCTGGGTCCGACAGGAATCGGCATACTATATGGACGCAAAGAATTGCTGCAAGAAATGCCGCCGTTCCTCGGTGGTGGGGATATGATCAAGCGAGTTCAGCTTGGCGGCTTCACGATGAATGATCTGCCATACAAATTCGAGGCCGGCACACCCGCGATCGCCGAGGGGATCGGTTTTGGAGAGGCGGTAGACTACCTGGCGAACTTGGGAATGGAGGCAGTACATCAATACGAGCAGGCGCTGACAGCCTACGCGCTCGAACGTTTGGAAGAAGTCCCGGGTATTCAAGTCTACGGCCCTGAGGCGGAAGATAAGGGCGGTGTGCTTTCCTTCATTTACGATGGCATACACACGCATGACGTTGCGCACATCCTGGATTCCTTCGGGATCGCGATCCGCGCCGGCCATCACTGTGCTCAACCGGCTCACCAACATTTCGACATCGATGCTACATCGCGCGCCTCTTTCTATATCTACAATGTGAAAGAAGAAGTTGACCAATTGATCGAGGGTCTTTACAAAGTGAAAGAGATCTTCAGCTAACGCAAAAAGGGGGACGATGTCGGTTCTGCTTTTCACGGATCCAGGATTTTCGCAAATCATATTTGGAGCAGGTAAGACGGATAATGGATGATTTCTATCGAGAACTGATCATAGACCGTTATAAAAACCCACAAATGCGGGGCGAACTGGACCCGCATGATTATTCATACGAGGACGACAATCCGTTGTGTGGGGATGAAATTCGTATCGACCTGCGGGTGGACGCTGATGGTCGCATTACCGAAGCGGCGTTCACGGGAAAGGGATGTGCGATTTCCTTGGCATCCGCTGATTTGCTCGTTGAATCAATCGTCGGCAAGACTCTCGATGAGATTAAGACGCTCTCGAAAAATGACATCATTGAGATGCTGGGTATTGAGTTAGGGCCCGTACGGTTGAAGTGTGCGCTGCTCTCCTTGAAGGTTCTCAAAGCCGGGGTTTATGGTTTGGATGAGCTTGAAGAGGAGCTCATGATCTAGGGGTTGTTTATTTTTAGTGGCTGCGTTTTCTCCGAGGGGTGAATGTATAACTACAAGACTTATAAAGAAGAGGATGTGGAATTCGTTTCAGTAGCCTCGGAGGATGAGGTTGGGAATGGAGAGCGGATTCTATTCGAGATTGATGGACAGGCGATTGCCTTATTCAACATCGCCGGGGAATTCTTTGCCATCGCAGATGTTTGTTCGCATGATGATGGTCCCGTGGCCGAGGGGGAGCTTGAGGCGTATGAGATTGTTTGCCCGCGGCACGGGGCGCATTTTGATTTACGAACAGGTAAGGCGCTGACGCTTCCCGCGGTCGTTGACATCCCTGCGTACCCGGTGAGGGTGGAGGATGGCGAGGTTTTAATCGGGCTGCCGGTGGGAGGGTAGAGGAGCGTGGGTTCATTTTCGAAATTGTAGAGACGCCCCGGTCTCTGCGCGTTCAGGTGATCGTTAGGGTGAATCCGTATGTGTTCTGGAGATGGGTTGTTAGTTTTTATGGAGACAGGAAGCGTTGGGTCCGGTCGCAGATGCAGCCTGCGCCTTGATGTCAATGCGTTTGAATGAATAGATAGACTATTGAAGAGGTGATGATTTATTTCTTCCCCCTAAATCCCCCAATGCCCCCTCCGCTCTGCTTCGGGGATGCACGCGAGGGGACGGTGGGGGACTTCACTCCCCCACATCCACCGGATTAAACATCAAGTTCTCAGCTCAAACCAACCATCCAAATCCGAGAAGGATACAATATCTCTATCTCGGACTCTATTTCCCATTGAAACACAATCCGGAGCGGATTGGGCAGAGCCCCCCTGATAACGATCGATTCGGTTTTGCGTTTCAAAGGGACGTCTCTAAGGAGCATTTAGCAATGGTCATGGGAGATTGCTGGTTGCTTGAGGGCGGCGGACCAACACACAGGTCGGCCCTTACGATTGAATAATAAGAGGAGGCTCGAATTTAATGAATCCCGTTCACAGTTATTAGAAAATCGGTTATCATCTTTCTTTGTGCGCCGTGACCGAGAAGTTGGTGGACGCGGCGCGTTCCATATATACAGTCATCCTAAACGAAAGAGGATTATCAACATGGCAGATAAATGGGTTTACCTATTCGATGATGTCGACCAGGCAGAGAAGAAGGCGGGTTCGTGGGATGGTGTGCGCGCTCTTCTCGGAGGCAAAGGCGCCAATCTTGCGGATATGACCCGCATCGGCGTACCGGTACCGCCGGGTTTCACCGTAACGACTGAGGCGTGCAACGCCTTTCTCACGCATGACAAGACTCTCCCAGATGGGCTTTGGGATCAGGTTCTGGAGGCGATCAAGGCGGTCGAGAAGAAGACCGGCAAGGTCTTTGGTGATGCGAATAACCCGCTCCTGGTGTCCTCCCGTTCTGGGGCGAAGTTCTCCATGCCGGGCATGATGGATACGGTTCTGAACCTGGGGATGAACGACAAGTCGGTGGAGGGGATGATCGAGCTTACCGGCGATGCACGTTTCGTTTATGACTCCTACCGGCGATTGGTCCAGATGTTTGGCTCGGTCGTATTGGGGATAACGGATACGGCTTTTGAGGAGCCGATGGATGAATACAAGGAGGAGAGGGGACTGAAGCTGGATACGGAGCTCGAAGCCGAGGATTGGAAGGCGATCACCGAGATGTTTAAGAAAGTGATCAAAAAACATAAGGGCTTTGAGTTTCCTCAGGATCCCAACGAGCAGCTCCGTCTTTCTATTGAGGCAGTTTTTGGATCATGGTTCGGGAAGCGGGCTGTGGATTACCGCAACGCTGCGGGGATCAGCCACGATCTCGGCACCGGCGTAAATATCATGACGATGGTCTTCGGTAACATGGGCGATGATTCCGGAACCGGCGTCGCCTTCACACGCGATCCTGCAACGGGCGAGAGAAAAATCTACGGCGATTACCTGCTCAACGCGCAGGGCGAGGATGTTGTTGCTGGTATTCGCAACACGAAGCCGATTGCCGATCTGGAGAAGGACCTGCCCGATGCTTATGCGACTTTTATGGATATATGTGGAAAGCTAGAAGAACACTATCAAGAGATGCAGGACGTCGAGTTCACCATCGAGCGAGGAAAATTCTGGATGCTGCAGACGCGGGATGGGAAGCGCACTGCAAACGCGGCAATGCGGATCGCGATTGATTTTGTTGATGAGGGCATGATCAGCAAGGGAGAAGCTGTCCTTCGTATTACGCCGGATCAGGTCGACGCGCTGCTGCATCCTCAGTACGATCATCAAGCTCTTCAGAGCGCCCGCGAGCAGGGAAAATGCTTCGCAAGCGGCGTGAATGCATCACCGGGGGCGGCTGTCGGACGAGTGTATTTCGACGCCGATACCGCGGAAACTAAAGCGAAAGAGGAAGGGCAGGACGTGATTATGGTACGGCCCTTCACCAAGCCAGACGATGTTCACGGCATGCTGGCCTCGAAAGGCATCCTCACGAGCGAAGGCGGAGCCACCAGCCACGCGGCTGTTGTTGCCCGTCAATTTGGCATTCCCTGTATTGTCGGTGCGTCTGAGATCAAGCTTGATCTTAAGAAACGCAACCTCACGGCGAATGACATCACAATTGAGGAGGGGGATTGGATATCTGTTGACGGAACGACCGGCGAGGTTTTCCTGGGGCAGCTCCCCACTACGATGCCTTCCTTCGAAGAGCAGGAAGAGCTGCTCACGCTGCTAACATGGGCGGATGAGTTCACGGCCAGAGATGATGTGCGCGAAGGGCCAAAAGGATTCCCAACAACCGGTCTGCAGGTTTGGGCAAACGCCGATTATCCGGCAGACGCACGGCGGGCGCGCGATTATGGCGCGCAGGGCATTGGTCTCTGCCGAACGGAGCACATGTTCTTCGAACAGGAACGATTGCCGATCGTGCAGCGCATGATCCTGGCGGACAACTCGGAAGATCGTACGAAGGAACTCGACAAACTGCTGCCCTTCCAGCGCAGTGATTTTGACGGTCTTTTCGAAGCGATGACCGGGTTGCCGGTGATTGTCCGTTTGATAGACCCACCTCTGCATGAGTTCCTACCCGAATTGGTGGAGCTTGTTGAAGAGATCGCCACGATGCGGGCGAAGGGTGAGACAGAGGGTTTGAAGGAGAAGGAAGAACTGCTCGTAAGTGTGGAAAACCTGCATGAGTCGAATCCGATGATGGGGCTGCGTGGTGTGCGCTTGAGTATCGTCATGCCCGAGATCGTCGAGATGCAGGTGCGGGCGATCTTCGAAGCGGCGGCGGATGTTAAACTGCGGGGCTTCGATCCGCATCCGGAAGTGATGATTCCTTTGACGGGCCATATCAATGAGCTAACCGCGATCCAACCACGGTTGGAGGAGATCGCAAGTGAGGTCATGGAGACGAAAGGTGTCGAGTTTGATTACAAATTCGGCACGATGATCGAGATCCCGCGAGCTGCTCTAACATCAGAGGAGATCGCCGGCGTGGCAGAGTTCTTCTCCTTTGGTACCAACGACCTGACACAGATGACCTTCGGATATAGTCGCGATGACGCCGAACGCAACTTCCTGCTCACATATGTTGAGCAGGGCATCCTACCGGTGAACCCCTTCCAGAGCATCGATGGCGATGGGGTAGGGCGACTGATGGAGATGTGCACTGCGGAGGGGCGCAAGGCGCGTCCGGAATTAGAGGTGGGAATCTGCGGGGAGCATGGCGGTGATCCAGATTCGATTAAGCTGTGCCATAAATACGGCTTGAACTATGTGAGCTGCTCGCCGTTCCGCGTGCCGATTGCCCGCTTAGCCGCGGCGCATGCGGCGATGGGGAAGTAAGAACTCCAGACCATCTAAGTAGATAACCACTAGAGAGGCTGCCCCAAAAGGGCAGCCTTTTTTCACTTATCCCTGCAAGCGAAAGAAGTAATTACCAGGAAGCGCAATCGAAGATGTGGTGTGCTCGGTTTTTCTTCCCCTCAAGGGTGAGCCCGGAGCTGAACCTCCGGGCTCATAGCAGAAGGGTGCGAAGCACCCTCGTTGTCAACCCGGGGGGTGTGAGGGATGAGGTCGGTCATTCAAGGTCGGGTGTTTCGTATGATTAAATGGACAGGGCACGGCAGATGCAGACATTTTCTAAGGAGGGGTTAAAGATTCGGAGTTGTCGTCAGGTAGAAAGCGTAGTACTTTTGTCGAGTGACACTTTTATGCAAGGTGAATATACTGAATCTGTGTTTTTGTTGACGCAAAGCTCAAATTGGTGTCACAAAAGGGAGCCAACATCGTTATGTAGATGAAGATCCCCAAAAGGGACACTCTCACGAGATCGGAGGATTGACGATGAAACCGACCAGGATTCTATACAGCTTATTACCACTCGCCGCTTTGGTGATTAGCAGCCTTGCCTGTAATTTGCCAGGTTCTGGAGCCGTTGCTCCTGAAGATGCGGTTCAAGCGACGATCAATGCTGTTGAGACGAAGAGGGCTTTGCAGGAAGGTGAGGAAGGGCCGCCGCCGGGACCAGGGGGTGAAGAACCGACACAAACGCCAGTGCAAGAGCCCACTGAAGAACCTTCTCCCACGCCGAAGCCGACCTTCACACCTTTGCCAACGGCAACGGAGATCCCCTGCGATCGCGCTGTCTTTGTTACGGATGTGACTGTTCCGGATGGCGCTGATTATTCGCCGGGCGATGTGTTCACAAAAACATGGCGCTTGAAAAACACTGGATCGTGCACCTGGACTTCAGGGTACGACCTTGTTTTCGATCACGGGGATCAGATGGGAGCGCCGGCTGCTGTCCAGTTGACCAGTGGAACGGTCGGAACGAATCAGAATGTGGATGTCTCCGTGCAGCTTACAGCGCCGGGAAGCGAAGGGGGGTACAAGGGCTACTTTAAACTCCGCAATCCACAGGGGGTGATCTTTGGAATCGGGGCAACGGGAAGCGTGGCTTTTTGGGTGGAGATCGAAGTGCTGGGACCGCCTGAGCCAGACTTCACGGTGAGTTTCACGAACACCGGCCTTTGTTTACCACATTACGCAACTTTCACCGTGAAAAACACTGGTGATTTCGCCTTCGAGTGGGCGCGGATATTCATTCAAGACCTGACCGCCAGCACAACTTTATATGGACCCGCGAACAACCCGCTGCCTTTCTTGGCATCCAGCAGCGATTGCCCGCCAGGGGCGAGCGCGATGGATCCCGGGCAGACCCGGTATATTGCTGCATCCATCGGCTCACCTGTGCCGAGTGGGCATAGTGCGCGCTTGACGCTCAAGCTGTGCACCCAGGATGGTGGGGGAGGGCAATGTGTTGAAAAAACCACCGATTTCACGGTGCCCTGATCTTAAATAGCTCTTCGATACGCCCATTCGCTACGGCTTTCCTGAGCGGAACGGAGGAGAAGGGCTCAGTGTTACTCAGGGCAAGTGAGCTCATCCGTTATGTGTCTAAGGAGAAAAACACATGCATTTAACTGATATGCCTTTCGGTATTACGAATTGGTCAGAAATCGAACGAACTGAACACAAAGGTGATACCGGTGTTGCCTATTGGAAAACACAGAAATTTGGAGATATTCGAGTCCGGATGGTTGAGTATTCTCCAAGCTATCTTGCAGATCATTGGTGCAGTAAAGGACATATTTTACTCTGCCTGGAGGGAGAATTGCACACAGCGCTAGAAGATGGTCACAAGTTTATTCTCAAGTCTGGTATGAGTTATCAAGTTGCTGATAATGCAGAGCCTCATCGCTCCTCAACAGCAGTGGGGGCCAAGCTCTTTATTGTCGATTAGCGCCACACCAATAACAAGGCACTTTCAGTCGGACGCTCCGCTCGCAAACTCGCTCCACGCCGCTGAAGCGCAACGTTACCGGCTAAGATTGGTATGAGGCGAAGCAAGAATTAGCGGAATTCGGCAAATTCAGTAGAGGATTTGATCAAAATGAAAACTATTGGCTTGCTGGGCGGAATGAGTTGGGAATCAACAGAGCTTTACTATCGTCTCATCAATGAGGGAATAAAAACCCAACTAGGAGGGTTGCATTCAGCCCGTATTGCAATGGTCAGCGTTGATTTTCAGGAAATTGAAGAAATGCAGCATAACGGTGATTGGGCGGGTGCAGGACAGGCTCTAACTCAGGCTGCCAAACAAGTAGAGGCTGCCGGAGCAGATTTTCTTCTTATTTGTACAAATACGATGCATAAGGTTGCGCCTCAAGTCCAGGATGCGATTAGTATCCCAATTCTACATCTTGCAGATACAACGGCTAAACGAATTAAGGCAGCAGGAATGAAAACCATCGGCTTGTTAGGTACAAGATTTACGATGGAAGAAGATTTTTATAAAGGTCGTTTGGTTGAGAAGTATGAATTAGATGTTCTTATACCTCCCAAATCCGACCGCGAAATCGTACATCGCGTTATCTATGACGAACTTTGTGTAGGGCAAGTGCAAGATGAATCTCGTGATGAGTTTCTGAGGATAATTGAGGATTTGCGAGACCGGGGGGCCGAAGGCATTATCGAGGGGTGTACAGAAATTGTGATGCTTGTGCAACAACACCATACAGACATCCCGCTCTTTGATACGACTTCTATACATGCTGAAGAGGCTGTTTTAGAAGCGATAAAGTGACAGTTGTCACTCTTTTAAATCTGGCTACATAACCAACACTGCCCTGGAAAACCGCTGGGATCTTCGTCAACCGATGCTTCGACAGGCTCAGCAGGAGCCCGAGGATATTGCGCGATTTGATAGCAAAGTTGTATGATGTGAGAGGGGATAAACGGTAGCCGTCGGGGATACCACGGCCGCTACCCACACAGAACGTGGGACTTCGCCCTCTATAAAGCGGGGGGTCTTCGTCCCCCCATAAAACAGGCGGCTACGTAGCTCAAAGCCGTTGGGCGTTATATTAAACAAGGAGGATAAATAATGACTAACGTTAGTGACACCGACGATCGCGTAACGAAAAGGATTCGCCGGATTGCACGTATTTGGTCCTTTCCCATCATTGTTTACTCTCTGATGATGCTTACTGGCTATGCATGGAACTGGGTGACCATCGGAAAAGCTGACCCGTACGCGGTAGAGGGCTATCCTCTCGTAGAAGCACTCCCCCCAATCTTGATGTTTCTGAGTGTTCTGGGATTAGCCATCGCCTGGCGTTGGGAGAAATTGGGGGGAGCGATTGCTCTTGTTTTCCAGTTAGCAACGCTTTTGTTGCTTCTTATTCAAAGACCGATCACACAAGATTTCCCTCGCTCAGCTATCCCTTATCTTATGTTGGTGGTTGTTGCTATTCCTGGAATACTGTTCTTGGTGGCTTGGCGGAGATCGAGAAAGATGCCGACTTTTCAGAACGGTGTCTAACCATTCGTGGCCCTGTCCCAATCGGGGTCTTAGGGGAGCCGATGCTTCGACAAGCTCAGCACAGGCACCCGTGGATTGCGCGATTTGGTAGCGATAGCCCTGGAATGAGAATCTTAAATAGTAAGCTAAGGTATTAACGGGGCGGATAAACTCAAACCACTATGCCGATCTCTGGCAATACAAGGGTAAGAACCATGCTGAAGAAAGTATTTCCTCCGACTTACTTACTGGTGGCAATTATCCTCATCCTTCTACTTCATTTCACCTTTCCGGTTGCCACTATTGTTAGGAATCCCTTGAATCTGATGGGATTATTCCCTCTTTTGATTGGGGTGGTGCTCAACCTCATCGCTGATCGTGATTTCAAACAATATCAAACCACCGTTAAACCCTATGAGGAGTCAGCGACATTATTAACTGAGGGGGTTTATCGATATAGTAGACACCCAATGTATTTGGGTTTTGTGTTGGTCCTTTTCGGAATTTCTCTCTTGCTTGGCTCTATCTCGCCATATGTTGTTGTTCTAATGTTTGCTATCCTAATGGATATTATCTTCATAAGAGTCGAAGAAGAGATGCTTAGTGAGACATTTCAAGAAGAATGGCGGCAGTATAAATCGAAAGTAAGAAAGTGGATTTAGGATGGGCTTAAGCCATAACGACTATGTCTTACAAAATGCTTCATGACCCACTCCACGTCGTTCGCAGGCAGGTATCCGCTTGGCTGCTCCGCTTCGCTTAGCGAAGTTCAAAGACGGGGGTGCCAATACTCATCTATTAAGTAGGGAACCATGAAAAGAAACTTCGCATTACTCCCCCCAATTTTATTGCTATTTCTGATGACTTTAGCTTGTTCGTTTTCATACGATCTAGGCGGCTCGCAGGATGCTGAAATAATTAATGTCGAAGCGAAGGAAGGATGGAATAACACGCATATCAAAGTCGAAGCTGGAGATCTTCTTACGATTACTTACGTGTCTGGCAGATGGTCGCCATGGTCAGGTGAAGGTTTCGATGCTATCGGGTCAGGTGGAGATCCTCGCTGCAGATGTAATGTTATGGAGGGGGTTTCCCATGCGGCTCTAATTGGTCGCATCGGTGATCATGAACCCTTTCTGGTCGGTGAACGATACCATCATTCCATCGGTGAGAGCGGCATTCTCTACCTCGGGATCAATGACGTTGATATATACGATAACTCAGGACGTTTGCTAGTGAGGGTAGAGATAAAGGAGGAGTAAATCGTGGACGAATATCCGCTCTCAGGAGGCGACTTAACTAATACGAACGGAAACAAAACAGTGAGCGTCGTTCGTTGGATCGCGAGGATCTCGGCTGGAGTTATGGCTGCATTGATCCTACTTATTTTCGTCGGAGAAGCACTTGCTGATGGATTTGAACCAATTCTCACCCTGACGATCCGTGAAATCGGAATGATGATGGCATTCTTTGCAGTGTGGTTGGGGTTGTTGTTGGGCTGGAGGTGGGAATTGTATGGAGGGTTGCTTACGATCTGTGGTGTGGCAGCTTTTTACCTGCTGGATTATCTGTTTTCAGGAACCCTCCCGCGAGGTCCCTTCTTCCTGATCTTCGCGGCACCGAGTTTGTTGTTCACGTATTGTGGGTGGCAGACAATGAAGATGCAGAAGGCTGAGAATGTCTAGCGATACTCTGGGATTGCCCCTAACGTAAAGCAGCTGCGCTTCAAGCGCCAACTAGTTATGGCGATGTGTTTTTCACGTAAGGACCAAGGCCGAACCTTAGCTTCGGAGACCATGCATCTTGAGGTGTTAGGTACATATAGCGACAGGAAGGTAAAACTTTGCGAATTGCGGTTACGCGGGGTGTAAGCCCCAGTATTGGACAGTGTGAGCTGACTCATCTTTCCCGCCAGGAAATTGATGTTAACCGCGCCCGATCTCAGCATGCTCAATATGAGAATTTATTAATCGACTTAGGATGCAAAGTCAGAAGGTTACCAGAAGACCCCAAGCTACCCGATTCAGTGTTTGTGGAAGATACAGCCGTTGTATTGGATGACGCGGCGCTTATTACCCGACCAGGTGCAGTCCTGCGGAGAAATGAAACACAAAGCGTTGCTGAAGTCTTAAAGGAATACCGGTCGATAGTTCAAATAACCGATCCAGGCACTCTTGACGGTGGAGATGTCTTACGGATTGGCAGGACCTTGTACGTTGGTAATTCAGTTCGCTCGAATATACCTGGCATCAAACAATTGATGGAGATCGTTGCTCCTTATGGATATGATGTTGAAGTTGTTAAAGTGGAAGGCTGTTTGCACTTAAAGTCGGCGGTTTCCCTCGTGGGTGAGCAGACCCTGCTTATCAACAGATCTTGGGTTGACGTAAACTGTTTCGGTGGCCCGATAGAATTTATTGACATTGATCCCGGTGAACCTTTTGCAGCCAACGCTTTACTCGTTGGTAATGAATTGGCGTATCCACAGAGTTTTCCGCTGACCCGTCGCCGGTTGGAGAGTAAGGGGATCGGGGTAAGAGTCGTTGATGTCTCCGAGCTCCAGAAAGCTGAAGGCGCATTGACTTGTTGTAGTTTGATATTCGATATTAGCGTCTAACCAGAATTGCCCTCCACGAAGCGAAAAGAAGAATAACCGAGCTATTGAATTCGTTGCCTTGATGTTAAATTCAGCTATTATTCAAACCATCGAGATAAGGGAGGTGCACCATTGAGGACTGCAATCATCATTGGGGCTTTTGCTGCTTTGGCGACAGGAGTGGCGATTGGTATCCAAGCTACACTGACCAGTCGAGTAGGCGGAATAATAGGTGACATACGAACTGGTTTGCTTACCAACTTTCTTGGTGGAGTAATCGCTGGTGTTGCTGTTCTCGTTCTTTTCTTTCTACAAGGGTCAGGCGCATGGAAGATACCGACCACTGCGGTCGTAATGGTTGCCGTATCCGGCACGTTGGGGATATTGATCATCACCGGGCTTTCGTTTTCGCTTCAACGTGCTGGAGTTGCTGCTGGACTGGCAACGATCATCCTTGGCCAACTCATCGTGTCCATTATCGTTGATACACGTGGAATCGGCAGTATTGAGCCTATCCCATTGACGATCCAGCGTGTAAGTGGTTTATTTGTGATGGTAATAGCCGTATATTTGTTGATGCCTAGAAACTGAAGGATAATACACGGCTAGGTAAGAGGATCAACGCTGATGCAAGGTATCCAATAGGTCCATTGGCAGATAACAACAAACGTGGCGGGAAGGTAATTATGACATTCACCATGACTGACGCGGAAAGGGAAGCCTTCCTCGCGGCTCTTCATGTAGGAATTCTCGGAATATCTGCTCCTGATCGTGCACCGGTGTTGGTGCCTGTATGGTACTCCTATGAACCGGGGGGTGATATCGTATTCATCACGAACAAGAATGCAAAGAAAGTAAAGCTTCTTACGCAAGAGGGGAGATTCACGCTATGTGTGCAAGATGAATCTACTCCGTATAAGTACGTCAGTGTTGAAGGACCCATAGTCTCCATTGAGGATGCTGATCACGAAAGAGAATTAGGACCTATTGCCCGTCGCTATCTTGGCCAAGAAAGAGGCAATGCGTATGTGGACAAGACATCAGGAGACGAAGAGCTCCTGATCCGGATGAGACCAGCGAGGTGGTCAACGGCAGACTACGGAAAGAACTCTTTATGACGAGCGGCAACGATGCGCGAATTATTCGCGGTTAGTGATTAAATTGAAAATGAAAAAGTGGGGTAAACTCTGTCAATGCCATTCGCAGAACCCAGCTTATAGAGGGTCATTGCGCGGAGGCAATATTCTCGGAGAAAGGTGATTAAACATGGTTCCCAAACGTGATACGGATCCAATTGAAGGGCGAATACGAGCCATGTGTGAGCGCGTCAATGGTCTTCAGCAATTGAATTACTACTATTACAACATACCCATCAGTAAGCTGAATGGTACAGCAACGGTTTTAGTTGATGGGCATGAGATGAGTATGTTCGCTTCATACAGTTATCTTGGACTTATTGGGCATCCCCGGATCGATGCAGCCGCTCGCAAGGCGGTTGATGACTTTGGCACAGGAACCCATGGTGTCAGGACCCTGGCGGGCACATTGACTCTCCATACTGAGATGGAGGCGACCATAGCGGAATTCAAGGGCACGGACGACGCGATCTCTTTTACGTCCGGCTATGTTACCAATCTAACGGCAATATCATCGTTAGTGGGCAGGCACGATTGTGTTTTCAGCGATAAATTGAACCATGCTAGTATCGTCGATGGATGTTTGATGTCAGGATCGAAATTTATTCGTTTTCGTCATAATGATATGGATGACTTGGCGGCGCGGCTGAAAGATGCACCATCCCAGGCGGCCAAGCTGGTGATCTGCGACGCTGTATTCAGCATGGATGGAGATATCATCGACCTGCCAACAGTAGCTGAGCTTTGCAAAGAAAACGATGCGTGGCTGATGATCGATGAGGCGCATTCGCTTGGAGTGCTGGGCGAGACCGGCAGGGGTATTGAGGAGTATTACAACCTGGAGGGGGCGATAGACATTAAGATGGGGACGTTAAGCAAGACTATTCCCAGCGTCGGCGGGTACATCGCCGGAAGCGCTGACCTGATCAAATATTTGCGCCATCAATCACGAGCCTATATCTTCTCCGCGGCGTTGCCGCCGGCGCAGGCTGCGGCGGCAATGGAATCTTTCCGTGTCATTCTCGACGAACCGTGGCGGGTGAAACAGCTACGTGAAAACACAAAACTCTTCATCAATGGTCTCAAAGAGCGGGGTTTTGATACGATGAAAAGCGAGACGGCAGTCGTGCCCTTGTTATGTGGAACGGATGAGAAGGCATTTGAAATGACACGTGAGTGTCATAAACGAGATCTATTCGTCCTTCCCGTCATCTCGCCGGCCGTTCCGGAGGGATTGGCACGTTTGCGCACGACTGTGACTGCCAGCCATGAGCCAGAGCAGATCGAAAGAGCTTTGGATATCTTCGAACAAGTGGGAAAAGAAGTTGGCGTTCTCTAATCAACGGGGTGTTTGGCGTTATCATCCATAAGGATGTGGCCATAAATTGCCGCCAACTTTAACAGAGCTAGAGACGTTGCATGCAACGTCTCTACAGGCGGCGTCTCAGTATCTGTAGTCTCTCTGATGATTATTCCAACTGAGGTATTCGAATTACGGTAGACTCAGGATCCGAAAAATTGGATGTTTAAACCTGTGTTGATCTAGAATCCCCAGACACCTACGATAAAGAAAGAGGAGAAATATGGGCGAACCAACGGTGACTGCAGTTTGTCTTAGTTGTGATCGAAGTGAGTCAGAGATTCCTCTCTTGCAGTTGGGATTTAAGGGTGAGCAATTATCGATTTGCTCCCAGTGCTTGCCTGTAATAATCCATGAGCCGGAAAAACTGATCGGTCGGATGAGCGGCGCGGAAGATATTGAACCAAGCCCTCATGATCATGGGTAGAGATCGAGTTTGTAGCGACGGGATGGATATTTAACTTATTGGTTTAGCAGCGTTGGTAAGGGTTCTCTATTTGCTTTTTGCTGCCGAGAGACCGGCAAGCCATCCAGTAGAAAATGCGCCCTGTAAGTTGTAACCCCCGGTATCTGCATCAAGGTCTAGCACTTCACCAGCGAAATACAATCCATCAACGATGAGCGAGCCCATTGACCGGGGATTGACCTCGCGTGTACTCACGCCGCCTGCTGTTACGATCGCTTGGGCAAATGACCGGTGTCCGCTGATATTAAATCGAAAATCTTTAAGCCAGGTTCGTAAACGTTTGCGTTCGTCTGAAGTAATCTGGTGTGCTCGTTTATCCTGAGGGATGCCGGTTAGATCAATACAGACCGGGATTAGCTTCCGGGGGAGCAGCTCTTGAAGCAATGTTCGATACTGCCGTTTGCCGTGATTATCAAAATCCCTCATCAAGCGGGAGTCGAGTTTTGCGTCATCCAGCGCCGGTTTGAGGTCGATGGAAAGTACAACCTCATGGTTATCACGCAAAGCGTCGACGACTTTCCGGCTCAGGGAAAGGATGATTGGCCCCGAGAGTCCGAAGTGGGTGAATAACATTTCGCCGAAAGCTTCAGCTTGTTTATTCCCATCGACGATCAGGCTCGCGTTTACATTTTTTAAACTGAGTCCCTGCAGCCGCGGGGCAATATTCCCTGAGGTTTCAAGAGGTACTAATGCGGGTCGAATGGGGACGATGGTGTGGCCAACGTCTTCAGCCAAGCGGTAGCCATCTCCCGTCGATCCGGTGCCGGGATAGGAAGCGCCTCCGGTGGCGATAATCACACTTTTAGCCCGGTACTCGGTAGATGCTGACTGATTCTTGGATTTAGCTTTCGGGATGGACCCAGGAGGATTGGCAACTTGTACCCCCACAACCCGTTTATTCTCAATCAATAGTCTCTCCACCTTGGCTTGGGTTCGCAATTTTGCGCCATTTTTTTGAACCCAATATGTCAATGCATCGACTACGTCTTGCGCATCGTTACTCACTGGATAGATGCGTTCTCCACGCTCTAAGACAGTTTCGACACCCAGCTCCTCGAATAATTCGATCAACTCGTCGGTGAAGAAACGCGTAAAGGCAGAGCGCAGAAACCGGCCATCGGGACTGAAGTGTTCAATGAATTCTTCGAGTGGGGCTACATTGGTTAGGTTGCAACGTCCTTTACCGGTTATGAGCAGCTTGCGGCCTGGGTGGCTCATTTTCTCAAGAAGAAGCGTTTCAGCCCCAGTCGCCGCAGCCTGTCCGGCGGCCATCAGGCCGGCAGGACCTCCCCCAATCACAATCACCTGGTTTTTACTCATCCGGTTTTCCCACTCAGGAACTCGAAGTAAATTTGAAATTTGATTCTAAACCATATGACAGCGTGTGAGTGGGCAATCATGAAAATGGGTTTGTTCTTTTAAAGGTGTTATGCGAAGATGATTGTTGAACTCCCGCGAGTATTATTTTATTCGATGTAGGCTCCTGCTTCTCTCCAATTGAGACTTGGTGTTGATGAATCAACGGAGTTTCTCAAACCTAAAAGCGATTGACACAGGCAAGACAAGAAGTGGCATGGGTTGTGGAGTGTTCACAATGATTCAGCGCATATGAAAGGGGTTGATGATGGAGCTCACTCCGGAATTTAATCTAGGTCTGCTAAACGGCTGGTTGCTTTTGGTCTTTTTCTATGTCGTATTTGGTATTCTGCTGCTTAGTTTCCCAAAAAGTGTTGTCGCCAGGCTCTATGATCGATCCGCATGGAGTAAAAGACAAAAAACCCTTAGCGCAATTGGGAAGCTCTTCATACTTTCATGGTTTGCGTTAGTGATCCTGACGCCCTTGAATACCGGGCATGTTGTGTTTGTTCTTGGGGGCGCGATTTATTTACTCGGATTGTTTGGATTTGTGCTCTCGCTATTGAACTTCAAAGATACTCCGCTCGATCAGCCCGTTACCAAAGGACTCTACCGGATCTCGAGGAATCCTCAGCAAGTATCCATTCTTTTATCATGTTTAGGGATCAGCATTGCCATAGGATCTTGGGTGGCGGTAATACTGATAGCCATCGGTGCCTTCATGAGCCACATTCGCGTGATTGCAGAAGAACGATCATGTTTGCAACAGTATGGTGATAAGTATAGGCAATATTTAGAGCAGGTCCCCCGCTATTTCTTATTCTTCTAGATCGACCGCGGGTGTTAAGGCATAGGGGTCGTAATCGATTATCATTTGGATTTGAAGAGCATCTCGGCATTGTGTGCATCAGAATGAATTCAAGCAGGAATCTGTCATGCTGAACGAAGTGAAGCATCTCGTTCTTTGAATAGAATTGTGCTTCTTGCCGTGAACGAGAATCTTCGTCGCTTTGCTTCTCATAATGACATCACATAATCCTGCAACAAGAGGTGAAGCTTGTCCAAGCGTAGCTGGATTTATATTTCCCCACTAAAAGAAACCAAGTTTATCGCCCTAAGATTTTGGAAACTGTTTGCCATCTCAATGCTCCTCGTCGCCTGTGCTGGACCAGCACCGCCGACAGAAACAATAGAGTGGGGCGAAATTAGCGCAGCTACCTTACCGCCCGAACGTCCATCAGAAACACCAACTTTACCTGAAGTGGAAGCCAGCCCGATAAACACTTCACATGCCACCCTTGAAGATGTCCTCGCATCGTATGGCCTGGAAAGGTGGATCCCAGAGGGAGGAGATACAAGCCAGAATCCGATTACCCCGGATGTCCTCTCTAATCCCGCAACGTATGGCGCTTTCCTGGATGAGTTAGACGATCGCCTTAAGGTTGCGAAATTGGATGTGGAGAAAATCGCCTCTCAAGGAGATCGTGCTCTAGTCGAAGTGTACTGGAATGGCGTTTCTTCCTATTCTGAGGGGACAGAAGTGGATATTTTTTATCGTGGAGTGGATGATCCTGCAGCCAGCCTATGGATCAGGGACGAACATGGTGAATTTTCGCTCTTTGCTGTGGATGATCTTGAACCCTTTATTGATTCGCTCCCGGCTGGTGCGCCCATCGAATGGACAAATCCTGGTCGCCTGAGCTACTTCAATGATCCGTGGGACAACTTGGCGAATGGATTACATATCATCGATGCCGAAGGACGAGCGATTGCTCTTTGGGATCGGGAGCGAAGCAGCATCGAACCCTGGATGAAGGTTAGTCCCCATAGATATAAGATCGTTAATGGCATGGACGTCGATTATTTTGGTTTCTCTGAGGAACAACTCGATGTCATCTGGGAGGCATTGGCCTGGATCAATGTTGACGAGGGCAACGTTAAAGAATTATTCGAGGTGGTTGTGTCGGTTCGCACCACTGATTTGCCGGAGTGGATCGCCGGGGTTGCCGGCAGGGGCGACGTTCGTGTAGATCCTACAATGTTTACTTTTTTGCGAGATAATATCGATGCGCCTCGCCAGGCCGATGTGCTCTGGATTGCAGCGATTCTTGTTCATGAGGCTGTCCATATAAATCAGCCCGGGGAGTGCAATCCACAGTATGCGGCTACTCAGGGGATGAGCTTTGAGGAATATGGGTTGTTTGTCGAGACAGGACCGGGACAGGCATATGAGCAAGAGGTCAGGTTTATCGAGAGAACCTTAGCGCTGAAGGATTCTGCGGGGAATGCAATGGTCAGAGATTCGCAGGTGCGAGAAATCATCCGCCAGGTCAATGAATATTACGCGAGTGTCCTTGGCAAAGCGGCTTTTACTGATGGAGTCCTTGTTCCTACTTGCGCGAATCCCTAGAGATCCTTTTTTTAAAAATGGAAACGTATCGAAGTGACTGTGCATAAACAGGTCATTCCGAGCGAATGCATGGCGTGGGGGAGCAGCGAAGAAGGGGTGACAATGCCGCGGGTGACTAGAGTAGTTTTCCGAATCGACGATCTAAATGATCATCAAGCAGTTCGACACACCTCTCCCACAATACACTTTCAGGTTTTCCTCCACAGCCCTAGCGGCACCCATATTACCCCTGCGGCGTCTTCGCTATTTCATGCTCAAATCGTAAGGTAGCGGTAAGATCGTTTTTCCAACAGTCTCTGTACAATCGTAGTATGCGAAAGCCGCCTGTTCTTGATCCTGACGATGAGGTAACTTCCGTCGGACGAATATTCGCTACGCCATTAATGGTCAAAGGGTTTACATGGTTTCCACTCACGCAGTGCATTGTATGGGGGACCATGTCATGGATTGCTGGAAAGACCCGACCTGATCGTGGCTTAGGCGAGAGGATGCGCATTGCGACATACACGATGCCCGTGGTTCTTGGATCCGAGTGGGGTCACAATTTGGCGCATGCGGCAGCTGCGAACAGGATTGGTAAGCCGATGGATGCTATACGCATAACCTGGGGCATGCCCCTGTGTGTGTATTACGATATAAATGACGACTTGGTCACACCACGGCAGCATATTCTCAGAGCATTGGGGGGACCCCTTTTTAGCTTCATACTTCTTGTGATATCAAGTGCCGTTCGGCGCATCACGCTCAAGGATTCATTGGTTCGAGAAGTTGCCGATGTCTCCTGCGCGACGAACGCATTTCTCAGCACGGTCTCCTTGCTTCCTATCCCCGGAATAGACGGTGGTCCGATACTTAAGTGGTCATTAGTAGAAAGGGGGCGCACGGTAGAGGAAGCGGATCAAGTGATTCGCAAGGTTGATGGCGCCCTTGGAATTACCCTTTCGGTCTTTAGCGGGGCAGCCATTAGCAAGGGGAGACGGGTGATCGGTTTCTTGTCCGCTATGCTCGCTGTGATGTCCTTTGGGGTAGCGCTGGGTTGGATCAAGGAGCAGGAATAGAAAGCGTCCGAATTTCCCCGAAAATTCTGAGAAACCTGCTTGTAGCTGATGGTAAAGAGGCTGATATTTACCTTGGTGACGTAAACTGAAGCTCAGACAATGTTGATTCCCCGTCTCGAGCTTCGTAACATTCCTTATGCCCAACGTTCTCCTCAGGATATTGACAATATCTCCAAACTAGAGCATCTTGATGAAGACTTCTCCTCCAAAGGAAGAGGGATATATGAAGACCTACGCCAATGTTATGGGATTGATTGGAAATACTCCACTGCTCAGGCTGGGACGTCTCGCGAAGAACAGCCGGGTCTATGCTAAATGTGAGTTCATGAACCCTCTCAGTTTAAAGGACCGTGCTGTATTACAGATTATCGATGACGCGGAAGCTGAGGGTCGGTTAGAACCGGGGAGCACGTTAATCGAAGCGACGAGTGGCAACACAGGAATGGCCGTGGCATTCCTTGCGGCCATTAAAAGTTATAAAGCCATCCTGGTCATGTCGGAGATCCAGAGCCTGGAGCGAAGGAAGATCCTAACAGCGTTTGGAGCAGAGCTGATCCTGACTCCTGCTTCTGAAGGTACCGGAGGAGCACGAAAGAAACTTAAAGAGATTGTTGCCAGTCATCCTGAATACTTTTACGTCGGGCAGCATGTCAATCCTTCTAACCCTAAAGCCCATTACCAAACAACGGGTCCAGAAATTTGGGCGGACACGGATGGAAAGGTCGAAATTCTAGTGGCCGGTCTGGGGACGGGTGGGACGATTTGCGGTGCGGGGCGATACTTGAAGGAGAAAAATCCCGAGATGCAATTGGTAGCGGTAGAACCCGAAGAATCCCCCTATATATCCCAGGGTGTTTTCAAGCCACACCGCATGATGGGGACAGCACCGGGTTTTGTGCCCGAAACGCTGGACCGAGAGATCATCGATGAAATCTTCCTAGTGAACGAAGATGATGCATTTGCTATGTGCCGAAGAATCGCTGTTGAGGAGGGACTCCTTGTGGGAATCTCATCGGGAGCGGCGACGCATGCTGCATTAACGATCGCTGAGCGGCCAGAGAATTCCAAGAAAAGTATCGTTGTGATTTTCGCGGATACAGGACAAAGATATCTGAGCGTGGATGGTTTATTTAACTAGCGCGTTGTGGGTTGACGGTATTTCCAGATCCAGAGAGATCGAGTCCATTTGTTATACTTTTCCGGTTGAAGCGAGCCATGATCCTATATATGTCGTCTTATTACGATCGGAGTTCATTTTCGAATGCTCTCGATTGATGGATATTGGCGCCCTGGAATGATGTTGTGAGATGTAATGGCATCCCTTCTAATGAGTCCTCTGAAACAACTCAAATTGGGAGCCTCACGACTGCCATTTTCGAATCAATCTTTCTGAATAGTCCACGCTGAAGGAAACCCAGGAAAGAAACAAAAGCATTCGTGATCGCCTCTTCCATTTGTTTCTGAACGGCTCCTGCTTTTCTTATCTCTTCTCTCAGCTTCTCCTGATACTCATGAATACGCCGGATATTGGTCATTGCCGCAGAAGCAATGACCATCATGCTCACACGGGGCTTTCCCCGTACAGGAAGTTTCCCGTTCCTGAAGGGATGTTTCACCGAGCGCATCGTTGACTCGGCCGCAGCACGCAGGTTCTTCCCACTGGCATGCATATCAGCACTTCGTTTGCGCCGCAGGGTCAGGTTCACTTCTCGCTGTAAGAAACGCAAAACTCTATCCGCTCTGCGCTTGAGCGGCTTTGTCGGACACTGATCGGCGAATGGACAATTGTCGCAAACTACAGCATCAAAGTAAGCCAGATAGCGATATTCTTTCCGCCTTTGCTGCACGGCAACCCTCTGGCCGTGGGGACAAGCGACATCCTGGGGCCTGCCATCATCATCGGTCTCCCAATCGAAATCCTCTAATCCCAGCTTCTCTTCCGCAGGCTTCCGTCCCCGGATAGCGGTCTGGATCTGCTCCACCCCCGCTTCCCGCATGGCCTCGTCCACATCCGGGCTCCCGTATCCACCGTCGGTGTAGATTTGCTTCACGTCGGTGCGCTCTTTCAGGTCCGGCAGCGCCTCCTCCAGCATATCGGTGTCTTCGACGTTGTTGGGCTCTACCTGTACCTTGTTGATCAGTTGGAACTTATTTTCGGGATCGCAGGTTTCGGTCAGATTGGCCACATAGCCACGGTGATCTTCAGCTCGTTTTCTGCGATAGGTCGCTTCCCGGTCGTCCGGCGATTGCAAGCTTCCGGCGCTCAGTTCATCCCCCTGTTTGGAGCGCAACTTGTCTTCATCAAGGATGAAATGCTCCTGGAAGACACGCACCAGCATCTGGTAGCCGGGCTCCTGATCATAGTCATCCCGCAGCTCCTCCACCAGCCGGTACATCAGCTCACCGATTGGCTGCAGATGGTCCGCCGCCTCTCCACCCTTGATGCGATAGACATATTGGCCCGAGGTCCCCTGCAGGTAGGGTTCAAAGTCGTTCTTGTAGTGCTTTTGATCCTCTTCGCTGAGCATGCGCTGCGCCCGCTGCAAGACCTCCACCAGCAGCTGCAGACGGCTCATCTCGCGGATATTGCTGGCGATCTGTGTGCTGTCCACCCTGAGCTTGCCGGTCTTCAACTGAAAGGCTTCTATCTGTTCGTCGCTGACCTGCTCAAAGGCTTTCTCGATCAGGTTGATGCCCTTCTCTTGCATGTATTCACTGAGCCGCCGCCGGAAGTTGTAGATCGTCCGCAGTTCGAATTCCCCTTCTCCCAGATTGCGGTAGCCAAATGCATACCGTATCTGCATGTCGTAGTTATAGGCCGCATACATCTCCTCATCGCTATACCCAAACCCCGCCTTGAGCACTTCAAACCCGGCCAGCACATTCACCGGGATATTCGGCCGGGAAGGTTTGTCGGAATACAAATCAGCAAAGATGTCTTCGTTCAAACGACTGAAGAATTCTCTATAGAAGGTTCCAGCCCAGGATTCTTCCAATCCTTTGCGTCGCTTGTTAGACAGCGCATCCAATTGACTCATGAGAGGCAGTTGAAGGTGGTTTTGGTTTCTTTTATACATGCCGAGTTCCCCGTATAGGACATTTCGGTTATCCTACCCCCATCGGCTAAATTTCGCGAATTTTTACGAACCTTTTTTCAGGGGACTCTTCTAATACAATCTAACTAAAAGAGATTATTAATGACCATAAAGGCACTGATTTTTGACTTCGATGGATTGATCCTCGATACCGAGACGGCGATGTTTCGTTCGTGGGAGGAGATTTTCGTCGAATATGGCATAACAGTTTCTCCAGTGGAATGGGCGAGCCTTCTTGGAAGTTCAACGGACCCTGCAGAGGCGTACGAAATTATCGAGTCACACATCGGTGAGTCAGTGTATCGCGCGGCGATTCGTGCCCGCCGTACACAACGGGAATTGGAACTTCTAAAATCAGAAGAAGTCATGCCTGGCGTTCTTGATCTCATCGCCGAGGCAAAAGACCGAAACTTGCGTCTTGGTGTCGCTTCAAGCTCAGACAGGAAGTGGGTCCTCGGGCATCTCACTAGATTGAGTTTGCACACCAATTTCGAAAGTATTCGCTGCGCCGACGATGTATTAAATACCAAGCCATCTCCTGAACTATACATGGCTGTGCTCGGTGACATGGGGATCCAACCCCATCAAGCGATTGCTTTTGAGGATTCACTTCACGGTGTAGAGGCTGTCAAGCGAGCCGGTATTTTCTGTGTGGCTGTGCCCAATGACGTGACGCGGCATTTGCCGATGCCGAAAGCCGATCTGACGGTGAATTCATTATCGGAAATGGAGCTCGAGGACTATATTCAGACAGCGCAAAGGAAACACCAGTAAATGATTGCCGGGAGCTGAAGATGATCAAAGAATTTAAGGAATTTGCGATGCGTGGAAATGTGCTCGACATGGCGGTAGGCCTCATTCTTGGGGCTTCTTTCGGGTCTGTTGTCAGCTCCCTTGTTGATGATGTCATCATGCCCCCGATTGGTCTTCTACTTGGGGATGTCGACTTCTCAAATCTATTCATCATCCTGCGCGAGGGTGATGTTGCCGGCCCCTATCTCTCAGTCGCGGAAGCGCAGTTAGCAGGAGCTGTTACACTTAATTATGGGCTTTTTATCAACACCATCATCACTTTCGTAATCGTTGCATTTGCCGTTTTTCTTCTCATCCGTAGTGTAAACAAAATCCAAAGAGCCGAGGAAGAACCTCCATCCGAGCCCACGACCAAGGAGTGCCCATTCTGTTTCATGGATATACCGATTGAAGCAATCCGCTGTCCGCAATGCACATCGGATCTTGAGGGTATTGCCGGATAGAGTTGACGAGTTGGTAACAATTTTCAATTTGGAGAGAGCGAATGGAAAAACAATCGGAAGGAATCAAGGGGATTGGTTGGAGGATGGTGGTCCGCTTCTTGATATACGTTATTCTTTTACCGTTTGTCTTGTTCATCGCTGCGGGCCGTCTTGATTGGACCATGGCCTGGATTTATATCGGCATCCATATCGGTTTCACGCTTGTCAGCAGGCTCATTGTTCTCCGTTCAAATCCGGAAACACTGGTTGAACGTGGCCGTGCTATGCAAGCTGACGATGCCGCCGTGGGGGATCGCCTCATGGTTGTGATCGTTGGATTGCTCGGGCCGTTGGTGATCTGGACGATCGCTGGTCTCGATGACCGCTTCGGCTGGTCACCAGATCTGTCTTTCCTAACCCAAGGGATTGCATTGCTGGGCGTCGTCCTTGGCTTCGTTCTTGGAACATGGGCGATGGTAACCAACGCGTTTTTCTCATCCGTTGCCCGAATCCAGGAGGATCGCGATCAATCAGTCATTACTGGAGGTCCTTATCGCCTCGTTCGGCACCCGGCGTATGCGGGAGGGGTCGTTAGTTCCATTGCCATGCCCTTGATGCTCGGCTCATTTTGGGCGCTCATCCCGGCGGGAATCGCGCTGAGATTTCTGGTCATTCGCACGAAGAACGAGGACAAAATGCTGATGGAGGAACTCCCGGGATATACGGATTTCGCGCAGCAAACACGGTACCGTCTTGTGCCTGGTATATGGTAAGCGTGAAGAGGTAAATCCATTGAAGAACAAGTTTCAAAAGCGAACCTACCAAGGCCTGGGTGAAGCCTGGGAAGACTTTCGCTACATCATCCAGCGTCGGCCCATTATACGGAGGGCGATGAGAGAGCTGCTCTCACCTGCCTTTCGTGAACGGCTGATGCTGGTTGTTACAGAAGTGAATGGGTGCCGGTATTGTCGGACATTCCATGCGAGTGAAGCGCTTAAAGAAGGTATTACAGACACTGAACTCGCCGAGTTACTAGCGGGTCAGATACCCACAGATACTCCCGAAGAAGAAGTTCCGGCCATGATCTATGCTCGCTACTGGGCTGAGAGTGATGCACAGCCTGCCCTTGAAAATGTTCAAGAACTCATAGTTTTCTATGGTGAGGACAAGGCGGCTGCCATCCATGTTGTTCTGCGCATGATCCGTATGGGAAACCTCATGGGTAACACGGCCGATTACATTCTCTACCGTTTGACGTTCGGTAGGGCTGGTGTGTAAAGGGAGAGGGAAGAACGATGGGTGAAGCACCAGCTGTAAGGGATTACTGGCGATCGTATCTTGATTCTCTAAAACCTGAGCGGTCAACACAGGGTTTGGAGTACGAAGCCTGGGCATTCGGGCGCACATCTGAAATGGCTGACAACTTAGGGGATCTTGTCAGGCGGGGCGTGAAGATTGCCACGGCTTCACTTGCCTGGTCTTACCATGCGGAAGGGGAACCCTATCCCGAGGTCGGCGATATTAGCATCATCCTGGATGGCCGGGGTGATCCAATGTGCATTATTGAAACGACGGACGTCGAAGTAATTGCCTTTAATTCGGTAGGTGAAAAGCATGCCTATGAGGAGGGTGAGGGGGATCGCAGCCTGGATTATTGGCGAGAGGTCCATTGGGCTTTCTTTGCCGAGGAGTGTAAATCCATCGGTAAAGAACCCACGGGTGATATGCCCGTAGTTTGCGAGCGCTTCCGGCTGATCTACTCGTAATGAGTGGATTGAAACCACGTTTCGCACTGAATTTTGGTGGATTAATCCAGGTCACTTGACGATAGCCTCTGCGTAGAAGAACCCTTCCAGCCCTGGAGATTTTGAACCATGGATCAAGAGATCATCTTCAGAACGTTGTTCATCCTGAGCGGCGTCGCCATGTTTGCGATCAGGATCTATTACCAATCGAAGGTAAGGGGTGATTTGCGTCGCAGCGAAATGCGAGATAGTGGTCCACGCTTGATACCGGGGAGCATCGCTGCACTTGTAACACTCATCTTCGGCGCTGAATACATCTTCTTCCCGGGCACCTTTTCGTGGGCGTATTTAATTCATTTCCCGACCTGGTTGAGGTACTTTGGAGTGGTCCTCTTAGTTGCCGGCATTTCGCTGCTCTGGCTCGCTCATCATCACCTGGGAAAGAGCTTTCACTCTTTCGTTGTCCTGAAAGAGGAGCAAGTGCTTGTGGAGAGCGGCCCTTATCGCTTTATCCGTCACCCAATCTACACGGCTTATTTGATGAATTATATTGGCGGGGGCTTACTCGCTTCAAACTGGGTATTGGCTGTTATACCAGTTGTGTTTTTCGGGTTGTTCATCGCCTTGAGGGTAGATGGCGAGGAAAAAATCATGGTTGAAAAATTCGGAGATAAGTATATACACTATATGAAGCATACTGGGAGATTTCTTCCAAGAATCAATCTTTAGTCCCAAAGGAGATGATTCCATTTACATCCTGAGGAGATAAGGCAATGAACCGTTTCACGAAGTGGGCTGAGCGCGAATTTGGCATGGGCGAGAGAGTGATCGCGACCCTCCTGGCGGGGGTCGTTTTTGTCCTGTTGATCCCCCATCTGATTCTTAAGGGATCAACTGCCATTGATCATTCGCTGCAAATATCGCGGTTCGACTTCGGCTTGATTAATCTCATCGTTGGTGGAGCCATGGCGTTCATCGGATGGCTGTTCGCAATGTGGTCGATCGTCGATCAGCTCACACGTGGCCGGGGCACGCCGCTTCCGGTTATGGCGACGCAGACATTGCTTATCACCGGGCCATTCGCCTACTGCCGAAACCCGATGAGTTTTGGGACGATCGTTCTTTATTTCGGGCTGGCGATCTGGACTGGTTCCTGGTCTGCGATCGCTTTGGTGACCAGCTTCGCGGTCGTGCTACTTGCTTACCTCAAATATATCGAAGAGAAAGAACTCGAAGCGAGATTTGGACAGCCGTATATGGAGTATAAGGAGACGACGCCGTTCATCATCCCTTCAATGTCGAAGAAGTAATCGTCACCGCTGAGTTTTATATCGAAGTTTGGATCGCCCGAGTTTCATTCGAGTGACGGTCAGGTTTTGCAAATAGCGTTTACAGGATGTGTGCAAATGGACAAAAAGCGCTTCGATCAGCAGATTCAATTTATCCTAGAAATTGACAATCTTAAATCGGTCATCCGCCAGTCCTTCTTGCTCGATGGCACCCGGCGGGAGAACTCCGCTGAACACAGTTGGCATGTCGCCCTGATGGGGCTGCTCCTCGCAGAATATTCAGAGCAGCCTGTCGACTTGCTGCGAACTATGAAGATGCTTCTGATTCACGACATTATCGAAATCGATGCGGGTGACACCTACTGCTATGATGAAGCTGGTGTGATGGATCAAACCAGCCGCGAGCGTGAAGCGGCTGAGCGTCTCTTTGGTCTGCTGCCTGAGGATCAAATGGAGGAGTTTCGTGAGCTTTGGGCTGAGTTCGAGGAGCGAAGTTCAGCGGAGGCGAAATTCGCAGCCACAATTGATAGACTCATGCCCTTGCTCCACAACTACCATACCGAGGGGCGATCGTGGCGTGAACATGGCATAAGGGTGAACCAGGTGAGCTCCCGCAATGATGTTATGAAGGAAGGGGCACTCCCGCTTTGGGAGTTTGCGATGTCGCTCATCGATGATGCCGTTGATAGGGAATACTTAGAATGAACGAGACATGCCGAGACGTTCGATCTAAATTGCCCTTTGATATGCGTGTAGCCATTAATAACAAAGGTAAAAACTCGGCGGAAAAATGAAAGGGTCGTTGGTACGTACAAACGCGCCCCTGATTTGTGCAGCCCTTTTAGTTACGACAATTCAGATTGGCAGCAAAATTGTGATCTGCGTCCCTTGATCAGGATCGCTTTCAGCGCCGATCTCGCCCCCATGAGCTTCCACCAGCTTCTTGGCGATAGCCAGCCCCAGGCCGCTTCCTCCAGAATCAGCCGATTTATAGAAGCGCTCGAAGATGTGGGGTAGGTCTTTGGGGTCAATCCCGGAGCCGGTATCCCCGACGATGATCCGGACTCGATCGGCCCCCTCCTGCTCAATCTGAACCTCGATCGTTTCGCCGGACGGTGTATAGCGCAGTGCGTTTGCGATGAGATTGGTCAGCACCTCACGAAATCGCAACGGATCGACGTTGACGGGGGGAATACCATCTGCGACGGTCAGGTTAAGGGTAATACCTGCCGCCTCAATTTTGGGGCGATAGGCGGCAAGTGTCTCGCTGGTAAGCAATGCCAGATCAGTGGCTTCTCTGTGCAGTTGGAGTGCTCCGCTCTCAGCCAACCCAAGCGTTCGTAAATCTTCGATCAAACTGGAGAGCTGTCTTGTCTCCTCGAGCAGCGCTTTCAAATGAGCGTCATCTCGTTCGTAAACGCCATCAATAATGCCTTCTATGTTTCCCTGGATTACGGTTATGGGTGTTCGCAGCTCATGGGTGAGATCAGCCATGAGCTCATTGCGCTGGTTTGCTTGCAGCTCAAGTTGGCGGACCATGGCGTTGAAGGATGACACAAGAGCAAACATCTCAGGGGATCCACGCTCCGGGACTCTTACCGAGTAGTCGCCTTCCGCAACGCTGTCGGAGGCTTCAAGTAGATCATCAATGGGGGAAATCACGCGTCGGATCGTTCGACCCATTTGAAAGACCAAAGCAGTGATAAGAAGGCCCATGCCGACGAAAATGGGCAGAGCGCCCGTTTTGTGAAGGTCGATCCTGGGGGATAATTGTGTGAGTAAATAAACACTTCCCGAGCAAGTTACAGTAGCGATCACTAAAGTGAGGAGCGCTCCAAGGGCAAGGCGCGGGAACAATTTATGGCGGTTTTTTCGCCAGAGAGGTGGATCTGGCGGCCAGGATTCGTCCTCGGGCCACCAGTGTGGGGGTGGGCGTTTGGAACGGCGCTCGTGTGCCTTGGCCCAGAAACGATGCGAGGGGTGGTCGTTATGCTTCATCGCTAAATCGGTACCCCACACCGTAAACTGTTTGGATGTATCGCGGCTCATGCGGGACAGGTTCGAGCTTACGGCGGATGTTCTTAATGTGTGCGTCGATCGCCCGCTCGTAGGATTCGATGGCAACACCATGGACGGCATTGAGAAGTTGGGAACGGGTGAAGATTCGCCCAGGTTGACTGGCGAGGGCCTGTAGAAGCTGGAACTCCGTCGCGGTGAGCTCGATCTCCTCACCGCCAACGGTGACCCGCATACGCGGTAAATCCAGAGTTACATCGCCCACCCGGATGACTTCTCGTCCTTCCTGGACCAGCGCTGACCTTCGTAGAACGGACCGAACCCTGGCGACGAGCTCCTTCGGGCTGAAGGGTTTGGTGATGTAATCGTCGGCGCCGAGCTCCAGCCCGACGAGTTTATCGGTTTCCTCATCGCGTGCGGTGAGCATGATGATCGGGAGGTTTGATGTTTTGCGGATCGATCGACAAACATCCAAACCATCCATGCCAGGAAGCCCGAGGTCTAACACAACAAGGTCAGGCTTCTCGATTTGGATTACAGCCAGGGCGCGTTCCCCGTCGCCAGCGCTTAGGACTGAAAAGCCAGCGTTCTCCAGGTAATCCTGTGTAAGCTGGATGATCTTCGGCTCGTCATCAACCACTAGGATCTTCTTCAAACAGGGGACCTCCAGATGCGGGAATCGATGCAGATGCTAGTATTCTACATCAACTGGTAAGTGAGTCAGCTTATCTAATTAGAAAAGCGCAAACCCGGGTGGTGTCGAGAAACCACCCGGGCTGCTGGAGACGAGGGTCAGGCTTTGGGTATATCAGCCTCGTCTTTTTCTTCGGTATCGTGCATCTGCGAGTGCCACTTATGGACAAATTCCGGGGTATCCATCTCATCCCAATCCCGACAGGCGTACCTTCCCATCGGCCGCCACCCAGGATGGTGAGGACCCATTCGCATTGCGCCGAAGCCAAATAGCGGGAAGAATACAAACCTGGCGAGGGCGCGCAGTAGGACCATTAACAGTATGAATCCCAGAAGGCCCATAAAGAAGGATGGGAAGCGATGCACAGGGAAAGGGTAGCCCTCCGCGCCACCTTCCATGTAGACTTTGTGGGATAGGGGACCACCCGCAAAGACAAACCCTTCCAGGTCGGCAGCAGTTGCTACTCCGCGAGAGATGCCGATGTTATAGAAGATCACACCAACGACCACCAACGCTGCGACCAAAAGCACTGTTGCCCCTATTCCAATCCATGTATTCCTTTTCATGTTCTTTCTCCTTTTAGTGAATTTGATTTCGCATTGATTCTGCGTGAGGATTGTGAACTGAGCATGAACGGAGAATGGAGAACTCGGGGAGATCGCGGTTATTGAGTTTTTGTATCGAGTTGGAGAGCCGTTAGAGATTACCCTCATGGTGGAGTCATCAGGTATTAGCCAAAGGATCCGAGCGGGCGAGAAAAAATTCTCGAAATGAATTACTCGGATTTGCGCACGGTTCGTGTTACCTTAAATGCGATAATATAAGCAAAGAAGAAAACTCATAGGGAGCATTCAGGTTGGTTTTTAACATTCCTCTGTTACGATTAAGGGGAATACTAATGAACAATGACGATGCGCAGAACTCACAAATGGATATAACCTTCCAGGCGATCGGGCTTATTTGCAGTCCTTTCAAGGATTTGGAAGCAATGCCCATCCAACCCGCCAGTAAAGCCAGCGGTCCGGGCAGGGTCGAGATATTTCCCGAATATCAGGATGGCTTAAAGGATGTGGATGGGTTCTCGCATATCATCCTGCTCTACCATATGCACGCTACTCGAGAACAATCTCTCACCGTGACCCCTTTTCTCGATACATCCCCGCGTGGAATATTTGCGACTCGAGCACCAACGCGGCCTAATCCAATTGGTCTATCTATTGTCAATTTGATTCGTGTTGAAGATGGTATTCTTTATGTCGATGATCTGGATGTCCTGGACGGCACGCCGCTCCTCGATCTTAAGCCGTATGTACCCGAGTTTGACCATCGACCGAACGCCCGCATAGGCTGGCTGGAGGAAGCGAGGGGGGAGGTCAAGGGGAAGACCTCGGATGATCGTTTCAGGTGATTGGCCGAAGATTTGGTGACTGAGGAGGAATCGCATTTATTTGGCGGAGGCCCCTATGGTGGATATCCCTGAAGTTCGCTCTGAGTTTGATCTAGGCGAGACAGCACGATTGACAAAGACTATTGTTGAAAGTGATATTGCCACGCTTGCCGAGATTACCGGGGATTTCAACCCGCTTCACGTTAACGAGGAATTTGCTCTTAGGACACGTTTTCAGGGTCGCATAGCCCATGGGATTTTAAGTGCGGGATTAATCTCTGCAGTTCTGGGGATGAAACTTCCCGGTCCTGGTGCCATATACTTAAGCCAAAAATTGAATTACCTTTACCCCACAAGGGTTGGTGATACGCTTACGGCAGAGGTCGAAGTTACGAAGTGGAGCAGGGAGAAGAATATAATTCACCTCAACACTCGATGTTTCAACCAGGACGAAAGAAATGTTGTGGAAGGAGAAGCGGTTCTGTTGATAGAACCCCTTCGACGTAACGTTGTTGGATAAATTGCCGGAAGAATGCACTCTTATGTAAAATATTTAACACGCTTAGAGTACTCATAATGGGCGAGCCTTTCCGCCTATTATGAAGGTCAAATGACCACTTCAAGAGTGATCCTTTATTGTTCAAGGAGGTAACTATGTTAAATCAAGTACATGACCATATCGTCAGCGAACTGAACCAGAGTAGTCGTACAGACACGATCTTTGTGGTGACGGCCATCGCATTCAACCTCATCGTTCTCGGGATTAATTCCGGTGTGGCCGATGCTGCCTCTGGAAGAAGCGGCGATACTGTAAATGACATCGTGTTGATCGTTTTCATTATCATGACGCTCTTGATGAATGCGATCGCGATTTCAGCGTTGAATCTTGGGAAGCGAACCCGTCAAATGCTGCTTGATGGATTGGTCAAGATGTATAGCGACAATGAAGTGGAGAAGTATTACGACCCTGCGCTTATGTCGAACTACAATGCCCGCTATCTGCTATTCAGCGGCGTTATTGGCACTTTGGCGCTTACCGCGATCGCAGTTCCACTGATCATCCGCTTCCTCTAGGCTTTCCATGGAAGGCATTTAGACGAAGAGGGGTTGAATTAATAATTCGGGTCGTTGGCAAGGACTATGAGGGTATGGCTGTCTCCTTTGTGAGGTAATCGGCGCTGAGGCCGAGTGGTCCACAACAATGAGAGCAAGGATTTCAATGCTGATCGGGCTGGCACCGCTCGTTTTACTTCTATCCTGCGCGACACCTGTCGAGCAGCAGGTTCCATCAGGCGTCGATATTCCGGCTGGGACAAGAGCCGTTGCAGTAGAAGCTATAGCCCCAGAACTGACGACGGAGCCACAATCTAATGTGGCCTCCACGGTACCCCATTCAGGTACGAGTTCCATTAATATTGAAAAGTCGGATCAGGCTAACAACCTGTCTTCTGGGGATGGAACACCTACCGAGTGGGTTCACTTGGTCGCCACTGTTTGGGAGGAGGAGCCGCGCCTCCCAATCCTTAATTATCACCAATTCTCGCCGGAATCGGCAAGATTTTCCACGGCGATGAAGACCAGGCTTCCAGATTTACAGGCCCACCTTCAGAGTCTCTATGATAGCGGCTACAGTCTGATTCCTCTGGAAGGTTGGTTGAAAGGCGATCTTCATGTTCCAGAGGATCGTCGTCCTCTGATTATCACAATGGATGACCTTTTCTATAACAACCAACTCACGCTGACCGAGTGTGGAGACCCTGATACAAGCACAGGGATCGGGGTTATGTGGGAGTTCTCACAGGCCCACCCGGATTTCGGATTTCACTTAGCTCTATTCGCGACTTTGGGGGATAAGCTCTACGCGAACCCAAGCTTCCCGACATGGGAGGAGAAGTTGGGGGAGGCAATCGCCTGGGGCTTTGACCATGGAGCGATTACCTACAATCATTTCTACACCCATCCACATCTAGATCAGATAGAGCCGCGCCATATTACTTGGAATGCCAGAAAGAATGACGAATATTTGCGGAGCCTATTGGAGCAAGTCGGGAGAGAGGATATCATCCCTTCACTGAGTAATATTTTCGCTCTACCATATAGCGTTTGGCCCACGAAGCCGACAAGCATTCAATTTCTCCTGGCATATGAAAACCCGGAGGGGCTTCCACTGCAGGCGGTCATGGAATCCGACTTCATCTCTCGAGCGAAATTCTTGCCACCGCCTTACGCCCCTGATTTTGATCCCTTGCATATCCTGCGCATCATTGCGGACCACAACGCGATTGATTACCTGGTGGAAAATTCCGGGCAATTCCCTACGGCTGTTCATTGTGAGTTCGAGAATCTTGATCAGACTCGAATTGAGGATCGCTCTTTTCTGGCAGGAGAAATCAGACATGCTCTGAAACAAGGGAGATGCCCCGAAGGTGTTTATAGCTTAGGCGGTAAGGTCTTCACCGCTTCCTCATCAGGCGTCCATCTTATCTTTCCGGAAGAAGGTGGGGGTTAAAAGCGGCCGGGTCAACCTAATCAGCTCAGGGGAAGATCACAGAAAACAGCATTGCCAACTTTTTTTGTCTGCCTCAGATCCTGCTCCAGATGCTTGGCGGTTTGTGCTCGCCATAATAAACTTAAGGACTATGTCTGACGCCTTTGAACTCGACGCCCAGGTTTTCACCCAAGTAGTTAAGCATGCTCCTCTCGTTTCGATTGACCTCATCCTGCAGGATTCACAAGACAGGATATTCCTTGGGTGCCGCCGCAACCAACCGGCACAAGGGAAATGGTTTGTGCCTGGTGGCAGGATCCGCAAGGGAGAACGACTCGACCAGGCGCTTCGCCGCATCATAAGGGAAGAACTGGGGGTGGAATCCATTTCATCCACTGTGGAATTTGTAGGTGTATTCGAGCATTTTTACGAGGACAATTTCGCTGCGGAAGCGGGTTATGGGACGCACTTTATCGTCCTGGCGCATAAATTTATCCTTGAGTCGCCCTTGGCGAACCTGCCTCCTGAGCAGCATACAGAGTACCAGTGGTGGGATATCGCAGAGCTAATTAAATCGCCGGAAGTTCACCCTTATACAAAAGCCTACTTTTCATAACCGAAAATTATTGAAAGATCTGCAAGGGAGGTTTCATTTCATGGCTAAGGAAGCGTTTCAGGATAACTACCCCGACGACTTAAGCTATTGCTACGGATGTGGTCGTCTTAATAAAGATGGACTTCAAATCAAGAGTTATTGGGATGGTGATGAAACCGTGGCCCGATACACTCCGCGGCCCAGCCACATCGCTATTCCAGGATATGTGTATGGTGGATTAATCGCTTCGCTGATCGACTGTCATTCAACGGGGACCGCTTCTGCCGCGGCTTATCGAGCAGAGGGGCGTGAGATGGACACAGATCCCCCGCTGCGTTTCGTGACGGCTTCGTTGCATGTCAACTATCTCCGTCCGACTCCTCTGGGCGTCCCCTTAGAAATTCGAGGAACGGTGAAGGAGATAAAAGGTCGTAAAGTTATCGTCGAGACAACCCTTTCCGCTGAAGGGAAGATTTGCGCGCAAGGGGAGGTCGTCGCTGTGCAGATGCCAGAAGATATGTTTGGTACAAAGGAATAAGACAGCCAGCACACTCGAAGGAGCCGTCTGAAGATAAAAATCAATACAGGCCCTTCATCATCGTACAATATTCGTACTGGTTTAATGCGCTGGCAGATACCTACACCACAGCCTTAATCTGGAGTTATGAATGCTGCGCGTTCGATTGATCCATTGGAAGGAATCTGAAGTCGAGGAGAAGGCTGAAATCCTAAAGAGGGCAGGATACAAGGTGGAATCCTCGCTTCTTGATCAGGATAGTTTGAATAAGATAAGGCAGGACCCACCCGCTGCATTTGTTATCGATCTTAGCCGTCTGCCATCACAAGGAAGAGATTTCGCTCTGGGGATTCGCATACACAAAGCGACCAGAAATATACCGTTGGTTTTTTTCGGAGGGGAGCTAAACAAGGTCGAGGGCATCAAGGAATTGCTGCCCGATGCTGTTTACACGCCGTGGGATCAGATTGATGATCCACTCCGAAAGACGATCGATTCACCCCCCACCAATCCGGTTGTCCCGACTTCGATTATGGCAGGTTATTCTGGGACACCGTTGCCGAAGAAACTTGGTATCAAAGAAAACACCGTAGTTGCTCTGGTTAATGCCCCAAAGGGAATCCAAGAGACGCTGGGTGAACTGCCAGAGGGTGCGGTCTTAAAATCAGGATTGCAGTCTATTGGCGATCTAACACTTTGGTTCGTTCGCTCTCGTGAGGAACTTGAGAAAGGCATGCGTAAGATGTTTGTCTTCGGTGATTCGGCCGGGTTGTGGATCATCTGGCCGAAGAAATCCTCTGACGTGGAAAGCGATCTCAGCCAGAATATCGTGCGGAAGCTTGGCCTTGCCTCCGGCCTGGTGGATTTCAAGATCAGCGCCATTGATCAAACTTGGTCTGGTCTGCGTTTCACCAAGAGGAAGACTACAAAGTAATAATGAAGGTAGTTAGACTTAACCATTTTTTTCTGTGCAATGGGGATGCAGATTGTCTCTAGTTTTCCAGGTTAGATGAAAGGAGATTTTGTAATGAAAAACTTCGAATTCTGGCAGCGTTGGTTGCTTGTTGTGAGTTGGATTATCGTTTTGTTCGGATTGGCGATGGCACTCTTGAATGCGACACCTATCTTTGATTTGATGAACAATCGCGTAAATCCGGTATTCTGGGGCGATGGTCCAGTCCCACACGCAAGCGCCCTCTTCATGCAGTGGATCTATGGCGTTTTAGGTGCGACCGTCGCCGGTTGGGGCGTGTTCATGGTTTTCATCACCCGCTACCCGTTTTACAGGCAGGAGCGCTGGGCGCGTGATGCCATGGTTGTGGGCTTGCTGTTATGGTATGTCGTGGACACCAGCATCACGCTCTATCATAAAGTCGCGTTCAATGCAGCATTGAACACGACGCTCTTCATTATGGGAATGCTGCCAATTGTGATGACGTGGAAAGCTTTTACGGATGTGCAAGGGGACTAAGGCGCTTTTTCTTGATGTGGATTCCAAAACTCACTTCATCGGATAACAGAGGACAAACAATTATGACGGAGAATGGTAAGGAAATACCGAGGTGCGCGGAGTGCCCGTTGAGAAAGAAGTCCGAGAACAATCCCAATTCTCTGGTGAGTAAGATCTGGCGCTGGCACACTACCTGGTGCCCGGGATGGAAACAGTATCAAGAATACCTGGCCAAGCAAGATTCGTGAGCATTGCTGGCAGATTAGAAAAACGCGCCGTCTGATATTTTCGTTTCTCACACATCAGAAACTGCGCATAGCCACTAGACAGATATCGGCTGGCAGACTTCCAGGGTAAAAAGTTATACTCCTAGGTGCATTGAGATGTATCACCACCTCGCTCGCATCGCCTGATATTCTTGCATCTCTACGGTAGAATCGGGATCATGACTCATAATCACGTACACAACAGAGGCACCGAAGCGAATCTGCGCACTGCTTTTTTCCTTAACCTAGGGTTTACCTTGCTTGAGGTCATTGGCGGGTTAATGACGAATAGTGTTGCTATCCTTTCTGATGCAGTTCATGATCTCGGAGATAGTCTCTCTCTCGGCCTGGCATGGTATTTGGATCGCGTTGCGCAGCGCGATGGAGATCCGCAATTCTCTTATGGCTACAGGCGCTTCTCATTGCTCGGAGCTGTTATCAGCACAGTTGTAATGATTGTTGGGTCGATTTTCATCCTCAGTGAAGCAATCCCTCGTTTGTGGGCGCCTCAGCAAACAAACGCGCAGGGGATGATCCTTTTTTCAATCTTGGGAGTAGTCGTCAATGGGCTTGCGGCGATTCGACTGAGAGGGGAGAAATCGCTCAACGCCCGCGCCATCGCCTGGCATCTGATCGAGGATGTCCTGGGCTGGGTTGCGGTTCTCGTTGTAAGTATCGTTCTATTATTTACGGACTTATATATTCTCGACCCGCTTCTCTCCATCCTCATCACAATCTATATTCTCTACAATGTCTTGAAGAACCTGAAAGAGACTCTGGCGTTGTTTCTCCAGGCAGTCCCGGAGAATGTAGACGTCACCTCAATCGATGAGCGATTAAATGGGATGGAGCATGTCTGCTCGACTCACCACACCCATGTTTGGTCTCTGGATGGCGAACATCATGTTCTCACGTCACATATCGTTGTGGACGAGGATGTCTCGAAAGAGCAAGTGCTCTGCCTCCGAAAGGAAATCCTTGAACTTGTCCGCGAACTTGCCTTCGCCCATTCCACAATCGAGATAGAATTCGGCGATGATGACTGCGGGGTCATGGATAGCGGCATGTGAGCAGGAGGGCATTACACGATCAAGCACGACTCGGACTTGGGTGTTTGAGAGATTTACTTCCAGGTCTTAGAAAAGAGAATCACCCGGATATACCTCGGAAGTTGCGGATAAACGAGGGGAGAGGCGACCCCATGATTAAACGGACCATTTTCATCTCGCTTTTCGTCCTTCTTTTCGCCTGCCAGGTCGCGCCAGCTCCTGAGGGAATATTGAAGGGCGATGTTTCAATCGGCCCCCTCCAGCCGGCTATCCAAGAGGGTGTGCCGGAGCCAACGCCGAACCCTGAGATGTACGCCGCCAGGCAGATCGTGATCTTTGATCAAAGGGGGCGCAAGGAAATCGCGCGCGCCTCGATTAACGCTGCCGGGGATTATGAAATCGTATTGCCAGCGGGGACTTATGTAGTCGATATCAACCATTCGGGAATCGACTTCGCAAAAGGTTTGCCGGCGCAGGTTGAAATCCGACCCAATGAAGTTACGCGTTTAGATATCGCCATTGACACCGGGATACGTTGAGTTCAATGAGGCCTTACAAAGTTGCTGCGGACCGGCTTTCTGAGCCCGCAGTCATCGAATCGTCTTGTTGAAAGACTCTTCGTGAGGTTTTAGGATGGACGCACCTGGAGATAAGCAAGACCTGATCCAAAGGATCCGCGATGAGCGTATTAAGCTCGTAGCTCTTTTAGGTATTGTCTCCGAAAGCGAAATGTTGATTCCTCTGGAGGAGGATGGCTGGTCTGTAAAAGATTATGTTGCCCACATCGTTGTCTGGGAAAAACGGATGGTTGAGTGGTTGGATGTCGTAAAAAGAGGGGAAGTGCCGCAGCAGCTTCCCCCGGGGATGACATGGGATGATCTCGACCGCTGGAATGAGCAAACCCTCAAAGAGGACCGCGAGCGAGAATTGAAAGAAGTACTGGCTGACTTCAACCATTTTGCAGAAGAAGTCGTGCAGGTAGTCGAAGGGATCCCGGAAGATTTGCTTACGCGAGCGGATTCTCTCGCCTGGCGTTCGGGTTCACCGCTTTGGGAGATGGTAGCGGCGAATACATTCTGGCACTACCCTGAGCATCGGCAGACTATTAAGCATTGGCAAGAAGGTAATAAGTCCGGCAGGTAATGGTTCCGCAGATTCAAGAAATGAGAAGCGGGAGGATCCTGCCGTTTCTATCCGTTTCCTCCAGATTCTGATAGCTGCGCTGGCTCTTTGTCTAAACGGAACCCGCGCTGAGGGCGTAAACAACGATTGTTAATTTGATGAAACTGCCCTGAATGTTGGAATGATATTTCCAAAGCGAATTGCCATTTGGCGCCTGATATTCTAGACTGAGAGGATAGGAAGGGAGAATGCCATGACCGATAGTGTTTACAAAGTTATTGAGCTTGTTGGGACGAGCGACGAATCCTGGGAGAAGGCTGCGGCAGCAGCAGTGGAGAGAGCTGGTGTCTCCTTGCGGGATTTGCGGATCGCGGAAGTCACCGATCTTGATATGCAAATTGAAAATGGCAAAGTCGTCACGTACCGAGCGAAGATCAAGGTCTCCTTCAAGTTTTCGGACAAAGACTAGCCGCGTCGAGCTGAGGGAATTTGCGGGAAGTAAAGAAGCCCGCCCCTCTAGGAAGCTGCGCATAGCCAACTATCCAAACCTACTTTACGCATAGGTTTTCTATTCAGATACCACAAACCGATAGCTCTGTCGGGTATTTATCTTGTGGAGATAGCATCACACTCTGAGATTAGTTGTACCACCTAAGTATTCATAAGGAGAAGTTTATGCCATCGGAGAAAGATCTCGGAATATTGCCACACTGGGAATTGAGCAACATCTACCCGAGCCTCGAATCGAGTGAACTGGATGGTGCTGTCAAAGACCTGAGCAAGCGTATCAAGAAGCTCGATCAATTCCTCGATAAGGAAAAAATCTCCCGGGAAGGGGAAATCCCATCATCGATTGAAGGGACTGCGATTCTTGTCTCAGAATATCTTCAAATGACGAATGATATTCTCGCTTTGGCAGGAACGATCGGAGCGTTTTTATACGGATATATTTCAACGGATTCTTTCAATACGCTGGCGAAACGTAAAGAATCAGAATTTGAGGGAATCACTGTTCAAATACAAAAGCAGGAAGTCCTCTTTAAAGGTTGGCTTGGGGAAGTGGTCAAACAGGGAGCCGATCTTGGTGGTCTCCTTACCGCCAACCCGGCTGTGAAGGATCATAATTTTTTCCTCCAGGAAACCATAGAACAAAGCAAATATCTCATGTCAGATGAAGAAGAAGCGCTAGCGTCGGACCTTTCGTTGAGCGGCGCGAGCGCCTGGCAGAAGCTGCAAGGGAGTGTTACTTCGCAGATCAGCGTGCCGTTTGAGCGCGAAGGGGTTGTTGAAGATGTTCCGATTGCTGCACTGCAGAACATCCGTAGGTATGATCCTGATGAACAAACTCGGCGGAGAGCCTTCGAGGCCGAGATCAAAGCCTGGGAGAGCATGCGTGAGCCTCTGGCAGCCTGTATGAACGGCGTCAAAGGCACGGTGCTCACGCTCAACCAAAGGCGCGGGAGAGAAGATGCTCTCCATGAGGTGTTGGAACAAACAAGGATCGACCGAGACACTTTACAGGCGATGCTGGGCGTGATGAAGGAATCTTTCCCAACTTTCCGTCGTTACTTTAAGGCAAAAGCGAAACGATTGGGAAAAGATGCACTTGCATGGTGGGACGTATTTGCCCCGGTAGGGGGATTCGAGCAGAGTTTTACCTTCGAAGAAGCAAAAGAATTTATCGTTAACAACTTTAGCAGCTTCAGCCCGCGGATGGCAGAATTCACTCAGAAAGCTTTTGACCAGCGTTGGATTGATGCTGAACCTCGAAGAGGAAAACGAGGGGGCGCCTTCTGTATGGATATCCCGCTTAATGAAGAATCTCGCATCCTTGCCAATTATGACGGCTCATTGGACCAACTTTCTACGCTTGCCCACGAACTCGGCCATGCATTCCACAACGAATGTCAGTGGGGTCTAACGGAACTGCAGCGTATCACTCCAATGACCCTCGCAGAAACTGCATCGATCTTCAATGAGACGCTTATTAGTGAGTCGGCATTAGCGCAGGCTCAAAGCTCGGAAGAAGAGCTTTCAATCCTGGAGACCTCCCTCGTTGGGGCTTCGGGGGTAATCGTTGATATCTACTCCCGCTACCTTTTTGAGTCCGAGGTCTTCGAGAAACGCGCAGATGCCGAACTCTCTGCGGACGATTTCTGTGAGATTATGCTCCGCTGTCAGGCGGAAACGTACGCCGATGGGCTTGATGAGCGATATCGACATCCGTACATGTGGGCGTGGAAGCCGCATTACTACAGCCCCTCGCGATCGTTCTATAACTTCCCCTATGCATTTGGACAGCTCTTCGGATTGGGTTTATTTGCCCTTTACCAGGAGCGGGGTGAGGATTTCATCCCAGATTATGAGAGTCTCCTGCGTGGTACCGGCATGGGGAACTCCGCAGATCTCGCGGCACGATTTGACATCGATCTGCGCAACCCGGCATTCTGGAAGAGCAGTATGGATGTTATCGAGGGGAGGGTGGATCGATATATTGAATTGGAGTGATGGCTTCTTCTCGCTTTAAGGATCAACTCTTAAAAATGGCTGAAATTCTCTTGGAGAAACGTGGATGACGACGATCGTTCGACATGGGGGGCGCGCGGTAGATGAATTGAGACCGATCTCGATCACACCGGGCTATATCGATTACCCGGAGGGATCGGTGCTTCTTGAATTGGGGGACACGCGTGTGCTTTGCAATGTGACGATTGAAAAAGGGGTTCCCAAGTGGATGAAGGCGCGCAATGCACAGGGAGGGTGGATCACCGCCGAATACGCCATGCTCCCGCGGGCAACGCAGCAGCGAACTGCGCGTGAAGTCGGCAAGCCAAGAGCCCGCAGCCAGGAGATCCGGCGTATGATCGGACGAAGCCTGCGTGCAGGGTTCAACTTGGAGGTGCTTCCTCCCATCACCTGCATTGTCGATTGTGATGTGCTGCAGGCTGATAGCGGTACCCGAACCGCGGCGATTACGGGAGGGTATGTCGCTCTTGCCATAGCGCTAAGCAGTCAGAATGCTGCAGGCGATCCCGTCGGAGAACTCTATAAATCACCGATCGCGGCGGTTAGCATCGGACTGCTGGATGGCATTCCAATCGTAGATCTTGATTATGCTGAGGATTCAGCTGCTGAAGCGGATGTCAATATCGTTATGAATGAACAAGGGGAACTCATTGAAATTCAAGGTACAGCCGAACGAGAACCCATCACGACCGATGCTTTACAGAAGATACTTCATCTAGCAAATAGCTCGATTGGGCATTTGATCCGAATCCAGAGGCTGGCTCTAGAAGAACAGGGAGTGTCTCTTTAAAAGAAGAAAAAGCATACGGTGTAAAGAGGACCCCGGGGATTAAATTCGTCCCGGGGACTCCTCAGACAATCCCCCGAGGAATCTGAGAAATTACCTTCAATGCATGTGTGCGGGGCAATCAGCTTTTAATGAATCGGCTGAGATCGGGGAAGATAAGTTTATCTGTTTCACCACGCAGGAGCGCTGGCCGGTTGGCAGCCTCGAAGTTGCGGTGCACTTCATGAAGCGCGCGGACTTGCCAAGATGGCGGATCTTGTGAGAAAACAGCCAGACTGACTGTGAAAGCACCCGGGATGAGGAGTAATGTTTCGCCGCTGTCGGATGTCGTAGCGAAAAGCCTTCCATCAGGGGATTCGTCCTCGCTTGTGCTGAAGGTTCCCAAAAGCGCCATCGCATCCTCTGCTGATTCAGGCATTTTACCATCAACGAAGATGCGTTCCTTGGATTGAATGTTATACAAACCAACGCTGTAGCAGGCAGCTTCATTCAATTGCAGCAGGAAGCGAGTTTTGCCTTCCTCCAGGACCATCTCCCAGCGGTTGCTGTCTGGATCGGTCTGGCGCATGCGCAGGGCGACTTCACGCTGCCCCATGTAGTGGCGGTAAATGGCACGATATTGGGATGCGTTAATCCGCCCTTGTTGAAAATCCTGTTCAAGGCGAGCGATCTTACCATCAAGTGTTTCTAACCGACGGCGGAGTTCCGGGTCGTCGATATCTTCTATGGAGGGTTCTTCTGTGATTGCTTGAGCAACACTCTCTTCAATAACGGGGGCTGGACTCTTCATCTCCGGTGGTGGAGAAGCCGAGTCGTCATGAACCTCCCCGATGAATGGGGAAGCTTGAATTCCTCCCATGGCGTCGATTTTACTCTCTTGTTCCCGCAGGAGTTCTCGAACGGCGCGCAATTGACCGGCGCTGATTAACCCATCACAGAATGCAATAGCTGCCGAGAGCATGCGTTCCTGCGCACGCTCTAGGCGTTCCAATGCGGTCAGATATTCGGTATCTTGTTCCGCTACCGGCTGCGCAATTGTCTCTTCAGGAGGCACTTCAACCTCTTCTTGGCGTGAGCGAGCAGCGGCGGTTACATTTGATGTACTCGCCATATAAGAGCATCATAGCACGACGTAGGTGAAGACGTAGAGAGGAAAGATGTACCAATCGGATTAACTCATTATTTCCATGATTTTAGATGAGATGGTTCGGAACGGCTCGTCTGCGGTATACTCATCCGGATTAAACGTATGCAACTCTTATGCCAGCTGGTTCGAAGGGGTTGTCAGGAGAATCTAACGGATATGTTGAGACGGGGTGTTATTGGAGCGCTGTTGGTAGCTCTGGCAATATTGGTGGGCGCGTGTAGGGCTGGGACGGGAGCGTCCTCCACACGGTCTAGCGAGGCGGTGATAGCCACAGCGTATGCGGATGCCGAGCTGACGAAGCAAGCGACTTTTCAGACTCCACCGCCGATACCCGTCACACCCTCTCCGGCGCCACCCCTTGAGAGCCCGACTCCTGCAATGACCGTAACTCCTACGCCCGGCCAGCCTGTAGTCATGGCGGATTACAACGCTTATGTCCGTTTTGGACCGGATGAGAGTTACGACAGTCTCGATTTCTTTTTAGAGGGACAGCGGGCATTCGTTGAAGGGCGTTTTGAGTCCGAGACAAATGGGACCTGGTGGTACATCCGACGGATCGACGAGGGCAAGGATGGCTGGGTTTGGAGCGGGGCTGTAACGCTCACGGGTGACGCCTCTGGTGTACCCATTCTGGAAGCGCCACCGCAATGATCACGGTGCCGCAAATCATGTAGGGCTCAGGAAATAATCCTCTGGAGGATGAACCTGCAGGATATTTACGCTCAAAACTCAAAGTACAGGCACTATCTGCGACCGGAAGTAGAGCTTCCGCACTCCACAATAAACCATCAACCCCTCACCAATCTGGGAACGACCACAATATATATCCCCTGAGCACTGCTATATGTCTCCTAAGAGACATCCCTTTGAAACGTAAAACCGAAACCGATCGTCCTCAGGGGGTGTGGGGGCAGTACAGGAACATCGCCGCCGACAGGCTATCTGCCACTTAATTGCGAGGTTAGAACACCTGGGGTATGAACTTGGTCAGTGCAACCGCAAGCCAGGCTACGATTGACCAATACACGATGTACTCGAAGAATGAGAAAATGAACACTGGACCAGGATTAAGCGCATTGAATACGGGTACTTTTTCGAGGATCCGCAGGCCATAAACCCCAATCACGTGTTCCAAGAGACCCTCGATCCCCCCAAGAAGAATGAAAACCAATACTGGGAGTGTATTGAAACTGTTGGCCAGGAACCATAAGACAAAGCCGAATGCGGCGTATAGGAAGATGTTTAGCGGAGCGAGGGGACGAACCCACCCGGGGTAGAAGTGCTGGTAGTAAAGCTCCCAGAATGCCCTGAAGGCGAAGACACTCAAAACACCCCAAAAAATTCCAGAGGCGGCAATGATTGCCTGCGGCGATGGCAAGAAATCCACATCTTGGTAAACGAAAAGCAGGGGAAGCAGCAGCAGAATGCCGATGATGGCGAAAACTGCAGTGCTTCCCCAGACATCTTTGTTTGTAACGGGGTTATCCGTTGGATCCATAATTTCTTATGATTGGATCCTTTCTTTCTAACCCATTAGCGAGTTACCGGGCCGGCGTTTCCACCTGCTCGCAATCAAGGATCGCTATTTAGCGTGAAGATGCTCAGCGGCGATGAAAGAAAGTCCATTCTCCGTCAATGCCCAGGCGGTCTTGTTTAGGGAGTCAAGCTTGTCGCTGAAATTCAAGGTCAGATAGTCCCAATCGCCCGTTTCGATGATTTCCTCTTTGTCGCGGAAGTAATCCAATATATCGCTTGGATGTTCTCGCTTGACGTCAATTTCGGGATCAGCCCCCTCGTGTTTAGCGGAAATATTGGCGACATGATCGGCAATCTCGATCAACTCATCGCGCCGGTTGTAAGGCTGGCGGACGATGCTTTTATAGGTCTCAACGATGTGGTGTTCGTATCGAACCACATCCTCAAATCCCAGATCCTTCCTGAATTGGGCCGTGATCTCCATCGTCTCATTGTTGATGGAATTGCTCCAATTGAAACCGATCAACGGAGAGGTCCCATCCTCCCGGCTGAAGAGCTTGGCGCCGATAAGCGTCCAGAACGCCGCGTACGGATTGTCATTCCCCATATAGACCGAGATCTTGAACTCATTGTCAACACCGAGCCGATGGAGAAGGTACCCGAGAAGGACTGTTCCGGGATTTATATTCAAGACCTGCCGGATGCCGTAGTTGGTGTAATAGTAGAGGAATTCATCCAACCATTTCAAAGCATACTCATTCGGCTGACCCACTCCACCGAAATACCCGGTGATGGTCTCGGGACCGCCTAGATGAACATTTGATCCGTCAGTACCCTTTGTGTCGAGGGTCTCCACGTAGCTGGCACCGACGATCTGCATGGCGGCTGCGAAAGCCGGGAGATCACCATCCTCTTCCTGCTCCTTCATTTGACGCACGCGGATGAACCTGCTGGGCATCAATAGCCCCTCCGCGATCGCCCGTTTCGCAGCTAGAATCACATATGGGAAGTACTGACAGGCGCTGATCTCGAGGGTAACGGCGAAATCATCATTGAATGACATCTTCTCGGCTCGCTCGCCGAGAACTTTCTTGCGATATTCGTCGATGCTGATGAAAGCGCCTTTTTCGCGCTGTTCCTGAAGCCAGTCCAGATCTTTCAAGTAATCGGGCTGGGTTTTTGCGACCTTCTCGCGCAAGACGGGCATCTGCCTTGCGGCTTCGGCTTTCGCATTAATTTCCTCTGGTGTGCCGTATTTCGCAACCACATCTAAGAAATCGTTGATGATCTTCATGTCGGGATCTGCAAGGATCTGATTTATAGCATCCAGGCGCGAAGTGGGTATCTGCAAGAGAGCACGAATATCCTCGGTCATAGAATTTACTCCTTTTCTAAACGTACATTCGCTAGATTATCCCTTGATTAGTTTCATCAACTCGTCATACTCTTCGTCGGAGATCCCAAACCAATTTTCCGGCTGGGGGAAGGTTTTACTTTTCACTTCGTCAACATACTCTTTAAGACCATCGGTGATGGTTTTCCCGACATCAGCGTAAACCTTCGCCATCCGCGGCTTGAATTTTGGGTAGAGACCGAACATATCATGGTAAATAAGCAACTGCCCGTGAGCATCAGGACCTGAGCCCAGGCTGATATTGAAGCATGTCTCCATGCTCTCTGTGATCAATGTGCTGAGACGATCCGGGATCATCTCAAACAGGATGGCAAAGACGCCCGCTTCCTCGAGTGCTTTGGCGTCGTCCATGATTTTCTTCGCCTGTACAGCGCCTTTCCCCTGGACACGAAAACCGCCTAAAGCACTCACGCTCTGCGGAGTCAATCCCAGGTGTCCCATCACCGGGATCCCTGCAGCCAGGATACCCTTAATCTGTGGGACGATCTCGGCTCCTCCCTCAAGTTTAATGGCATCACAACTGGCTTCTGCCATGAATCTGCCGGCGCTGCGTATGGCTGTTTCCACACTCGGTTGGTAGCTCATATAGGGCATATCGCCGATCAACCAGGCATTATGGGAACCGCGCCGGACTGCCTGCGTATGCCGAATCATGTCATTCATGGTCACCGGCAGCGTTGAATCGTAGCCCAGCATCGTCATGCCCAGGCTATCCCCAACTAGAATCATATCGACTTCTGCCTGCTCCTGGAAGTGGGCGGTCGGGTAGTCGTAGCACGTCAGCATTGTGATGGGCACGCCTTCCTCAACCTTTTTAAACAATGTTCGCAGGGTGACCTTTTTCCGATCACTCATTTTCGACCTCCTAATGATTGAATATTATTTAGGTTATAGATCGGAGTCTAGAGCAATCGGTGATTGATATCAAGTTACGTCCTTCCCTGAAGTGGACGCGTTTTCCCACCTGAATATTGGGAATTGATTGCTCTTATGACGGAAAAGACCGTTGCTACGTGATCAACGTCCCCCTTGGTGAACCGAGGAGCACCTCTCGTAAGTGGCCGGGGACCTCGCCAGAAAAGATGCGTACTTCAGCGCCCGATAATTGTTTTGCGAATGCCAGCGCGTATTTGACTTTCATTTTCATACCGCCGGTAACATCCATTGGCGCATCATCTGCGAAAATGAGTTCGGCAAATTCGGCCTGGGAGATTGAGGGTAGGATCTCCCCGGAATGATCGTATACACCAGGAGTAAGGCCTGAAAGTAAGATGCGGCTGGGTTTTATTGTCTCGATTAAATAGGAGAAGATGGCTTCAGTCGAAGCGATCGTTGCTCCTCGGGTTTCATCGAACACTACGTCGCCATGGGTCACGGGGATCAAACCTTTTGACAACGCTAGTTGAATAGGTTGGATCGCGAGGCTTATCAACTCACCGTCCTGTGCGAGAGCAGAAGCGGAAGGAGGGAAAGAGATGACCGGCAGACCAGCCGCCAGTAGTGAGTCCATTACGAACCGGTGCAGCTTATTAGCCGCTTTCCAGACCGCGGCGACCCCTTTCCAATCATCAATTGTCGATGCGCCATGATGGGTGCCGAATTTCGCGGCAGCATGGTGGCCAAAAGACCCCGAACCGTGCCCGAGAAGGATCGTTAATTCCGGGTTCTCCCTGCGAACATCCTGGATCTCAGTGGCCAACCTATCGATCACTTCCAGGCGAGCTGTTTCGGTCTGTGATTTATCTGTGATTAGGGAGCCGCCAAGCTTGAGGAAAATCATCCGTCCACCTCTGTTATGAAAACCTGTTTTGCCCCGGCTTTTCGAAGAGCGGTTTCAATGATTTGCGCGGTGTCCGGCTCAACAAGTGCGAGCATAATCCCGCCCATTCCTGCACCCGAAAGTTTGGCGCCTAAAGCGCCGGCCTTGCGAGCTGCTCTGATGAGACGTTGAAGTTCAAAAGAACTAAGCCCCATATCTTCCAGCAGCGTCTGGTTTTGATCCATCAGAGCGCCCAAAGACTCGATAGAGCCCGTTTCTAGCATAGTCCGGGCTTTTATTGCGATTTCACCAATCTCTTCGAACCATCCCCCGTATGTCCCCGGGTCTTTTTCCCAGCGTTCACGCAGCAGGCTCACCGGTATAGTGGTTCTCATCGCCACGCCTGTGTCCCCAACAATCAGATTGAGCGGTGTGGAAATAGGTATGAGCTCTGGTTTGTGTTCGCGAACGAAGTAGACTGGTCTTTCGTAGGCGACTACGGTGTTGTCAATCCCGGACGGTGTGCCGTGATGGATGCACTCGACTGTGTAAGCGATCTTGGAGACCGTTTCGACTTCGAGTGGTTTCGCCATGTGGGTGCTCAAAGCGCGGATGACGGCGACAGAGACAGCCGCGCTTGATCCGAGCCCCGAGGCAATGGGGAGCTGGGAGCGGATAGTCAAATGGATATCTACAGGCGCTTCCACACTGAGTTCGTCAAGCGTAAAGCGCACTGCGGATGCCAAAGGATTTTCCCCATCCGCTTCGTGGAGCCAATAGGACTGGCTGATGTCGGGTGCGTCTATGAGTACGCCAGTTGTTCCTGGATCGAGGTTTTCAACTTGAACCGTCACACGGATATGGTTAAGAGGAACAGCTATAGCGGGCTGACCGTAAACAACCGCATGTTCCCCGAAGAGTATAGCTTTGCCAGAAGCGCTGGCCAGGGTCATAGGGAGAAGTATAAGATGGCGACGGCGGTTAAACCCCAGAGTGCAACCGTTGCCATGAGTGGTTTATCGGAAAGAAGGAGTTCTTCCGGTGCGCCGCCTTTGGCTTTTACGTGGATAAGAAATAGATAGCGGAAGATTCCATAGATTACAAAGGGGATCGTCAACATCATTAAGTGATTGCCAGGGAGATTCTCAGCGGAGAAAGTATACAGACAGTACGCGAGGATCGTTGTGCTGGAGACAATCGAAAGCAGGTGATCGATGAACGAGAGAGTGTAGCCATCTAACACGCGTCGATGAGAATTCGCATCGTCCGCTAATAGAACCATCTCTGCGCGCCTCTTCCCCAAACCCATGAAAAGTGAGATTAAAGTAACACAGACATACATCCAAGGGGAAAATCGCTGAACCGTGATGAGCACTACTCCGGCCGCTACGCGAAGGACAAAACCGGCGGCGATGACTAGAACATCGATGATGGGGATGTGTTTTAGGTAAAAAGAATATAACAAGTTCAAAACCATATAGGTAAGAAGGATGAGACCGAACTTGATTTCGAGCCAGAATCCGAGACCGAGGGCTGTGACCGAGAAGAGAACCGCGGCAACTGTCGCGACGTTCTTTGAGAGTTTTCCTGAGGCGAGCGGGCGTGTTCGCTTCACAGGGTGCTGCCGGTCTTGTTCGAGGTCAGCGAGGTCATTGATGAGATAGACTGCGCTTGCTCCCAAACAGAATATTAAGAACCCTCCAAAGGTTCTTAGGAATGACGATAGATTTAACAATTGCTGATCGAAAACAAGTGCCGTGAAGATAATGCCATTCTTGACCCATTGCTTGGGGCGCATGGCCTTCAGTAGATTTTTGAGCATGGGCCGCATGATAGCAGGAACCTCTGAGGGGGGCAAGAGATGGGGCGCCTCGATCACGTTATTCCCGTTATGAAAATGGGTTGAATGTGAGGATTGAAGTACAATCGGGATTATGTCCAGCAAGAAACGTATCGATCTTCTACTCGTTGACCGCGGTCTCGCCGAAAGCCGTTCCACGGCGCAAAAATTGATCATGGCCGGGCTCGTTCGAGTGGAAGGACAGTTGATTCATAAAGCATCTCAAAAAGCAGAACCGGGGATGTTGATTGAGGTAGCCTCCGGACCACGATTTGTCTCCCGCGGAGGAGAGAAATTACTAGGAGCTATGGAGACATTTGCGGTAACCGTGGAGGGGCGACGGTGTGCCGATGTCGGCGCTTCAACCGGAGGGTTCACCGATTGTCTCCTACAACATGGGGCTGCGCGTGTGTATGCGATCGACGTGGGAAAGGGACTGCTCCATTGGAAATTACGAAACGACGCTCGTGTTGTCGTGATTGAGAAGACGAACGCTCGTTATTTGGAGGCACTTCCTGAGCGTGTCCATCTTGTAACAATGGATGTCTCCTTTATCTCACTCCGGAAGCTGCTGCCGGTCGTCGTTGGATGGTTGGAGCCGGGGGGAGATGTGATCGCTTTAATCAAACCGCAGTTTGAAGCTGGGCCAGATCGTGTCGGAAAAGGTGGGGTTGTTCGCGATCCCTCTGTGCATCGTGATGTAACCCAGCAAGTTCTGGATTTTGCCCTCAAACACTCGCTTGCGCCTCAGGGGCTCATTTGTTCGCCTTTGCGTGGTCCGAAGGGGAATATCGAGTTCCTGACATGGCTGCGAAAAGATGCTCAATCACGAAGCACAGATGACTTGCTGGATACCGTATTCACGTCTTAAATAACCTTCTACCAGAGAATCATAACGAGAAGGTCGTTCTCCGATCACTTGGAAGGAGTGGATGCCTGAGGATGGACGAAATGGCTAAAGCGTGGTTTGTGTGTACGAAAAACGGTGCCTGCATCATCAACGGTGTATAATCCTCGCCTGATGTCAATGTCACGAAACTCGCGCAGATTTCTTGGCCTCCTACTGGGAATACTCATCAGCGCTGTAGCCCTGACCCTGGTTCTACGCTGGGCTGGCTGGGAACCGCTTCTCGCCGCGTTAAAGAGGATGGACGCGCGTTTCTTGCTTCTTGCGGTCGTTGTTTACCTGGCTTCCATGCTGGCGCGTACAGCGGCATGGAAAACAATGATGAATAACAAATATGGATTCGGTCGTGTACTTGCCGCGCTGAATGAAGGCTATCTTCTAAATAACATTCTTCCGTGGCGCCTGGGTGAGGTGGGACGGGCTGTTCTACTGGGTAGACATCCAGGTGGATCGATTTTATCGGTCCTTTCCTCAATCCTTGTTGAACGGTTGTTTGATCTCGCGATTGCCTTAGGTTTGCTTTTCGCACTGCTTCCTCATGTCGCCGGCTTTCCCAACGTACCACGCACTGGACTATCCATCGCTGTTGTCCTGTTTATTATTATTGCCGTTCTTTGGCTTCTTATACGCAAGCCTGAATGGATTGAAAGCGTTGTCAGCTGGCTTCCCGGAGGCGAAAAGCGTTGGATGGCCGCCTGGGAACGCGTGCGGCAAGGCTTGCAGGCGCTTCAAGATCCTCGATTATTTTTCACGAGTCTTGGTTGGATGGTGATCACTTGGGCTCTCGCTGGGGTGGAGTATTGGTTGATCATGAGAGCCCTCATCCCCGAAGCGGAATGGACCTGGGCGTTCTTCATGTTAACGATAACATTGCTTGGTGGAGCAATTCCATCAGTGCCGGGTTATTTCGGCGTGTTTGAGGTGGCAGGAGTATTGGCGCTCTCTGTGTTTGATGTTCCAACAGCGGAGGCCTTGGCCATCTCGCTCACCATTCATGGAATGGTTTATGCATTAGGATCTCTCTTCGGTTTCATTGCTTTACTGAATGAAGGAGAGACTGTCTCAGGGTTGTACCGGGATATTCGCAAGTGGCTCCTCACTGGCTCGAATTAGCAAGCGGGTTGATATGCGCATTCTAAACACACTATATTACTATCGCCCTCATTTTTCCGGCCTGACGGTATACACGGAACGCCTGGCGCGAATGCTTGTTTCTCACGGGCACCAGGTTACGGTCTTAACTTCGCAATACGAGCAATCTCTTCAACCGCTTGAAAAAATGGATGGTGTGGACGTAAGGCGAGTGCCGGTTTTGTTTAATGTGAGCAAGGGCCCGATCATGCCAACTTTCCTCTACCGAGCTGCGCGGTTGATCCCAAAGCATGACATCCTTCACCTGCACGTCCCGCAGCTCGAAGCCGCTCCTCTTTCGCTTCTTGGACGCGCCTTTGGTGTGCCTGTAGTGATGACTTACCATTGCGATCTCCTGCTGCCGTCCTCACCTTTGAACACGGTCGCAAACCTGGTCTCAAATATGGCGAATATGATTTCGACAAAAACCGCGAATGTGATCGTAGTTAACTCACGGGATTATGCAGAAGAATCGTCGATTTTAGATGATAGGCTCGATAAGGTCGAAGTCATTCCGCCTCCGATCGAAATGCCCGAACCGGATCCCCTCGTTATCCAATCCATGCGCGAGCGCTTCAATATTGTCCAGGGGAATCCTGTAATTGGCATGGCCGCACGCCTGGCGACAGAGAAAGGTGCCGAGGTGCTCGCCCAGGCGATGCCGATCGTTCTCAAAGAAATGCCGCGCGCCCGCGTTCTTTATGTTGGTCAGCATGAAAATGTATTGGGCGAGGAAGCATATCGCCTCCGCCTTCTCCCACAGATCGAGGCGCTTGGTGACCATTGGGCTTTCTTAGGAATTCTCCAGCAGAGTGAGTTTGCGGCTTTCTTTAAGATGTGCGATGTTACGGTGCTCCCCAGCTTAAACAGCACGGAGAGTTTCGGGATGGTTCAGGTGGAATCAATGCTCTCGGGAACTCCGGTTGTGGCCAGCGACCTCCCCGGAGTCCGGCAGCCTACTACGGCAACGGGTATGGGCTTAACATTCCCTCCTGGGGATGCAGACGAGCTGGCCGCTGCCCTTCTCCAGATCCTCAGGAATCCTGCGGATTACAGGCGCGACCGTGTCAGCGTCATGGCACAATACTCAAGCGAAGTTGTATCGGCAAAGTATGAAACCATATTTGCCGAATTAACTTCGAAAGTGTGAAACTCATAAGTACATGACGAAAGATTATTTTTGGCTGCATCTGCGTGATCTGCCGTACTTCCGAGCACTTCTGCGGGCTATTGAAGCCAGCTACTACGAAGGCCTGGATCTCCCGTCACCGACTCTCGATGTAGGTTGTGGTGATGGGCATTTTGCGACGATCGCGTTTGACCGCCCGATTGAGATCGGGGTCGACCCTGATCTACCGATCATGCGTGAAACCCAGTCACGCCATGTGTATGATCTCCTTTTGCAAGCAGATGGGGCGCGCATGCCGCTCCCGGACAATTCAATCGCTTCGGCTTTCAGCAACTCGGTGCTTGAACACATACCGCATCTTGACGCGGTTCTGCATGATGTGGGTCGAGTGTTAAAAACAGGAGCGCCATTTGTGTTCACGGTGCCCAACCCGGGCTATCGCACGCAGCTGAGCCTCCCCCAGAAGCTCTCAGGAGTGGGGCTTCCTGCTCTGGGGAAGTCGTATGAAAGTTGGTTTATGCGCATGTCGCGAACGATTAATCTCGACGATGAGGGAGGGTGGGAGCGGCGATTATCAGCAGCCGGTTTCACGATCGAGAGAACCTTCCGCTACTTTCCTCCATCCTCCCTGCATGTTCTGGAGTGGGGGCATTACTTCGGCGGACCCTGCTTACTCCCGCACAAGCTATGCGGCAAGTGGATTCTCGCCCCTTATCGTTGGAATCTTGGTTTGACGGATCGGCTGGTGCGACGATACTATGATACGTCGCCGACCGAGAACGGAACTTATAGCTTCTATCTGGTGCGCAAACAATGACCTCATCTGAGCCGGAACCTAACCCAATTCCTGATTCCAATCCGCAAGAACTGGGGGAGCCGAGCGTCCTCGATTGGTTGAAATCCCTGGCCCGTGGGCGTCCACTCCCTATCCCAGAAGGACCTGTAGAGAGTGCGGTTGTTGACCCGCCGGTAGATTTGGACGAAGAGTCTCAGCCAGAGGCAACTTTGCCGACATTTCATTTTTCGGCATCTCAATTTCGATTGCCGGTTGCGCTGCTGCTTGCGCTTACAGCGCAATTTGGCCTGGAACGCCGGAGTGGTTCGATCTGGATCAGCATTGCACTGTACATCCTGGCTGCTGTAGTTATCGCTTGGGGGACCTGGGTAGATGATTTTCACTTTAGGCCACCAACCACATCAAATGAGAAATTCAGTCCCGTCTCCTATCGTCCCGCATTATTAGCTGCGGCACTTATTCTTTCTTTGCTGACTTTCCTCACCTCTGGGAATAACCTCTTCGATTTTTTGACTATGGTCTTCTGGACCGCTTCTGTCATCACCGTCCTGCTGGCTTTCTGGGAGGGAGAATTCCCCCTGATGAGCTGGTGGAGAAGGTTCAAAAGTTGGTTGGCTGACCCAAATCTTCGCCTATCGTTCTCTGGCTGGGAGCTTCTAGTTCTTGCAGGCTTCGGCCTTTCAATCTACTTCAGGTTCTATCTCCTCGATACGGTTCCGCCGGAGATGGTCAGCGATCATGCTGAGAAACTGCTGGACGTCGTCGATGTGCTCAATGGAAAATACTCGATCTTTTTCTCGAGGAACACCGGGCGTGAGGCTCTGCAGTTTTACATGGCTGCAGCGACGGATAAATTGTTGGGCACGGGGATTTCCCATCTCACCTTGAAAATCGGCACAGCCCTGGCGGGGGTTCTAACACTACCTTTCATTTATCTCCTCGGCAAAGAAGTCGGGGGCAAGCGGGTTGCTCTCGCGGCCATGGTCCTGACCGGGATCGCGTATTGGCCAAATGTGATCAGCCGGGTGGGGCTTCGGTTTCCACTTTATCCTTTATTCGTCGCGCCAGCTTTTTATTACTTGGCCAAGGGAATCCGTACTCGCAATCGAAATGATTTCCTGCTTTGCGGGTTAGTCGTCGGCATGGGGCTCCATGGGTACAGTCCGGCGCGAGTTATCCCCATCGCTATCGCCGTTGGTGTTGGCCTGTATCTCCTGTTTAAGGATTCGCGCGAGCAGCGCCGGGAGATGATTACGCTGCTCGTAGTCATAGGTCTAGTCGCTCTAATTGTGCTCATGCCCCTTGTGAGAATTGCCGTGAATCGCCCGGATGAGGTGATCTACAGGATGACCACGCGCTATGGGAGCACCGAGAGGGAATTATCCGATCCCGCAATACAGATTTTCTTAGCAAACGTCTGGAACGGCTTAAAAATGTTCAACTGGGATAATGGTGAAGTATGGGTAAACTCTATCCCGCACCGTCCAGCACTGGATTGGGTCACTGGTGCTCTGTTTTCTCTTGGAGTAGTTATCGCCCTGACCCGCTTTGTGCGCTACCGACGCTGGATCGATTTGTTCATTCTCGTCTCGATCCCCATTCTCCAGCTCCCTTCCACGCTATCGCTTGCCTTTCCAGCTGAGAATCCTGCTACAAACCGGGCTGCGGGGGCGATTGTGCCCGTTTTCATCCTTGCTGGATTAGCGTTTGCGGCAATTCCGGATTGGATCGAAACCCATTGGAAAGGGCGTCGGACGGTCGTCATCAGCCTAGTGTTCACAGGGTTGCTCCTGCTAGTAGCGGGTCGATTGAATTTCCATCTCGTTTTCAAAGAATATCAAGACCTTTTTCTCCGCTCTGCATGGAACACGTCGCAAGCAGGCGCCGTGATCCAGAATTTTGCTGAATCGATCGGCGATTATGAAACCGCGCATGTTGTTGCCTTCCCCCATTGGGTTGACACACGGCTTGTCGGGATAAACGCAGGTCAACCTACAAGGGATTACGCCATTTCCGCGGAGGAATTCGCGAGTACAACCTCCGAATCTCGGCCGCAGCTCTTCCTGCTCCATCCGGATGACGTGGAATCCCTTCAGAAGCTCAAGGAGCTGTACCCCCTTGCACGGATTACAGAATATCCAAACAATATCGAGGGGAAGAATTTTATTATTCTGTCAGTGCCTTCCGTCCCTGACTCTCATCTGGAAGCGGTTCGGGAAACCGAGTAATTATGGTCGAAGTTGAAACGCCCATAGAGCAAGAATACGAGCCGCCTGAAAAAGAAAGATCCAGGGTTCTTTCGGATCTCATGGTTGGGTTTCTCCTGGTCGCGGTTCTCGGTCTGGCTGCGTATCTACGCTTCACCGGCTTGAATTGGGATTCTGGTACCCATCTTCACCCGGACGAACGTTTTCTCACGATGGTTGAGACCTCGATCCACCCTCCACAGTCCATCGGGGAATATTTCAACACTGATACATCCCCTCTCAATCCACATAACGCTGGGCATGGCTTCTTCGTCTATGGTACGTTCCCCATCTTCCTCGTCCGCTATCTGGCCGAATGGACCGGGATGTCAGGTTATGACGAGGTCCACCTCTTAGGGAGGGCTGTTTCAGGAATCTCAGATCTCGTATCCATCCTTCTAATTTACCTTATCGGGGAGCGACTCTTCAATCGTCGGGTGGGGATCCTGGCCGCGCTGTTTACAACTCTTTCGGTTTTGTTAATTCAACACGCACATTTCTTCGTCGTCGACCCGCTTGCCAATGTATTTATACTTGCCGGCCTGTATTTCTCCGTTCGAGTTATCGGTGAGGGGAAGCTCAGTGACTATCTGCTCTTCGGTGTCATGCTGGGGCTGGCAGTGGCTTCCAAGATCAGCGCAGCTCCTCTGGCGGTCGCTGTAGCGCTTGCTGGACTCACGAATATTCTCAATGCTCCCTCTGATCAAAGGTCCGCTGTTATCTCCCGCACGCTCGTTTTCTTATTCGCTGCAGCGCTCCTGTCACTCCTGGTCTTCCGTATTTTCCAACCCTACGCTTTTGAAGGACCGGGATTCCTTAACGTGAAGTTCAACCCGAAGTGGCTGGCGAATATGGCGGAAGTCCGAAGCCAGCAGGCAGGCAACACCGATGCTCCTTATGCACTTCAGTGGGCTGACCGCGCCCCGATCTTCTTCTCACTGAAAAATTTGATCCTCTGGGGAATGGGCATACCACTCGCGATCCTGGGCTGGATCGGTTTGGGGTGGGCCCTGATTGAGATGATTCGGGGACGGTGGGAGCGGTATTTGATCCTGGTGGTCTGGACAGCCGGCATGTTCATCTGGCAATCGATCAATTTCACCAAGGCGATGCGCTACCAATTGCCGGTCTATCCAACACTGGCGTTGCTGGCAGCCTGGGTGCTCTGGCATGCATGGGAGAGTGTCCCGGAGCTCAAAGCCCAATGGCAAAAGGCAGCCCGAGTTGGTGTGCTGTTGGTTGGATTGGTCACTGTCCTGGGGACGGCTTTGTGGGCCTTTGCCTTCCATTCGATATACTCGGAACCGCTCACCCGGGTATCTGCATCGCGTTGGATTTATAGGAGTATTCCGGCTGTCGTAAATCTGGTGGGTGAGGCTGATGGGGAGACGTTTTACGAAACAATACCCATGCCCGTACCCTTTGAATTAAACTCCGGGGACACCTATACAACGGAAATCTCTACAGACGTATCCGCGGTCATAAGCGGTGTTCTACTACCCTACGTCTCGACGGGCGATGGCCAGGGCGGTGTCCTGGACCTTTCTGTGACGCTCGCAGATGAACCTCATGCCGGGGATGTTTACGCGCGCGGGGAATACCAGGGCGAAGTGCGCGCGGGTGAAGAGATTCGGGTTGAAATCCAACTCGACCGATCCTTTAGCATCGATCCAGACACTCGCTTGTTCCTGATTCTCGAAAATACGGGTGAACCATCCCTGTATATGCGCCCAACTGTCTTGGTGCATGAGACAACCTGGGATGACGGTTTACCGTGGGGAGTTGATGGACGAGGACTCGGCGGCAGATATGAGGTGCAAAATCTCGAACTTTATTGGCATGATAACCAGGACGATGATGACAGCGGATTCCCAGATAAGCTCGAGAGAATTGTAGAATATTTGGAGCAGGGGGATTATCTTATGATCTCCTCCAATCGGCAGTATGGAACGATCCCCCGCGTTCCGATCCGCTACCCACTTACATCCGTCTTCTACCGCGAACTATTCGGTTGCCCTGATGGAATGGATGTCCCCACGTGTGGCGCGACCGCAGAGGTGGGATTGTACGCCGGCCGATTAGGGTATTCACTCGTTGAGGTTTTTGAAAGCCACCCATCAATCGGGGCGCTGGAGATCAACGATCAATTCGCAGAAGAAGCGTTTACAGTTTACGATCATCCGAAGGTGTTGATCTTTAAGCGGGATGCGGATTTCAGCGCCGAAAAAGTTTTCGACATTCTTTCCCAGGTCGATGTGAGCGGCGTCGTCCATGTGCTGCCGAAGGACGCCGGGAGTACTACAGGGAAAGAACTATTGCTTTCTACGGATCAGTGGCAGCGACAGCAGGACGAGGGTACCTGGTCAGAGATATTCAACACGGAGAGCATTGTTAACCGCTCGGGATTGTTGAGCGCCATCGTCTGGTGGGTAGCGTTGGGGGTTTTGGGCCTCCTGATTTATCCCATAACGCGAGTCGTCTTCCGAAGGTTTCATGATGGCGGCTATGCTCTCTCGCGGCTGATCGGACTGCTGTTGTTCTCCTGGGGCGCCTGGATCTTCGGGAGTCTTGGGATTACAGTCAGCCGCTTGACGCTCTTTATTGTGTTGCTGCTGCTCGCGGCTGTTTCCTTCGCCCTCGCCTGGCGTGACCGCGAGGAACTTTCCACATTCTTCCGGACGCAATGGCGGGATATTCTCTGGGTGGAAGTATTTGCGCTTAGCTTTTTCCTCCTCGATCTCGCGATTCGATTCGGGAATCCTGATTTATGGCACCCGGCAAAAGGTGGGGAGAAGCCAATGGACTTCTCCTATCTGAACGCAGTAATTAAAAGTTCAACTTTCCCCCCTTATGACCCCTGGTTCGCTGGCGGGTATATCAACTACTACTATTACGGTTTTGTGCTCGTCGGCATGCCGGTGAAATTGCTGGGTATTATCCCGGCGACAGCCTACAATCTCATTATCCCAACGCTCTTCTCGATCCTGGCATTGTGCGCGTACAGCGTGGGCTACCATCTGGTACGTTCCTTCTCCCAGAATGTGTCTCTTCGCGCTAAGGCGAATCCCAAATTGGCGGGTCTCATCGCTGCGCTCCTGCTTGTGGTTTTTGGAAATCTGGGCACGGCCAGGATGTTCTATGATGGGTTTAAACAGATCGGCACTCCAGCAGGGGTTGAAGAGGGTAGGTACTTCGTTGGAGCGGGTCAAGCGGCCAAGGGATTTGTAAGTTACCTGACGTACAAGTCTCCGCTTCCCTATCCGATGGACCAGTGGTATTGGAACCCGAGCCGGATGATAACCCCCGGCGAGGGTGAACCAGGACCGATCACAGAATTCCCCTTCTTCACTTTTCTATACGCCGATCTACACGCTCACATGATCAGCCGTTCCCTCACCATCCTGAGTCTTGCCTGGGGTCTTTCGTGGATTCTTTCTGTCACCCAACTTCGCCGTCGAGGGAAGATCGACATCGCTTTGGCCTTGTTTGTCGGCGGTTTAACGCTTGGCGCGCTGCGACTTGTAAATACCTGGGATTTCCCTGTGTATTGGGTGTTAGGAGTGCTCGCCGTCATTGTCGCTGTGTGGTGGCGCGATCGAGAATTTAATCTGCCTCAGATCACAGAAGCAGCGCTTTATTCCATCCTGCTTATAGCATTTTCCCAATTCCTCTATCAGCCCTTCCACCAGTGGTACGGGCAGGGATATATGTCCGCAGAGATCTGGAAGGGGTCGCTGACACCCCTGATCGATTACCTGACGGTGCATGGAGTCTTTCTCTTCCTGGTTGCAGCCTGGATGGCATGGGAAACTCGCGAGTGGCTGGCTCAAACCCCGATCACAGAGTTGAACCGGCTGCGGCCGATTGCGATGTGGATTGGATCTGCGGCTATTCTCATTGTGGCCGGTACCACCTGGCTAATGGGTGTTGGATATCAGATTGCACTGATTGTCATCCCTCTCGGCGTATGGGCGCTGATACTGCTGCTGCGACCTGGTCTGTCGATAGGCAAGCGGATCGTGCTTTTCTTCGTGGGAACCGGGTTGGTCCTCACGTTTGTCGTGGAGGTCGTGGTGCTCAAGGGGGATATCGGGCGCATGAACACGGTCTTCAAATTCTACCTCCAGGTGTGGGAGCTCTTCAGCCTGGCTGCAGCCGCAGCTCTTGCATGGACGTATGCATCTCTCCCCAAATGGAATCGTGTTTGGCGGTGGATTTGGCTGGTGGCAACGGTTTTACTTTTATTCTCTGCCGCTCTGTATCCTCTCACGGGATCATTAGCGAAAGTCCGGGACCGCATGACGGTAACGGCCCCTAGAACGCTCGACGGCATGCTCTACATGGATTACGCATACCGCTTTGAGTTGGGCGAGAAGCTCCCCTTGGGAGAGGATTATCAAGCAATTCGTTGGCTGCAGGAAAATGTTGAGGGTTCCCCTGTTATCGCGGAGGCGAATATTCCCGAGTATCGCTGGGGTTCGCGCTATTCGATCTACACCGGTCTCCCTGGCGTCCTGGGATGGCGCTGGCATCAAACCCAGCAGCGCGTCGCCGCGGAAAACACTGAGACGGACGAGCGGCTATTCCAGATAACAAAATTCTATCTCACGCGATCGATCACGGAGGCAAACGACTTCCTCGATGAATATAATGTTAAGTATGTCATCGTCGGTGGGCTCGAACGCGCTTACTATGCCGAGGTCTATCCGTGCTGGCCGGAGGCGAGTATTCCGGGCATCTCCTGTGATCTACGCGGTTGGCCGCTGGGGATGCCGACATCGTTCCCGATCTCACCTGATGAATGTGAACTGGAACACCCCGAGGATGAAACCTCAAGCCTGCGTTGTCCTACACACGCTTTGGACAAATTCCTTGCCATGGAATCTGAAGGAAGCCTCCGGACCGTCTTCCAGGTGGGGAATACTGTGATCTATGAGGTTGTAAGGTGATTCAAGACGTTTTCATCTGGTGGTTGATTAGCACGCTTCTGGGCGCTCTAGCCCTGCCAGTAGCCTGGCGGATCTTCGGACGCCTCGAGGACCGCGGCTATGGTTTCGCCAGGGCGCTCGGATTACTCCTGGCCGGATATCTTTTTTGGATGGGAGCCACGTTGCGGCTATTCCAACCGAGTCTTGGCGGAGCGGTGATGGCAGTTCTTGCGCTCCTGGGATTGAGTGTATGGATTGGGCGCAGCACCTGGCGTGATTTACTCGATTGGCTTAAAAAACACCGCTCCACAGTTCTTATCATGGAGACCCTTTTCCTGCTCGCGTTCTTAGTCTGGGCGTTTGTACGGGCGAACAACCCGGAAATCGCCAACACAGAAAAGCCGATGGAGCTCGCGTTCTTAAATGCGATTCTTCAGTCAGATAGTTTTCCGCCTCACGACCCATGGCTCTCGGGCTATGCGATCTCCTATTATTACTTTGGCTACATACTTCTGGCCTTGCTCACCCGGCTCACGGGCGTTGCCTCTGGAATCACCTTCAACCTTGCGAACAGTCTCTGGTTTGCGTTGGTCGCCCTGGGCACGTACTCCCTCGCATTTAATTTCCTCGCCCGACGGACGCCTGGTCGTGTAAAACGAGTTTCACCGCTCCTTGCGCCGCTCTTCGTCTTGATCAGCGGAAATTTAGGAGGCTTCCTCGAGGTCCTTCATTCTAAATATGTCTTCTGGACGACGAACGCCGACGGTTTATTAGCATCGCCTTTTTGGACCTGGATTGGGCTTGCCGACTTGGAAATGCCACCCTATCTCGATGCGAGCTGGATGCCGGATCGACATTTGTGGTGGTGGCGCTCATCACGCGTGATCAGGGATCTCGATCTCAATGGTTTACCACTCGGATTACAGTCGATCGACGAATTCCCGTTCTTCTCTTTCCTGCTTGCGGACAATCACCCACACCTTCTGGCGATGCCCTTTGTGCTCTTGGTGATCGCCTTCGCTTTCCAGATTTTCCTCCAGGGACAGCGGAGACCTTTTCATTTGGGTGAGGTGAAATGGACTCGCAATCTGCGTAAAAATGTGTTGATTACCCTGAGTTTGGCCGCGGCGATCGTCGTGGTCGTCCTGGGGTTGAAAGCTGGAGCGGCTGGTGTTGGGATCTCCGCAGCATTCATTTCCATCATCAAAGGTATCGGGAGCGGCGGGCTCATTATTGGGGGCGTGCTTATTGTCGGAGCGGTCGCGGGGGGGGTGCTGCCATCTTCTCTCAGTAAGCTCGAGTTCTGGTTTGGCGCCTGGCTCTTCGGGGCGCTGGCATTCTTGAATACCTGGGATTTCCCAATATATTTCAGCTTGCTCTTCTGTGTGATGATTTGGAGGAGCCGGACGCTCCCGCTCACGACTTGGGTTAAATCGGTGCTCACGACGAGCCTAGCAATCATCGTGGCAGCCATTTTGTTTTATCTTCCCTGGTATCCCTCATTCTCTTCACAGGCGGGCGGTATCCTGCCGCACTTGATGCATCCCACCCGATTCCTCCATTTCTTCATCATGTTCGCGGTCTTATTCATCCCTTTGAGCGTCTGGCTTATCATGCGCGTGACGCAGGGAAGAAGGCGAGCGGAGGGAAAGTGGCTTTTCGGAATAAGCCTGGGGCTCCCGTTAGCACTCTTGATTCTCTCGTGGCTTTTAGCAGCTATGATTTACCTTGTGGGCGCAAACGTCATCGGGATGGGGGCGATCCTCAGCAGCATGGGGATGGAAAGTCTTCGAGATGCAGCTCAAGCGACGATCATGCTGCGGTTAACGCAGTCATGGACAGCGATTGGCTTAGCGGTGATGATCGCTGCCGCTGTTGTGCTCATTAGACGGGTGTGGAAAGATACCGCGGACGATATAAAATCAGGGCCTTTCATCCTAATGATGATCACCATTGGGGCGCTTTTGATCCTTGGACCCGAGTTTTTCTACCTCAAAGATCAATTCGGGCTGCGCATGAATACGATTTTCAAATTCTACTTTGCAGCCTGGATCTTATGGGCCCTCGCGGCAGCATACGTGATGGATGTGATCTGGTCTAAACGTAGCGCGAAGATGATCCCCGTGAAGATACTCACAGTTCTCCCGCTGCTTGCCGGTCTCATCTATCCTGCCCTTTCTGTTTGGACAAAAACCAACAGCTTTGACCCGGTCCATGACCGAACGTTGAATGGAGCGATGCACCCTGTCTATGCAACCGAAGAGGATCGCGAAGCGATCCAATGGATGAGTGATAATCTGGAGGTCGGGGTTGTTGCAGAGGCCGTTGGCGGCAGCTATTCGTACTTTGCGAGGGTATCTGTGCATACGGGATTCCCCACCGTTATCGGCTGGCCCGGTCATGAAAGCCAGTGGCGCGGCGGATACCAATTTCACGGAACACGGGAAGAGGATGTCAGGACCCTGTTTAAGTCCCCGGATTGGGACCAAACTCTACAGATCTTGAATACCTATAATGTGAAGTATGTCTACGTTGGAGAACTTGAACGAATGACCTACCAACCAATCTTTGATGGAAAGTTTGATGCATTCATGGAGCTTGTTTACCAAAATGACAGGGTTAGGATTTACGCCAGGAGAGCAGGTGACTCCTCGTGAATAACAATCGGAGTATCAAGCTGGGTACGATAATGCTCGCAATCTTGATCGTATTGATTGCATGGATGCGGCTTGCAGACTTAGGCAGAAATCCACTCACCGATTCAGAGGCTGTTCATGCGCTAACAGCAGCAGCGACGACCCCGGATGCTTCCCCTTTCTGGGATGTCGATGGCGTGGCGAGGCCGGTAAGCGCGAGCTACTTCGTTTTCACCAGCATGATCTTCCAGCTTTTTGGTCTATCCGATGCGGCAGCGCGTGTAGTCTCAGCTCTTGCCGGCATCCTGCTGGTTTTAAGCCCGCTGATCCTGCGCAAACGAATTGGCACAGCTCATTCGCTGATAGCCGTTTTAGTGCTGGCCATCGCCACGTCTGGATGGACAATCGCCAGAACCGCCGACGGATCTGCTCTAGCCGCAGCTAGCTTGGTGTTATTCGTATTCCTCGCCTGGTCGACGGACATATCGGATGGTGGGCGAGTGAAGCTCTTGCTCGCGGCGATTGCTCTAGGCTTCGCGTTAGCGTCAGGCCCCATAGTTCTGCAGGGTTTGTTTGGGCTGCTGGTCGCATTCGGTCTGTCCCGCATCCTCCTGTCCCGGGACCGAAAACCCTTTGAAGAGTTTAAACGTTTGTTTGCAATTCAATCTGGTTTATGGGTGTCGCTTGTTGTGATGCTCCTCGTCGCCTCTGGCGTAGGTTTCTATTGGAATGGACTGGCCGGATTGGGTGAATCCCTCACGGAATGGCTGCATGGATGGATGGAACCGGGTATACAGTCGGCAATCGCCTATATGGTGATGCTCGTGAGTTATGAGCCCTTGTTTGTAGTGATGGGCATCGTGGGTGCAGTTCTCGCCTGGCAGCGCAAAGAATCCCTCGGACAGGCAGCCAGTCTGTGGGCGTTAGGCAGCTTGTTCAGCGGTCTGGTTTATCCTGCGCGGAGTGCAGCGGAAATAATCTTTGTGGTTCTTCCTCTAGCGCTTTTGGTGGCCTATGCCATCTCGATTTTGATAGAACGAATTGCGCAGCGTGGCATCGGGCTCGAATTAATAGGTCTCACCGGTGTACTCCTGGTGCTAACAGCTTCCGCATGGATATCGCTTGTCGGCTACGTAAATGGTTTTATCTTGGATTACACACCGAGCGACCCGGGTCTAATCTTGCTTGTATTAAGCGCATTGATCATCATGGCTGTTAGCCTGCTTTTATTCTTTGGCTTGGGCTGGTCTTGGGGTGTTGTGGCAGACACACTGGGGATCACGGCTACACTTGTACTGGCAGCGATCACGCTCTCTGCAGCCTGGCGCTTGAATTTCACGCCCCTGGCAACGAGTGCCAGAGAACTCTGGCGTCCTGAGGCAACCACGAACGGCATGCGGCTGCTCAAGGATACACTCGACAATGCCTCACTCGCCTACGCGGGTCGGACCGATGAGATCGAAGTAGAGGTGCAATCTGAGGTTAACCCCGCACTGGCGTGGGCGCTGCGCGGTTACAATCGGGCGGGGGGTGAATTCAACTCCCTGGCAGAGCCCTCCCCGGCGGTTCTCGCGTTGGAATTAAATTCTGGGACCAACCTGCACTCCGACTATATGGGTCAGGGTATGGCGTTGAAGGAACGGCGTGGTTGGGATGGCAGTTTGCCGCCGAATTTACTGCGGTGGTTTGTGCTGCGCTCGGCGCCAACGGAGCTCGAGCGTTGGATCCTCTGGGTGCGGATGGATATCGCCACTCTCGGTGATGTTGGGCTCACAGATTTCGAATAATGAAGCTTCACCGGCTGAGCCTTTGCCATTTTTAGATTGTTAACGGGTTGTTGTGTCAAAGGGAATCCGCAGTTGTGTTGTTGAGGAGGTTTGAAGCTTGAAAGCAAGGATGATCGCCATAGATGGACCGGCCGCCTCTGGAAAATCGACTTTGGCCAAGAGCCTCGCATCTGAGCTGGGCTATCTTTATTTTGACACCGGTGTGATGTACCGTGCAGTTACTCTGGCAGCCTTGAAATCCGACACACCTGTGGGGGATGAAGTTGCAGTAACCGCGATTGCAAATGTGCTGGATCTTGATGTTCAACCGCCGTGCACCGATGACGGTCGCCAGTGTGATGTTCTCATGGATGGGGAGGATGTGACCTGGGAGATCCGCAGCCCAGCGGTGGACGGGAACGTTTCACAGGTGTCTATGTATCCGGGCGTGCGTGAGGCGATGACCAGGCGCCAACGCGAGATAGGCTTGCGAGGTGCGGTCGTGATGGTTGGCAGAGATATTGGGACAGTCGTCCTGCCGGAGGCAGAATTAAAAATCTACTTGGATGCTTCTGTTGAAGCCAGAGCAAATCGGCGCTATGAAGAAAGCCTGGGTCGCGGGAATTCTGTGAACGTTGATGTGATTCTCGAAGGGATGCGCGAGCGGGACAGGCTCGATTCGACTCGCACACTAGCGCCGCTGCGCCCCGCTGATGATGCGGTAATACTCGACTCGACCAAGCTGTCCATCGATGATGTTTTTAAGAGGGCGCTCGCACTCGCAGAAGATGTAGGTCAACAAGGGGAAGCTTAATATGCGAGGAGATGCAGCCAGCAGTGATTTTTCCCTCCCCTGGTATTCTCGAGTGTTCCGACCTGTGTCTCGATTGTTCTTTCGCAACTTATTCCGGATGTTGAGTCGGGTCCAGGTTACCGGTACTGAAAACATACCTGAAGAGGGAGCCTACGTCATCGCAGTTAACCACGTATCGATTTTCGAACCTCCGTTAATTACCTCATTCTGGCCACATTCGATCGAGGTGGCAGGCGCCGTGGAAATTCTCGAGCAACCGATTCAAAGTCAGATCATGCGGCTTTATGGGACGATCCCTGTTCATCGTGGGCGGTTTGATCGCCAATCCATTAACGCGATGGTAGGGAGATTAAAGGCAGGACGACCGGTTCTAATCTTTCCCGAAGGAACACGTTCGCGTAAACCAGGTTTGCAGCAGGCTTCCACGGGCGTTGCTTATATCGCCGCCAAGGCCGGGGCTAATGTTCTGCCAGTGGGTATCGCCGGGACGGCTATCCTGGCAGACGAGATCCGTAAATTCCGTCGAACGCAGCTTGTTATGTCAGTCGGTGAGATGATTGACTTGCCAGAGATTCCGTGGCGATCGGCAGAGAGGAAGGAGATTTTGCGCCTGCAGACGGAAAGAATTATGGTTGCTATCGCGGATCTGCTTCCGCGCGCCTATCGTGGCATTTATGCGAGGGGATCTTAATGACAATCTCGGCGCAGAGTGAAAAACGAATTTCCCACAACGAAGAATACGATCATCAATCACTTGAGAAGATAAGGTGGAAATTGCGCTGGATTCTTAAATACATTGGATTTGGCATATTAGCGAAGTACGAAGGCGCAGAAGGACTAGAGAACTTCCCCAATGAGGGCCCGGCGATTGTGATGATCAACCATATCGCCTTAATCGATCCGGTAGTGGTCCTCGGCGCGATGCCAAGAAATGTGGTTCCATTGGCGAAAATCGAAGTGTATCGATACCCGCTCATTGGGATCTTCCCCAGACTCTGGGAGGTCATTCCGGTTCGAAGGCAAGAGTTCGATCGGCAGGCGGTACGCCAAGCGCTTAGAGTTTTGGAAGCAGGGGAATGCATCCTTATGGCGCCTGAGGGGACTCGCAGCCCAGCGCTCCAATCAGGTAAAGAGGGCGTCGCCTATCTTGGGGTAAAAAGTAGTGCGCCGATCATCCCTGTTGCTGTCACCGGCTCGAAAGGTTTTCCAACGTTCAACCCGCTGCGCTGGCTTAGAACGGGCGCATTCGTGAAGGTAGGACGAGCCTTCAGATTCAGAGCGGGGGAGGGACGGCTTGATCATGAAACGCTGCGGCTCATGACAGATGAGGCGATGTATGTCCTGGCTGAATTGCTGCCAGAGGATCACCGCGGGGTTTACAGCGACTTATCAAGGGCGACGAGCAAAACTATTGAGTTCGTATAGCCATATTAGTTGTGGTGTTGTCTTACAAATCACCGGGTCAGGCCGCACTAAATGGGTATCGATACGAAAATATGGGACCCTACGATAGTGTCCTATTCCAGAATTGCAGTGAACTGTGTATAATCTCGAGCGAAGAGCAACTTTAGATTGAGAGGTGGTTGGCAGATAATTAACGGGTGGAAAGGGTAGCGCGAGGCCCCGATTATTCGGGGAGACGAGGAAGAGGGTTCCCTGCCGCAGGGCAGGGCTAACCGAAGGATCGGGAGGCTCCCAAACCTCCTGACCGGGAAAATCGAAAGATCAGCGGATGCCCTCTGGGTGTACCACACGCCCACACCTTTCCTTACGAAGAAATAACCCGGCAGTTAATACTGGCTCGGTAACGGGTCAGGCAACGCTGAAGGGAGTGGGAATCGGATGACAACTAATAACCTGGAGGCTTCGTATGTGTGGCATCGTAGGCTATGTTGGCCCGCGTGATGCGACTCCGATCATCTATGACGGGCTGAAGCGATTAGAGTATCGGGGCTATGATTCGGCGGGCATAGCTGTAATTGAAGATGGTGAGATAAAAATACGGCGGGATGCAGGGAAACTAAACCGCCTTGGCGAACTCCTGTTTAATGACCCGATTAATGGACAGATAGGAATTGGGCATACACGTTGGGCTACCCACGGTGAACCCAGTGCACGGAATGCCCATCCTCATATGGGTGAGTCGGGACGAGTGGTGATTGTCCATAACGGCATCGTTGAAAACTTCCTTGCTCTCCGTGAGGAATTGACCGCAGAAGGGGCGTCATTCCGCTCGGATACAGATACGGAGATCATCGTCCTGTTGGTTGAACGTTACCTGGCAATGGGACATGATCTGACCGAGGCAGCGAGGAGGGCAATCTCGAATCTTGATGGAGCCCATGGGATCGTTCTGCTCTCCAAAGATGAGCCGGACAAGATCGTCGCCGCACGCGTTGGAAATGCTGGGGGTGTCGTTTTGGGAATCGGTGAAGATGAAATGTTCATCGCTTCTGATATCCCCGCGATTCTCGAGCACACGCGCAAAATGGCTTTCCTCGAGGCGGAGCAGATGGCGGTCGTGACCGCGAGCAGTTTTAAAACTATGACTTTAGAAGGGGATGAAGTTAGTCTTGAGATCATGAATGTGCCCTGGGATCCTGTCTCGGCAGAGAAGGGTGAGTACAAACACTTCATGCTGAAGGAGATCTTCGAGCAGGTTCGCTCGACCACCGATACGATCGCTGGCAGGGTAGATTTCAAAGAAGGCCAGATTAATCTACATCAGCTCAATCTCACACCTGAACTGGTTCAGCGAATTGACAAAATCATCATCACAGCGTGTGGCACGGCAGCGCATGCCGGGATGGTCGGCCGGCATCTTATCGAGCGCATTGCCCGCATCCCTGTGCAGGTGGAGATAGCATCGGAGTTTCGCTATCAGGATCCGCTGGTGGATGAAAATACAGTGGTACTTGCCATCAGCCAATCAGGAGAGACGGCTGATACCCTGGCGGCGATGAAAGAGGGGCGTGATCGAGGGGCGACGCTATGGAGTATTGTGAACGCTATCGGCTCGCAAGCCATGCGCATAGCCGACGGTTATATAAGCATGCAGACCGGTCCGGAGATCGGTGTAGCCTCAACCAAGGCATTTACAGCACCTTTGATCGATCTATACATGCTGGCAATCCAGCTTGGTGACATGCGCGGGACACTTGATAAGACACGCAGGATGGAGCTCGTGCGCGATCTGCGACGCATCCCTGACCTCGTCGGACAATGCCTGGATCGCGCCGATGATATTGAGAAGGTGGCTTGGGAACTTAAGGAATCGGAACATTGTCTCTATCTTGGTCGGGGCATCAATATGCCCATCGCCTACGAAGGGGCATTGAAGATCAAGGAGATTTCCTATATCCACGCCGAAGCCTATCCGGCGGGCGAGATGAAGCATGGACCGATTGCGTTGATCGATGAGGATATGCCAGTCATCGCAATTGCGCCTAAAGACCCCTGGTATGAAAAAATGCTCAGTCAGATTGAGCAGACAAAAGCGCGGGGAGGTAAAGTCATCGCCGTTGCGACGGATGGAGATGAACTGCTGCAGGAAATTGCGGATCACATGCTATGGGTGCCAGAGACGCCCTGGCTGCTGAGTCCAGTGACGACGATCATCCCGCTTCAATTGCTCGCATACCACACGGGTGTGCTGCGTGGTGCAGATGTTGACCAACCTCGCAATCTCGCCAAGAGCGTGACCGTAGAGTAATCCAGGGTTCACAGGTAGATGACGGGGGCTGACCTTCTGCGTCAGCCCCCGTTGCTGTGTGGGGTGAGGGTGTGAAATCGGGGGTAATTTGAAATCTCAAGGCTCTACCTAGAGCCGCAAGCAGAGCTTGCGCACTCGTGCGCCTGCAAGCGTGCATGGACAGAGAGGTGAAAGTCCTCTTCAGGCATGCGCTCTCCGGCTTGCAACCTACTGTAACTGCGTCGCCGCGAGGCGGGGTGGAGAGCAACAGGAGGTGAACGACCAGTCCGT
>CBDAFF010000028.1:0-9674 GCA_965195195.1 uncultured Anaerolineales bacterium | reverse complement strand
GGCTGTTGCCAGGTCTACCGGAATGAGAAATCACCCAATGCGAAGTTCTGCTTTGCTAACTTGACCGAACCGCCGGATGCGGACCCGCATGTCCGGTGGTGTGGGAGGGGGGAGCCGTGAGGTTTCCCCCTATCCCGATTTTCTCAGTCTGCCCCCCTCTGGTTGGGGGCGATTGTTTGTTTTCTATTAACGTGGGTTACTCTGGTTGAGTGATAATTGTGGGATCGCTCAGTTCAAAGTCTTTACACCATAATCCACCCGTTATTGTATTAGTCATCGGATTTCGATTAGAATGAATTATTGTGGAATTCTATCTCACTGATGTCCAAGTCTTTTGGATAAGGCTAATCACTGGCATAGCAACAGTAATCTTCGCAATTCTTCTCGGGTCAGTCCTTCGAACAAATATCGCCTATAGGATTAGACATGCGGTAGGGCTGCATCAAGGTAGACCACCCACCGAGAAACCACGTATTCTCTGGATATTCTTTTTCTTATCTATCATTGTAATAGTAATTGGTACTCCACTTGGGTCAGCTCGAAGTCGTAATCCCCCAGAGCCTCCAACTGCCCAACAATCCATCGTTATAGAGGGGGATGTCATAGATAGTACAATAATCCAGTCCTCAGAAGGGGATACTGACATATCCGAATCCTCATCATCCATCGCCTCACAGACGCCCAGTGAATTATCCACGGCCACCATGATGCCCAGTTCTATCCCGGAACCTACCAACACTGCCATTGTTCCCGTAACGATGTCCCTCTCACCCTGTATTCGTGCTGATACCGAGCATTGGTATGCATCCTGGATTACCTATTATGAAGATAAAGAAGATCCACAAGTATCTCGAAAACATAACAACCTTAATTGTTATGATTTCGATAGCAAAGGATTCGTAGCGCAGCATCATCAGGAAAATGACACATGGAGAATTAGAATTGAATGTGGTGATGAAGGTCTGAGATGTCCGGATGAGGATGTGGTCCGGGGAATCTACACCTATCTCCCTTGGGGTGAATATGAATTCGAGATAATGATAGAAGAGATCGAAATAATTAAGGAATCTCAGGAAGTAAATGATGTTGATTTGATAATCGGTTTAGGCGACCCCATAGGCCATGAGGGTAAATTCATTTTCTTCCGTCTTGTATATAAGTCTGGAAATGTTCATTTTTGTGAATTGGAAGGATATAATTATCACTGCGACCCTGTTGCTACTGTTGACCCTCTTGGCTTCGGTGTCCATAAAGCAAAGATTGAAGTTGGCGAGCGATCAAGTATTTCTCTAGATGGATTGCATTTTGGATCAATAGAAGCGAATGATCCTAACCACAACAAGTTATGGCTTGGCTACAATATCAGAACAGAAGGTTTAATTGACGCATATATTCAATTTCCTAAATCGCTCAATGATTATCTATCTATTGAGCAATAGATTGAACTTCTCGGATACCAAGCTCTCACTTGGTTTTTATTAATTCCCCTGACCTGTTAGTTTTCATCGTAGCATAACCATTATCCGGGATTTACATGTCCGCATCGCAAGGGTCGGGGGTTTTCTTTTGCCCCCGTCGGTCCCCTCCGATGGGGGCTTTTGTATGCAATAATGGAGCTGGCCACTCAGCTCGCGAACGTTATACATCACCGATAGGAAGGTAAGCACAATGCGTGTTGTTATCGACACGAACGTATTTTTCCAAGACTTTCCGGTTGCTGGACCCGCTTTTAGCACCCTTTTTGGGAGCCTGAAGGTAACCGATCACTCATTACATATTCCCGAAATAGTGCTGGACGAAGTCGCCAATAAGTATGGCGAAGAGTATCAAAAGTCCATTTCTTCAATCGATCGGCTGGGTCTTAAAAGAGTTGGCTTAAGTACGGCAGATGCCAAATCAGTCACCGCTGCACAAGCAAGCCTTAGCTACCGTAAATTTATGCTAGATAGGCTAGAGGATGTGGGAGCAGAGATCATTGATTATCCAAACCCTGCTCACAGAGAGCTGGTCAATATGGCTTTAAAGAGAAGAAAACCATTCAGGTCATCCGACACCGGAGGTTATCGAGATGTACTTATCTGGCACTGCATTCTTGGCATGTTGCGTACAGATCCTGAAGCTGAAGTTGCATTCATCTCTCTGAATCCGAAGGATTTCGCGGATGCACACAATTCGAAGTCCTTACATCCCGATCTCATTGATGACTTATCCGAGATGGGAGTTGAATCCAGCGCGGTCTCAATCTATGAGTCGCTTACAAACTTCGTGAACGAGCGGGTTAAACCCCAGCTTGAGGAGTTAAAACAGCTTAGGGTGCAGCTCTCATCTATGTCCCATCTCCATTTAGACCTTGAACAGTTCCTGACCGAACAATTGTCCGAATTTGTCGCATGGAAGGAGTTCGAGCATTTTGAACTCGGATTCCCGTCATCCTTTGAGACATCTCATTATTCGATGCTGGAAAATATCGAGACAATCTCTGATATAGACGTAAGAAGGTTATCACCCGACGAAATCCTCATATCTCTCCTAGTTGAAGGAGATGCGGAGTTCGACGTTTACATCGAAAAATCTAATTACTATTCAATGAGAGAAGAGGAGCGCCCATCAATCTGGAGCTTCGACTGGAACAAGTGGTACATGGCAGGATCGGTCTCTTCAACGACTAGGATGAAGGTTAGTCTCATTGCCAACACTCAATCCTGGGAAATCACAGCCGCAAGCCTTGACTCAATTGAGCCGGTTGACGAATGGTGGGAAAGGTTTTATAGAGGCAGGCAGGATGGTACCTAGCCTCTTGCAAGCGAAGGCAACGCTCTCTGGCCCTTTGGCAGGGTTTTGTCGGCTTGACCACGAAGAAGGTTTGGAAACTACGCAGAGACCCTAGTAGAACACGAGTCTCCCACGAGTTCACAGGGGTCTAGGTATATCTCACCCTCATTTGTTCTACCTTTGGACAAGAACGTTCTCCCAATGCTGTTGGGAGAACGAAAATTTGCCGTCCCCGAAGACTAAGCCCCGACGCAAATAGAAGGACGCCGGGGCTTATGTTATTATCGAAACACCCCAATCTCGCCCGCCCCCCTCGGGTGAGCGTTTGGGGTGGTTTTTATATTCCTTGAGTGAGAGCGACAGTTCATCTTGACCTTCATCAAGCAGTCAAAATAAAACCAATTTTCTCAACACGGGCACCACAGACAGGTCCGACGCGTCACCCCTTCAACCTGTCAACGAACCCGCGATCTCACACCTCACAATCATGACCACGAAGCCAGGGATCTGACCCACGAAGACAACACCATCCCCACCGGGGGATACTAATATAATTCACACTACCATAATTAGAATTATTGCCAGGAACAGAACGGCAATTTAAAGAATATTCCCAGTGCTTAATACCTCTCGTTCAGTAATTACCTAAGAAACCACCTTATGCCGAGATGCCAAGGCAGTGGATCTCATGAAGGAATGATCGTGGTGAAATGATGAAATGGTAAAGTCCTGAGGACATGATGGAAATCACATTATGATATTAACCAAGGATCAAGCAAGAATGGATATTAAAGGGAGTTTCACAAGTTGTTTATATATGAGTCGGCCTATCGCGGCAAAGGGGCGCGTCTTTCCGGCATATTAAGGAAGCATTCGATTTGGAGGTCATCCTTTTCGGCGACCAATTCTTCCCTGAAAAAAAACCAAGCGACCCGAATATTTCCTCCCCCTGGTTGCCCGGTCCTGACGATCACGTTCCGTAGGTGCATTTTGCTCAGGGGTGGGATGCGCGGTTAAGCAGGAACTTGAGCTAGCGCGGTTGGATAGGTACCTTGATATAAATCTCGCAACTAATGATGGAGTAACGCGAAATCTATTGACTTCCGGCGTATCCATCTCTAAGATGCAGTCATCAACAACTCTGTGACAAATGAAATATGCTCGAAAAATCCGCTCAGAAGCGGTGCCTCGCCTTTAAACCCCGAGTGACAACTTCTCACTGACAATAAAGATCGACTCTCCCTGCATCTACATCTGCTCCAGGGTTTGATCCAAGAACAACTGATGTGAATTGACAACATGGGATCCACGCTTCGTTACTTGTTTCTAACTGTGGGATGAGTTGCGTGTATACACAGATGATTGATATGGGAAGCATGAGTCGATGATCCCGCGTCTCAGGATCACCCTCTTGATTGTGGAATCCGAGATCTGCGGATGAACTTGCCTATCGCTCACAATTGAAGACTCCGATGAACATCTGAAAGCCCGGCCCGGGAATACATGCCCGTCCGGGCTTTTTGCTTTTCCATCACGACTTGTGAAGGGACAACCGTTTGCCTCTACCGAGAAATTATCGGTGAAGCATTGAAGGAAAGGAGATTGACTTAGCTGAAACAGAGCCGAAGAGAATGAATGAATAGTCGTTCCACGAAAGAAAAGACCCCCATCGCGGGGTCTTTTCGATTCTATGTCCCACACCCAGGAGGTGGACCATGATCAATAAAGTTACGTATCGGCAGGACCGAACGATGTTTTCGCTGGAGGAGGTTCTCTCGGATGAGATCCGGTATGTGATCCAGCGAACGGCGCAAGAAGGGAGATCTGTCATTCGGGAAAGTTACCTACGGCGCTCCTGCGCCTCCGTTCCTGAGTTTCTCATTGCGTGCGAGATTGCTGAGAGTTCGGGGCTGCAAGTGACCGTTTAGTTGCGATAAGCGGAGGGTTTTCGGGTTGCCTCCCTGGCGACCCTCTAGTGGATCATCAGGAAGGAGTCTCAAATGCGTACCTCACCAGCCTTGAGAACGCGATCGCGCTCATGCAGCCCCTGGCGCCGTAGACAGATAGCACGTCGGCGTAAAGAGCGAGGCAGACTGATCGTGGCTGTACTCGAGCAACTTTATGGGGAAGACCAGGCCCGACTCATGTGGACGGACTACCTGAAATTCAAAATGAGCAGCGCTCGAAGGGAGCAAGTTTCATGAAGGTATCCAGGATTCAATTTCCTTCTGTTGTACCGACTACACGCCAGACTGAAAACCACGAAATAACCAGGAGATAGACGATGAAAACTTTGAGAACGCACGACGGGAAGTTCCTCGCACCACTGGAGCTTGTAAACGGCCGCGAGCCGGAGGCGCTTCTGGCGAGAGAGCGCATCGGGCTGTTCGCGTCTCAACCGCAGGGATCGCAGGAGATGAATCTGGATGACTTCCTTGCAGGAATGCACGCCCTGGGAACGGAGATCAAAGCGCAGTTGGTCTCCATGGATGAGGAGATCGACCTGGTGCTTGTTGGGCTCCTTACCGGTGAGAATGTGTTCTTTCTCTCGCTTCCCGGCGCGGCCAAGACGACATTGGCGCGCATGGTCGCCAAGGGGATCGACGGTCGCTTTTTCCGGATCAACCTCAACCCGGACGTCTCGCGCAACGACCTCTTTGGGCCGCTCGATCCGAACGCACTGCGTGACGGGCGGTGGTCGCGCAGGCTGTCCGGGCTGGCCACAGCAACCGTGGCCAACCTGGATGAACTGTTCAAAGCCTCGGGTGCGGTGCTCAACATGCTGCTGGAGACCTACGAAGAGCACACCCTGACCGAGCCTGATGCAATCCATCATCTGCCTCTCCTCCTGGGCATCGCTGCCAGCAACGAACTCGTCAACGCCGTCCCTCAAAACGCGGTGTGGGACCGGATCCTCATTCGCAAGGAGATCGCATATCCGACCCGACAACAGCACTGGGAAGGGCTGCTCGATTGCATGGGTGGGCGCAAGCCCATCACCACAAGACTGGATCCTGAAGAGATCCTCCTCGGTCAGGCGCTTGTCGAACACAAAGCCATGTCGCTCCCGCGAGAGATCAAGTCCCGGATGGTGAAGGTAAGGATGCAGTTGATCAAAGTCGGGCTGCCCATCTCACCCCGCCGCTTTACCGGATGGGGACGCGCTGCTGTTGCGCATTCCCTGCTGCGAGGGGAGAGCGAGATGAGCCCCAAGTCGCTGCTGATCGGGCAGCACATCCTCTGGATCGGTCTGGAGGAGCGGGATGAGGTGCGGAATATCGTCTCGCAGATCTCTGATCCGGAACGCCAGATCCTGCTTTCTGCAGCAGCGGATGTCGAGGAAATCATGAGCCGGATCGAAGGCGAGGAGAACCTTCAGGCGCTTGTCGGGTGGAGGACCAAGCTCACCAAGCACGGCAAGCTCATGGATGCAAGGATCCTGGATCCAGACCTCGAGCGAGAGAAACAGGACCTTCTCGAACGGGTTCAGACCGCGCAGTCCAGGCTCGTCGATCGGGCCGGCGAGGTCATGGAGCAGAGGGGAGAGTAAGTAGGAGGATTTTCTGATGACCGGAATTAGTGAAGTAAACACTGTGGATTTGACCCATGTGGAGTATCTCCTTGATCCGCCGGATACCATCTGGAAGGGCGTGCTGACGATGGATCACGCCACCTGGTTGGAGGTCAAGGACCTGGTGGTCATACAGCAGGCTGAGGAACGCGTCCATGAATGCAGTCATGAAATCACGCGTGAAGCCTGGCTTGGGCTCTACGCCTCCACGAACCCCTTGCGTAGAATACCTCCCAGCGGAATGGAAGTCGCTCATTCCATCTTCTCGCGAGCGGATCAGATGCCGGAATGGGAATCGCTGCGTACGTCGATCGTAGCCGATGAGATCGCGGCTGCCTTTGGCGCCGCCCACTTCTCAAGTGAACTCATCAACCGGTTGCCGCCGGAGGTCAAGGAGAAGATGGAGCGAGCGCAGCAAGCACAGGACAAGCTGGAGGAACTTCGTGCCAGAGTTCAAATCCACAAGATGCTTTCGCATGCTGGGGAGGGTGTGTCCGATGTCGAGGGAGAAGGAACCGCCGAGGACAACGCCGATACAACGGCCCCCGGCTTGGAGATGTCTTCTGACAACCTCGTGGAATTGGAGGAACAGGTCCGAGAGGCGGAAGCTGCATCGAGTGCACGTACGAGGGAAGCTCTGGAGGAGATGGACCAGGCCAAGGCACGCATCGAACGGGCGATGGTGGATAGCGTGTCGGCAGCGTCCACATCGCTATCAGAATTAAAATCTGCGGCTCAAGAATTCGGTTTCGGCTGGGGTTTGGGTGGGAGCGTCAGGCCCACCCGACAGCAGGTTGAAGGGTTGCATGACCTCTCGGAATATCTGAAGCGATCGGACCATCTCAAGTTGATCCTGGAAGCCTTGGGCTGGGCGAACCGGATGGTTTCAGCTGAGCGCCGTAAGTCTCGATACGGGCGGGAGAGCTTCACGCACTATCAGGTCCAGGAGCTGGATCTGGAATCGATCGCGCCCGAAGAACTCGTCGGCTGGATGGAAACGGATCGAGAGTCTGTTCTCTGGCTTGATTTCCTCCGGAGAGCCCTTGACGGGGAGCTTCTACACCGGAGATACGAAGGCGAGGATGAGGTGGGCCGTGGTCCCTTTGTGATGTTGATCGATAAGAGCGGATCGATGCGCGGCCGGCCGAACGCCACCGCCTGCGCGGTCGAGCTCGCGCTTATGAAGCTCGCCCTGGAGCAAAGCCGGCGTTTCGTCTCCATCCCATTCTCGGACGCAGGTCAATTCCAGGTCTTTGACCCTGGACCGCGGCCGGATCCTGGCGAGCTGGTCCAGCATCTCGAACTGTTTTATGGGAATGGGACCGAACCATACGGTCCCTTGACGAAAGCGGTTGAATTGGTTCGCAACGATCCGGCGCTCCTCGAGGGTGACATCCTGATTATCACGGATGGCGCTTTTGGTGCGCCTCCGGAATCGTTCCTGGAATTGTTGGCTGAGGCGAGGGAAGAACCCGGTCTGAAGGTAGTGGCTGTCCTCGTGCGAGGGAAGTCCAGCCGAGCAGATTTCGCCGACAAAGTTGTACTCCTTCAAGATCTTGTCCAAGAGCGCGATCGGCTGGCGGAAGCGATTGCGCCGCTGCTCTGATGGTTGGAGCACATGGATATGAAGCTCATCACAGGAGCCCCCGGAGCCGGGAAGACAAACCGGCTGGTAAGCGAGATCCGCCAACGTTTAACGGAAGGCGTCTCGCCCTATATGATCCTGGCTACGACTTTCAGCCGCCAGGCAGCTAGAGAAATCGCCGACCGTATCGGCGGTGACGTCCCCGTGCGAACCATCCACGGTATGGCCTACTGGCTGATCAGACTGGCCAGACAGGCGCGTGGGGATACGGTTCCACAGGTAATATCAGAGGATAAAGCACTTGCCCTCATGGAGCGCGCCGCGAAGGAACTCGACGTCCGATTCGTCGAGCCGAGACAGGCCATCCAGGATATGGAGCGAATCCGCTCTCGAGGAGGGAAGTACGATGCTCTGCATCCACTTGTACAGCAGATGATCCAGCGATATTTCCAGATCCTTAGGGCCGAGAACCTTGTTGATTTTACAGGGCTGCTGGAGCAGTGTGCGAGGGAGTTGGAAGACGATGAGCTGCGATCGTTTCTCAAAGGCATATGCGTCTTTGTTGACGAGTCCCAGGATATCAATCCGGTGACCGAGTGGCCAGTACTGGAAGTGCTGCTCAAGGGATCAAGGGAATTCGTCCTCCTGGCCTCTCCTTCTCAATCCATCTACGGTTTTCGGGGAGCGAATTGGGAGAAGCTGGTAGCAGGTTTTCCCCAGGATATGCAGACCGAAGTGATGCTTGACAATCACCGCTCGACGCCCGAGATCATCAACGCCGCTCGACCGCTGGCGGGTCCTGACGCGATCGGCATGCGCCCGATACGGCCGTCGCTCGGCATACCAGTGATCGCCGTGGATGCGCTCAACCCCGAGACGGAGATCGACTACGTCGGACGCCAGATCGTCCAATGGATCGAAAGCTTCAGACAACAGGGCATCGCGATATCGGAGATCGCCGTGCTGACCAGGACCCATGCCCAGCAGAATCCGCTGCAGATCGCGCTGCGATTGCGGGGGATTCCGTATCAGATCGTGGGGTCGGCGCAGGATGTCTTCCAGCGCGAGGAGACACAGGCCGTCGTCGGTTATCTGCGGCTGACGCTCGATCTCATGGATGACAGCATGCTGGAGTCGATCATCAACTACCCGCCATGCGGGATCGGGAACAGAACTCGATACCAGCTGCGCCGTGATGAGGTTTTAACCTGGGACCACTTGATCGCGGTCCTGGGGAAGCCCGGCATGTATCGTGAGCAGGTAGTGCAGCGGGTGAACAGGATCCTCGACCTGCGTGAGATATTCGCTGATTTACGCGGGAAGGATCTGAAAGTCTCAAATCTGGTAACGAACATCATCCACTTGAGTGAAATCTCGAGCTACCTCAACAGCGAAGGCGACTTCGCGGCTGCCCGGGCACTGGGAGAGCTGGTGGTGACAAGCGTGGAGTTCGGCTCGTTAGGTCGGTTCGTTGAGTACCTCGAGGAGCAGGTGAGCCGACCCCGACAGGCGGAGGGGATCCAGCTTTCAACGCTCCACGCTTCAAAGGGCAGGGAGTGGGTGCGCCGATGTGGCGCAAGTAGGGAACCCGCCTAAGGCGGGATGGGTTCTAGGTGAACAGACCTATTGGCCATCAGGCTTACCTGGATCCGAAAGGTGAAGGGGAACACAGCATGCCTGTTAAAAGCGGAGGATGACGGAAATCGTGTATATCATCGCTCTGCAAGGCCGTGGAATATGGGCAAG
>CBDAFF010000027.1:0-13524 GCA_965195195.1 uncultured Anaerolineales bacterium | reverse complement strand
CAGCGTAGTAATCCCAGCGCTTGATGCGGAAGCGTTGCAGGGGACGTAGGACGTAGAAATTGGCTGACTCGAGGTTGCAATCCAGCAAGGGCTGGCGTGCCCAACCAACCTGGGCCAGTTGGCCGTCCGGCTGGAGCAGGGATCCGGGTTGGGTCAGTTCGTTTTGCATGATGATTCCTCTCAGGTATTTAACTAAACGGTCATTTACGAGTGGTCGTGGCTACTGCAAAGGTGTTATGAGATGGAATTGAGCAATTATATATCAAAGATTCAACTGCTAAGTGCGACGTCAAGTCGTACCTGTGTTAATCCTCCAGTCTCTGGCGACCGACTCTTCGCCACCAGGTTTCTCGTGATCGGGACAGAGCACGCTCAGTATTTATGGGCATTCGCCGGAGCGAAGGGACGATGCGTTCAACACTCAATTGTTGGCCAACTTTATTACACCGCTCACGAATCCCGTTACTGTCTAATCCCAGCGCGGCCACGACCAAGGGGTGGTGATGCGCAACTGCTCTTGCAATCTGCGATGCTTCTCGGGCATACAACCACAGCGCCTCAGTTGGACCGCTCTTCTCCAGCTTGATGGGATGGATCAGCCCGCGGAGTGGCACATAGCAGACACGCTTCTCTTCCTTACCATAGTGAAGGTTAATTAAAGTTTCCACCCCAAAGCGAGACTCCCGGATTAAATCGACTAACGGAAGGATATCTTCGCGGAACATAGCGCGCTCGCCAGAAAGCGGGCGAAATGGGTTGATGGCCTTACTCCGTCTCTGCTCGCGGATTGGGAAACCAATTACCATGTCGGCCTCCCCGCTCAGCATGGGTGCGAGGGTCTGGGCAATGAAATGGCGATCCAGATTGAGCAAGTCAGCGTCCACAAAGAGAAGAAGTTCACCCCTGGCATTTAATATTCCTTCCGCCATGGCGTACCCTTTCCCCCTGTTCTCGGGTAAGGAAATGGGGCACACATCATCGCGGCTTCCAAACCCGTGCACGATGGAAACGGTCTCGTCCGAAGAGCCATCGTTCACAACAACGATCTCGTCCACTTGACGTGAATCGATGAGGGCATGGAGGACTCCCGCCAGCGTCTTCTCTTCGTTGTATGCACACACAATAGCGGTGCATGTTTTTCTCTTCATAGAGACAAATCCTTTCCGAATCGTTTCCTTCGCCAATTAGTGAAATTCCCATCCTCAGCGCAGAGACAAAGCAGCGTATACATGGTGGATTCATTTCTGTCCTGAGAACGGCACAGTACCAGGTGGCTGCCTGCGAGTTATCCTGCCTGGCAAGCACACATTCCAAAACTATCTACTTTCCCCTGCGCAAGATTGAAAGGATCAGCCACACACCAGAGGTCATAGCGAAGAGAATTCCCAGGACGACAAGGGACAACGCTAAAACATTGTTCGTGGCCAGTGGCAGGAGCAGGGACAGACCGATGATAAAAGCCGCGACAAGCACGCTCAGAGAAATTCGTGTGAAAAACCGATCCAGGCGGTCCATAGTTCTGTCATCGGCACCCATATTTAGACCGATAGACAAATTACCTTTCTCCAACCCGCGCAGAAGGGTTGCCCCAGCGCGAGGTGCCTCGCTAAGCAAGTATCCCCAGGCTTCCAGATCGGCGAGCAACGACGGCCCCCATATACCGGGTTTGAACGCCTCGCGCGCCATCTTTCGAATGAAAGGCCCAGACACTGCGAAAACGTCGAATCCAGGATCGAGACGCAGGCCGACGCCCTCCGTCATCACTAATGTCTTGCTTAGCAACCACAGGTCTCTAGGCAGGCGCAGGTGATGACGGAAGACAATAGGCATAATCTCATTAAGGACTTCCCGAGCGCGGATCTCCTTAAGCGGGAGGCCGCTATATTTAGTGAGTAGGCGGCCCATGTCACGCGCAAGTCCGATGCGATCCACGGTCCCTGCCGCAGCCCCCATTCGAATCAACTGCTCTACAACCCCCTCCGGCTCCAGTCGAACAGCCGCAGTATAGAGACGGATCAAGTTCAGTCGATCTTGCCGATTAAGGTGCCCCACCATACCAAAATCCATGGCACCGATCACTTCACCGGGCATCACAACGAAATTGCCCGGATGAGGGTCAGCATGGAAGAACCCATCCTCCAACACTTCCTTGACGATGATCCTCGCGCTGTGCAGCGCCACGCGGTGGCGGTCGTAATCTCCCGCGTCGAGGGCAGCAATGTCGTCAAGTTTGATGCCGTGAATACGCTCCATGACAAGGACCCGCCGTGTCGTGTACTCCCAGTAGACTCGAGGGATGTAGATGGCTTCCTCGCCTGCGAAGCTAACCCTGAAGCGATCGGCGTTGCGCCCCTCGCGACGGTAATCAAGCTCGTTGTGCAGGGTAAAGGTAAAATCGTCGACAATCCCGATCGGGTCATACATCCGGCCCACAGGCGTTCGTTGAGCCGCTAGAGCCAGATTCGCCAAGATCTCCAGATCCGTCTGGAGGACATCGGTAATACTTGGCCGCTGGACCTTAACGATGACCTCCTCGCCGTCAGGCAATCGTGCCGCGTACACCTGGGCCAGCGACGCAGCAGCGATCGGCTCTGGATCCAGTCCGACAAACAACTGCTCAATATCACGGCCCAGTTCCTCTACGAGCAATGACCGGACCTCACCCCATGGCGCAGGCGGCACGGAATCCTGTAGTTTGCTCAATTCGGCGATATAAGTCAGTGGGAGAAGGTCGGGACGCGTGGATAGGATCTGCCCCAGCTTGACGAAGGTTGGACCAAGCTCCTCCAGAGCAAGCCTGAAGTGTGTTGCCATGGTCTCAGGAGCACGCATCTCTGTCGGACGACGAAGGGTGAGACGGAGATATGGTCTCCTCAGTCCCAGATAATCGAGAGCAAATCCAAAGCCATGTTTGAGAAACACGCTCAGGATCTGGCGATATCGACGCAGATGACGGACGGTACGTAACGGGGAAACCATCAATCGCCTAACGGGCTAACGCGACAAGCTGTTCAGGCTGTCCGGCCTTGCCATGTGAGGGCGAGAGTCTAAGGACCGGGCAGGTTGTACGTCCAGGATTCGACGGATATCCGGCAGTGCTTCTTCTGCTGCGCACTCACCTGTGGCGATCAGCTCTGCAACCCGACTGTAACCGACCAGGAGATTGACCCCGGAAGGGAGATGCGGATGGATTAGGACATCAGGCGGGTGTTGATTCAACCTGTTTTCTTGAATCGTGGCCAGCATTAACCGTGCAGCCTCGTCCAGGACAGTCAGTGTGCGAGAGAGGCCTTCGGGTAACCAACGGTAATCCCCCACCCATCCTCCAGAGCCCCCTTGTGGATCGGGCTCGACGTTAACTGCAAAAATCACGTCAGCGCCCAACTGTTTCGCAGCGTCCACGGGGAGGTTATTAAGCACCCCACCATCCACCAGACGCTGTCCATTGAGTTCCACGGGCATTATCAAGCCGGGTACGGCGGTTGTAGCCCGCAACGCCAAAGCCACAGAACCTTCACGCAAGACGACTTCCCGCCTTGCATTCAAATCCACGGCTACTAATGCCAGCGGACGCTCAAGATCAGCGAAGGCGCGTTTGCCCACTTGAGATTCGAAATATTCCAATAGCCGCTGCCCGCGCAACAGTCCGGCGTTCGGTAGCCTGGGATCGGCGAGGTGGAGCAACTGGCGCAGGCGTGTTTTCGCCATTGCTTCTCGCTCCAGTTCCTGCGGACTCATCCCAGCGGCGTAGCCCGCGGCGATGACCCCTCCCATGCTGGTCCCTGCCAGGCAATCTACCGGGATTCCCTCGCGTTCGAGCACCTTGAGCACACCAATGTGCGCCAGGCCGCGCGCACCGCCACCGCTGAGAGCCAGCCCGATGCTTGGTCTATGTAGCGCTTGTTCTCTATTTGATTCTTGTGAATTGTTCACGATGTCCATTAATCCCTTCGTATAGATTTTCCGGCTGGAAATCGGGCCAGAGCACAGGTGTGCTCCAGAAGACGGCGCCGACCGCCTGCCAAATCAGGAAATTACTCAACCGTTCCTCCCCGCCAGTCCGAATGATGATGTCTGCATTCGGCAATTCAGGAGCATAAAGGTAGCGGGCAAATGAAACCTCATCAAAATTATTGCCGTCGATTAGCCCCTCTCTATGGCTTACAAGAATGGACTTGATCGCATCGACGATCTCGGCTCGACCACCATAGTTCAATGCTAAATATAGAGATAATCGTCTGTTGTCCTTCGTTCGCTCGGCGGCTTCGTCCAACGTCTCCAGGAGAGTACTCGGCAGCCCCTCGCGCCTTCCCAGAAGCCGCAGACGCACTTCCTGTCGCTTCAACTCAGGCAGTTCCCGGCGAGCGAAATCTTCAGCCAGCCGCATCAGGAATGCGACTTCGGCAGAAGGGCGATCCCAGTTCTCCGTCGAGAAGGTAAATAAAGTCAAATTAGATACACCAATTTCAACGCACGTCTCTACAACCCGCCTTGCGGCTTTCACCCCAGCCTGGTGACCAGCCATTCGCGGTAGTCCACGGGCCTGAGCCCAGCGACCATTTCCATCCATGATGATCCCTATGTGACGGGGGATGATCTGTTCTTTTACATCGTTCGTCATTGTGCCGAATCCTTCATAAGGTGCGTGGCCAGCGACTCACAACCAGGAGGACAGTTGTGCCTAAAACCCAATGGGCTAGCACTGGCAAAATCTGCAGCTCTGCGGATGCCGCCAGCAAGCTGAATCCCCGTAACACTGTCAGCAATCCTAGAGCTACCAACCCAGCTAGAACGTAAGCAGATTGCTGCTGCAAGTGACTGGATTTCCCCAGCCACGTATGGAGATCTGTAACAGTGATCCACCAGAAGATCATGAGCCCAACAAGCCCCAGCAATGGCTAGAGAAGCAAAGCGAACACGGGGCGCGATCTCTTCTTCCCAACGCGCGATCAGCGCCCGTGCCGTTTTAGATGAGATCCTCAAGCGTTTTTCTTTGGGCTCTTGCGAGCTGGGCTTATCGGTATCTCAGGCGACGGAGGAATGATCCCTCCCTCGTTCTTGTGGCTCATGCGCAGATAACGTTCTCTCCAGATCGGGTCACTCAATGCCCGATAGGACTCGTCGTATTTGGCTAGACCGCGAGCGTATTCATCGTCGCTCAGCGCCTCGCGCGCATTGTGATCGGTTGGATCCGGTTCGTACCGCGCCAGTAACTGGCGGAATTCCTGGTGATGATCGCGTATCGGGCATGGCATCAACCAGTTCCCATGGCTGCCGTCATCACTTCGGTACCGGTCTTGCCATTCACGCAATCCAGAGAAGAATGGCTCCGCCCAGATGTCGTTAAGCGTCCCTCCCCGTGTGTAGACATCTTTCACGTTGACGGGTGAGTAGGGGACAAAGGCACATGGGGAAACCGCGCCGTTCCAGTCGATGTACATGTAACCGGCGCCGGTACTCCTTCCAGCTGAGATGCAGCCGTCGGACAGAGTACCGTGGTTCCAGAAGTCGGCCAGGAACAGCCGACGCTCGCGGATGATCTCCCAGGAACGCTGCCACATCCACAACCGCTGTTGCGGAGTGGGCATCAGGTCGAGCGTAAATGCACGTCCGATGGGCATGTAGTGGAAAATCCAACCGTATAACGCACCCTGTTCCTCAAAGAAGTAATCAATGAATTCATCCGATAGAATCTCCTCGGCATTGTCCCGCGTGGCGGTGAGCGAAATGCCAAAGGGCACACCGGCGGAACGTAACCGACCCATAGCGGCCAGAACTCTATCGAAAACTCCCGGCCCGCGACGGGCATCGGTCAGCTCGCGCCAACCTTCGACCGAGAGAGCCGGGGTAAGGTTGCCTACTTTAGCCATACGGTCAGCTACACGATCATCGATCAATGTTCCGTTTGTGTACATTAAAAAGATAATGTCCGGGTGTCTTTCGGCTGCATCCAGGATGCCCTTCCCCTCTGATTGGTAGGCCAGAGGCTCACCACCGCTGATCACGATGAAGCGGACTCCCCATAAGTCTCGGGCTTCCGTGATGATTCGGTCGAAGGTAGCCCAGTCGAGCTTGTCCGATTTGGGACCGGAATCGGCGTAGCAGCCGACGCAACGTAAATTGCATGCACTCCCAGGGCTGATGAGCAGAAACCCTGGAGGGTAGGTATCGTATGAGGAGTGAAAACGCTCCGCCGCCCGGAGATCCACTCCTTCGGGGATGACCCCCTGGATCAGAATCCTGATCGCCGCTCGGCGGACTTCCGGGGAGGGGTTGGATGTCAACAGCCGTTCGACGGTGTGGAGAATGGCTCGCCCCATACAAGAACGATCCTCCACCACGCCGAGCGGGTAGTGCTTCTCGACATGCGGCCTTTTTTGCGCCAAATGGATATAAGCTTCTCCAGCAAGGATAGTTGCGCTTCGTAGAGGCGCTATCCGCGACAAAATCGGCCAAGTCTGCACCAATACTTCCGTCCCAACGTTTGACCCAAGCCTTCCCAAAGATTGGATTACTTCCATATCACTCCTCCATACAATTGATCTTCAGTTTCGATATAGCTCCTGACACCCCAAGAACGTTAATCGCCATTCGCCGCAACCACTGCACCTTAAGCAGCGTCATCCCAATACTTGCTGTCTTGCCGGCACGCTCAAAGCCTCAGGGATGCCGGGGACCTCGATCACGAAAACTATCCCCAAGCCTTAAGCGGTTGCATTACCTATCCAATTTCTCTTGCTGGCTAACAATTCCATTCCGAATTGGATCAATCACCGAAGCGAGGGTCCATTTGCCCACCGCTTCTGCTACCTCCCAGACCTTGTCCACCCCTTCACCAGCCATAGCACTGGCCTCAGTTTTTAGCGATGCCAGAATCGATTTGGTAGACGGTGTGACGACCATTCCTGGTATCAGCCGGCGCGGGGTCTGATCCTGCACCGCCTGGTATAAAAGCTCATATCTGGCTGCCGTGAAGGAAAGATTGTGATGTTCGGCCTGCTCCCTCGAGGCTTTGCCCATCCTCTCGCGCAACTCGGGTGCTGAAATGAGGCGGGCCAGTGCTTGCGCGAGAGCCGGCACATCCTCCGGTGGAGTCAACAAGCCGGTCGTCCCGTCTTGGATCGCATCCGGCAGAGCGGCTGCCTCTACGCCCACGACAGGTAAGCCACACGCCATGGCCTCTAAAACGACAAGCCCCTCTGTCTCGATGTTTGAGGCAGTAGCGAAGACATCCGCGTCTCGATACAACGCCGGAAGCGCCTCATGAGAAATATGGCCAACGAACCGCACGCGATCAGAGATCCCAAGTAAGCGTGCTTCATCTCGCAACTTGCCAGCCTCGGGGCCATCACCCACGATCACGAGGCGACTCTGAGGGTGGGTATGTAGTAGAAGCCAGAACGCGCGCAGCAGCATGGAAACGCGCTTTTCGTAGCCCAGACGACCGACGTGTATCACGGTGAGGGGACGATCAACCTCAGGAGGATGGTTTGCGAGGGGGCGGAAAATACTTGTGTCCACCCCATTGGACACTGTGGTCAACGGTACTCGCAAGCCATGAGCTTGAAGAGTATCTTTCATATAATTGGATGGCACAGTGACCTGTGGAAATCGGTTATACAATGTAACCGTGTAAAGCCAGGCAGCCTTCTCCGTCAATGGCAGCCCATCAATTGAGATCGGTGCGTAACGTAAAAAACCAGCCAGGAGAACGTGGCAGGTCCCGATGATTGGTATGCCGAGCAGATGCGCCGCGGCCAGCGCCTGAAACCCCATAGTCCCCATGGAATGATTGTGGATAACATCCGGCTGAAATTCGGCTATCTTTCGCACTAGATCAACCGGTGCCAACGGAGCGCGTCCACCAGGGAATCGTTCATAACTAAGGCCGCTCAGCCCGACGACATCGAGATCCAGTTTTTCGTGGGAGGGATCAGCGGCTGTGTAGATCATCGTCGTATGTCGGCGAAAATGAAGACTGCGAGCGAGCGCAGCCACTGCAGTCGCGACACCACCTTGGCCTTCTACAAACGAATCGGTCGTAAGGGCGATTTTCATAAGTCAGGAATATCCTTAGACATTGTTCTAATCATGTTGTTATTCATTCCTATGGTATTCAAAGAAAAGTGCCAGAACCCCTATAAATGTAATGACCACGAAGGTGATTAGGGCTATCTTTAGATAGAGGTACAGCGGGTTCATGGCAGTGTTGGTACGGATTCTCCTTCGCTCGTCCAAGTCTCAATGTTCTTTGTATTGGGACAATTCTGGCAGCGCTCTTCTGCAGGCAGCGAGGGGTCTGCAAAGCATTCGAATTCTGCTTGAATCAGCCAAACTCCCATCGAGTCCTTTGAGAGAAAGGTATACACGTCGACGTGTGGACACAACGGAACATTGCCAAGGTTCGATAAAGAGCAGGACTTACAGAGCTCCCGCGCAGGCCCAACAGATACAAAGTTGACTCCCGCCCCGCAGCGCAGCATCCGACTATGCAAGTCGTTTTCTAGAAAGTGGCAAAAATCATTCATTCCTTATCATGACTCCAAGCATTATGTGGTGTGACTGAATTCAATATCGCAGGTTCTGCCTCTCTGCGTGTCGAAGATAACCGAGGGTTTTTGTGATCTCAGGACATAGGGATCTATCCTGAGTGGCACCGATAACCAATCCACTCAATCCCTGTCTTTTCTCCAAGAATGCTGAGTGAAGATCCCCTCCATCATTCATCCAAGGCAATGCCGCATAATCATTGGCGCGAGCAAGTTGAGAAGAAGCCAAAAGGTCAGAATTTCCACGGTCCCTGCCGCTCCTTGCGCTGGAACGGCCATTTATATTCCATATAGGCATACCAAAAATATGTGGCAGAGGCCCCAATCAGGATACCAATTCCAATAATCGTCAAGGAAGAGAATAGGATCGCGTAAAGTTCTTCCACTCAATGCCTCCGTCTGATCTCATCCCTCTTCACTCAATTGCTTGGTCAGGGCGTCGATTTTCCGGCTAAGCGCTTTAATATCCTTACTGGTGGCGAGATCCAGCCTTTTCACAGCGCGCTCAGTCTCCTCTTGAACGAGTTTGCGCAAGGCATCTCGTTCTTCTTCACCACGTTCCATGAGCCGGTTCATCAACTCGTCCGCTTCGTCGCGGTGCGCTTCGCCTCTGCTGACCATATCAGTTACAAGGGCATCTGCCTTCTCCTGCGTCAGGGCAATCGCCCCCAGGCCTAGCAGCAATCCTTTTTCTATCCAATCATGCATGGTTCCACCTCTTATCTTTGAAGTTCGGGTATCAATTTGGATTTCGTTATGCGCCACATCAGACACACGACGCCCTCCGTTCTAACGATGTTCTCTTTTCTGCATTGAATTCATTTCCGCTTCTTAGCAGGATCTGCACCCCGCGTGTGCCGGCGGAGTTCTTTGTATCCCAGATACAGAACGGGGGCGAATATTACCAGTGACCAGAAGGCTGCGACCATCCATAATTCCATGTTGTTTGCGTTCATTGGACGATTTCCTCAACGTCTTCTGGACAAATCGCCAGACACAATGTGCCTGGTCCCGTATGGTTGGCAATAGCGGGGCTCAGTGATGTAGTGAGTAGCTCCTGACAGTTAAATAAATCGGCCACTCTTTTCTTCAACACTTCCGCTTCCTCGGGCACGCCAGCATGGACCACCGCCGCCCGCACAGGACGTCCGTTGGTGAATTGAGCACCCAACTCAAGCATGCGCTCCAAAGCCTTTTTCTTGGTGCGCACCTTCTCCAGCGCATCTACGCGACCCTCGTGCAGGTGCAGAAGAGGCTTGATGCTCAGCGCTGTACCAAACAACTTTGACGCACCACCGATACGGCCGCCGCGGTGCAGGTACTCGAGCGTATCGACAACGAATAGAAACTTGACACTTGAGGCTGCATCACGGGCGGCTTCTTCAACTTCCATCAGCGACTTTCCCTGTGATGCCGCACGTGCAGCGGCAAGAACAGAAAATCCCAATCCCATTGTCGTCAATCGGCTGTCTACGACGCGTACAGGTATGCTGTTAAATTCGGACGCGGCTACCTCAGCTGAGTTCACCGTACCGCTCAGTTCAGCAGAGATCAACGGAACAACGATGGCATCATATTCCACTGCTAACTTCTTATATATATCGATGAAATCATCGGGGTTGGGCTGTGTGGTCGTCGGTTGGACCGGATCTTCAGCCAGCCGTTGAATAAATTCCTCCGGTGTTATATCCACACCATCGAGCAGTCTTTCAGATCCCCACAAGACCGTGAGCGGTATCACGTGAATCCCGTACTGTTCCACCAATTCGGGTGGCAAGTAGGCGGAGCTGTCGGTGAGCACTGCGATTTTAGACATATTATTCCTCCTGCGAAAATAACGAAAATATTGGGTAAAAAAAAAGAGGCTACAAACCCACAATCCTTACAACCTCGCGCGTAAACTCGGCTAGACGGCGCTGGTTTTCTGCGCTCATTTCCGAGAGAAATCTTTGATACTTCTTTGTTTGCTTAAGCAACACGCTGGCCACCTGACGGTTGACACGCTCGACTAATGATAGGCTTGCGCTGAATCCCGTCAGGGCACTCAGTCCCACCTCTCCCGGGAGACCGAGGTTGCGTAATATCCTCATCAGGCTATGCGTTTCGGCTATATCTTTCAAAGAGTGCAGGCCAAGGACGGTAGCCGTGATCATCTCGGCAAGGTAGATGATTGGTGAGCGCTGGTCGGGGAGGCGCGCCAGCAAATCATTCAGCAGGGTTTCGTACCCCCCTACCTTACCTGCCCGAAGCTGCTTGAGGACACGAAGCTTGGCTTGCTCCCATTCCTCCTCGTCCCAGTCACCTCCGGTCAACTCAGAAAGCGTGGCGGCGGCCAAAGCTGTGGGTCGAAAGACGACGGTGGAACGTCCAGGACCACTCCGGTTTTCAGGGCGTTGGTACTCCACCTGGACTAAGCCTCGATCTTCCAGTAAGCGCAGCATCTCGTAGGCAGTTACCTTTCCAACACCCAGGCTCTTTGCAAGTACAGAATAGTGAATCGATTCGCCCTCTTGATGATAGAGGTCGAGGAGTTTCCCTAAGAACTCTTGCTGGCGCCTGGTTAATATCTTCATTGGTCACCTACTATTCCGAAATTACCGAATTATCCGTAAATTCCGAATATATTGTACCCCTATTAATCCTTGATGTCAACGCCAATAAAGATGTCAACGTAGATTCAACTCATTAGTGCACTCTGAGCCATCATTAGGATTCAAAAACACAAGGATATGATTTTGTTTTTTCTAAGGTGTCTCGATTCAAGCCAGCACGTTTCGGATTCGAACCATAGATCCAGATGTTCTTTATTGAAGCCCATAATCGAGGGTCCGGATAGTAAGGCTGACTTGTAAGGGCTGCCAGTGAATGTGAGTACGTTATCTCAGATGTCAGGGTTCACCCTATTCCCTTTTGGTCCAAGAAAATGAATTCAAAGATTCGGAAAAGCCTGACGGTCTCCGTTTCTTCCAGGGGGCCGAAATTCAGAGCTCAAGAGCCAGGCTCGTAACCCCCAGGTTATCGGTTCGAACCTTATTCAAGGGGGCTTGGAAGGGAAAAGGCACCCTTTCAGGTGCCTTAAGGTAGCGGGGCTCAGATTCGAACTGAGGACCTTCAGGTTATGAGTTCGCTTCCTAAAATAGGGGCCTTGGACCGTCAGGCTAGGTTCCCAAGGGTGGCCTTGCGATTTTCGACTACTTGGAACCCAGCGAGCATTAGTTTCAATTATCCTACACGCGGAGGGTAAACCTGGCAAGTTCAGTCGGGGTATTGGACAGGAACACCAAGAACCTCACCTTCATTCTTCTGTGTTGGACTTGCGAGTTGAATCTACGTGATATTTTACGCTGAAGAATTCGTACTTGTTGCCGCAATATGATGATTTCAAGGTCCTTCTCGTCCTGAGCTACCTTGAGCGTGGCAAATACGTCCATCAATATCGTCATGAAGCACCAGAGTAGCCAGTAGATCAATGCAACCTCGCTTAATGTCAGTAGTGAATAGACAAGGTGTAAAGGATACCAGATTGGAAGGTGAGGTTGCACCGGAATTCAGTACGTATATAGTTTTTCCACCTTACACCATCGCTAGCTGTATTGGCACCAATGTCTCCGCTTTCAACAACCACATTTTGCTTCAGGAATACTCCCTTCTCTCCCAGCACGACAAATGCACTAAGGACTGGTCCGAATCGAAGTGTGTACGGAAACTCTGAGTTCCACGCACCATTAATCCCGAAGACCATTACCAGATAATCATCGGGTGGGGCCTCTGCTATCTCTAACGTCTTGTCTTCCGCGCCATCCTCAGCGACTTTTCCCACCCATTGCTGATCACTGACCCTCAGGACACTAAACCCATAACTCTCCGGGAGGTTGGTCAGCGAAACCTTGATATTCCCAATTGTGTCAGTATGGAAAAGAAACCAATCTTCGTCACCACTTGGATCGATGTAGTAAAGCAGATCTGTGTTCAGTGGACTCTCTTCAAAGACGAGGCTTGGTACATCAGGAGCATCATCGCTCATGATCTCTGGGATCGGCGTAAAGGTTGGAGGAATTGGGACAGGAGTTGTCGTGGGCACAATCTCATTGAGCGAATCGGTGAATTGATCTCCGGGCACATCGAAGTAAAAAGTCTCGCCACCTTCCGAGCTAAGGATCAAGCGCTCGCCCACGGCGTCAACGATCCGTACTGAACCACTCTTCGTAGGCGTATCATTCCAAGATTCATCGATCAGTCCGTTTGGTCCAAAGCGTGAAACTATTACAACCCCTTGGTTCGGTTCTTCTGTGTCATAGCCGGCATAAACGGCGATTTCCAGGTGCCCTACCCTCTGAAACCACGCATGTCTATGGCCCCTGAATTGATCCATATAGAAAGCACGAGGGCTCCCAAATTCTGTCAATATGCCTGCTCCTGCCGGTGTTCCTGACGGGCCATAGATCTGCTCAGGCATGGGTGTTGGTTGGGGTCCGGTTAATTTTAATCCGCCAGTTGGCAATGGTGTTAAATATGCAGCCTCACGTGTTTGGGCTTCCGCGACCACAATCGTTTGCTTTGGTCCAGGATAATCAGTTGGAAAAGGCGTTGGGCTGGAACTCCAAGGCGCGCCGAAAACTCGGGATATCCCAAATACAGCGAATATCGTTACGATTGCTAACAAGACTATCCACAAGCGTCTATTCTCACCCCACTTAGCCATGACTACTCCTCCACCAAATCCGATTCCCACAGGATGTCAGTAGACCATGGAAGGACTATTTGCCGAGTTACTGGGTCCTTGAAGAGCTCGTCAAATAGCTGCTCCCAACCATCCTTTGGTGAGTTTGCCGTCCTGTGATGGCCGAAAATGTACATCCGTTCTAGAAAATGTGCCATAAAATACTCTGAGCGCTATGATCACGGTCCTGAAACCCCGATAGGAAAGATTGACCCTTGTTTCATTCTACAGCCCCCCCAGAGCATCGTTATCAGA
>CBDAFF010000026.1:0-62076 GCA_965195195.1 uncultured Anaerolineales bacterium | reverse complement strand
AAAAAACGCACCTCTAGAGAAAATCCAGAGGTGCGTTTCTTGTACGCCTTTTGCTTATTTCCCTCTCTCCGCATGGGTGAACCGTCAGCATCCGTGAGAGCAGGCATGGTTGCTATTTTTAGATTGGAGTTGGTTGGGAATTTGAAGGGGGAGGATCAGGCTACATATCCCGCTTGGTGAAGTTTCTCTGCCGCCTCTATTGTGGCCGGGATCGTTACCAGGATGCGAGTGCCGCGACCTGGTTGCGAGTCGATTTTCAAGATCCCATTTACAAGCTCGGCTCGTTCATACAGATTGACCATTCCAAGGCTGCCGCGTTTTTCATAATTGGCCTGAACTTGTTCAACGTTAAACCCGACGCCATCATCTTCGATTTCCAGGTGCAAATTATCTCCCCGGCGTTTCAACCGGATCCAGATATGTTTTGCGTTGGCGTGCTTGCGGGCATTGTTTACGGCTTCTTCAACTATGAAAAATATCACGCCCTGTTTGCCGACTTCCATGTCGTCGACAATTCCGTTTTTCGCCTCGACGACTACATTCTGGTCGTGATTCTCCATCATCTTCTCAGAGAGCTGCTCTAGTGCTCCCAACAACCCTTCCGATTCAAGAACAAGGGGCCGGAGAGTGAAGAGCATTTGCCGGATCTCTTTTGTCGTACGACGTGCAAGTTCTTCAATTTTAAAGAGTTCTTCAGCAGCTTGAGTTGGTTCGCGCTGGAGGAGGCGCCGAGCGAAGTTCACCCGCATTGCGATCGCTCCGATGGATTGTGTTGGCCCATCATGCAGATCGCGGGCAAGTTTGTTGCGCGTGTTTTCCTGGATCTCGGCAATGCGCTCCTTCTCCTGCTCCAGATCGGAATATAGACGAGCATTCTGCAGAGCGACCATTGCCTGTTGTGCGATGGCATCGAGCAGCTCGACCTGCTCAGGATTGAAATACCCCTCATCCGGATGCGCGAAAAGCAGCGCACCATAGAGGTCCAAACCGACGACAAGAGGGATACAAACGGCGACACGACAGTTGTGCAAGGTGATAATCCGCTTCAGTTCGACATCCTGGCCCGGGTTCTTGCAAAGTTGGGATTGCACGCTGGCCAATGCTTCTCCCACCACGCCCCGCGCTCCTGGCAGCGTGACACGTAAATCCGCGGCCGATAGTCCTCGTGCGGAGGTTATATATAGCTCCTCGTTCTCGAAGAGCATCAACGCGCTAACTAACTTTGTCGCGCCCTCACCCTCAAGCGCACTATTCGCGAGGTCAAGTGTCATCTCAAGCACTCGCTCGTAATTGAGGGTTGCGTTTAAATTCGCCGTCATCACCAGAAGGGATCTGAGCTTCTCGATCTCGCGCTCCAAGGAGGCGACTCGATTCGTCTTATCTCCTCCGTGATTTTGACCTGAGTTTGGGGGTTTATTGCGATCGCGGCGAGAGCGATCCGAGAGCCATGCAACCGGGGGTAATGCTAAGAGAAGAAACGCAGGATCGAGCGCGGAAATGATTTTCGGCGCTGTTATTGAAAGAGCTTTTAGCAGTACCTGTCCCAATTCAATCTGGTACACAATCACATCCTCAGCAAACTAGCGTATTGTATGCCACCTTCCCGCCTCACCTTCATCTCGTTTACGCTGAGATATGGCGTCAGGCACTCACTCGAGCTACGGTTCTTGTATGTAGTATCACTTAAATATCCGAGATTTTCCCTTACAGTTCCCCTACAAGCTGAAGCCAACTTAATCTCTCGCGGCCAGGAGATCCCCGGCTAATATCCAAATCCTTTGGGAAACGGATTGAGCGCTGAATTGAAACCGTTCACGCGGGTGTTTGTGCCTTCCTTTCTACATTGTTCCGGGATAGCAGATGAAGGGCAATCAATGCGAAGATCATCACCGCAAAGCTGATGAACTGCGCACTGCGTATGCTGCCGAAAACAATCGAGCTATCCCCGCGGAAACCTTCGAGAAACAGCCGTGAAATAGCCGCAAGCGCAACGAATAGGGTGAAGATAAAGCCCGAGAAAGACCTGGTTTTTCGGACCTGCAGGATTACCAGCATGACGCCCACGGCGAATAGGAGCTCGTATATCTGTGAGGGGTGTCTTTCTGCACCCCATAATTCAATCGCCCAGGGGACTGTGGTCGATGCTCCAAATGCATCGCCGCTTGAGAGATGCGCCAGGGCAATAAAGATCGCAAAAACTGCCGCGCCCAGCGCAAGCGTATCAAGCGTCGGGAGAAGAGAGAGCCCTTTACGTTGAGCATAAATCACTGCAGCCATGAACCCTACGACTATGCCCTCCATGGTGGAGAGCGTATTCGGATTAAGCGCCAGCAAGTTCAGGGGTTCACTTAAAAAAAGATCAATGTATTTAAGCGCGTAACCCAGGCGAGCACCTATGATCCCAGCGGCGAGAGCGATGAAGATCGTATTGCTTATAAGCCCCGAATCTAGCTTATAGCGTGCCGTTTCACGCTCGGCTATCTGTGTTCCAATCCACAAACCCACCAAGATCAGCAAACCGGGCAATTGAATTGCGAGTGGTCCAATTTGAAGGATGGGGTACATCAGGGCACTCCCTCCAGCAGCTGCTCAACGGTGCTCTGTAGGGTGACTTCGCTCATCGGTCCCCCCACGATCACGCGCTGGATGACTCCTTCCCGATCGATGAAGAAAGTCGTTGGCAAGGCGCGCATGAGATAGGTATTTCCGACCTCTCCACTGGTGTCAAGCAGAATGGGGAATGTTAAATTGAATTCCTGCACGAAAGCTTCAACATCAGCGATGCGATCTTGTGCTGTCATATTAACCGCCAGCACTTCCAACCCACGCTCATGATTTTCCTGATAGACCCGCTGCACTGCTGGCATTTCTGCCCGGCAGGGAGGACACCAGGAGGCCCACAGGTTCAAAACAATCACCTTTCCGCGCATATCGGAGAGCGAAATCTGGTCACCGGATAAGCTTCCGAGGGTGAAGTCGGGGGCTAGAAACCCCTCTCTGGGGCTGGGGGTCAACCCCCCTGTGGTTGCGTCGGCCGGCACCGCCGAGGCCCATATCCATAATCCGCCTAGGATCGCTGCGCCGATTACAACCAACGACCAGCGCATTGTATCTTGAATCAAGGTGTGAAATTTATTCATCGCCCAGATATTCTACCGCGAGTGGTGCCCCCCACCTCAAGTTCGAATCTCACCACTTTCTAGGATGCTTCCGATTAATTTTCTACCTGGGAACGAACAAAGATGCAGGAGAGTTTCGATCGAGCGAGATCCCGATATTATGGCGCTTCCAATCCGTGCCTCTCCAGCAGGTGAGTTTCAGCTAAGATTTGTGCTGTTGGTCCATCACCGACGACCTGCCCTTCATCGATGATGACGGTTCGCTCAAAAAGTTCTGCCACCATGCGCATATCGTGCGTGGCAACAAGCATCGTTTGTGGTAAACCGCGCAGGAGTTGAATCAACTCACGCCGCCCACGCGGATCGAGCCCGGCTGTGGGCTCATCTAAGACCAACACCTCTGGGTCCATTGAAAGGACCGTCGCAATAGCCACCCGTTTCTTCTCACCTTCGCTGAGGTGATGCGGCACGCGCGCCTCCGAACCCGCCATACCAACGTCTTCAAGCGCCTGCCGCACCTTCTGCTCCAATTCCTCTTTTGGAAGACCCATATAGAGCGGTCCGAAGGCCACGTCTTCATAGACACTCTGTGAAAAGAGTTGATCATCCGGGTCCTGGAACACCAATCCAACTGAGGCACGAATTTGTCTCAGGCTGTCCTCGGTCAGTTCTTTTCCACAGACATGGACTTCCCCCTCACCGCGCAAGATGCCATTCAAATGGAGCAGAAGCGTCGATTTCCCCGAACCGTTAGGTCCGACGAGCGCGGTTTTTTCACCTGGGTTAATGAAAAGACTTACACCGCGTAAAGCCTTCCGGCCATCCGGGTAGCTGAAGTATAGATCCTGGATGTCTAATGTATGGTGCATGTTCTACCTCAAGAACATCAGCGAGAGCGATCCGAGGATCAGCAAGCTGAATACGATCAGGCTGGCCCAATCGGCTCCACGCATCTGGAAGGTCGAATAAGTGCGCATTTCACCATCATAGCCTCGGGAGGCCATCGCTCCATAAACACGTTCGCTGCGATCTAGCGAACGAAGGAAGAGGCTGCCGACCATAGATCCCGTGACTCGACCACGCCAAAGAAGGGAGGGTTTCCCTTTGCCGGGAATCTCCGGGCTGCGTGCAGCACGGGCCCGCATCAGGCGGATAACCTCGTCAGCCAGTACAAAAATATATCGGTACATAAACGCAATCACCGCAACCAGGGGGCGAGGAATGCGCAGCGAGCACATCGCCCAGACCAAATCGGGAAAGGGCGTCGTTGCCGCCAACAGAATCCCGGCCTGGACAGCGATAAAAGTCCGCATCATGATGCTCACGAAGCGAATTGTCCCCGGTTCGGATATTGTCAGATTTAGCGCGGGAAAGCTGATGAGGGCAGGTCCCGGAATGATAAAGGGCAGAGGGGCTGCTGCAAGCAGAAATGGGATGGCAATAAACGATCGCCGCACAGCATAGAACATCCCAAGTTTTGAAGCAGCCGCGTAGCCTAAGACCCCAAGGAACAACGCGCCAAAGGCAATCCAGGATCCATGTCTAACAAGCCCAACGACTAGAATAAATAAAAGTGTAACCACCACCTTGACCCTCGGGTCAAGGTGGTGGATCATGCTTTCTCTATGCTGATATTGATCCGTCAGGTCGATATGCAAATACTAATCCCTGACCGTTCCCCGTTGCACTGAGCTTCGGGCGATGAGCCAGGCCAACCCGAATACGGCCAGAGTTCCGGCAGCAACGGCCAGCATCGTCGTAAGTACCGGGTCGCTCAGGAAAGGCAGTGTGTAATCCGGCATCAATTCGAAGGATGGGGCTTGCGCCAATCCCAAGAAGCCCTGCAACTCAGCGATGAACTCCAGGCCATCCGGGTGTGCTGACGCGAGCGGGGAAAAAGCCGCGACCCCCAATGCAACGAGCAGGCCGACCAAAGTAAATGTCGCTGTGCGCTTCCCCGGTGCCGTTTCCCCGGTAGTTAATACTTCCGGTCGACTCGCTTGCAGTAGACCAATAGCCCCTACAGTTATAATCGCTTCGCCGAGGCCGATGAGGGCATGGACACCAGCCATCGCTGGCAGCCCTAAATAGAGCGGTGAGGTTCCCGAGATTGCCAACTCAATGGCTGTGGCGCTCGCGCTGATGATCACCGACAGCCAGGCGCCAACGAACCCCCCGATCAGCCGAGATCGCGTGGTGGACCCAAGAAAACGCAAAACAAGCATATAGATGGCATAGCCTGTAAATGTGGTGATGACCCCCATATTCAGGATGTTCCAACCCATCGCCAGCAATCCCCCGTCCTGGAAGAGCAAGGCTTGAACAGCGATGACGGCCGTCATGACCAACGTGCCTGCCCAAGGACCTAATACAATCGCCGCGAGCGTCCCACCGAGAAGGTGTCCGGATGTCCCGGCGGCGACGGGAAAGTTAATCGCCTGGGCTGCAAAAATAAAAGCCGCGATTACACCCATAAGTGGAACTTGCCGCTCACCGAGTTGATCCTTAGTTTGGCGAAGGGCAATCCCGATGAAAACCACCGCGAGTATCCAGCCAACGATGGATACACCAACGGAAAGAAAACCATCGGGGATGTGTAAAGGTGTAGGTGAAAATAACATAAGAAAATCTCCTTATCAGAACTGCGAGACTGCCGGCTTCTGTTTACAGATTGGACATAGACCTTCCAACGTCAAATGCGTGGAATTGATCCTGAAGCTAGTTTTCTCTTCGACACGTCGAGCGAATGCTTCAATCTCCTCCGCATCCACTTCGAAGATAGAGCCACATTCACGACATACAAGATGGCTGTGGGGGTGTTCGGGGTCACACAGAGAGAAACGCATTGGCTCCCCGCTGGGGGAGAGCATATTTATCATCCCTGCCCCCTGAAGCGATTCTACGGTCCTGTAGACTGTAGCGAGGTTCAACCCCGGGAGGCGTTCTCTCGCCCCCTTATACACTTGTTGAGCTGTAATGTGATCTTCCATGTGCGCGATCGTCTCGAGGATGATCGTCCGCTGGGCCGTAACTCTGTATCCGCGCTCGCGGAGCTGTTTAGCAAGTCGTGTACCGCATGACATAAGCAAACCTTTGTAGTTGCAAAGATTTGCATAAACTTATCATTAAATTCGAGCGCGGTCAAGCTAACCTGGCGGTAAACACCCGCGACTGGAAAACCATAAGAAACGGAAACCGCTCAAACCCCTCTCTGCATCGTCCTTTTTCACTCCGCATGGTCGACCAGGATGAAATACCTGTGCAGTTAAAAAAAATGAGCGGATTTCTCATCCGCTCATGGTTCGACTTCGATTGCAGCCCGGTTTCAGCCTTGTTGGGCTTTCTGGTGAATCTAATTCACGGAATAGTCCGCAGGTAGGAGATTAACTCCCAGATCTCCTGCTCGCTGAGCAGCGTGCCCCAGGCTGTCATCATGGAATTGTAGGGATCCAAATCCCCCCCGTCCGATATTCGCCAGAACAGGTATCCATCGGTGTGTGCCTGCATCTGTTCTTGATCGGTGAAATCGGCAGGTCGTGGATTTAACCCGGCCGCATCAGGTCCTTCACCGCGTCCATCCTCACCGTGGCATTGGCTGCATAGAGCGAAATAGGCCTCGTTCCCGGAGGCGATCGCCGCGGGGTCGCCCGCCAGCGGGTTGACCTTATCCCTGTACTCGGCGGGAATGACCAGCGGCGCTTCAACGCCAGTCTCGTTGCTAATATAAACCACCCGATCTTCCTCATCCTTAGAACCTGCACATCCCGTTAGAACGATAGATAAAATTATCAGTAGGATGAAAATACTCAGCGTGTATTGTTGTCGCTTCATCGTTTAACATTCTCCTTCCACCCTATCATAGTCGAATACCCGGTCGATACCTATCGGATCGGCGGACAAGCCATCTTCAAGAATAGACCATGTCTAAAAATCTGCATATCCTTCTAGGGTCACAATCGCACCCCTTGGCAGCATCAACATTGCCAGCAAACGAACCAGGAAAAGTCACCATCGTATACTTTCCACCGCAGCTCACAAGGTGCCTTTCAGCGCCAATTTTATACCTTCCGAGAACCATCCTTGCAAATCGGGTAGAAATGGTGCATAAAGGACAACTTACGCTCCAAAGAGTGACTTTCCCCACTCCCGTTTAAGGATGCTAGCCAGCATCATCTTAAAGGGTTCCGGACGTCGATAAATGAGGTTATTTATTCGTGAAGGGTGCCAGCGCATCCGATAATCTATTCCAAATCTTGAGTGTCACCCAAGGAAAATGGGGCGAGCGGATCGCAGAGAACATTGCCGCGAACGCACCCTCGGATTGGGTAGTTCACTCTTGGGCCGCGCCGCGCGTCTTGCCTCCCATCGTTGATGATCTAGAGGATTTCCTGCCCCCTTCGCTCCCCCAAGTGGATCTCGTTCTCGCGCTGGGCGAAGTCGCGGGCCTTGTACAATTAATTCCCGATATCGTGAAGATGACTGGCGCAAAGGCGGTTGTCGCGCCCATCGACCGCAACGAATCCGTGCCACCGGGGCTCGCCACCCAACTCACCCAGTGGCTTAAAGAGATGAACGTCCCCGTCGCACTGCCCAAACCCTTCTGTTCTCTCGCGGAGGACAGCTACAACCGCAATCCTTTGGTTGAAACCTATGATGACCCCCTGATCCAGCGCTTCGCAGCGCATTTTGGGAAACCTGAATTTCAGGTAACGGTGGAAGACGAGAAGATTGTCGCCGTCGAGGTTGAGCGTGACTCAGCCTGTGGCTGTGCTAAATACGTTGCCGACAACCTCATCGGCGTGAAAGTCGATGAAGCTGTTGAAAAGACCGGCATGCTGCATCACCACTTCCCCTGCCTGGCAAGCATGAACCAGGACCGGGATTACAACGATACGCTCATGCACGTCTCGGGGCATTTTCTCCAGGACGCGATCAAGGAGGGGCTGGGATCAAACCTGTCGACCCTCTACATCAAACCAGCTGGACATGTTGACGAGAACCCCTAAGTAGGAGGAGGCGATGAAACAACTTATCCTCGAAATGCCAACCATGTACGCCGACCACCACGTCCTTAAAGTAAGGGAGACGCTGGAGGGGCTCAAAGGCATCGAAGAAGCCTATGCCAGCTCCGCATGGAAAAAACTCATGATCTCTTATGAGGAAAAGTCCATAAAACCCGCCGAGATCGAAGAAGCCCTGACGAAAGCGGGGTATCCACCCGGTGAGGGTGAGACTCCCATCCTCGTTGAAGCTTCCTCGATTAAACGCGACCCTCAATGGGAGAAATTGGGCAGCAGGGTCACGGGGACGAATCAGATTGACCTCGATATGTCAGGCCAATCCCGACGTTAGTAGATCGGTATAAGGAGAACCTTAAATGGCGAAAAAACTTAGAACCCCAGAAGAAGCCAGCTTCGATCCTGCATGCATCGAACTCCTCCAGCTGGCCTGTGACAACAATATTGAAACCGCGTTCTCGCGCGCAGATTCCATGGCTCCCTGCCCGATCGGATCCGATGGGATGTGCTGCAAGGTCTGCTCCATGGGGCCCTGCAGGTTGGTAAAGAAAGGTCAGACAGGCGTTTGCGGCGCCACTATTGAAACTGTGGCGGCGCGCAACTTCGCTCGCATGGTGGCTGCCGGATCGGCCGCTCACTCTGACCACGGCCGCGGGATGGCCTACACTCTCCTGGAGGCAGCCGAAGGTCACGCTCCGGATTACCAGGTGCGCGATCTCGCCAAACTGGAAGAGATAGCCGGCTTTCTTGACGTCAAAGTAGATGAGAAGCCTGTCAATGAACTGGCACGAGACGTAGCTCTCGCTGCACTCCATGAGTTCGGTAAAGCGGAGGGTGAGTTCAAATTTCTGAGACGAGCTCCTGCCAAACGCCAGGAGATCTGGAAAAAATTAGACATCGTACCCCGCAACATCGATCGCGAAATCGTTGAGATGATGCATCGCACTCATGTCGGGAACGACCAGGATGCCGAGCATATCCTCGACCACGCGCTGCGTTGTTCCATAGGAGATGGATGGGGCGGTTCCATGTTGGGCACTGACATCTCGGATATTCTCTTCGGTACCCCGGCTCCTGTGCTCTCCAAGGCCAACCTGGGCATACTCCAGGACGACGAAGTCAATATCGTCATCCATGGACACGAACCCTCGCTCTCTGAGATGATCATCGCCGCCGCACAAGATCCAGAATTAATCGAGTACGCCATAAGCAAGGGCGCCAAGGGCATCACCATGGGCGGCATCTGCTGCACAGCCAATGAAGCCCTTATGCGCCAGGGCGTTCCGCTGGCGGGCAACTTCCTCCAACAGGAGTTGGCGATCCTGACCGGTGCGGTTGATGCCATGGTGGTGGATATCCAGTGCATCATGCAGGGCATCGTAAAAGTGGCCGAAAATTACCAAACGGAGATCATCACCACCTCACCAAAAGTCAAGATCACCGGCGCCACCCACATCGAATTCGACGAACGCCGGGCTATGGAGATCGCCAAGGACATCGTACGTTTGGCGTGTGATCGCTTCCCAGAGCGTGGAGAAACACACATTCCAGATGTGTCCACTGAAGTAATTCCGGGGTTCTCCCACGAGTACATTAACTACGCACTGGGCGGCTACTACCGCAGCTCCCTCCGGCCCCTGAACGACGCCATCATGTCCGGACGCATCCGCGGCGTGGTAGGCAACATCGGCTGCAACAACGCTCGTGTGCGCCACGACGAGGTCTTTTACCAAGTGGTTACCGAATTCCTGAAGAATGATGTGCTTGTAGTCGAAACCGGCTGCGGCGCCATCGCCAGCGCCAAGCACGGATATATGACCCCCGAAGCCGCGCTCGAACACGCTGGTCCGGGCCTGCGCGAAATCTGCGAGACGGGCGGCATCCCACCAGTCCTGCACTTGGGCTCCTGTGTGGACAATTCCCGCATCTTGACCGTGCTGGCTCAGATGGCGACTGAAGGTGGGCTTGGCGAGGACATCAGCGATATTCCGGCTGTGGGCATGGCGCCCGAGTGGATGAGCGAGAAAGCCATTTCCATCGCTACCTACTGCGTCGCCTCCGGAGCCTATGTCATCATGGGACACTCCAGCCCTGTGTCTGGGGTAGAAGAAGTGACCCGACTCATCACCGACGGCTGGGAAGAAAAAGTCGGCGGAAGGATGGAATTCATCAACGACCCTGACGAGATCGTACGCCGGTCGCTGGCTCATATCGACAAGAAACGGGCTGCCCTTGGATTACCGGAATATGATCCCAGCAAGTGGGGCAAGAGCGGTGACTGGAGAATCCAGGAGTTCATCGAGCTGCCCTTTGCTGAGAAAATCGAAGCCGCCTACGGCAATTCGGCGAAGTAGGGAGGAGTTCAAATATGTCACGTTATATCGCTACTCGCGCTATCCGCGGAGCCAACGCTATCGTAGCCGAAGCCGAGGCCTTGCTGCAGAAGGCGATCGCCGACAAGGGTGCCGATCACCCTGTGGCTTTCCCCAATACTGCATATTTCCTTCCCGTAATGTACGGCATGTTGGGCGCCGAGGTTGAAACCCTCGGTCAGATAGAACCGATCCTGGAGCATGCCAAGAGCCTGCTCCACCCCCTGCCCGACGAGAAACTCTGGGTCCCCTACCTGGGTGAGACTCTGGACTGCGGCATGTCGACCCTGCTCGCCGCAGAAACTATCGAGGCAGTTCGCTTCGTCTATGGCGAGCAGCCCGAGCCATATCCGGGAATAGAGCTGGCCGGCGTTACCGACTACTCGAATTTTGGCGGGAACGGATCCGCCCCCCTCACGGATGGCCATCTCAACGGACCCATCGACGACATCCAGCTGCGTTCATGGGGCATCCAATTGGTGGATGGCCGCATGCCCGGCTTCGCCGCCGTCATCGGCGCCGCCCACTCGAATGAGGCCGCCGTTGCCATCGTGCGCGAACTCCAGCGCCGCAGCATCCTCACTTTCCTCGTAGGCAACGTCAACGGCCGCTCGATCATCGACCAACTGGTCGAAGAAAAGGTGGAGATGGGTTTTGACACCTACATCATCCCCTTCGGACGGGATACACTTTCTGCCATTTACCCCGCGGGTTTTGCGACCAGAGCGGCGCTAACCTTCGGCGGTAAGAAGGGCGGCCAGTGGCGGGACATCCTGCTCTACAACAAGTTCCGCGTCTTCGCTTTCGCGCTCGCACTGGGCGAGGTGGATGACTTGAAATACGCCGCTGCTGCCGGGGTGCTCTCCTACGGCTTCCCCGTGATCGCAGACACTGTGATCCCGGAGATTCTACCCACCGGCGTCACCCAATATGAGCACGTTGTATCCATGCCCTGGAACGAGATTGAGGGCGAAACAGAAGAAGATAAGGCTGCCAAGCTGGTGCAAAAGTGCATCGAGGTGCGCGGCCTTAAGATCCAGATTAGCGAAGTTCCGGTTCCTGTTCCTTACGGTTCAGCCTTCGAGGGCGAAGTCGTACGCAAAAATGACATGCGCATCGAGTCCGGCGGGAAACACAGCCGCGCTTTTGAGTACCTCTTCATGGATAAGATGGACGAGGTCGAAGATGGAAAAATCGAACTGATCGGACCCACCTTCGAAGACGTCGAAGATAAAGGCTCAATAGACCTCGCCATCATCGTCAAGGTGGCCGGGCGCAAGATGGAGAAGGATTTCGAGCCCGTGCTTGAACGCCAAATCCACTACTTCATCAACGGCGCCTCTGGTATTCAGCACATCGGCCAGCGCGACATCGCCTGGATCCGCATCAGCACAGCCGCAGCCGATAAGGGCTTCAATCTGAATCACTTTGGCGATATCCTTTACGCCCGATTCCACGATGACTTCGGCAGCATCGTCGACAAGGTCGAAATCACGCTCATCACTGATCCGGATCTTCACGCTGAGTGGCTTCAGAAGGCTCGCGATGCGTATGAAGAACGCAACGTTCGCCTGGGATCCATGACGGACGAGAGCGTGGATGACTTCTACTCCTGCACGCTCTGCCAGTCTTTCGCTCCCGACCACGTTTGCATCGTCAGCCCGGAGCGTCTCGGACTTTGCGGGGCCTACAACTGGCTGGACTGTAAGGCCTCTTTCCAGATCAATCCCACTGGACCTAACCAGCCGATTAAAAAGGCTACCGAGATAGACGAAGTCAAGGGCTACTTCGAGGGCGTGAACGAGTTCGCTGTTCAAGCCAGCCATGGCGTGGTTAGCGAAGTCGCCATGTACTCCATCATGGAGAACCCGATGACAGCCTGCGGCTGCTTCGAGTGCATCGCCATGTTGATCCCTGAGGCCAACGGCGTCATGATCGTCAGCCGCGAGGATACAAGCATGACCCCGACAGGCATGACCTTCTCAACGCTGGCCGGCATGGCTGGCGGTGGTCTACAGACGCCGGGTGTAATGGGCCACGGCAAGTTCTATATCCTCAGCCCGAAGTTCATGTCTGCAGATGGCGGTTTCATACGGGTCGTTTGGATGTCTTCGATCCTGAAAGAGCAGATGGCCGAGCAACTCAAGGTCGTCGCAGAGCGCGAGGGAGACCCCGACCTGATCGACAAGATCGCCGATGAGACCATCTGCACCGATGTTGAAGGTCTCTTAGCCCACATGTCAGAAAAAAGCCATCCAACACTTGAAATGGACCCCATGTTTTAGGACAACAAAACCGTGGGACATTCCCCGGACCTCGCGCGGCTACAGCGCCGACAACCAATCTGGAAGCGTTGCAGCCGACATTGTCCAGAGACCTAATCCTTTGTGTTTGGAGGAAAGAAGCCTATGACCGTTGAAATCCCTAAGGAAAAATGGAGCGGGCAGGTGCGCGAAGTCACGATCGGCGCTACCGCAGAGGATGGCGGAACGCGTACGCAAACGCTGACAATCGGCGGTGAGACCACGCTTCCATTTCTTCACTTTGAGGGGAACACTCCCCACCGTCCCGCGCTGGCGATCGAGATTCGCGATCGCAAGCCAGATGACTGGTCCCCAATACTGCTGGAAACGTGGGGCGAGGCCATGGAAAGCCCGGCCGCTTGGGCGAAAGCCGCCGAAGAAGCGGGTGCGGACTTGATTTACCTCGTACTCAGTCTCACGACTGCTGATGGCGAAGAGAATACGCCGGAAAATGCCCGGCGGGTCGTGCGCGAAGTCCTCGACGCCACGGGACTACCGCTTGCCGTCGCTGGACCCGGCCAAGCCGATGCTGACAACGAGCTTCTCGTTCCGGTTGCTGAGGAGGCTGAGGGGGAACGCATCCTCCTGGGAATTTGTGAGGAGGGCAATTACCGCACAATTGTCGCCGCCGCGCTGGCCAACAACCATTTAGTGCAATCCAAAACCCCCATGGATGTCAACCTCTCCAAGCAGTTGGTGATCCTGATTAGCGACATGGGATTACCGCTCGAACGCATCGTGATGGACCCGACGACGGGAGCGCTTGGATACGGCATCGAGTATGGCTATTCAGTAATGGAGCGGCTTCGACTCGCTGCCTTACAAGGTGACAGCATGACCCAGCAGCCGATGCTCGTCGACCCCGGAGCAGAAGCCTGGAAAGTCAAGGAATCCAAAGTGGGGGAAGGCGTTCCAGAAAGCTGGGGAGATTGGCAGAACCGTGCGCTGGAATGGGAAGCCCTAACCGCTTCGTCTTTAGTTCAGTCAGGCGCTGACCTTCTCGTACTCAGACATCCAGATACCCTAAAGCGAGTTAAAGCCATGATCGACGCGCTGCTGGCTTCAGCGGCGTAGGTCGACGGAGGGCAAATATGGCACTTTCAGGTCTAGAGATCTACAAACTCCTTCCACAGACCAATTGCAAGGACTGTGAATACCCCACCTGTCTGGCGTTCGCGATGAAGTTGGCCGCCAAACAGGCGGAACTCAAGGACTGCCCACACATAAGTGATGAGGCAGCCGAGAAGCTCGCCTCCGCATCCGCTCCGCCCATCCGACTCATCAAATTACATGGTGAAGGTGAGGATGGCAAGATTGAAGTCGGCAACGAGACGGTCCTATACCGGCATGAGAAGACATTCTTCCATAGGCCCGGCCTCTTCCTGCGCGTCCGCGATGATGAATATCTCGAGACGCTGAAGGCTAGGGTCGCTGAGGCCGATGCTTTTTCCGTTGATTACGTAGGAATCGACCTCTATCTAGACGGTTTCGCCGTTGAGGCCGCATCGGGGAATGCGGACAGCTTCAAGAAGACGGTTGCCGCCGTCATCGCCGGCTCCAAGAAACCGCTGATCCTGATCGCGCCCGAACCCGACCTGGCGAAAGCAGGGCTGGAGGCTGCTGAAGGTTCACGACCGCTCTTATACGCCGCCAACGCGGAGAATTGGGAAGCGATGGCGGATATAGCAAAGGACGCCGATGTACCGCTAGTCGTGCACGCAGAGAACCTTGACGATATGGCCGACCTGACCCAAAAGCTCCAGGACAAGGGCTTGGAAGATCTCGTTCTTGATCCAGCAGCGGGAGGCTACTTACAATCCCTGCATACCTTTACTACGCTGCGGCGGTTGGCGCTGAAAAGCAATTTTCGCCCTCTCGGGTTCCCGATCATCAGTTTCCCCGGAGCGCAGGACGGCGCCGACGAATCGCTTCTCACCGCACAGCATATCGCCAAATACGGTGGTTTTATCGTCATCGAGAAGTTTGAACCAGCCATTCTGTATCCCTTACTCGTGCTGCGCCAGAACATCTATACCGACCCGCAGAAACCGATCCAGGTGAAGCCAGGCATCTACGAAATCAACAACCCGACGGAAGACTCTCCTCTGATGGTCACGACGAACTTCTCCATCACCTATTTTGCGATCGCCAACGAGATAGAAGGGACTGGTCGCCCCGGCTGGCTTTTAGTGGCGGACGCCGAAGGGATGAGCGTTCTCACAGCCTGGGCTGCGGGGAAATTCGACGCTGAACGCATCGCCAAAGACGCCAAAACATTCGGCGCTGATGAGAAGGTTAAACATAAGAAAATCATTCTCCCGGGTCATGTTTCTGTGCTCTCCGGCGAACTAGAGGAAGAACTTCCCGGATGGGAAATCATGGTCGGCCCGAGGGAAGCCGTAGATATCGGCTCCTACTTAAAGGCCATGTGGCAAGAATGACCATGAGGGGCGCCCACCGCTCGACCTTGTAAACTCGACTTCTAGATCGGATGGGTTTTTTATCTCTTCCGATCAAGGAGTAAATATCGCCGTGGCTACACTCTTCTGTGACGCCGCAACAGACGCGGAAAGTTGTTAAGGTCCTATGCCTTCACGAGTATCATGGCGTTGATTGTCCATGGCCACACATAAAGTAAAGCTCCTGCCAGAGGGGAAGTCTGTTAAGGTCCCCACTGGCACCTTAATCACAGAGGCCGTCACCTCTGCGGGCTTGGAAATCACCCAACCCTGTGGAGGGCAGGGACGCTGTGGTCGTTGCGCGGTGAAGGTTGAATCTGGTTCTGTGCGGAAACGCTCCACGATCCGTTTGAATACTGACGATCTAGATTCGGGTTGGGCACTTGCCTGTCAATCGCTGATCGAAGGCGACGTAGTGATATCGATCCCCGATCAGGAACGCATCGAACGCCGCCTGGTCACTGAGCAGACTGTCAAAGCCATCGAGCTGCCTTTCGATTACATCCCTGCAGAAATTCAGAGTATCCAGACCCACCAGCTTTCCCTGACCCCCCCCACTCTGGACGATAGTCAGGACGACCTGGCACGCTTGCAGGGCGCTCTCCGGGAATTGGGCTACCATCCGGTCGAATTCTCGCTGCCGCTCCTTCAGCGCATTGGTTCAGTTCTGCGCGCATCTGATTGGAAGCCACACGTACTACTGGATGCTCCTACGCCAGGCAGCGGTCCAGCACGGGTGGTAGAGATCGGGTCATCGCCATTTCATCCATATGGTGTGGCACTGGATATTGGCACCACGACTGTTACCGCGTACCTCGTTGATCTCATCAGCGGTAAAGTGAAGGCTTCCGCGGCCGAGTACAATGGTCAGATCGCGCGCGGCGAGGATGTGATTTCGCGCATCATCTACGCCAGCAAGGGAGACGGTCTAGGTGAGCTGGGCACGCTGGTTCGCGAGACAATTCAGACCTTGCTCGAAAAGCTGCAGCGTCGAACTGGCGTCCCTCCTGATGAGATATTCAAGGTCACTGTCGCTGGTAATACGACGATGATTCACCTATTCCTCGGATTGCCGCCAGAAACCATACGGCTGACACCCTATATACCCGCCGTTAATCACCCCCCGCGTTTCTTGGCGAGCGATCTGGATTTACCCTTCCACCCCCTGGCCTCTGTAGACTGCCTGCCCGGCGTCGCCTCCTATGTGGGCGCGGACATCAGTGCAGGCGTACTTGCGTCCGGACTCGCTGAAAGTGATGCACTCACCCTCTTCATCGACGTCGGAACGAATGGGGAAATTGTGCTCGGCAATCGGGATTGGATGCTCACCTGCGCCTGTTCAGCGGGACCTGCTTTCGAAGGAGCCGGGGTGGTGGATGGAATGCGTGCCACGCAAGGTGCAATCGAAGAAGTCTGGGTCCATACAGACACCTTCGAACCAACGTATCGAGTGATCGGCGGAGAAAAACCGCGCGGCATTTGCGGCTCAGGTTTGATCTCGCTTCTATCTGAGTTATTCGTAACCGGAGTTATCGATCGGTCGGGTAGCGTAAAACTAGACTTGGAAACGCCGCGCGTTCGGCAAGGGGATCACGGACCCGAATACGTCGTTTCCTGGGCTGAGGAAACCGATACGGGGCGTGACATCGTCCTTACCAAAGTCGACGTAGACAACCTTATGCGAGCTAAAGCAGCCATCTACGCCGGGTTCAGTGTCCTGGCGGACAGCATCGGCGTGGATCTGACGGACGTGCAGCAGGTCCTCGTTGGTGGCGCTTTCGGAAAGTACATCAACATCGAAAATGCCATCAATATCGGGCTTCTTCCCGATCTCCCCTGGGATTCTTTCCAATTCTTGGGCAACACCGCTGCCCTCGGTACGTATATGGGCTTGCTCTCCAATGAGTTACGCGTGCAAATCGGCGAGATAGCCAATCGCATGACCTACATGGAATTATCGGCAGACAACAGCTTCTTTGACGCATTCACCGCGGCACTGTTCCTGCCGCATACCGACATCAATCGCTTCCCAAGCGTAGCTAAAATCTGGGAGCAGGATGACAGTCATCCGAAAGAGGGGAAGTAACGCTGTGAGGCTGCAAAAGCACTTCTTGAGTCAACCTAATTCAGCAAAGCCCATCGGACAAAGCGATCAAGCCAAGACGATCGTTTCCTAGCGCATGTACTTTTAGAGGAGATGGTATTAATGCCGAAGACAATCGCACTCGCGGGTAAAGGCGGTACAGGCAAAACCACCATTGCCGCACTGTTGATACAGGGTCTCATGCGCCGCATTCCTGGTCCGCTGCTCGCCATTGACGCAGACCCAGCCGCGAATCTGCACATCGCCCTCGGTCTCCCAATGCCGATGACCGTCGGTGATATTCGAGAGGATATGTCTGAAACTGCACAAAAAGGCGAGTTGGGAGTGGCCATCAGCCGACATGATTATCTCACCCACGAGGTTCAGATGGCGCTGGAGGAGGGTGAGCAGGTCGACCTCCTGGCGATGGGACGTCCAGAGGGTCAGGGCTGCTATTGTGCCGCCAACCACATGCTGCGGACAGTCATCGACAACATAGGCGATACGTACAAGTACGTCGTGGTTGACAACGAAGCCGGGATGGAGCATATAAGCCGTCGGACCACACGCGATGTCGACCTGCTTTTGATCGTATCCGACCCCACAATTCGGGGTATCAAAACCGCCGGGCACATAGGCAAGCTCGCCGATGAGATCGAAATCGACGTGCGCCGCAAGATGTTGATTTTAAATCGGGTGGCCGGAGACCTGCCTGGCCCTTTACAGGAAGCTGTTGATGAATTAGATCTGGAATTGGGTGCCGTAATTCCAGCGGATGACAAGGTCAATGAGCTGGACGCGCTCGGTCGACCGCTCATTCAACTGAATGGCGACTCACCTTCTTACCGTGAGATAGAAGTACTTACTGAGAAGATCCTTCGCGATATTTAAAGATGTGCCACGCACAGCCGAGGCACGGAGGAGAAGATCTATGTTAAAGATCGGCGAAAACATCCATATCATTGCTCCAAGTGTAAAAGAGGCGCTAAAAGAGCGCGATGGCGGCTTCTTCGTTGACCTGGCGCGCAAGCAGAAAGAAGCCGGAGCGGACGTCATCGACCTTAACATCGGACCTCGCAAAAAAGACGGCCCCGAAGTCGTTGAGTGGCTTGTGGACTGCATGCAAGAAGCCGTAGCCGGGATGACGATTTCATTTGACACGACCAATTTGGCCGCGATCGAAACCGGTTTGAAGCTGTGGGGTTCCAACGCAATCGTCAACAGCACCTCCGCCGAGGAGGAACGCTTAGAGCAGGTTCCACCGCTGGCGGCAAAATACGGCGCCAAATTAATTGCGCTCTGCCTGGAAAAGAGCGGCATCCCGGTCCATGCCGATGCCCGTATCGGCATAGCCATGGAGAAGCTAATCCCTCGCGCCGAGGAAGTCGGCATCCCCATGGAGAACCTGCTGGTCGACCCGCTGATTCTCACCGTCTCCGGAACCCAAGAATACGTGCCGGAAGCGATCGAGACTGTACGTATGTTGAAGATGGTCATGGACCCTGCCCCGATGACGGTCGTGGGTCTATCGAATGTCTCAAACCAGGTTCCGAACAAAATGCGCCCTCTCCTGGATCGTGTTTACCTCACCATGTTGATGGGTGCCGGTCTCGATTCGGCGATCCTTAACCCACTCGACAAGGAATTGATGGGCGTAATCCAAGGTATTGAAACCCGAGACAATAGCACACCAGTTAAAGCGCTCTACCTGAAACTATTCGACCGGGTTGCGGGCATGGAACAACTTCAGCCGGAGGATGTAGATATGTCCGATCCGCTTCAGGAGGAAATTTGGAAAACTGTGCAAGTTCTGCTCAATAAAGTCATTTATACCGATTCGTATCTTAAATTCTAGACGAAAAGAACCCCGAGACCGCGGGGTTTTTTAATAAGAATCTCGGCACCGAGATTGCCGATCCTTAGGAGGTTCTACAAATGTCTGAAAAGCCCCCCCTCAATATCGAAGAACTGCTGGCGAAGGCCGAAAAACCATCTGCGGACGCTATGCTGATGCACCCCTTCTATAAGGGCAAGGTGGAAATCGCCTTGAAGAGCTGCGTCCGTGACTTTGATGATTTTGCTATCTGGTACACACCGGGTGTCGCCGCCCCGTGTCGTGCGATAGAAGCGGACCCAGAGCTCGTGTACGAGCATACACATAAGGGCAACACCGTGGCCGTCGTCTCTGATGGCACACGTGTTCTCGGTCTTGGTGACATCGGTCCAAAAGCCGGACTGCCCGTAATGGAAGGAAAGGCATTGCTCTTTAAATACCTGGGCGGCGTCGATGCCTGGCCGATCATGCTCGACACGAAGGATGCTGACAAGATCATCGAGACGACGCTGTTAATCCAGCCCGGTTTCGGTGGGATCAACCTGGAGGATCTCTCCCAACCTAAATGCTTCCGAATCCTGGATACTTTACGCGAACAAGCCGAGATCCCCGTCTGGCACGACGATCAGCAAGGCACTGCGACTGTCACGCTCGCGGGTCTGATAAACGCCTTGAAGCTGGTGGGCAAAAAGATCGACGAAGCCCAGATCGTATTCGTCGGTTCCGGCGCCTCCAATGTTGCTTGCTCACGCCTTATCTTCGCTTCCGGTGCTACACCAGCGCTGTGCCGCGTTGTCGACAGCAAAGGCATCCTGCACAAGAAGCGCAAGGATCTTGAGCAGCGCAAGGATGAGTACGTCGATAAGTGGAGGCTCTGCCAAATCACTAACGAGGAGGGGCGTGAAGGCGGCATCCCCGAAGCCTTAGATGGCGCCGATGTCGTAATCGCCCTCTCCAAACCAGGCCCTGGCACAATCCAACCAGAATGGATTAGCAAGATGGCTAAAGACGCAATCGTCTTCGCATGTGCGAATCCAGTGCCTGAAATTTGGCCCTGGGAGGCTACGGAGGCTGGCGCGGTTGTCGTAGCCACAGGACGTTCAGATTTCCCCAATCAGGTCAACAACTCACTCGGCTTCCCGGGCATCTTCCGCGGCACATTGGATGTGCGCGCCTCGACGATCACGGATACGATGTGCCTCGCCGCGGCCACTGCTTTAGCGGAAATGGCTGAAAAGAAAGGTCTCACGGCGGAATATATCCTTCCCACGATGGACGAATGGGAGGTCTACCCGCGCGAAGCCGCGGCTGTCGCCGCTCAGGCGGTCAAAGAGGGGCTCGCGCGTACACCCATGACCTATGAAGAAGAGCTGAAAAACGCCGAGGAGATCATCCGCCGCTCGCGTGGCCTGACGACGCATATGATGGAAGAGGGCTTTATTAAACCCTACACGCCTTAGGTTGGCGTGGTCGTAGCCTGAACAAAGAATAGCTTGATCATTCTGGAACGCAGTGCACCATTAGGTGCAGTGGATGCTTAGCGAATACTCGTTTCAAATCCCTGATTTTCACTGAGGGGACAGGTGTGCTTCCTGAATGAAGATTGTCCCCCGCCCCTTGTGATATCTGGCACTATTCGCTCAAGGGACGGGGGAGTTACCATATCGGGTAGGAATAACCCGAAATAGACTTGGTTGGTGTCACTCACCAGCCGTAAACTTGAATTGAGAAATGGACTGGTTTGCATGACAGATACCCGGCAAAACGGCCTGAATCTGGGCAGGGCAAGTGATACCGTCGACAGTGTACTGGTTATCGGTGGGGGTGTCGGAGGGATGCGGGCTGCCCTCGACCTCGCTGATGCAGGTATGCATGTTTATCTTCTTGAAGCGACCCCCTCCCTCGGAGGCCGTGTAGCTCAATTGGGTTTCATGTTCCCAACCCACGACTGCGTCCTCTGCCGGGGGACCTCAGATCATGGCTTCGGCTGCACTAGACCATCCATCACACCTGCATTACTCGACCACAACCGCCATCCAAATATCACCTTGCTCACTTCCTCTGATCTCGTGAGCTGCGAGGGCGAGGCAGGTGACTTTCACATCCAACTGTTGCAACACCCTCAATTCGTCGATCCAACCCTCTGCACCAACTGCGGACGCTGCGCGGAGGTTTGCCCGGAGATTCGCCCAAGCGGATTCCAGCTCGGATTGAGCACACGCAAGATCATCGACAAATCTGCCCCTCGCTCCGTACCGGACACGTTCTACATGATCGAACCCACCGAACGTTGCGTAGACTGCGGTGAATGTTTAAAAGTGTGCCCCACAAACGCCATCAATATCGAGGCGCAACCCTGCGATCTAGAGATCAATGTCGGTGCGATAATTCTAGCGGTGGGCTTCCAACCCTTCAACCCGGAGGAGATGCCCGAATTAGGGTACGGCAGAATCTCCAACGTCATTACTTCAATGCAGTATGAGCGACTAGCGTCACGCTCTGGTCCCACTGAAGGCATCGTAAGCCGGATCTCAGACGGCAAGATCCCTGAGCGTATTGCCTGGCTGCAGTGTGTGGGCTCGCGCGACCAGCGTAACCCCTACTGCTCCTCGATATGCTGCATGTACGCCACGAAGGAAGCCATGCTCGCCAAGCAACGTATTCCAGATGTCGAATGCCATATCTTCACAATGGATGAGCGCGCTTTCGGTAAGGAATACAATCTCTACTACAACCAGGCGCGTGACAACTTCGGAATCGTCTACACACGCTGTCGGATTTCTTCCGTGGAGGAAGATCCTGAAACCAGCGAGATCATCCTTCGCTACCCCGCCGGGCGGAGGCACGAGGAATCGGCATCCGGGCAGGGACCTCTTCAACAAGAACGCTTCGACCTGCTTGTTCTTGCTGTCGGCATCCGTCCGCCGGCAAAGGCTGTCGAAATCGCCAACACCTTAGGTATAGAACTCAACGAGTACGGTTTCTGTGAGACCGACAAGTTCTCTCCCCTGGCAACAACACGACCCGGAGTTTTCGTATGTGGCGCCTTCGCCTCCCCCAAGGAGATCGCGGAAACCATATTGGACGCTTCCGGCGCGGCAGCCGAAGTAATGCGCCTGTTGCACGAAAATCTCGGGGGGCGGAAATTCAACACTTCCAATCCATTTATCTCTGAAAACGTCATTCCTGAGAAACCCATAAAGGACGGTGAAGCGCCCGAGATCGCTATCGCATTGTGCGGTTGTGCTGGTGAGATTTCCAGGGTGGTGGATCTTGAGCGTGTGGCTGCCTTTGCGGGGACGCTCACTGGCGTGACCGGAGTTGAGATTTTCTCGCTGGCATGCTTAAGCCCCGATCAAGATGAACTGCGGCAATTCATAGTGGAGAGTGGTGCGAACCGGATCGTCATCGGAGCATGCAGCCATCGCACCCACGAGCCCCTTTTCCAGCGCTTGGTGAGCGAAGAAGGTTTCAATCCCTACCTGATGGAGATGGTCAACTTGCGCGAGCATTGCTCGTGGGTGCACCCCAATGACCCTGAGGGTGCCACGCGCAAAGCGGCCGAGTTAATTCGCATGGGCGTCGAGCGCGTGCGCATGGCTCACCCCATATACAAGGAAGAGCGCGAGCCCGTGCGCGCCGCGCTCGTAATTGGCGGCGGCTTGAGCGGTATGACTGCCGCCCTGGCGATTGCTGACTCAGGGTACGACGTCCACCTCGTCGAACGGCAGGGGGAACTGGGAGGCAATCTCCATCATATTTACTACCTTGCCGAAGAAGAGAACCCGCAACGCCTGCTTAGAGATCTTGTTAACCGCACTGTCGGGCACGAAAAGATCCGCCACTACCTGAACAGCGAGGTCACAACTCATACAGGCAGCGTGGGAGATTTTCGGGCGCGCATTCAAACGAAAGCCCCTAATGGTTCTTTATCGGAGTATGAAATTCGCCACAGTGTCGTCCTCGTCGCTACAGGGGGGAAAGAAGCTTCCGGGAAGCAGTACCTCATGGGGCAGGATCCGCGCATCATCCCCCAATCGGAGCTCGAGGAGATTCTCTCTCACCGCCCGGAAAGGACATCGCGGCTGCGATCGGTGGTCATGATCCAATGCGTTAAGGCGTATGACGGGGTTGAGTATTGCTCGCGAATTTGCTGCATCAATACGATTAAAAATGCCCTGCGTCTTAAGATGCTCAACCCGGAGTGTCAGGTTGTAATCCTGTACAAGAACATTATCACCTACGGCTTTCGGGAAAAATATTACCTTGAGGCACGTCGACGAGGTGTGCTCTTCGTGCGCTATACGGACGCTGAACCGCCAAACGTATACTTGGAATCGCGTGGCGCCAGTAAAGCACTGGTTGTCTCCGTACACGAGCATATCTTCGGTGAGACGCTAAAACTCGAGCCGGACCTCCTCGCGCTGAGCATGCCCGTAATTCCTTCCCGAGGTACTCAAGAACTCGCAGATATGCTCGGCGTCTCATTATCGACGGAGGGTTTCTTCCTTGAGACACATCTTAAAATGCGGCCGATGGAATTCGATGACGAAGGTATCTACCTTTGCGGTATGGCGCATTACCCGAAGTTCATCGAGGAAAGCATCTCACATTCGCTTGCTTGTGCTGGCCGAGCGCTGACCATTCTCAGCCGTCCTATGCTCCACCTGGGCGGCGTGATCGCCGAAGTCGACAGCACGAAATGCACCGGATGCCTCACTTGCGTCCGAACCTGCCCCTTCGGCATTCCAGAAATGCGGTACGATCTATGTGGAGTGGGCGAATTAGGCGGTGCAGCGTGGATCGACCCCGCCCGGTGTCAGGGCTGCGGCACCTGTACTGCAGAGTGCCCGGCACATGCCATTCAACTGCATCATTACCTCGATGACCAAATCCGGATTGGCTTAGGCAGTTGGCAAGTCCCTGCTGCGTTATCTGGAGATTAGGTGTTCCCGTCGATGGCCGTAATCGAAGTCGCCTACATTGTCCACCTGGATGAAGAACTTTGCGATGGCTGCCGTATCTGCCTGCCCGTTTGTAAATTTAAGGGAATGATATCCATCCCCGGTGAACGTAAGCCGATGGTCGACCCGTGGTCATGTACCGGCTGTGGCACATGTGTGACCACCTGCCCACAAGGTGCGCTAACTTTGCGCCCAAAAGAAGAGTGATGAGTAAAAACGAGACTTTCACCCCTGAAATCACACTCTTCACCTGTATTTACTGCGGGTATATGGCCGCCGACACCGCAGGGGCGCTGCGGCAGGAATATCCGGCCGACGTCAAGATCGTACGCTTGCCTTGCACCGGGAAGACAGACATGCAATACATGCTCGACGCCTTCAATGAGGGCGCCGACGGCGTAATGGTCATAGCTTGCAGCCTGGGCAACTGTCATCACGAACGCGGCAACGAACGAGCGCGCGCTCGGGTTCAACGGACACAGAAGATACTCGAGAGTGTCGGGCTTGAACCGGAACGCTTAGAGATTCACTACGTCTCCGGCGGGATGGGCGCTACTTTTGCCGAGTACGTGCGTGATATGACCTCTCGCCTGCAAGAGCTCGGCCCCAGCCCACTCAAAGACAATATTCAGCTTTCCACTACAGAACAGAAAACAGAAGCGGTCTAATAATCGATCTCCCGACCCATGATCATCAAGCTGAGGCTGATCACACGGCCTGCTTCTTCCAGGTTTTCCGCGGAGATATTTTCCAATTGATCCGCCACGGTGCGAGAGGTGGCTTCCCACCCTTCGCGGTACACCTTCACACTCCAGGCCTCATTACCGTTGTAGACGATGAAGAGAAAGGTTTCCTTGGGTTGAATTCCCATTGGTTTTTCTTGCACATCGGTGAGAAGAAAAATACAACGGATACCAAAAGACGCCGGTTCTTGTGAACTGGAATTTTCTCTTGAACCTCACATGAGAAAAGACGATAATGAGGTTGGGAGGGATGACAAATGACTGGTCCATCGTATAAAGACAAATTGGTAAAACTGCTCGCGGAAGTGCGCGTGGAAGAACAGGCGCTCTGGGCTCTGCTCAGCGACGACGAACGCAACGCCGCTGGAGGAGTCGACCGCTGGGCACCGAAGGACCACCTGGCGCACGTCACTTTCTGGACGGAGCGGCTGATTACACAGCTACAGGCTGCAACCGGTGGCAAACCGCCCCAAAAAATCGAGGACTATCAGAAGACGAATGATGAAGTGTACGAAACCAATAAAGACCGCAGTTGGGAGAATATCCTCGTTTGGGCGACAGAGGTTAGCCTCCAGTTCCACAAATCTTTCGATGCTGTCTCAGAGGAGACGTTGGCGGACCCCGAAGGACCTGAAGGCAAGGGTGGTCTGCCGCTATGGCAGAATGTAGCTGTCACCGGCGTGTATCACCCCATGCACCACATAGCCGATATTTATCTCGAGCGCGGGGATATTCAGGGCGCTCAAGCGGTGCAGGAGCGCGTCGCCGAGGGGTTGGCCGCGCTGGACGAGAGCGATACCTGGCAGGGAAGGACGCAATACAATCTGGCCTGCTTTTATTCACTTCACGACAAACCCCAGCAAGCGCTTGCTCTACTCAAGACAGCCATAAAACTTTCGCCCAACCTACTTGAGTGGTCGAAGCAGGACAGCGATCTCGACTCACTGCGCGAATTGCCTGAGTTTCAGACCTTGGTAGTCGATGACTGAACGTATCTCACGCTTGCCATTAATAACCCCGCTATGATCGAGGTCATTGCCTTCGACGCCGATGACACCCTCTGGGAGAACGAAATGCTATACCATAGGGCGAAGGGTGAATTGGCGCGGATCCTTTCACCTTACCGGGAAGCAGACTGGGTGACCTGCAAACTCGACGAGAACGAGGTGTCCAATCTACAGGTCTATGGGTACGGCATCAAGAGCTTCACGCTCTCCATGATCGAGACCGCGGCTGAAGCCGTAGACAGAAAGATCGAAGCTCACACAATCTCTGCGATTCTAGAAATCGCTAAGAGGATGTTATCAGCCGAAGTGGAGCTTCTCGATCACACAGAGCAAACCTTGCTGCAATTGGCCTCGGACTACGATCTGATGCTGGTGACCAAGGGAGATCTGTTCGAACAACAAGGAAAAATCTCACGCTCCGGTATCGAGCATTGCTTTCAACTGATTGAGGTTGTGGCCGAGAAAACGCCCGCAAGATACCTTGATATTCTAAAGAAGTACCATATCGAGGTTGAACGTTTCTTGATGGTGGGTAATTCATTGCGCTCTGACATACTGCCCGTCATCGCCATCGGCGGCAGGGCTATCCATATTCCCAACGAGCATACTTGGTTTCATGAAGTACCTGAACAAGAGGAGATCGAAGGTGCAGAATATGACGAGCTCGAGCATCTGGGGCAATTGCCCGAGTATATGGCTGCGCTCGAACGCACCCTGGACTGACCTGATGTCATCATCCAGCGTCAAACGCGGAGATAAGAGCAGAGGATTTTGCACATGAGTGAGGAGAAGATATTCACGTTGAGCGAAGCGCACCTCTAATTCGCAAAGAAAATCAACAGTAGAGCATGGGCCTTGCTTGAGAAACCTGATCGCTCAAGAGCCGAGGATTGGGAGCTGCTACATGCATCCCACGCTTCGCTCTATCACTGGCTCCAGGTGGGTACAGGATTGCATCATCAGCGCGGGGAATGGTTGGTCTCACGCGTCCAAACCGTTCTCGGCAATGGCAATGATGCACTACGGCACGCCAATCGCTGCTTGGAGCTCACAGAATACTACAGCGATCTGATGGAAGATTTCGATTTCGCGTTTGCCTATGAAGCTGCAGCACGATCTAACGCGCTCACTGGCAATGACGAGGAAGCCCACAAATTCATTGATCTTGCCCGATCTGCTGGAAAAGCTATTGCCAACGATGAAGATCGGACCATTTTTCTTAAAGACTTCGACGGAGGGGAATGGTACGGCTTACGCTAAGCCTAAATCTAGTAATCCACCTCTTATAAGATACGGCGATAATTACTTATGAGACATCATCGCCAATCTTCTAACGCTCAATCCTAGTAAATGAGGCCACTATGCCATTCATCAACCTGGACCAAATAGAAGCGAAAGAGATCGTCCCGGGCTATCGGGCTGTGTTCGTCCACTCCGATACAATGACACTAGCCTATTGGACGATTGAAGCTGGGGCCGACCTCCCCGAACACAGCCACCCACACGAACAGGTCGCAAACGTACTCGAAGGGACCTTCGAATTAACGATAGCAGGGGAGACGAGACGCCTCGGACCGGGCACTGTTGCCGTGATCCCTTCTAACGCTGTTCACGCAGGAACTTCAATCACGGATTGCCGCATCCTTGATGTTTTTCACCCTATTCGTGAGGAGTACAAATAACTTTTTTAGTTATGCAAAGTGTCCTACAGGTTATAAAATTCTCTGAGGCACAACCCAAAATCCCTCTACCAGAATATTCATGGGAGTTTGTATTGTTCAAAATGGATGAAGTTTGTCCGGTCTGCTTATGACATCTTCCACTACTGACCCTATTGACCCGCCACCTATCATTATTGGCAGGACGGCGAGCCTGAAGTTAGCGTGTTATTACAACACATATACAGCTCCTAGCCACGGGAGGGGCGTTCCGTGACCGACGGCACGCAGGCAGACACCCTCAACCTGGCAAACCGGCCAGCCGACCATGCCCCTGTTGGGGCTGTTATGGTCGTCGGCGGTGGTATTGCCGGAATGCAGGCCAGCCTTGATTTGGCTGACCAGGGCTTCCGCGTCTACCTCGTAGAATCCCAATCCGCCATCGGCGGACACATGGCTCAGTTCGATAAAACCTTCCCCACAAATGACTGCGCCATGTGCACCATCAGCCCCAAATTGGTTGAAACCGGGCGGCACCTCAACATCGACGTGCTGGTCGATACTGAGGTCATTAAGATCGATGGTCAAGCCGGCGATTTCACGGCCACGCTGCGACATAAACCCCGTTATATCGATCTCGATAAGTGCGTCGGTTGTGGGGATTGCGTCGATGTCTGCCCGATAATCCTGCCAGACCCCTTTAATGAAGCGCTCAACCTACGGCGTGCAGCGCATATCCTCTACCCCCAAGCCGTCCCTGGCGCCTTTGCAATTGATAAGCTGGGAATCTCCCCTTGCCGTGATGCCTGTCCCGCAGGCCAACGCGCCCAGGGTTATATCGCTCTCATCCACGAAGGCCGTTACGATGACGCTCTGCGTGTGATCAAAGAGGACAACCCCTTTCCGGGGATCTGCGGCCGCATCTGTAATCACCGCTGCGAAGAGGCCTGCAACCGAGGTTTAATTGATGAACCCATCAATATCCGCGCCCTGAAACGATTCGTTACCGACAAGGTATACGAAAACCCGCGCCAGCCCGTCCCCCCGGCCGAGATCACCCAGGATAAACGAGTGGCAATCATCGGCGCCGGACCCTGCGGGCTCACCGCCGCGCAAGATCTAGCCGGCCTCGGCTTCCATGTCAGCATTTTCGAGGCTTTACCCGTCGCTGGCGGGATGCTGCGCGTCGGCGTTCCCGAATACCGTCTACCGACAGACATCATCGAGCGAGAGATCGCTGACATTCTCGACCTCGGGATCGATTTGCATCTCAATACAGTTATCGAAAATCTCGACAACCTTTTTGAAGAAGGTTTCGATGCCGTCCTGATCGCGGTCGGCGCCCACGAGGGAATACGTCTGCCAATCCCGGGCGCCGATCTCGACGGTGTCTTGATCAACACCCTCTTCCTGCGTGATGTAAGGCTGGGCAACAAGCTGGAACTTGGGAAGAAGGTGCTCATCCTGGGCGGCGGGAACGTAGCCATCGACTGCGCCCGGACGGCTGTGCGCCTCGGTGCCGAGGTCCACCTTGCCTGCCTCGAGCCACGTGATAATATGCCTTGTCACGCAGAGGAAGCCGACGCCGCAGAAGAAGAGGGCGTGACCATTCACCCCGACCGCACCTTCATGCGCGTCACCGCCAACGGCGATGGCCGCGCTGCTGGTGTGGAATGCTCCCGAGTCACCCACTTTGAGTTCGACGTCGAAGGCCGGCTCAGCATCGACACCGAACCGGATTCAGAGCACGTTATTGCTGCTGATACGGTGATCTTCTCCGTTGGGCAGCGCGCTGGTCTGGCTTTCATCCCCGACGACGCCGGTGTGGGAGTCACCCAACAGCGCACAATCGCCATCAACCCAAATACCATGGCTGCAACTCGACCGGGCGTATTTGCTGCCGGCGACAGCGTCTCCGGCACATCCTTCGTGATCGAGGCGGTCGCTTCAGGCCACCAGGCAGCCGAGAGCATCCAACGCTATCTCTTAGGCGAGGATCTTGAAGCCCCTCCCAAACCAGATTTGCCAGTCGTCAAATTCACGCGTGCCGAACTCTTAGAGCGGGTAGCTAGAGGCGACTTCGAGATTCAGAGCAGGGTGCCAATCCCCGAACTTACAATCGAGGAGCGGAAAACTGGCTTCGACGAAGTCGAACGCGGTTATACGGATGAGCTCGCCCAAGAAGAGGCCGCTCGTTGTCTTGCTTGTGCCCACTGCTCTGAGTGTCTTTCTTGCCAGTACATCTGCGGTGCGGAGGCCATTAACCATGATGATGTCGAAACAATAGACCAGGTCAAGGTAGGGGCCGTAATCCTTGCGCCGGGTTACCAGATCTATAACGCAGAGCTCTCCCAGGAGTATGGTTTTGGCCGCTATCCCAATGTGATCACGGCACTGCAACTGGAGCGCTTGTTATCGGCTTCCGGCCCCACAGAGGGCCATGTCAACCGACCATCCGACGACGCACCAGCACGCAAGATCGCATTTCTGCAATGCGTCGGCTCGCGCGATCAGAGCCATGATTACTGCTCCGCGGTTTGCTGCATGTACGCTTCAAAAGAAGCAGTAATGATCAAGGAACACGACCCGCAAGCCGAAGTCCATATCTTCATGATGGATATGCGAGCATACAGCAAGGGCTACGAAAGCTACTATCAGCGAGCGAAAAACCAGTACGACATTGAATATATCCGCTGCCGGATATCTTCCTTGCAGGAGGACACCGAAACCGGGGATCTGATCGTCCGCTACGCAGAGGACCAGGGCTCCCCAAGCAATGGTAAGGATAGTCCACAGCCCATTATCACCGAGGCGAAATTCGACCTGGTCGTTCTTTCAGTGGGGATGGAAATCTCCGATTCGGTCAAAGAACTCGGCCGTACGATGGGGATCGAACTCGATGAGTATGGCTTCTGCCATACGACTCTCTTTGATCCGCTTGCCACCACCCGACCAGGTATTTATGCGGCCGGACCGTTCCGCGAACCGAAAGATATCCCTGAGTCTATTGTTGACGCCACCGGTGCAGCCGCAAAAGCAGCTGGTCTGCTCGCCCCAGCGCGCTTCTCCTTGACCCAGACGCTTGAATATCCACCGGAGCGTGAAATCGCCGGGGAAGAGCCGCGCACAGGTGTGTTCGTATGCCATTGCGGTTCAAACATCGGTGGTTTCCTGGACGTCCCCGACGTAGCGGAATATGCCAGCTCACTTCCGGGTGTGGTCCACGCCGAAGATAATCTTTACACCTGCTCTCAAGACAGTATCGCCCACATTACCGAGCAGGTGAAAGAATTGGGTCTCAACCGCGTGGTCGTCGCCTCCTGCACGCCTATCACGCACGGACCTCTTTTCCAGGACAGCATCCGCTCTGCCGGCTTGAACCCGGCCATGTTCGAGATGGCGAACATCCGCAACCAGTGCTCCTGGGTACATTCGAACGATCGCCAGGCTGCAACACATAAAGCTAAAGACCTGGTGCGGATGGCGGCCGCGAAAGCCAAAACGCTGCAGCCGATCCATACGACAGACGTTCCTATCGAGAACGATGGCCTTGTCGTTGGCGGTGGAGTAGCCGGGATGAACGCTGCTCTCGCACTTGCCGATGGCGGCTTCAACGTACATTTGGTCGAGCGGAAAGACAAGTTAGGCGGAAACCTGCGAGAAATTCACTTCGGCTTGAACGACGATGACCCGCAACAGTATTTAGGGCAATTAATTCAACGAGTTGAAAACGAGCCACGTATTCAGATTCACCTCAGCACAGAGGTTGCGCACACCAGCGGTTTTATGGGGCACTTCACTTCTAAATTGCGCACCAGCAGCGGCGACGACGTTGAGATCCCCCACGGCGCCACCATATTAGCTACTGGCGGCGTCGAATACCACGGTTCGGAATATGGCTACCAGGATAGTATGCGCCTGACGACGGGGCTGGAATTCGAGCAAATGCTCGCTCATACCGAGAATCCAAAGGTCGCGCTCGAGGGTAGAGCAAGCGAAGCGTGGCAGGCACTCGGCGAACACTTACCCGACGAAGTCGCCATGATCCTCTGCGTCGGTCCAGCGAAGGATTTCTGCGCTCGAACCTGCTGCATAACAGCCTTGAAGAACGCTCTTGAACTCAAACGCCTAAAACCGGAAGCGCGCATTACTGTTCTTTACAAAGACATTCGCACATACGGCTTCAAGGAACGACTCTACACACAAGCCCGGAGTGAGGGTATCGTCTTCATTCGCTACGACGAAGAGAATCCTTTAGATGTATCGGCGACAAACGAAAGTGTGCAGATTAGAGTGCGCGATCCTAACCTCGGCCATGAAATCCTGCTCACTCCAGATCTGGTGATGTTGAGCAACCCGGTAGTGCCCCCTGATGATTCACGTGAAGTGGCGACGATGTTTAAGGCGACCGTCGACGCTGACGGGTTCTTCCTCGAAGCCCACGTAAAACTCCGCCCGGTGGATTTCGCCTCCGACGGCATCTATATGGCGGGTATGGCACATTACCCCAAGCTGCTTGATGAAACCATCGTCCAGGCTCAAGCCGCGGCGGCGCGTGCCGCCATGGTACTCTCTCGCAGCCATCTCACGGCAGGTGGTATCGTCGCTGAGGTTGATCCTGAACTCTGTGTTGGCTGTCTGACTTGCGTGCGCATATGCCCCTTTGACGTCCCGCTAATTAAGGATGAATATACCGGTGTTGGAGGGATCACTGGCACCGCCTATATCGAACCGACAGTATGTCAGGGATGCGGAAACTGCGTCGCGGAGTGCCCGGCAAAGGCCATTCGACTGGCTTACTATCAGGATGACCAGATTATGGTCAAACTTGATGCATTATTATTAGAGAACTGAGGAGAATGATGGCAGATTTCGAGCCCCAGATTGTGGCCTTCTGCTGCACCCATTGCGCCTACAACGCCGCCGATTTAGCCGGAAGCTTACGGATTCAATACCCTTCGGCGATCAAGATCATCCAGGTTCTCTGCAGCGGAAGAGTTGATGTTCTGCACATCTTACGGGCTTTCGAGGATGGCGCCGACGGTGTGCTGGTCGCCGGTTGACTGCCCGGTGACTGCCATTACCTGGATGGTAATGTCAACGCAAAGCGCCGGGTGGAATACGCGCGCGGTCTTATTGAGGAGATCGGGCTCGAGGGTCAGCGCTTACATATGCTCAACGTCTCAGCGGCGATGGGCGGCCAATTCGCTTTTGCGGCGGCGGAACTCACCTCAGAGATTGAGCGCCTAGGGCCAAGTCCATTCCGCAGCGCTGGCGGGAATGGCCATATGCAGGGTAAACCGTCCACAACCGAGAAACCCGTTCAAATAGAAGATGACGCCGGCGACTGAAACGCTCGAACGATTTGAATTACTCTCAGGGCTTCCTGCAGAAGTGCTGGATTTTATCGCGCAAAAAACCCTTGAGAAGAACTTTCAAGACGGAGAATTAATATTCTCCGAAGGTGCCAGTGCGGACCATCTTTACCTCATCTTGAGTGGTAAGGTTTCTCTCGAGATGAAAGTCCAACTAGGTCAAACTGGCACAGTGCGTCGAGCTACCATTGGGGTAATCGGACCATGGCAAGCCATAGGCTGGTCAAGTCTGGTTTCCCCTTACGAGTACACTGCCTCAGGGGTTTGTCTCCAGGAGACCAAAGTTCTCGCCATCCCAAAAGAGGATCTCCGCTTTCTTATCTCACAATATCCCGAGGCCGGCTGTGATCTCATGGAACGCGTGGCTTCAATCACAAGGGCTCGATTGTTTAGCGCAACTTCAACACTGACATACTTTCTATCCATTGTCTCTCACGAATTAAAAAGACCGATCGCTGCAGTTGAAAACTATCTCCAAATCACCTTAGGGGGGTATGCAGGCGATATCAGCGATAAACAACGGCGCTTACTTGAACGCAGTGCAATTCGCCTTAGCGACCTACGATCGCTGATCAGCGATATCCTCGATTTCGCAAGGATGCAACCCGAACAGATATGCGCCGATTTCGAGATTGTGGATCCATTGGAAATTGGCACTGAGGCGTTTGAGGAAGTCCGCCTCGCTGCCAGTCAAAAGAACATCCGATTAAAAGCCACGGGGCCCAGTGAATATACACCGATCGTAGCCGCAAAACGTCGCCTGCGACAGGTTATATCCAATCTACTCGCAAACGCCATCAAATTTTCACCCGAGGAGAGCACCGTCACCCTGGCGGCGCATGAAGAATCCGGTATGCTTGTTGTAGCAATTCTCGATGAGGGTATGGGTATCCCCGCCAAGGATCAACCACACATCTTCGATGATTTCTACCGCGCTAGCAATGTCGAGGAAATTAGTGGCGCGGGACTAGGCCTCTCGATTGCCAAGAAAATTGTAAACGCCCATGAAGGCCAGATTGAAGTCCAAAGCCCTTACGAGCCGGGAAAGAGTGGTACAAAAATAACCATTCGAATCCCCCAGACGCTGCCACTACCTAAGGACCGCAGGGCGATTTCCATGGATGGAAAAGTTACCAACTCAGATTGATAATAAAATTGTCGGGTGTGAATCGTGAAAGGCAAGCATCGTGAGTGAAAAGCCACATGTCCTGATCGTAGACGATGACCCGGACATTCGCGAAGGAATCGTCGCCGTCCTGGAAACCAATGACTACCGCCTGGCTACTGCGAGCAACGGGATCGAATGCATGGAGCATATCAGGGACGAGATCCCCGATCTGCTCATTCTCGATATGCTCATGCCGCGCATGGACGGCTTCGCCGTGATCCGCGAGCTTCGCAGCGACCCCGACCTCGCGGGGATACCGATCATCATATTAACGACCGTCATCGAAGATGCCGCATATCGACGCTATGAACTCGAGACCGGTGTAGCGATGGATGTATCCAATTACATCGAGAAACCAGCGCCTCCTGACAAGTTGCTACGTAGAGTCAGCGCGATTGTCGATCAACCTTACATTATCGTAGCGGACGATGATCCGGATATCGTCGAAGCCATCAGCACCGTTTTAGAAAGCCGCCCTTACAACGTCGCCGTGGCTCGTGACGGCGAACAATGCCTTGAGATGATCCGGAAACGCAGCCCGGACCTGCTCCTGCTTGACTTACTTATGCCCAAGATGGACGGGTTCGCCGTAATTCGTGAGCTACAGAGTGACCCCGCAACCGCCAAGATCCCCATCCTCGTGCTCACTACGATCGTGGAGGATGCCAGTCGTAGGCGGTATGAGCTTGAGACAGGTCGCGATATGCCCGTTCGGGCATACCTGCAGAAGCCGATCGCACCGGAGCCATTGCTACGTGAAGTCGAGAAGACTTTGGAGAAGATTGGGCCGTGAGTTCAGACCGCACGTCAGAGCTGCCGTCTGGCGCCGTAATGGTCGTTGGCGGCGGAATCGCCGGCATTCAAGCCAGCCTAGATTTGGCTGATCAAGGCTTCCGCGTATACCTGGTGGAGAGCAAATCAGCCATCGGCGGACACATGGCGAGGTTGGATAAGACTTTCCCGACCAATGATTGCGCCATGTGCACAATAAGCCCTAAGCTGGTTGAGGTCGGTCGACACTTGAATATTGAATTGTTAGTCGACACGGAGGTCCTGAGTGTCGAAGGCGAGCCAGGTAATTTTAACGTCAAACTAAATCACAAGGCGCGCTATGTGGACATCGCCAAGTGCGTTGGTTGTGGCGACTGCGCTGATGTATGTCCGGTCGTCCTCCCCGATACATTCAACGAAGGACTATCTGAGCGCCGAGCAGCTTATAAGCTCTATCCTCAAGCTGTCCCCGACGCATATGCCATCGAGAAACTTGGTATCGCTCCTTGCCGAGGCGCTTGTCCGGCTGGGCAACGAGCGCAAGGCTACATCGCACTTATAACAGAAGGCCGATACCGTGAAGCCCTGCGAGTGATCAAGGAGGATAACCCCTTCCCTAGCGTTTGCGGCCGAACCTGCCACCATCCTTGTGAGAGCTATTGCGCCCGGTCTCTTGTGGATGAGCCGGTGGCGATTATGTCCCTCAAGCGTTTCGTTGTGGATTATGCCCTCGCATATGGGCGCGATAAGGTCGAACCCGCTCCCCGTACCAAACCTCATTGGGTGGCTGTGATCGGCGCCGGCCCAGCCGGGCTGACCGCGGCGCACGATCTGGCAAAGATGGGCTACGGCGTCACAGTTTACGAAGCGCTGCCGGTCGCCGGCGGCATGATGCGGGTCGGCATCCCAGCCCACCGATTACCGAAGGGCATACTCCAGCAGGATATCGATGACATTCTCGCCCTCGGCGTGGTCCTAAAAACCAACACTCCGGTCAGCGATCCGGTCAAACTCCTCGGCGAAGGATATGACGCCGTCTGTGTTGCGACCGGTATCTCTTCGCGTGATCACTCCTTGAGCCTGGATGGCGAGGATGCGGAGGGCGTGATCTCCGCCGCCGCCTTCCTGCGAAAGATTAATCTTGGAGAGCCATTTGAGATCGGCAATCACGTCGCCGTCGTTGGCGGAGGGATCACGGCTCTTGACGCAGCGGCAGTCGCCCGCCGTTTGGGTGCGCAGGAAGTCTTCCTATCTCTCGATAAGCCCCGGGGTGAGCTGCCCGCATATCACTGGGAGATGGCCGCCGTCGAAGCCGAGGGCATTCAACTTCTCGAGCATACCACGCCCAAACGCATCATCGCAGAAGAGGGAAAGGTTATTGGTATTGAGCTCGCTCAAACAACAAAGGGCATGGTCGTTGACGAGCAGGGTCGCCGCCGCCCTAAGATCAAACCCGGAACGGAAATGTCGCTCGATGTAGACACCGTCATTATCACCGCAGGGCAGCAATCCGATCTGTGCTTCCTTGATTCTCACTATGATGACCTGATCGGTGATCCAGAGACGCTTGCCAGCGAATATGGTGGTGTCTTTGTTGTTGGTGGTCGGAAAACCGGCGCCAGCTACATTATCGACGCCGTTGCTTTGGGGCACCGTGTCGCAGTTTCGATCGATCGTTACTTACTGGGTAAGCCGCTCGTGCAGCCTGATGCGGTGAAGCCCCCGGTTATAAAATTCACACGAGAACAGATCGCTCCGCGTGTAGAGGCTGGTGAATTCCAAGTACAAGCACGTGAGGAGCCTGCCCTGCTCTCAATGGAAGAGCGCGTGATCGGTTTCCGTGAAGTCGTGCTCGGTTTCACCGAGCGCCAGGCGCGAGCCGAAGCAAGTCGCTGTTTGCAGTGTGGTTTATGCTCAGAATGCCTTGCCTGTGTCTACGCTTGCGGCACCGACGCGATCGATCATGATGCTGTCGAAGTCGTGAATGAAATTGACGTAGGCGCGGTCATCCTCGCACCTGGATATCAGATCTATCGCGCAGAGCACGCAGCTGAATATGGCCTTGGACGTTATCCCAATGTCATCACATCTCTTCAACTCGAGCGACTTCTTAATGCAAGCGGACCGACCCTGGGAGAAGCACGGAGACCTTCTGATGAGAAACCCCCGCGTAAAGTCGCCTTCCTGCAATGCGTCGGCTCACGCGATCAGAGCCATGATTACTGCTCAGCTGTTTGCTGCATGTATGCAACCAAAGAGGCCATGGTTCTCAAAGAACATCATCCGGAAACGGACGTACATGTGTTCCTCATGGACATGCGTGCTTTCAGCAAAGGATACGAAGCGTACTTCCAGCGAGCTCAGGATCAATTCGGCATCAAGTACACACGCTGCCGGATCTCGGCACTTAAAGAAGACCCTGAAAGCCGCAATCTGATCCTCCGCTATTCCAAAGACGTAGAATCCAACGCCCACTCTGGCGACCTTTTTCAGATCACCGACGAAGAATTTGATCTGGTAGTCCTTTCTGTCGGGATGGAGGTGTCCGCTTCGGCCCGGGAGTTAGGGCATAGACTCAGGGTTGATCTCGACGATTTCGGGTTCTGTCGCACACCCACCTTCCACCCGACCGAGACCAGCCAACCCGGCATCTTCGCTGTCGGCCCATTTGTAGAGCCCAAAGACATCCCCGAGTCGATCGTGGACGCCAGCAGCGCAGCAGGACTGACTGGGGGGTTGCTCGCACCCGCACGCGGTACGCTTGCCCGTGAGGCAGTCTATCCAGAGGAGTTAGCAGTTGAGCAAGAACCACCTCGAGTGGGTGTCTTCGTTTGTCATTGTGGATCCAACATCGCTGGATTCCTCGACGTCGGAGAGGTGACGTCGACAGCAGCACAACTGCCCCATGTCGTGCACGCCGAAAGCCTACTTTACGCCTGCTCACAAGACAGCACAAGCCTCATTCAAGAGCGAATCGAAGAGCACCAGTTGAATCGCGTTGTCGTCGCTTCGTGTACACCGATGACCCACGGTCCGCTCTTTCAGGACATAATCCGCCAAGCCGGACTTAATGAGCACTTATTCAGCATGGCCAACATCCGCAATCATTGTTCATGGGTCCATTCTGACGATCCAGACATCGCCACTGCTAAAGCGAAAGCGCTGGTCCAAATGTCGGTAGCGCGAGTAGTGGGTTTGGAACCATTGACCAAGACGCCTGTCGCGATCCATCATGCAGCTCTGGTGATCGGCGGGGGAATTGCCGGTCTAATATCCGCATTGACGCTCGCCGATCAGGGCTTCCCGGTCCACATCGTCGAGCGTGATGATGTGCTTGGTGGGAATCTGCGGCACATCCATCTTAGTCTCCCGGAATTTAGCGCAAATGACCACACTGACCCACAGATCTACCTTTCGGACGTAATTTCCAGGGTGGAGAACCACCCGAACATATCACTCAGAACGAAGTCGGAGATCGTCACGACATCTGGTTTTGTTGGCAACTTCACGACCCAGGTGGCAGACTCAAACGATGACATGACCGAGATCCAACATGGCGTCACGATTGTCGCCTCAGGCGGACAGGAATACCGGGGACCGGAGTATGGCTACGGCGCCCATCCACGCATTGTGACCCTGCAACAATTTGAATCGCTCCTCGCGACTGGCGCTTATACCAACGATGATTCTGAAACCCGTCGAGTCGATCTGCAGTCCGTTGATCAGATTGTAATGATCCAATGCGTGGGTCCAGCGGAGCAGTATTGTGCACGAACATGCTGCACGACCGCTTTGAAAAACGCAGTCCACATTAAAAAAATGAACCCGGAGATCGAGGTAGTCATACTCCACCGGGACATCCGCACCTACGGATTCAAGGAGCGGATATATCACCAAGCGAGGGATCATGGCGTTATATTCGTGCGCTACGATAGTGACCGGAAGCCGGAAGTCGAGACGGCAGGGAGCGATCATCCACTCCATATCCGGGTGCTGGACACCACTTTGGACATTCCCCTCCTGCTTGAGCCTGACCTACTTGTCCTCTCCATGCCGATGGTTCCATCAGAAGGGTATCAAGAGTTGGCAAGAGCGCTGAAAGTCCCTGTCGACATAGATGGATGGTTCCTGGAAGCGCATGTCAAACTGCGACCTGTAGAATTCGCAAGTAGCGGAATTTTCCTCGCCGGCGCAGCACACTATCCGAAATTGCTCGACGAAACGATCGCACAGGCGCGAGCCGCGGCTTCACGCGCGGCTGTAATACTGACTCAGGAAACGCTAAGTGCCGGGGGGGCAATAGCTCTGGTAGACCCCCAGGTATGCGTTGGTTGTTTGACCTGTGTTCGTATTTGTCCGTTCAGCGTTCCGGAGATCAAGGACGACTTCACAGGCGTCGCCGGGATCGTCGGAACTGCGTTCATCGAACCGACGATATGCCAGGGTTGTGGAACCTGCGTTGGGGAGTGCCCTGCAAACGCTATTGAATTACTTCATTACACTCACCAGCAGGTGGAGGCCCAAGTCCTTTCACTATTCGATGCGGGGGCTATGGGCAAGGGTAATTGAGGTTGTAACATGAACGACCAGGAAGGTACAACGCTGCAGATCGTAGCCTATTGTTGCCACTACTGCGCCTATGCGGCTGCGGATCTGTCTGGTGTCCTGCGACTCAGCTACCCGGCCGAAACGAGGATCGTGGAAATCCCGTGCTCCGGACGCCTTGATCCATTGGAAGTTCTCCACGCCCTAGAGCGCGGCGCCGATGGGATAATGGTGGCCGGCTGCCTGGAGGGAGACTGTCATTTTCAAGAGGGTAATCTCAATGCTCGCCGGCGAGTTAATCACATTAAGGACATCATCGCCTCGATCGGTCTAGAGCCGGAGCGAATCGAGATGTTTAACATGTCTGCAGCGATGGGGAAACAATTCGCCGAAGCCGCAACCATGATGACCGAACAGATAATGAAATTAGGACAAAATCCACTACGGCAAGGCATGTAGAAAGGTGTAAACTTGCCAACAGAATCAAGAATGTACAGGTAGGTGGAACCCGAGGGTGATCGCAAGGAACCTGAAAAGGTTTTTAATCAGCGAAGCCTTGAGGAGAGACGTATATGATCACTGCCGAACAAAAACCATTGGATGAGATAAAAGGTCTGATTGCAGAGGCGGAGAATGTGCTCGTCGTCGGATGCGGCACATGTGTCACGGTATGCTTCGCGGGCGGCGAGAAGGAAGCCGGAATCCTGGCTACGAGCCTGCGCATGGCCTCCAAGCTGGACGATGCCCCCAAGGAAGTCACGCACACGACCGTACAGCGTCAATGCGAATGGGAATACATCGACCCCCTCGCGGATGAGATCAGCGCTGCGGATGTTGTGGTGTCCATCGGCTGCGGCATCGGTGTACAGGCAATCGCCGAGCGTTTCCCGGACGCCATCGTCGTCCCCGGCTTGAATACCACATTCCTCGGGATGCCAACTGAGCAGGGAATATGGGAGGAGCGCTGTGCAGCTTGCGGCGAATGCATTCTGGGCCTGACGGGCGGCATCTGCCCGATCGCCCGCTGTGCAAAGCAGCTGCTGAATGGACCCTGCGGTGGATCCCAGGATGGAATTTGTGAAATCGACCCTGATACTCTTTGCGCGTGGCAATTGATCTATGACCGTCTTAAGGCTCAGGGCCGGCTGCATCTCCTCGAGGAAATCCAGCCAGCGAAAAATTGGTCCTCTAGCAGGGACGGTGGTCCGCGCCGAATCACACGTGAAGATCTGCGTCTCGAAGCCGAAGCGGCAGAGTAGACCGGAAGGAGCAACGAACATGACAGAGGCTCAAAGCAACAGCTATAAATCCGGTTCTAGACTGGAGCGCATTCTGCGCGACGGTCATTTTGCCGTGACCGGAGAGCTCGGCCCCCCACAGAGTTCCAATGGCGACGTTATTCGCGAGAAAGCCAAGATTCTACTTGGTTTTTGCGATGCGGCGAATATCACCGACAACCAGACGGCTATTGTGCGCATGTCGAGCGTCGGCGCAGGCACAATCGTGGTTCAGGAAGGCTTAGAACCCATCATCCAGATGACATGCCGCGACCGTAATCGCCTAGCGATGCAATCCGATCTTATGGGCGCTTATGCGCTCGGAATGCGCAACGTCCTATGCCTTACCGGCGACCATCAATCCTTCGGCAACCACCCGACGGCCAAGAACGTCCACGATCTCGATTCCCTGCAACTTTTGCAAATGATGGTCGGGATGCGAGATGAGAAACTTTTCCAATGCGGAGACGAGATCAAGGGTATCGAACCGCGCTTCTTCCTTGGAGCGGCTGCAAACCCCTTCGGAGATCCTTTCGAGTACCGCCCTTACCGCCTGGCCAAAAAAGTAGAGGCCGGAGCGGATTTCATTCAAACCCAACTCATCTACAACGTGCCCCGCTTCGAGGAGTATATGGAGAAAGTCCGCGGGCTGGGTCTTCATGAAAAAACCTACATTCTGGCTGGCGTTGGACCGCTGAAATCACCGGGAATGGCGAAGTACATGCGCGATCAGGTTCCCGGTCTCGACGTGCCGGATGAGATCGTGGATCGCATGACCACTGCGGCGAAGGGCATCGACAAGGAAGACAAGAAGGCTCGCCGGGATGCCTGGAGAGGGGAAGGCATTCAGATTACGATTGAGTTAATCCAGAAAATGCGCGATATCGAAGGTGTGAGCGGTGTTCATGTCATGGCAATCGAGTGGGAGGAAGCGGTCAAGCCCATTGTTGAGGGCGCGGGATTGATGCCCAGACCTGAAGTTGAACCTCTGCCTGCCGCCAGCACCGAGACTGGGGAGTAACGAGGCGCTTATGGAGACACAACTCAGCACGGATCTCGCCCGGCGAATTCAAAAAGCCACTGGGGAGAACGTCTTTCTCTGCTATCACTGTGTGAAGTGTACCTCCGGCTGCCCACTTGTCGAACACTTCGATCTCGCACCAAACCAGATCATGCGCGCCGCCCAGTTGGGCATGGAAGACCTCATCTTCGACAGCAAAACACCGTGGCTCTGTGCTTCCTGCCAGATCTGCACGACACGCTGTCCACAGGGGATCGATATTGCCAAGGTTATGGATTTCATCGTCAGCGAAGCCCTGGCTTCAGGCGTAAAGCCCAAAGTCCCAGAAATTGCTTTGTTTCAAAAAGTCTTCTTGCGTGACGTGGATATCCTTGGCCGCGCCTATGAGCTGGGGCTGACACTCGAGATGAATATGAGGACCAAGCAGCCGTTCAAGGACGTCGGCTTCGGCTTGAATATGATCAAACATCGTAAGATCAACTTCCTGCCGAAGATAGTGAGGAAACGAAAGCGAAAGGCGCCTCTCGCTCCGGCTTCCAGACCTTCAAACGAAGTCGGCTATTATCCCGGCTGCTCGCTTCATTCTATGGCTAAGGAATTCGATGATTCCACCCGGGCTGTGCTGGAAAAGTTGGGAATCAAGCCTATCGAGCCCGAGGGGTGGGTTTGCTGCGGATCGACACCTGCACACCGAGTCGATCATAAGTTAGCTACTCGCCTTCCGCTCGAGAGTCTGGTCCTAATCGAACAGGATGGGTTGAAAGATGTAACCCTACCATGCGCCGCATGTTTCAATCGGTTTAAATCTGCTGCGCGCGATTTAAGACTCGACCCGGATTTAAAAAGCGAGCTCGACAATGAACTCGGCTACGTTTACCAAGATAGCGTCGATATCCACTCGGTCCTCGACCTCATCTATGAACGTATCGGCAGCGAAGGCGTCGCCGCACAGGTCAAGCACCCGCTTGAAGGGCTTAAGGTTGCCTGCTATTACGGTTGTCTGCTCACGCGCCCTCCCGAGGTGACCGAATCTAAGGACCCTGAGTACCCGATGGCCATGGACCATCTGGTTAAGGCGCTCGGCGCGACGGTCGTGGATTGGGATAGTAAAGTCTCTTGCTGCGGGGCTTCGCTATCACTGACGCACACGGATATCGTACTTGAGATGAGCGGCAAAATAATTTCCAATGCGCGGGCGCGGGGTGCGGATGTGATCGCTCTCGCTTGCCCACTCTGCCACATAAACCTCGATGGTCGTCAAACTCAAATGGATGTCGATGAGACCATGCCCGCTCTTTACTTTACACAACTCATGGCAATTGCTTTCGACATACCGCGGGATGCCGCTCTTGAACGTAATATGATTGACCCCCGTCCGTTGCTAAGAGAGAAAGGACTTCTCGATAGAAAGGGTTAGAACACGCAGAGATCCTTCGAAAACGTGCATGACCATACAGGAGTACTCGTTGACGACCGCGCCTCGACCGCGCGGTCAACGATGAAACGAACACCATCGGCTTTGCGGACTCTAGATTGATAATCAGCCCTGAGACAGGAGAGAGGTGACTCAGATGAAGATCGCCATAACGGGTAAGGGTGGAGTAGGAAAAACAACTTTAGCCAGCCTGCTCGCGTACACATACGCCGACCTGGACTACCAGGTGCTGGCCGTCGATGCCGATCCCTCGCCATGCCTCGGTGCGGCGTTGGGATTCCCTGACGACCTGCTTGCAGGGTTGACGCCGATCGCCCGTATGGATGAGTTGATCTATGAACGGACCGGCGCTCAGCCGGGAACGACCGGCGGTTTCTTTAAATTAAATCCACGCGTCGACGACCTACCCGACCGCTTCTCAGCCGTCCAGGGCAACATCCGCCTGTTGGAATTAGGGGCGGTCGAGATGGGTGGTTCAGGTTGTATCTGCCCCGAAAGCACGATGCTGCGTTCTCTGATCACGCACATTCTCTTGCGTATGGATGAGGTTGTGCTCATGGATATGTATGCCGGTGTCGAACATCTCGGTCGAGCTACAGCCGACGCCGTCGATGCCATGATCATCGTCGTCGAGCCTACGGCACGCAGCATCGGGACCGCAACCCAGATTAAATCTCTGGCAGAGGACCTAAAACTCGCCAAGCTTTACTTAGTGGGGAGCAAGCTGCGCAACGAGGATGATCGAGCTTTTATCATGTCTCGTTCCCCCGGACTCCCCATCCTTGGCTATCTGTTTAATGATGAGCGAGTGATCGAGGCTGACCGGAAAGGCGTCGCGGTTTACAACGAATCACCGGATTTGGCTGAGGAAACCCGAAACATCGTTAATAGTCTTCAATCTGCCTAAGGTTATCCTCCCGGCAGGGTTAACTCATTCATTAATTAACTTCATGATATTGTGTGAGTTGACCAGATCCATTGTTTCCCTGGCGAGAAGAATAAAGCCCCCATAAAACAATTTTAGGACTGCCCCGCTTTTAGGCGACAGTCCCAATAACTTATGCGCTGTTACTATTGGATCTAAATTTTTATCTTCACCTAACAGATTCGAGGCAGCATCTCTCCGGCAAGCACATCGACAACCCGAGTGCCCCCAATCGCGGTCTTCATTAATACCCGTCCCGAAGGTTCATCTAAAACCTCCCCGATTCTCACGGCCTGTTCGCCAAGAGGATGAGCGCGCATGGATTCAAGCACTGCTTCTGCATATTCAGTTGGGACGATGGCGACAACCTTCCCTTCATTCGCCACATAGAATGGATCAAAACCCAGCATTTCACACGCGGCCATCACCGGAAGTGTGACTGGAATGGTAATTTCGTCGATCTGTATCGAGACTTCACTCTGCTGAGCGATCTCATTTAAAGTCGTCGCTACGCCGCCGCGCGTAGGATCTCGCAGAACATGGATCGATGGACAAACTTTAAACATGGTTTCAATGAGCCCATTCAATGGGGCTACGTCTGAGGTGACATCGGCTTCAAATTCAAGCTCTCCCCGTGCGGCGAGGACCGCTATGCCGTGTTCACCTACAGGACCGGAAAGCAGGACAGCGTCACCTGGCTCTGCCTTCGCGCCTCCGACATCTCGCCCTTCGGGAATGACACCTATTCCGCTCGTGGTGATGAAAATGCCGTCTGCCTTGCCCCGCTCAGCGACTTTTGTGTCGCCGGCAATGATGACAACCCCTGCCTCATGCGCAGTGGCTTTCATGGACTCGAGCACTTTCTCAAGAATGAAGATAGGCAACCCTTCTTCGAGGATGAAGCTTGCCGTCAACCAGAGCGGTTTTGCTCCCATCACTGCCAGATCGTTCACAGTCCCTGCGACGGACAGACGACCGATATCGCCGCCCGGATAGAATAACGGGGCGACGATGTGAGCATCCGTGCTAATCGCCAGGCGCCCTGATTGCGGGAGATCCACAACCGCGGCATCATCACCGCGCAATAAAGCGGGGTTCTCAAGCGGAGGGTAGAAAGTCCTCGTGATTAAGTCCTGGGTCATTTTCCCCCCACTCCCGTGTCCCATGACGACGATTTCATCATGCGCCAATGGACGTGGACAAACCAACCCGTGGATCGTAACCTGGTCTTTTCCTTCACTCATAAGATACCTTCTCTGAGCTCATGGTGCTCTGCTGCCAGCCGCAAGCAGAGCTTGCGCACTCCAAATTGCTAGGGCTCTGCACGTCCATAGCGATAATATGCGGCGCAAGCGCCCTCCGCTGAGACCATGGTCGCCCCTAAAGGCTGTTCTGGTGTACATTGCCTGCCGAAAGCTTCACAATCATGCGGCTTTTTTAACCCCTGCAGGATCAAGCCGGCGATGCAAAGCGGTGATTCCTCCGCATGAATATCCGCAACATCAAAACGTCCTTCAGCATCGAAGGTGGCAAACTCCGGTCGCAGCTTCCATCCACTTTGCGGAATCACCCCGATCCCGCGCCATTTTCGGTCACATGTTTCGAAAACGCGCTCTATCAAAGCCTGCGCCGGCTTATTTCCCTCAAAAGTCACCGCTCGTGCATAGGCGTTCTCCGCAGCAACTTCCCCGCTCTCCAATAAGCGCACCACATGCAGGACTCCGCGCACGATATCTAGCGGCTCGAATCCTGTAACGACAATCGGAACGTTATAGGTCTCCGCAATGGGTGGATATTCCCAGTAGCCCATCACAGCGCAGACGTGCCCGGCTGCAAGAAATCCCTGCACCCGGTTGTGAGCCGAACTGAGAATGGCGTGGATGGCCGGAGGAACTCGGACGTGTGACACGAGCACACTGAAATTATCCAATCCCAGCGCTTGCGCCTGCGAAACGCTCATCGCATTTGGCGGCGCGGTGGTTTCGAATCCGATGGCGAAAAAAACCACCTCGCGATCCGGATTCTGCTGAGCTATTTTCACAGCGTCCAGCGGCGAGTACACGACGCGGACATCCCCGCCCCTCGCGCGCACAGAGAAAAGATCCCGCTCTGACCCCGGGACACGGAGCATATCGCCGTACGATGTGAAGATCACCTCCGGGCGGGAGGCGATGGCGATCGCTTTATCGATCAACTCCAAAGGCGTCACACAGACGGGGCAGCCCGGACCATGAACCAATTCGATTTCAGAGGGTAGAAGCTGGTCGATACCGTAGCGCACGATGGAGTGCGTTTGACCCCCGCAGATCTCCATCACTACCCAGGGTTGAGTTACAGTGCGGCGAATCTCATCCAAAACGCCTTTCACCAGATCAGCGTCACGGTATTCGCTTACATATTTCACGCTGCGCCGCCTTCCGGACCGATTTCATCTTCGATGTCAATAATCTGGCGCAATAAGTCGAGTGTCTCTTCCGCCTCTTCTTCGCTCATCTGATTGATGGCGAAGCCGACGTGAACAATGACGTACTCCCCGATCTCAATCTCAGGGACATATTCCAAACACACCTCGCGCTTAACCCCGCCGAAGTCAACCTTCCCCATTTTCAAACCATTTGCTTCATAAATCTCATTTACTCTACCGGGCACACCTAGACACATCCGCATTACCTCCGCTTCGTCGACCGTAAGCTTACCTCATTCCCCTACAGAATTCGTCACTATCTTATGGGCGGCGATGGCAGCCTGCCCGAGAGCCAATCCACCATCGTTCGCCGGAACCTTACGGTGGATCAGGATTTCGAAATTATCCTCCCGCAATAGATCAACTGTCCTTCGCATCAGGAATATATTCTGCCACACTCCGCCGCTGAGGACGACCCGATCTAATCCGTGCTTCTCGCGAGCGCTGGTGCAGACTTCGAGAACCGCCTGCGCAACCCCATTGTGAAAACGTGCCGCGATCACCTGTAGCGAAACGCCATCACTCAGGTCGCTGACGATGGAACGGATAACCGGGGCAGGATCTAGCAATCCTTCACGGATGCCAAATTGAAAGGCTCTTGTTTCATCCCAGTCCGCCTGGGACTCGAGCTCAATGGCCGCTTGCGCCTCGTAGTTGACCTCCTGCCGCAATCCGACCAACGCGGAGACAGCGTCGAATAAGCGCCCCATACTAGATGTTTGCGGGCTGTTCAACCCGATCTCGAGCTGCCGTGCGACCACGCGCTGCTCCTCTTCGCTCGCTGCTTTGACAGGAGGAAGATCATCGCTCCAGGGAAGCCCAGCCTTATGGAGCCATGCCAGCGCCAAGCGCCATGGTTTACCCACAGCGACGTCGCCACCAGGCATGCGCATGTAGTCTAGATGGGCAAAACGCTCATATTGCCCGTAGGCAGCGATCAGCACCTCACCACCCCAGATCGCCCCATCCTCTCCATAGCCCGTACCGTCGAAGGCAACCCCGATGACACTCTCATCCGCCGTTAAGTTGTTCTCTGCCATACAGGCGGCGATGTGCGCATGGTGGTGTTGAATTCCTATGGCCGGTAAATCATCGCGCTCAGCCCGCTCGATCGCATAGCGGGTTGCCAGGTAATTCGGGTGTAGATCGTAGGCGATAACCTCTGGGGTAACCCGAAATAGGCGTTCAAAATGGGCGATTCCATCTTCGAAAGACTGCAGGGTCTCATAGTTTTCCATATCGCCGATATGATGGCTCAGGAAGGCATACGTCCCCTTCGTCAAACAGAAGGTGTTCTTCAATTCTGGTCCTGTGGCTAAAATGGATGGGCTTTCCCAGGCGAGGTTGATAGGGAAAGGGGCATAGCCGCGTGAACGGCGCAATAGATAGGCCCCACCACCGAAGGCGCGCACTACAGAATCATCACAGCGCGTGTGGATATCGCGATCATTCATCAAAAATGCGTCAGCCAAGACGGTCAGCCTGGTGCGAGCCTCTTCATTATCCGTGGCGATCGGCTCCTCACTCAGATTGCCGCTGGTCATAACCAACGCCTCTGGAAAATCATCGGCTTGCTCAAGAAGAAGTTCATGCAGCGGAGTGTAGGGCAGCATCAGCCCGATTGTGTTCTGTCCGGGTGCGACTGCATCGCTGATTGTTGATCCACTTTTACGATTAGCGATTACGACTGGACGTTCCCTCGAGAGCAGCAGGTCCGTTTCCGCCTCACCAAGTTCACAATGACCCCTGGCAGTATCGACGTCGTAGACCATGACGGCAAAAGGCTTGTTTACACGCAGCTTGCGGCGCCGCAACTCGGTCACCGCTTCGTCATTCGTCGCATCACAGGCGAGGTGGAACCCTCCCAGCCCTTTAACGGCCAAGATTTTCCCCTCACTTATCAACTGCCGCGCTGCTTGAAGCGCATCTTCCCGAGCAGCTCGCCGAACACCGTTGTCTTCCAGCCAAACCTGCGGTCCACAGTCAGGACAGGCTACTGGCTGAGTGTGGAAACGTCGATCACGAGGATCGTGATATTCCGCGGCGCATGCCGTGCACATCTCAAAAGGTGCCATCGTCGTATTCGGGCGATCGTAGGGGATGTCCTGGATAATTGTAAAGCGCGGTCCGCAGTTTGTGCAGTTAATGAATGGGTAACGGAAGCGTCGGTCCGTTGGATCGTATAGTTCCCGTCGGCAATCGGCGCATAGACTCACATCGGGCGAGATCGGTTGGGATGCATCCGCAATGGATTTAGAGGGAAGGATCGTGAAATCCTGATGTTGCCCGGGGTCACATGTCTCAACCTCAATGGAATCAATCCTTGCCAACGGAGGAGCGTCCGTTTTCAAAGACGATACAAACGTATCCAGCGCGTCCGGCAAGCCATCGACCTCTATCTCGACCCCAGCCGATGTGTTGCGCACCCATCCGGTCAGCGACGATGCCTCGGCTAATGAGAAGACAAACGGGCGGAATCCAACCCCCTGAACCACGCCCTGTATGTAGATCCGAACGCCGCTCACCTCACTCATTGAACAACTCGTCGATGAGCCTCCATTTCGGTTTCCACCCATGCCAGATAAGCATCCAGCCCTTCATCCGTACGGCAGGAAAGTGGGAAGGTCACTAGACCGGGGTTGAGAATCTCCACGCCCTGTCGGAAATATTCCATGTCAAACTCAACATAGGGAAGGAGATCAATTTTGTTAATCACCAGTGCCTCTACACCGCGATACATCCCTGGATATTTATAGGGCTTATCATCCCCTTCAGGCACAGAAGCGATGAGCACACTCTTATGAGTCCCGAGTTGGAAGCTCGCTGGACAGATGAGGTTGCCAACGTTCTCAACGATAAGCAGATCTATCTCTTCGAGAGGCAGTTCTGATAGAGCCCCCTGGAGCATGATCGCATCGAGGTGGCATTCCCCTCCTGTGTTGATCTGCACCGACTGCGCGCCTGCCGCGGCCGCACGGTCAGCGTCGATGCTTGTCGCCACATCGCCGTCAATGACGGCGAGCTTCAGCCTGTCTTTAAGTTTCTTTATCGTATGCTCGATGAGTGAGGTCTTGCCAGCTCCCGGCGAAGCCATGAAGTTCAAACCCAGGACCCCGGCCGAATCGAGGGCGGATCTATTCTGCGCGGCGATATGATCATTTGCGCTGAGGATTTTCTCCACAATTGGGATGCGCTCTTTCATGCCAGCCCTCCCTGTAAACATGTCAACATTGTTAATCGCTACTCCACTTCAATCGCTTCCAGGCGGAATTCCTCTCCCGCCACAACCCGCACATCTCGACTGCCGCACGCAGGGCAGCTCAGATCGAGCTCTTCGGGATGATAGCTCTCACCACACGCCTGACAGACAATCTCGATCCTCACACGACGAAAATGCAGCACCGCGCCCTGCGCGGCTGTTCCGTCGCTGACAATATCCCAATAGAACTGTACCGAATCATCCACAATGGAAGAGAGCTTACCGATAACCAGGTGGATATCCGTGATTTTTTCAGCCTCGGCTTCTGCAGCATGACGCAGAGCAATCTCAAGGATGCTCTCCGTGATCGAAAGTTCATGCATTAGACCTCCGGGTTCCTAGCATATCCGCCCCATATTAACCGCCAAAGTGGAATATGTCACTTAATATCTACGAATTCACTCCAGATTAGGAGTATATCCCGCGGATGTTTGGAACGAGCGACCAGAGAATATTGTACCTAATGGAATGCGACCGCACGCCCGATGTAGCCAGAGCGTGCGGTCTTGAGAGGATGAGAAGTACTACAGATTTTGGTGGGTTGGGTTTCTGAGTGATCCTTTACGGGTAAACCCAGGCATCAAACAGCGAACTCAGGTCGCAATCACACTTCTCCTCAGCAAGACGCTTGAAGGTTTCTCCCGTTCCGATATCCCACTTAAATTCTTGCGCATACGTCTTAATGAAATCATCAAACACGTCAATTCCCATCGTATCTGCTAGCTCTGAGATGAAGATCGGGCCGCGTCCGTAGACGATCGCACCGTACTCGCTCCCTTCGTACTCGCCTGCCGGTAGCCCAATGGGGATGTCCGCTCCATCGACCCGATCCCAGCGAGACTGCCAGGAAGAGCGATAGCTTTCTGCGGCTGTTGAGTCGTAGGTATCCTGGTAATACAAGCCCGTCGCATATTGTGCCAGTGCCTCATCGAGCCAGGGTTCATCGGCCTGATCATTGCCCACCATGTTATAAAACCACTGATGGGCTATCTCATGAGCTACGACCGATTCAAGATACACCCGAGACGGAAGACCGCCGATGATTTCATCCTGGTCGTACAGTCTGAGGGCGATGCCCATCGCTCCTGGATACTCAATCCCCAATGCCAGCATCGGGGTGCTCATCAAATCCATCTCGCTGTATGGGTATGTGCCAAACCTAGAATTGAAGCTGCGTAAAGCATTAACCGAGCTCTGCAAGACTGCTTTTGAGTTTTCCTGCCACTCGGGGAAGGCATAGCTGTTGATCGTCGTATCGCCCACATTCTCGCTTATGACTGTGAATCTCTCGCTCGCAGCCAGATAAAAGTCGCGCGCCGGGCCATTAGCGAAGGTAAGTGTCTGTGTATCATCAGCGACCGTGCGTTGAAGACGAACGCCGCTCGCGACCACGACCAGATCCGCAGGTGCATGTACACGCACAAGGTAGAAAGCAACGTCGTTGTACGTCAAATCACCATTTATCTGTGGGACAGCAGCATTCCACCCTTCATCATCATAGACAGGGATCATCGGATAAAACGTATCGAGCACCAGGACATCTTCAAAAAAACCGAAGAGACCATAATATTCCCCCATTTCCCGTGGTATCTCTACACTAAAATCGAGCTCAAGCACCACGCTAGAATTTAGCTCCAACAGCTCTGGAAGCTGAACATGCAGTGAAGTATCTAGCTCCTCAAGCCTCGTCTCAACTTCTTCTCCGTCCACGGTCACATTTGAAATGGTTGCGCGACCTCCCACAATGTTAGGGTATAGACGAAAGTACACCGCATCCAACGGTGTGTCCTCTTGATTCGTGAAGAGGACTGCTTCATGCCCGCGAATCAGGTTGAAGTCATCCGCTATTGTGAATTCAATGTGGTATTCCGTTGCCCCGGGAAGTTCGTCGAGGATCCCTTGCTCTGAGGGCACCAAATTCGCACGGAATAGCTCGCGCTCACCCCATGCTGCATCAAAGATAACCTGCATCTCCTGCGTTGGTTCACTTGTGCTCGTCGGCGCCGCGGTCTGGCAAGCCGCGAGCGAAAGTATGACCAATAGCGCAAAACTTCTCAAAACCGTTAGTCTTTTTCGTGTACTCATGTCTTCGTCGCTCCTGTCCCGAGATCCTCACCCCACCTGGTTCACACTATATACACTTAATATCCACAATCGGTTTGAATCTTCATACTCCTTAGAAAGATGATCTTCCTCCCTCACGCGGACAGAGGTGCTCCAAATAACGTTGCCTCAGATTCGCCAAGCAGGTCCTTTTTCAAGAAGACGCTGACATCCGCGGCTACTCTTAATGTGCACTCGAGAGATGTGCTTGCGTGGGATATCTATCGTTCCTACACTCTCGCAAGCCATTCATGGGGTATGATGATGGCATGCAGAACGAACCCGTATCATCGCTTGAGGAACCCTCTCAGCCCGACCCGTCATCCGGTTGGCGCAACCTTCCCCGAGAATTGCGGTCACGCTACCTCCGTGTCTTGTCTTTCTTCGCCGATGTCCTGCTCAGCGTGCTGTGGTGGGACATCATCCTCCGGCGAGTGGGACTGCGCCGCCTATCTATAGGGACAGCCAATAGGCGCTACCGTCGAATCGCACAGCGCTTCAGGTCTCTCGCCACACACCTGGGCGGAGTGTGGATCAAAGTAGGGCAGTTCCTCTCCTCCCGCCTGGATGTCCTGCCGGACGCCATCACGGACGAACTTTCAAACCTGCAAGACGAAGTCTCGCCTGAGGCATACGAAACCATGCTAGGCGTAATGGAGAGCGAGTTCGATGGAGCGATCAATACACTCTTCGCTTCGATCGACGAGCAACCGCTCGCCTCCGCCTCCCTCGGGCAGGTCCACCGCGCAAGTTTGCCCAACGGCGATGCTGTAGTGGTAAAGATTCAGCGCCCGAATATCCACGATGTGATCCAAACGGATTTGGAGGCACTGGGCTGGGTTGTGCGTTGGCTCAAGCGCTATCGCCCGATCACTCGCCGCGCCGATCTTGATGCGCTACTGGAGGAGTTCAGCCGCACGTTGTGGGAGGAGGTCGACTATCTGACGGAGGCCGACAACGCGCGGCGCTTCGCGATGATGTTCGCAGAAGATCCGCAGATCCGCATCCCCGAAATATATCCCGACCTCACGACCGATCGCGTCCTTACTCTCGAGGATGTGTACTTTATCAAGATCACGGATTTCGACGCAATCGAGGCCGCCGGCGTCGACCGAACACAAGTAGCAAATCGGTTGTTCTACAATTACCTGCGCCAGATTTTCCTCGAGGGGTTTTTCCACGCCGACCCCCACCCGGGAAACCTGTTCGTCGAACCGCTTGGGCAGGGTGACTGGCGGCTCGTTTTCGTCGATTTCGGCATGGTCGGGCATCTAACACCTGAAATGAAAGGTGGGCTGCGAGACCTGGTTATCGCCATAGGCACGCGAGATCTGGACCGATTGATGCATGCATTCACGACGATGGGGGTAATCCTGCCCGGCGCGGACCTGGATCGCATCCGCCAGGCTGAAGCCGCGCTGTTTGATCAAATGTGGGGGAAAAGCATGCGCGACCTCACGAGAACACACCCTCAGGAAATGCGTAAATTCACCTCTGAGTTCCGCGATGTGCTCTACGAGATGCCTTTCCAGGTCCCGTCCGACATGATCTACCTCGGTCGCTGCGTCGCCATCCTATCGGGAATGTGTACGGGGCTCGACCCCGACTTCAATCTATTTGAAGGGCTGCGTCCTTTCGCCGAGCAGTTGCTTGCCGAGGATGGCGCCGACTGGCTGGATGAGTTGCTAAAGGTACTTGGGGAACAGATTCGGGTCCTGGCCACACTCCCGCAAAGGGTCGATGCGACGCTGACCGCGATCGAACGCGGCGACCTTATCGTGACAGCGAAGGCATCCCCTGAGCTTCGCAGCCAGCTATCTCGCCTGACTTCAGCGATAGACAGGCTGGTGGGAGTTGGAATATTCGCCGCCTTCTTGGTGGTCGGCAGCATTCTTTATATCAATGGGCAATTCGTCCCGGGAATTGTCGGCTTCGGCCTCGCCCTTGTGGCTTTGATCTGGACATTTCTAAGACCGCGGAAGTGAGCGCCGCGTTTGTGTTCTTCCAGATTGAGATCTGAGGCGCAGCTGCCGCGCTCGAGATCGGGGAGCCATTCAATCCTAGTCCCCTTCTGAAGCCGACCGCATCTATAAATGATGCCCATGCCTTTGAACATAAAGCACTCATGTGCCCCCAGGTTAGAATGGTCTTCATGGCTACATTAAGGATGTCGATTCGCCTTCAACCATGCATGAACCACTAATTTGATGCAGGCTCTTTGGATCCGGTTTGAACTCTTTTTGAATCCAATGGAGTGTATCCGCCGCTCTCATCGCCGAGATCGAGCGCAGGAAATCCATGAGAGCAATCAACCGCCTTCCAATTAGGAAGAGTAGATGCCAAAACGCCTCACGGGCTCTGCAGCAGTGAGGCGCCTCGATTATTCACCCCTGGATCGAAGTATTGGGGAACTTCCCCGGGGTTATTTCCTCTCTAACGCATCGTCGATCAGATCGCGGATGCCCAGAAGGATCTCGCGGCGTGCGGTCTTGCGGTGCTCTATGAACTCCGGCGGAAATAACAACCGCATGCTTTCCCGCATTTCCGCACGAGCGGTCCGCATATGCTGGCGAACTTCTTCGGACGGTTTGTAATTGCTCTTGCTACGTTTTGGCGACTTTTCTTTCTCAGCCATTTCAACCTCCATGCCCATTGCCCTTGACTCTCATTATACAGCAGGAAGCAACAGATTCGTTCTGACGTAATAGTAAATTGAAGCTTTGTCTACCAATTGCACCCAATCTAGGCGGACGCCTCTGTATCAACAGCGCACATTCCTCTTTACGGGTCCTTAATTCCCGACCTCGACGCTGGTGGAGGCGATCACAATGGGCAGGTTTGGTACGGTGTCAATATAGCGCAGGAATCGCTGAATTTCATCCGCTTCCTTATCGCGCAAATTATCCGCCCAGCGGAAACTGATCGTCTGGTAAAGCAGTTCTACTTTTACTGTGAGGGGTCCTGTTACTGAACCGATGTCTATCGCGTACTGTATGCTATCCCCACCGCCCTGGAAATCATCGTCTTCCATTGCGCCACCGCGCACAGCGATATCCTCATAGGGTGACTTCTTCTCAAAGCCATCTGGGAGAAGGCGGTTATCCTTGAGATAACCCGCAGCATGCAGGAGCGCGGTCGTGACATCCCTCTCAGTATCCCGCAAGATCGTTTCGTAGATCTGCACCTGATGCGGCTCAACAATCGCCAGATAATGCTGCTCCCACTGTGTAGGGTCGACATCGTTGTCGTTGCCAACAATCGAGCCATCCGCATTAGATCCGCCCGATTCAAAAACCGTCTGTCCGCTGCCATCCAGAACCGTGAAATGCAGCCATGCACGCCGTGAAGGGTAGCCAGTGGGGAACTTATGCCCGGCCAGATTGCGGACAACGACATCGGCGATGATTCGTGTTCCGGAGAGGCGCACATCATCGAATTCTACCGTCGCGGAATTATTCTGAAGCTGGTTCAATGTGCGCTCAATCGCAGCATCAAAGTTCTCGCTCGAGGCGGTCACACCCAATTCGTCGCCGAACTCGTCCAGAACCCCCAGCATATACGCATTTCCCCCGACAAAGCTGTGCACTGCGAAGGGGCTTCGTAAAATTTTACTCATCGACGATATCTTGGCGCCGCCATCCGCCTCGGGCATATGGCAGTCCTGACAGGTCTGGGTGCGACGATAATTGCTGTAATACCACTCAAAGAAGGGGACCTGTTCGGGGAACTCGCCGGCTATCTTCCCTGAGGCATCGACATAGGGTGTATAGAGTGTGTGGCAGCTAGCACAGAGGGCTGATCGAGATAATTGTAAGCCCTGGATTGGCCGGTAGCCGGAGGAGGATTGCATGATACTCGCCAGGCCATCCTCAGTCTTGAAGGGTCCGAATATTACCCTGTCTGGGGATCTGAGTTCAGTGTCGATGTTGAAACCGCCGCTGAACGTCGCCTCGGTCCCCAGTCCTTCCTCGCGAATCTGATGGCATACGCTGCATGAGACCCCGTCCATCGCCAAGGAATACAAGTCGTTATCCGGGTCAAGGAAGCCATCCTCCCCGAACATGACGCCCGTCGCCCCCATGTCTGCTGCAGTTGTGTGTGCCATCGGCATGTGGCAGGTTGAGCACTTATCCTGTATCACCTCGGATAGTTCGGGAAGATCCATCACCTCCGAGCGCACTGACGCCTGCCAGTACGGATCGCGCGCCGCGTTCGCCATCATCGTCGCTCGCCAAGAACTATCAATCGAGACGTCAGCGCCGGTGTCGTCGGTTAGATTCGTGTGACAGATAGCGCAGGAGCCTGAGTTCGAGAAAAGCTGTCCGACTTCCATCGCCAGCGGATCGCCGCTTCGTCCCCCATCGACATCTGCTTCGACCGTCGGTGTAACAACTGATGTGGCCGTAGGGGGTGGTGTTCTCGTCGGTTGAGGCAGCTTCGTCGGCGGTGGAGGCGGTTCCGTCTCCGCCGCACCCGCGCCACACCCGGTGAGAATCAAAGCTAATACCAGCAGAATCCATGCTTTCTTCATCTTACGACTCACTCTCTACACTAAATCTAATCATTCAAGAGAAAACTAGAAAACGAAACGACCATCCTTATAGAACAACTCACCATCGACAAGTATCTCGCCCCCATCTTGCATGTCCGTGATCATATCCCAGTGGATGGCGGACTTGTTCACGCTGCCTGTCTCCGGATAGCCCGCACCGAGCGCCATATGAATCGACCCACCAATCTTCTCATCGAAAAGGATGTTCTTCGTGATCCGGTCCACGCCGTAATTCAAACCGACGGCGAATTCGCCCAGGTACCTGGCACCTTCATCGACCTCAAGCATGCTGTCGAGGAATTCCTGATTCTTTTCGGCGTGTGCTTCGACAACCTTGCCCTTTTTAAAGACCAATTCGACGCCTTCAACCTCGTTCCCACCCAAGACTGATGGGTAAGAAAAGCGCACACGACCTTCGACCGAATCTTCAACCGGACCGGTGAAAACCTCCCCGTCGGGCATGTTTTTGTCACCGCAGGCATTGAGGAATTTTCGACCTTTGATCGAGAGCATTAAATCGCAATTCCGTCCGCGCACCTCGACCTGCTCATGTCCATTGAGCGCTTCAACAATCGTGCTTTGTTCTTCCTTAACACCTTGCCAGTATTTAATCGGATCACTCGCCGGGTCATCGACATGGCAGGCTCGATAGACGAAATTTTCGAACTCCTCAAGGCTCATCTCTGCGTCCTGGGCATACGCCTGTGTGGGGAATAGCGTCGTCATCCAGCGAAACTCACGGGTCTGACCACGGGTAAACTGGCTCTCGAGAACACTTTGCGTGGCTTTCCCACGACGCGCAAGGCGCGCTTTATCGATGCCAGTAAGCAACCTGGTGTTGTTCGTAGAGTGAATGCGAATGCGCGATTCGAAATTCTCATACACCAGATTGTAGAAGGTGGGGGGATAGTCGAGTTGATCGTCATTCGCATACTGCAGGAAGATATCATCTAGACCTGTGAGCGTCGTTTGGCCCGCGAGAGAAATGGATAAATGCGGATGCCCACCTGCTTTCAGGATCTCCTGGAAGCAAGCCCGCACCAGCGGCTCTGCGGCCGGTTCCGCCTCAATTAATACCCGATCGCCTGGTCGGATCTCATTGGAATATTCGACCAGTACTCGTGCCAGACGTTCGACTCTTGGATCCACGATTTTTTCTCCGTATTCAGATATTCGTCCTTGGGTCTGCGATTATACTCCTCCCGCCGACTCGCCGCATCTTTGATCGCTTCCATTTAGAGAAAGTGGCGACGTGTAGAGGTCATCAGTCCATTTCGGGCCTGAAATTAATATATCCATTAGTTAAACTCTTGCTCAATATTCTAATAATCGGTTTTTATGATTTGACCCATCCCCTTCTTTCCGCGATACTTTGCACATGCGCAGGAATATTCAAAGCCTGGTAGGTATTCTGCTCCTCACATGTAGTGGATGTTCGGTCTTTGGAGGCAGCACGCCGCTGGATGCCACCCAGGAGACAGATCGCCCGCAAGTCGCTGAGGCCACGACATACACCGCCCCAACCCTACCGCCGGTTAACACGGCGACCCTCGCTCCAACGACGACACAGACGCCACCTCCAACCCCTTCGCCGTTCACTATCTTCATTGCTGAGACCCCTACACCTGAGAGCGGTCCCTCAACATCCATACCCACTCTTGACTTCAACTTTGAAGGTTGGGAGCGCTACGAGACAACCTACACGGGAATCGCCTTCGATGCTCCCATTAACATGGTGATCCGAGATTACGGTCGCTTGATTCGCATCGGTGATCCGGACTTTAGCGATGATGGGATCCAGCTTTTTGTCGAGGTCCAGGTGGATAATGCCGCATCGGGTTACCTGCCGGGTGATGTTAATCCGTATGATCCACGCAGCGTAGTTGACGGTATCTTATATGAATTTGAGAAGATCTACACAGATGTAACGCTGATCCGACCAATTACGAATACGAACATGAACGGTTACCCTGGCGTGGATACCGCCGTGCGCACACAGTTAACCGTTGGATCAGGAACCGAGGAATTAATCTGGTACTTAGCAGCAGTCGTCCATGATGAAACCGTCGTGCGAATTTACGCCCAAACTCCGGCAAGCACCGGGGGTGCTTCCCTCGGGCTCGCACAACATATGATCAGGACCATCGAGTTTCTCCCGGAGCCATAGCTGTCGACCCGATTGCCTGTACCATGATATAAATCGTATAGAAGCGAAGCCGAGAACGTAACATTTGTTCCAGGTGGTAGAAAGCAATGCCAACGAATCTCCCTCCAGAATACTTCGCAGTCGATAAACGCTATCGCGCTGCGACCACAACCGAAGAGAAGATCGAAACGCTAGAAGAGCTGCTCGGCACCATCCCGAAACATAAAGGGACGGACCACCTTCGCGCTGACCTTCGCCGGAAACTCTCCAAATTCAAAGATTCAATGCAGAAGGGGAAAGCAGGGAGCCGTCAGGTTTCTGCATTTAGCATCAAAACAGAAGGAGCGGGACAAGCCGCCGTCGTTGGCCCGGCCAACGCAGGCAAATCCTCACTTGTTGCTGCGCTGACGAACGCGCAGCCCGAAGTGGCCGAATATCCCTTCTCAACCTGGAATCCCACCCCGGGCATGATGATGATCGAAAACATCCAGGTCCAGTTGATTGATACACCCCCGCTCAACCGCGATTTCGTTGAGCCGGACCTCATTGATATGATCCGCCGCGCCGATCTATTGCTCCTCACCATTGATATCCAAGCTTCCCCCTTCGATCAACTTGAGGAAACGGTCGCCTTTCTGGAAAGCCATCGGATCATCCCGCTGCACCGCCAGGACGATTTCCCCCAAGATCGGCGCCACACATGCCTTCCTTTCGTGATCCTCGTGAACAAAGTGGATAATGAAAACCTGGATGAGGACTACAAGGTCTTCACAGAGCTGCTCGATGACGCCTGGCATACCGTGCCGATCTCAGCGACGACCGGTCACAACGTTGAACAATTCAAATGGACGGTGTTCGACTTATTGGAAATCATTCGCGTCTACTCTCAAGCCCCGGGGAAGGAACCTGACCTCACCTCACCTTTTGTCATGCGTCGAGGAGGCACCATCGAGGAATTCGCCGCTCAAGTCCACCAGGAAATCGCCAGTGACCTCAAGACTTCCCGTGTATGGGGCAGCGCAGACTTCGATGGGCAAATGGTTGGGCGTGATTACGTACTGCAGGACGGCGACGTGGTCGAGCTGCGCGCCAAATAATTCCGGGTTCACGGGTCTTATTGTGTTGACCAGGGAGAGCGTGAAATGTGGGAATTCAAACGCGAATTCGATCTGCGCTCACACAAAATTGCGATAATAAGTCTAGCCTATGCAGCAAATAACGGATTTCAGGTCGCCGCTACATCAACGCGCCAGCGACATCGCCAGGAGGATGACGGTTCTCCCGGTCGCGCCCAGGCGCTCAAGCAGCATTTCTTCCCTTAGATCCACCGGCAAGTTCGTCTCCTTCGCCCCCCGCCAGCGCAGCAGCAAACTCGGCACACCCTGCTCCATGAACGGGATCTGGTCGGATTGGAACGCATCTTCCCTGGATGGCCACGCAATCCACTCCGGATGTAGTCTGGAGAGGCGTTTGACCTCAGCGGCGGACTTCATCTCCAGGCTGAGGCGTACTCCTGCTAGATCATCCTGAATCGCCACGCGCGACAGCATGAATCCATCCTGATCGACGGTCCCCATCGCCTCCAGGTAATAGCCCGTGCCCGCGCCAACAGCATCTAATTGAATCACAGCCAGTGTTTTTTTCGAGCGGGAACAGCGGGTGATTGATGTAATAACGCGAGCCCACTTCCCCCGCCTCCTGAGCTCCCCAGGCGGCGAAGAGCACGCTGTGTTCTGGCTGATAGCCCGCCTCCTGCCATACACGTGCAACTTCAAGTAAGACACCGATGCCGCTGGCATTATCGTTTTCGCCGGGGTAACGTAACCCGGGCGTCACAGTGCAGAGCCCTTCATCTCTAGCCTCTTCGCTCGGCGTCGCGCCCGGCAAACATTGCCAGACATCAGGATCATCCCCAACATGATCATAATGGGCGCTGATAATCACGATTTCATCCGCTGCGAATAAACGGACAAACAGCGACCGGGTTTATTCCCCAACATCGGCGGAACGGGTGATGTCTGCGCGGTGCTGCATTTGATCTCGCATTACTTGCCGCAGGATATCCAGGGCTTCGATCAGCCGGTGATCAGCCAATCGATATACCATCGACGCTCCATCTCTTTTGCCTTGAACCAAACCTCGTTCACGCAAAATCTTCAAGTGGCGCGATATTGAAGGCTGGCTAACCCCCAGTTCCTCCGTCAGCTCTTTCACAGTCCTCGATTTTTCCGCAAGTGAATAAATCAACAAAAGCCGCCGTTGATCCGCCAATGCGTAGCAGAAATCTGCGTGCAGGTGTGAGAGTTCCTCGCTCAAAGTTGATGTTTGGTTGGCCATATTCTCTTATCCGGATATGCGCATAAGGGTATATTTCCAACATTAAACCGCGAACGGGGCTGGATTTGCAGAGTATGTTGTCCTTTTTAATTGTGATATTTGTCACATAGGTTCGCTTACCGCATGATATACAAGGACACCACTCAAGGGTTTTAATCCATAATTCCTTCTCTGGAAACAATCTATACCCAATGAGGAGAGAACGGTGGCATATGACCAGGCCCTGGCAGATCGAGTGCGAAAGACGATCGCGGGGAAAACCGGTTGGGTTGCAAAAGAGATGTTCGGTGGGATCGGCTTTATGCTGCATGGCAACATGGCCTGCGGCGTGATCGACGATAACCTGATCGTGCGTGCTGGACCCGAAGCCTACGAATCCTCACTCGAGGAGCCACACGCACGGGTCTTCGACACGACAGGCCGCCCCATGAGAGGCTGGGTAACCATAGATTCTGCGGGACTCAGTATGGAGAGTGATCTACATTCCTGGATTCAACGGGGGATCAAGTTCACGATGACCCTGCCCGCGAAATAACGCTCGGGCAATCAACCGACCTCCCCGGTAACTCACTAACCAATAATGCTAACCACCTTAACACACCTTTAATATCCTGTAGTTAGAATGTCTTCTATGCCCGTATACCTTAATCGTTGTTAGTTGCGTATTCCGATGATGTCGACCACCTAATCCGATTGATGTCGACCACCCAAGCAGAACAAAGCGACGCTGGACACTAATGTGGACATCATACACTCACGACGTTGGCAAATGCAATGGTGAGTAAGCTTTTCGCATTGATTCTCCTTTCAACTGTAATCGATAAGCATTATGAACCAGGCGGTCAAGGATTGCGTCGCCCAGGGTTGGGTCAGGAAGCCTGTCGTGCCAATCTTCAACCGGGATCTGAGTGGCGACCAGGGTAGAAGATCGACCATAGCGATCATCCAGGACCTCGAGAAGATCTCGGGCCTGAGACGGCGTAAGTGGATCTCGTAGCCAATCATCGAAGATGAGCAGCTGCACACGAGCGAGTTTGGTCAAAAGCTTTGGGTAGGAGCCGTCGGCATGCGAGAGCATGATCTCATGCAGCAAGCGCGAGGTGCGCTGGTAGCGCACTGAGAAGCCCTGGCGGCAGGC
>CBDAFF010000025.1:0-7242 GCA_965195195.1 uncultured Anaerolineales bacterium | reverse complement strand
GGGATGTCGATCGCGGCCTGATCACCGGGGAAGATGCCGCTGCACACCACTTGCGCAGGTGCATCCTCAGATTCGATAAGCTGCCACCCCAGGCACGGGGTGTTGATCAGCCAGTGCACATCCGAGTAATCAAAGGAAGGGGCAGCGCTCGCGATGTGGATGTTCTCTGCAGCTAGATACAATCCAAGAGCAGCTCCCCCTATCAGGAGAGCGGTCAGCCAAAATCGCATTCATCGCCTCCGCATCGGATTAGTGACGAGACATTCATACTAGAACCGGGTCGTACGCTTATTCTAGGTGCTCCAGTCGTCACGCAACGTTATGCGTTCGTTACTCTCCCCTCCTCTCCGACAAATTCACTTATCGTCCGCCAAACTTTTCTCGTCTGGCGCACCCAGGAGAGAGCAGCAATCCCGTCTCAGAATTCCCGCGGCATCCATCAGGCATATTCAGAGCAACGAGATGCACTCTCAACCGAAACATAAAGCTGGAAGTTCAGATCTAAACATCCTTCCATCTCCAACTCCATCGCACAGTGCTCAGCAATTCTTTTCTCCCATCTTATGCGCCCCTTGATGATCCCGATCACCCGACTCCAGTTCACTCGATCCATGACATCGACAAATTCGCGTTCCGCCAATTCGCCATCATGAACTTCGATGAAGGAAAGAGCTGCAACCCCTCGCCCCTTCCGCCTCGGCCTGGGCTTGACGGCGAATATTGTCCCTCCCGGGAAATAGCCGAACTCTGCGAGTTCGACCACAGCGTACTGATTGTTGTGGAGCGTTTGGCCGATTCGGAAACGATCCTGGTACGCTCGAGAATTCAGATCACCCACCGAGAGGATCATCCATTCATTGGAGCTCAGGTGATCCTCCAGCAATCCGACCACATGGTCCTCGCTCATAGCACATCCTCCTTTCATTTCCTAGCTGGATCGGCAAAGCCAGCTCACTTGGTAGATAGAACAGAAAAGCGGCAGAGAGATTTATGCCTTTCTGCCGCCAGGTATTTGGAGCGCTCAGCGGAATACCGACTATCCAGCTACTTCGAGATCACTTGCTGCTTCCCATTTGCTTTGCTCACCCCACGCCCAGATCAACCTTCACTATGTTCCAGAGGTCATGAGATCCTTAGGGGGCTTTGCGGGTGCAGGGGATTCTCCGTTGGTTTAGAACGGGATCTCGTCAATCTCGCCTGCCTCCAGCACGTCATCCCCTCCCACTTCGAACATACCTATTTGCTTCTCCTGTGGATCGACCATCCGATGCAGCCGGTCCGCGACCTCGAACTGCGCTTGACAGCGATCACAGACGACCTGCTGCGGCGCTGCGCCGGTGTAGTTCTGACTGCCGCATTCCGGGCAGGCCCAGGTATATCCTGAGGCCGTAATCGATACATTTCTCATCGTGCATCCCCTGTCGAGCTTTCGTCCTCATCCAAAGACTGCTGGTCGGAGCGGGTCAACCCTGGAATCTCCTTTGAAACCTGCTGCACCGCGCACGGCTTGCCCACGCTCGTGAGCAGCGCCGCTAACGAGATCGGATCGAGGTCCACAAACCACCCGCCATCGACATCCTGCTTCTGCACGGGAAGCCGTCCCTCCGCGAGGGGCGAACCCCTCGGGATGAAGAGCCGCACCACCGGTCGAGGGCTTGGGTTCCGCTTCGCTGCTTTCCGAAGTTGGTTCTCTGGTATTTCCATCGCCATCAACCTGCCGGCACCAGGCATTCTTCGATGATGACCTCGTTCCTGGCTCCGATCTCAACGACCATCTCCCACAGCGCATCCACCTCGCTGAGGTTACCCTTTAGCCTCTCACGCAGGGAGGCGATGCGGTGGAGCGACTCCTCCCCCCTCCCTTCGCGCATGAGCTGCCAGATCTGATCGGCATTGAGTTCAAGCGATGCCCGGTTCTCAAGCTCAGACAGCGCGCGTTGGACGCTCCGGCTTGTGATCTCGATGTACCGTGTACTTGGAGCTTCGCCCTTTCTCGACAGCCTTGATAGATCTTCCAGGGCTCGCTCGAGCGGCACGTTCCCAGGTGCAAGCGCGGTCAGGGCATTCAGGCGCTGACTCCAGGATCGCCGCGTCGCCGCAGAGACCTCGCCGCCCCTGGAGATCGTGGTGGTGATTTCGCGCGCCACCCGCAGAAGCGAGGCCTGCACCTGCGCAACCACCTGCTGTGCTTGTTCGATTTGAGGGTGGATCGCTTCCCGCAGGATACGATCCCGCGCTCGGCGCTCGTGCTGGAGCTGTTCTAACTGTTCGTCTCTGATCTTTCGTTCGATCTCCACCAGGCGCAGCTGCTCTCGATCGCGCTCGGCTTCGACCTCATGCCGGATCCGTTCTGCCGCCCGGACATCCTGAAGGATGGTTTCAACGGTCTCCGGCAGCGATCGATCGATGGGGACAAGCTCCATGCGTATCTTCTCCCGAACGTCCGTCTCCGTTGGAAACCTCACCCTGAATGCCTGCATACTCCGCTGGAGGAATTGCCCCCGAAACAAACCCTGAGTTCTACCCAGGCTGCGCATGTTGTCATACGCCGCTTCCGAAGCCTGAAACCATCGCCCTTCCGCCTCGCTCCTCAGGCGATGATAGTCGGCAAGAAGCAGCCTATCGCGCGTGTGAGCGAACTTCTGAATGAGTCCGCCGATAGCCGCCTCGAACTTGGAGGTCGCTGCAAGCGGAACCCACCAAGCGCGCCTCCCGCCATCCCACACTTGTATTGCGCCCACGCGCCTGCACACAGTCTCCTCCCGAGCGGCCACTGCTCGAAGCGCGTTCGGGATCTTTTTATCGATCAGACCCCCACGAAGCGTCCGAAACACTTCGGCTCGAGGGTCATTTTCCGGTATCCCGGCTTCCGTCAACATGGCCGAGGTCTCGAAAATCCGCAGTCCAAAAGCCCGGATGAGACAGCGAAATCCATCTGTTCGAGCGAACAGCTCCTGCGGGGGGAGGATTTCCATCAAGAGCGAGAGGCGCTCTTCCTTGGGGAGCGCATCCAACCGCTGATACACCTCACGGTACATGTCCATAGCTTCTGCTCTCCTGTTTAAATAAGCCTAGCTGCTGCATCTTCCTAAGAAACGCAGCCGCCAACGGGAACTTGAATTCTGTTCGTACAGATCTAGATCAAGCGTTTATTCCATTCACCACAGCAGCTTTCTTGAAAGAACATCGGAGCAGCGCCGCGGTCTTCGCCAGGCCGTACGCAACGACCTGATCATTGAGATCCTTTTCTCCTTCCAGGAAGGGATGGTCGATGATGTTCGCGTTTGGCAGCTTCTCTTTCCATCGCTGAACCGCCTCCCTTCCCGCGGGATCATTCTGCAGCAGGAGCAGTAGAACGGAGATTCTCTGCAAAGCGGGCAGAAGATACCCGGCGATCCCGGTGCCGTTGACCGCCACACCTTGAAATCCCATCTGTCGCAAGTTCACAGCGTCAATGATGCTCTCTGTCAGGATGACGGGCTTGCGCCTGTTGATGTTTCCCAGGCCCCAAATGACCTTGGGGATGCCACCCAGGCTGAGATATTTGAGGGAGGCACTTTTTCGAGTGGACCTGCCGATCATGTGACGGACGGTTCCATTTCTCGAAACGTCGGGGAAGACTATCCGACCGATCAGCCATTCGCGGGGTTTGTCTCGATCGTTCCTCACGAAAAGCCCGGCCACCTCTGCCGCTTCTCTCAACTGCGGCGGGTATCCTGCCAGAGCACCGATGAGACCGCCTCGGGTGACATACCCGATGCGGAACCTGCGCATTGCAGGAAGGTCAATCCTGCGGGATCGGAGATACTCCCTGGCACTTCTCCCCGCATTGCTCATCAAGCTCAGGTGATAGACGCGACTGGCCAGCGCGAGCACCTGAGCGATCCCACGGGTCAATTCCCTGGGTGGTAGCTGCGGTTTCACATCGACAAGGGGGATATCCAGGACCTGCAGTCGCCGCATCACCTCCTTGAACATCTCAGGGTTTCGATTGTTCCACGCGTCGCCGAAAACGAGCAGACCTTCGAAATCATAGACATCCCCGCCACGATTGCAGCGGAAGCAATGAAAGAGCCCGCTGTTGATGCTGACGCTCATATTCGGCCTGCCCGTATCATGATGAAACGGGCAGCGGACCATGACGTTCGTTTGGTCGCCGCGCGGAGCGATCACGATTCCAGATCGTTCCACGACCTGCAGTAGATCAGGCTTTCTGTCATCCATAGGTACTTCCAGTTCGATGTAAGCTCAACACACATCCCATGGTAAAAAGCCAATGCCATAGAACAGGTTGAACCATTTTATAGATTGCATTTCTGCACCTCTCCATCATGAATACTCTCCAATATCACAGGCTCGAGTCAAGTCTTTTCGCATGACATGATCGTTAGTCATCCGCGTAGTGGATTGGTCCTCACCAGGTTGTGGAGCAGATCCTACCGAGGTCTACGGCCACCGTACGGGGGTCAAGGGAACCCCGGCGAGAAGTGGGCTCATGGGCATAGCGCGTGACATTGTCAGGACGAGCTGGTCCTTGGCGCGGGTGAGCCCTACGAAAGCCAGATTCTGCTCCTCCCGAAGATCCGATCCTTCCAGTGGCAGCAAACCATCATGGAAGCCGGGAATGATGACTGCTCGGTGGAGTAGAGCGCCAGCGAGGTGTCTATGGATAGACCCTTTTCCGACGCCCCCTCCCTGAACCGGGCGTGCGACTTTCACCGCACCCGGCTCGCCAGTGAGCTAATGTATCTATCACGAGTCTTGTGCTACCCGCATAATCGGGATCCCAGGCCGTTTATAGGGTAGGTTGAAACGTCCCATTGTGGATGGACCAGTGGCAGCTTCGACAGACCACAAGTGTTTTGCGTCTGCGAGCCCCCATGACCTCTACCCACTCCGGTTTATTCTGCCCTTTGAATTTGGTCAGATCTTTCAGGGCCCTGATGTGGTGTACTTGCACGTTTTCCGTTGAACCACAGAGTTCGCAGGTGTCAGCAAGCAACCTCTCTAAGAGCTCCGTCCGTCTATTCCAAACCCTGTAAGGCGTGTCGTTCAAGACGACGATAGGTTTGCGGATGAGTGGAACGCCACCCCAGGTTGCTTTTAGTGGTCGCTTATCCTTTCTTGGAACCACTATTTGCAACACTCGGTATGTCTTACCACCCACAATCTCATTAGAGCGTAGGCGTTTGACGACTTGCAGTGCAGATATCTGCAACTTAGCTGCAAGTGTCTTGACGAGCGATTGTTCCATCACCCATTTCGCTTTCGAGACGGTGCATACGTTATGAGCCATGAGGTAGTAGTTAGCGAACCCCCTATATTCCGCTGCGTACTGTGCCACGATAGAAAAGGCAGAGTCATCAAGCAATTCCGCTCTGTGATGTGGTTTCCCTTTTCTTATATAGCGCCGCATTTTGTCATGTATGGCGTCTCTAGGCACTCCTAGCCATACGTGACCATAGACGGATCTGCGGTCCTTGCTGGACATGATCCGAAGATCGTATCCCAAGAAACGAGCTTTCTCTGTCATGGCGTGAGTGATCAAGGTCTTTGTTTCCGAAAGCTCTAACTTGATGGAGCCTAGGAATTCTTTCAAAAGGCGCTTGATCACTATGGCTTCCGATTTCGGTCCTGCAAAGCCCAAGATGAAATCATCGGCGTAGCGCACGTACCGCAACCGCCGAAATTTCGGGTCGCGGTTGTCCCGAGACGGAATGGTATTCCTGATTTGGCGAATTCTCTTAGCCTCCTCAAGTTTGCCTTTCGCCTTTAGGCGTTCGATGCGCCCCCTGAGCCTTGCGTACTCAGGATTTTCTCGCCTGTACTTCCCTCTTGTGTATCTTGGGATAAGCTGATCTTCTACAAACTTATCCAGTTGATGCAGGTAAATGTTGGAGAGGAGTGGGCTAGTGACGCCGCCCTGTGGAGTACCGCTCAAGGTAGCACCATATTTCCAACCTTCCAAATAACCTGCACGCAACAGGTTGCGGATAAGCCTGAGGAAACGGTTATCGTGGATGTCTCTTGCCAGTATGTCCAGAAAGATCTGGTGGTCGATGTTGTCGAAACATCCTTTTATGTCCCCCTCGATAAACCAAGCTTTTCCCTTGAAATTTACCACTATATCCCGCAACGCTGTATGACACCCTCTCTTTGTGCGAAAGCCATGAGAGTGGTCGCTGAATTGGGGATCGTAGTAGGCATCAAGCAGCAGGCGGATCACCTCCTGAAGCAACTTATCGCTCCAGGTAGGTACACCCAAAGGGCGTAACTTCCCAGATTTTTTTGGTATATACACCCTCCGCACCGGAGTCCACCGATAAGTCTCGCTTTGTATTTGGGCGATGATCTTATCGATTTTTGCCAGCGACATGCCGTCTACCGTCTCATCCGTAGCCCCGGGAGTCATCGCTCCGGACTTGCTATAGATGTTCCCGTAGGCCAGGAGATACAGATTTCTGTTGTAGAGCTGTCTATACAGACGGACAACAGGGGCTCCTTTACGCCCTCTATCTCGAAGGACATTGAGTACCGTTTCGGCTGTCTGCATTTCGCATACCTCCTCGTACCGTAATGTCCTCTTGGTGTGGGATCTTTCCTGTACTCGTGGAGTAAGTCGAGCTCACAGGAGAATTTCTGTCCTGAACAGTCTCGTGATCTCAACAAACTCTAGCTCACCATTTTTCCCCAGTTGGCAGCAAGCGTCCCCTTGTTATGGCCATACTGGGTACTGGATTCCTTCGTCCTGCCACATGCTTACTTATTCACATGTGGTAATGACGTTACTAATGCAACATCAAGTCCGGGTCGGCCAGCATGAAGGGTCGCTCATGCTTTATCTCCCGGAGACTACTATGAATCCTCCGTCACCTTAGGTCTCTCGACCCTTAGGCGATCCCGAAGTTGCTGCAAGTAGGTCTATAGTGGAACTTAGGGCATCTTCCGTTGCTTTCGCTCATCATTCACCGATGAGCCCATCCTGGACTAGGTGGTTTACGAGGTCGAATGGAGTAACCCCGCATTCCAGGACACTGCTAATCGTGGTCGCAGTGCGGGGGCCGTTGCCCGTGTGCAACTCGAACTTCAGACAATAACCGTCTTGCCCATATTCCACGGCCTTGCAGAGCGATGATATACACGATTTCCGTCATCCTCCGCTTTTAACAGGCATGCTGTGTTCCCCTTCACCTTTCGGATCCAGGTAAGCCTGATGGCCAATAGGTCTGTTCACCTAGAACC
>CBDAFF010000024.1:0-30640 GCA_965195195.1 uncultured Anaerolineales bacterium | reverse complement strand
GAGACCACGCTCCCACTTCAGGCGAAGGACTTCTTGGATATTGCGCACGGACAACCTTTCTTGGGACATCACCACCTCCTCGGATTTGACGAGGCAGAGGATGCCCGAACAAGTGAAGATTATCCAGCGTCGCTTGCTTGTCCTAAATCAGCGTGTTCTTGAGAATGCCGAACGCAAGTGGTCGGCATGCACCGGAATCGGTGGTCGGCATGCACCGGAATCGGTGGTCGGCATGAACCGGAATTGGTGGTCGGCATGGCCCGGATTACGCAGGTGACCAGGCCCGCCAGGCCTTCGCACACCAGGAGGCCATCGATTTCTACGAACGGGCGCTGGTGATCTTGAAGGAGCAGGAAGCGTATGACCGCGCCGCGCGCACATTGATGAAATTGGGGTTGACCTATCACACCGCGTTTGACTTTAAACAGTCGCGGGGTGCCTACGATGAAGCCTTTGCCATGCGGCAACAGGACAGAACCGCCCCACAAGAAACGCTGGAACCTGCTCCTCACCCTTTTCGACTCGTCTTTATAGAACCCCCCACACTGGATCCCTCCATTTGTATAGATAGCACGTCAGAAATATATATCGAGGAGATTTTCAGCGGGTTGGTGGGGATTGGCGCGGGGCGGGAAATCATCCCTGATGTGGCTCAGCGTTGGGAGATTTCTGAAGATGGACGCGTGTACATCTTTCACCTGCGCGACGATGTCTGTTGGAGCGATGGTACGCAAGTCACCACAAAGGATTGTACTCCTGGATTCGCTCCTTAGATCCTGCCACCGAAGCTCCAGTTGCAAAAGCTGGCCTACTATACGACATCAAGAATGCCCGAGCTTTCAACAAAGGAGAAATCTCTGAGTCGGATCAAGTGGGCGTGAGGGCCATCGATAAGCTTACCCTGGAAGTGGAATTAGAGAGAGCTTCCAGCTATTTTCTTCAAATGCTTCTTACCTTATACCCTGTTCCTGGTCATGTCGTGGAAACCTTTGGCGATGCCTGGACCAACCTGGAACACATCGTCACCAATGGAGCTTTTATGTTGGAATCCTACAAGCCCGGGGAATCCATGAGTCTGGTGAGAAATCCTACCTACCACGGAGGGTTTTCTGGCAACCTTGAAAGGGTCGAATTGAACTTGAGCAAATTAAGGGATTCGCCTGAGGAGCTAGAACTGTACGAAATGGGTAACGTTGACGTAGCTAATCTTAGTTTTGCGACCTATCATGCAAGGTACACAAATGCCGAGGAATACATATCAGAGCCTAAGCAGAACTTATATTATGTGAGCTTCGACACGAGTCGCCCTCCCTTCGATGATCGGAGGGTTCGGCGAGCTTTTGCCATGGCCATAGACAGGGCAAGGCTAGCCAACGAAGTATTAGAAGGATTCGCGGATCCGGCTATTGGAGGTTTCGTTCCGCCAACCATACCCGGGCACTCGCCGGGGATCGGCTTGCCGTATGATCCAGCCCAGGCACGCCAACTCATGGCGCAGGCCGGCTATCCTGATGGCCAGGGATTTCTTACTTTGGAAATCGTCTGGAGGCATGGGTTTAGTAACTTGCTCAAGTACCTGGAATCACAATGGAATGACATTTTGAATGTAGAAGTAGCGATAGAGATTACGGATTGGGGAAACGTCCTTCGCACGTATCTAAGCAGGAATGTATTTATTATGGGATGGGAACCCGATTACCCGGACCCTGACAGTTTTCTCAGAGTGGCTGTTCGAAATTTGTTACCACGCTGGCGAAATGGTCAATATGATCAATTGTTGGAAGAAGCCCAGCGAACTTTAGAACAGTCGGAGCGAATACGATTGTATCAGGAAGCGGATAAGGTCCTGATTGAAGAGGCAGTAATTATACCAATCGTATATTGGCAAGGGCATTTTTTAGTTAAACCCTGGGTTAAGATCCCTGCAAGTCGATTCGATGCTTGGTACTTCAAGGACGTCATCCTCGAGCCGCATTAGGTCCTTGCCTGAGCAAGACAAAACTCCATTTGAGCATTCTAGTTGAAGGTTTTCAAAACTTGACCATGTAAGATTGGTGAAATTCTTTATAACATGAAACTGGTTATTCCTATACGCAGCAACAAAGGAATAGCGAAACCCTGGCAATGGTTAGGTCATCGTGGGGAAGTGAATCGTTTCGGTATTATCGGTAAGCTTTATCTCTTCTTACTACATCCAAGATCAGTACAATTACACGTGCATCCTCAACTGCATAAAGAATGCGCCAATCACCTTCACGTATCCGATATAGATTATCGTATCGACCGCTTTTGAGGATCTTGCATCCTGGAGGGCGGGGATCCTCTGCCAGGGAACGGATTTTCGTATCGAGGCGCCTAATAAGCTTTTTTTCCCTATGTAGTCTCTTCAGGCTCCGTTCTGCATGAGCAGTTACCTCAAGGGAATACATCTTCGATTTGCTCATTGCCCCCCGCCTTTAGTCTTTTAGGACCTCGGCACGAACCTCTTCGTAGGGCGTTGCCGCTGTCTTTCCCTCCAAAAAGCTCTCATAGAGATTCTCAGCGTGCCGCGCCAGTCTGATCTCTTCTAGTTCTTCCAGGATGGCGTAGTAATCACGCGCAGGAATAAGGACAGCAATTTCCCGACCATGTCGTGAGATCAAGACATCACTATCGCCCGCCATTACAGCATCCAGTAATTCGCGCCATTCCTTGCGCGCTTCGCGACTACCAATCTCGCGTATCGTTGCCATTGCGATCTTCTTCCTCTCGAGTGCAGAAAAGCCAATGCTGTATATAGTGTACACACTTTACACAAATTGTCAAATGTTGAGTTAGGAAGAACTATCGATGCTGTACAAGGCGTTGTTTTGTCAGTTTTTACCGGAAAAGTAATGTTTTGATTGGGCAGATTTATTTCCTGGTTCAGTTCCGATCATCTTCATCATCAAATCCTCCCTGCGCCCCCCCAAGAATTATGCAATTATACTCTTGTCCTCATAAGAACCGTTTCCTGTAAGGAAGGAACGATGATCTGCAAGCAGTGCGGCAAGAAGAATGACCGTAGCGCCGTCTTCTGCGTGCAATGCAGCCAACCTCTCTTTAAGACCTGCCCCTCCTGCAGCACACAGAATCCAAGTGATGCCCTGTTTTGCATGAAATGTCGAACCGAGCTTGATGATGCCTCCACAGCCAATCAGGCCACCAAGCTACAGGATCTGCGCGATTCCGCCCCAAAGGACCTTCAGGAGAAGCTGCGCTCAGCCCAGACCGAAATCGAAGGCGAGCGCAAGCCGGTCACGATCGTCTTCACCGACATTGTGGGCTCTACTGCCATCGCCGAGAAACTCGATCCCGAGGTGTGGAAGGAGATCGTCGCCGGCGCTCACAGGCGCGTGGGCGAGGCCGTCTACCGCTACGAAGGGACGATCGCCCAGCTCCTCGGTGACGGCGTGTTGGCCTTCTTCGGCGCGCCGATCACGCATGAAGACGACCCCATTCGCGCCGTGCGCGCGGCGATGGACATCCAGGCGAGCGTCGAGGAATACGGCCGTGAGTTGGCAGGAACGATTGACGACTTCCAGATGCGCATTGGCATCAACACCGGCACCGTCGTCATCGGTGAGATCGGCACCGACATGCACATGGAGTACCTGGCCATCGGCGATGCCGTGAACGTGGCGGCGCGGCTGCAGTCGGCTGCCGAGCCCGGGAAGGTAGTTGTGTCTGAAGCCTGCGCCAGGCTGGTCAGCGCTGCGTTTGAGTTGAAAGACCTCGGTGAGATCACAGTCAAGGGCAAAACGCAGCCGCTCCAGGCTTTCGAGTTGATACGCATGAAGGCCGATCCCGAGACCGGGCGCGGCCTCGCAGGCCTGCCAACACCCCATGTCGGGCGAGCGGGTGAGGTGGAGAAGCTGCAATCCTCCCTGCTCTCGCTCTGTGCTGGCCATGGGCAGATCGTGACCGTGATGGGCGACGCCGGCATCGGCAATACACGCCTCCTGGAAGAAGTGAAGGCGATCACCGGCGAAGCTGAGGGCGACCGCGAAGCTGCTCCGATTTCACCCGCCTCGATCCGCTGGCTGGAGGGGCGGGCCCTGTCCTACGGCGGATCGCTCTCCTACTGGACGATCACCCATCTCTTGTTGGCTGATCTGGGCCTCTCCGATGGCGCGCCGCAGGTGGAGATCAAAGTGGCGCTCAGGCGGAGGGCGAAGGAGTTATTCGGGGAAGAGAAAACCGACGAAGCGCCACCCTATCTCGCCCATCTCCTGGGATTGAAAGGAGATGGTGAGACTGAAGAGCACCTCCAATCCCTCGACGGAGAGACGCTGAAGCAGCGTACGTTATCGTCGCTGAGCGACTATTTCGGTCAGGTAGCAAGTGAAGAACCTACTGTGCTGGTCTTCGAGGACTTGCACTGGGCGGATCCCTCGAGCCTGGAGGTAATTGCACACTTACTCCCGCTCACAGACCATGCCCCGCTGATGATCCTCATGCTCATGCGCATCGATCGCGATCACGGCTCCTGGGGCGTCAAACTCAAAGCCGAGACCGATTTCCCACACCGAAGCACAGAGATTATTCTCCGCAGGCTGTCGGCTGACGACTCCTCCAGTTTGTTAGAGCAGCTCCTGGGGGAGACCAAACTGCCAGAGGAAATCTGGGGAACGATCATGGAAAGGTCGGAGGGCAATCCCTTCTATCTCGAGGAGGTCATCCGCCACCTGATGGAGCAGGACTTGATCGTCCAGAATGAGAAAGGCTGGCAGGCAACCGAAGCGCTCGAGGAAATGAGCATCCCCGATACCCTGCAGGGGGTTTTGCTGGCGCGCATCGATCGATTGGGAGAGGATGTCCGCCGCACGTTGCAGATGGCTTCGGTCATCGGCAAGAGCTTCCTGTACCGGATCCTGGAGACGATTTCTGAAGCCGAAATGCAGCTGGACACCCACCTCTCCCAGCTCCAGAGAGTTGATCTTGTGCGCGAGAAAGCGCGTATCCCCGAGCTGGAGTACATCTTCAAGCATGCCCTGACGCAGGAGGCGGCGTACAACTCACTGCTGCATGAGCGCAGGAAGGTGTTCCACCTGAAGGTGGGTGAGGCGTTGGAGGAACTCTTTCCCGATCGGGTGGACGAGTTCTCCGGATTAATGGCCTACCATTTCGAGGCGGCAGAGGCCCATGAAAAAGCAGTGGACTACCTGCAGCGAGCCGGGGACCAAGCCCGCCTGGCCTATGCACACCAGGAGGCCATCGATTTCTACGAGCGGGCGCTGGTGATCTTGCGGGAGCAGGAAGCGTATGACCGTGTGGGGCGCACACTGATGAAGTTGGGGCTGACCTATCACACCGCGTTTGACTATAAACGGTCGCGGGGTGCCTACGATGAAGCCTTTGCCATGCGGCAGCGTGAATCGACCACCCAACAGGAAACGCTGGAACCTGCTCCTCACCCATTGAGACTGGTTAATATAGAACCTCCCACACTGGACCCATCCATATGTAATGATGCGTCTTCATTTGAGTTTATCAATCAGATGTTCAGCGGGTTGGTGGAGATGGGCGCGGGGTGGGAAATCATCCCTGATATGGCTCAGCGTTGGGAGATTTCTGAAGATGGATGCAGGTACGTCTTTCACCTGCGGGATGATGTAACCTGGAGCGATGGAACCCAGGTCACGGCAGATGATTTCGTCTATTCCTGGATTCGCACCTTAGATCCTGCCACCGGAGCTCCGCGTAGTAAAGTCCATCAACTTTATGACATCAAGAATGCCCGAGCTTACAATGAAGGGGAACTTTCTAAACCAGATCAAGTGGGTGTGAGGGCAATCGACAAATTGACCTTAGAAGTGGAATTAGAGAGAGCTGCCAGTTATTTTCTGCAAATGCTTACAACCGCATACCCTGTTCCTGGCCATGTCGTGGAAACCTATGGCGATACCTGGACAGACCTGGAACACATCGTCACCAACGGCGCATTTCAGATAGAATCCTACGAACCCGGGGAGTCCATGAGTTTGGTGAGGGATCCGACCTACCACAAAGGGTCTTCTGGGAACCTGGAAAGGGCCGAAGTGAAGTTCATCGAATCACGGGATTCGCTTGAGGAATTTGAATTGTACGAAAGGAACAGCGTTGACATAGCGTACCTCAATGAAAAAACCTATCACACACGCCACAGATTTGCTGAGGAATACTTATCTGAGCCTAGGGAGGCCTTATATTTTGTGGGCTTTGACACGAGCCGCCCTCCCTTCGATGATATGAGGGTTCGGCATGCGTTTGTCATGGCTGTGGACAGGGAGAGGTTGGCTGATGAAGTATTGGACGGGTTCATGATTCCAGCTACTGGGGGGTTCGTTCCACCAACCATACCCGGGCACTCACCGGGGATCGGCCTGCCCTATGATCCAGCCCAGGCACGTCAACTCATGGCGCTGGCCGGCTATCCCGATGGCCAGGAATTTCCAATTTTCGAAATCGCCTACCCAAGGGGTATCTTGCTCGAGCCCCTCACGGCACAATGGTTGGTCAATTTGAATGTTGAAGTAGTGAGAGAGATTTCGGATTGGGAAAGCGTCCTTCGCACGCTTCTCAGCAGGAATGTTTTTATTATCGGATGGCTCGCCGAATATCCCGATCCTGATCATTTTCTCAGGGTGGGTGTTCGAAGTCTGTTTCCTCACTGGCGAAATGATAAATACAGTCAATTGTTGGAAGAAGCTCAGCGAACTTTAGACCAGTCGAAGCGAATACGATTGTATCAGGAGGCAGATAAGATCTTGATTGAAGAGGCAGTGGTAATGCCCATCGCCTACAACAAGAAACATTTATTGTGCAAGCCGTGGGTGAAGTTGCAAGGAGGAGGAACTGGCCTTTGTTTCTTCAAGGACGTCATCATCGAGCCGCACTAGATTGGTATCTGAGCAAGATAAAATCCTTGTTGAGGTTATATCGGACATATCGCTGAAACTTGCCCGAGTGAAGCGCCAGCCGCGGTTCAAGAACCTTGATCCCTTGATAGAAATAAAGGGTGAGAATCCTTCAACGCCCGTTGGCTTCACTCAGGAAGAGCGCTTTGGATTTTCTCACCCTTGCGTCATTTCGAAGATATACGATCCCCACTTCGCCTTTCGTGATCACTCAAACCGATAGCGCCAGACCCCGATCATGAAAAACACAACTGCGAAACCAAGCAGCACACCAGCCAGCGGCAGGACTTCCTTCACTCCAAAACCCTGCAGCATCAATCCATTCAACCCAACCATCACCCAGGACGTCGGCAGGACTTTATTTACCACCAACAGCACATCGGGGAACAACTCGGACGGCCACCAACATCCACCCAGCAAAGCCATTGCCATGCCGGACATGATGCTCAAGTTATTTGCCTGGCCGGAGGTCTTCACTACCGTACCCATGAGCGTGCCGAAGGCTACCGAAGCCAAGCTGAAAGCCAGCAGCAGAACCAACAGGCCAACCATCGAGCCGCCCCAATAAAACCCCATCACCAGACCACCGAAACCAATTAAAAGCGCCATCTGCACCCAGGCAGGAACGAGTTGCCCCACGAAGGTCCCCAACAGAAAGGTTGACTTTGAGGTTGGCGTTGTGAGCAGTCGCCGCAGCGTACCCGTTGTTCGTTCATCGGTCAACACTACCGATGTCCCCAAAAGAGGAATAAAGACCCAGGTGACAAGCTGGCCCGCGTTTGCTTGAGCAGCCGTGGCTTCACTTAAATCCAGCACCTCGGATTGATCTGGAACGGTCATCTCAACCCGATCCGGGAGATTTCCAAAAGCCTCCTGCGCCAGCGAGAGACTGTTGTCAAAGTACGCCTCACGCTCTATCCCACTGCTGAATGGCGCAAGTAATTCGCGTTCTGTCGTGCTCACATGTGCCGCGAGCAGCGAACGGCTTAGCGTTTCAATAATTGAAAGCGCTTCTTGCTCCGCCGCGCGCGCATCTTGCGTATCCTCAAGCGCCTGCAGTTCCAGCTCGGTGGACTCGCCTGCTAAAAGATGCCCCTCGAAGCCCATCGGTATCTGCAGATAGGCGTCGATCTGCTCATCCTCCAGAGCCGTTACAGCACCTGCGAGCGAGAGTGTTTCAACCTCAATCACCTGAGAATTCTTAAGCGTCGTCACGAGTTCGATAGAAAGTAGTGTTTGATCCTCATCCACAACTGCCAACCGGGGAAGCTCTTGATCACTCCCAATTTTCTCAAACCCGCCGCTCAGCATGAAGATGAAGAACACGGGCAGGACGAGATAGAACAGTATCTCAGAAATGCTGGTGAACCGGTTTTTGATATCCTTCCAAGCGATGTTGATTATCTTCTTCATTTTCCTTCTCCAGTACCTTGTACCAAATTCTCAGCTGCGATTCAGACCGCGTCGGCGGAAGACCACAACCGCAATTGCGAAGAGGATGCCACCCATCAGGAGCAATCCCGCTATTGGTTCGTAAATATCCGTCATCGTTCCACCCTGGGCGAGCGTTAGAAAGCCCTCCTGCGCCCAGGCGTTAGGGGTTACCTTGCTCAACACGCCGAGCAATCCCTCGAAGCCGGCGCCGCCAAAGAACGAACCTCCCAGCAGGCCAAAGGTCAGCATCATCGCTGTGCCGATGTTCGCGACCTGACCCGGAGTCGAGGCGAAGGCCGCCAGTAGGATTCCCCATCCAGTTGCACCGATGACTGCGACGACAATCAAGATGATGACCGCCAGCGGATCACCCCAATCTAGCTGGAAGAGCAAGCTGCTTGCGGTGATCAAAATCGCTACCTGCACAACCCCAATGAGCACAATCCCCAAGACTTTCCCGCCCAAGACCTGAGCGGTGCCGGTTGGCGTTGTGAGCATGCGCGATAATGTACCCTCCTCACGCTCCGCCAGGATGCTCCTTCCCCCGACACTTGTTACCGTGTACATCAGGAACAACATGGCCATACTCGGAGCCAGAATCACCAGCGGGTTAAAGGCAGGTTCATCAGCTTCTACCTCGTCCAGACTGATAGTGATAAGCGATAGATCCCCGGCTTGTGTCACGAGCCGCTCACCAATATCGCGCCCGATTGTGAGCGCTTCCTGCGGTTGAATTAATCTACTTTGCACCAATCCGTTTACTGCGATTTGACTGCTCACTACGCCTATCTCAACCTGACCGATAAAACGGTCAATCATGGATTTCACGATATTTACGCGGATCGGTTCTCCAGGGTTGGTAAAAAACTCCAGTGAACCTCCGCCATCTCCTTCGCTTGCCTCCGGGTTGAGAAGTATGTCATCGGTAAACTCGGCGGGGATGATCAGCGCCGCACTATAATGACCCTCCTCCACTTCCTGCCTGGCCTGAGCGAAGTCTTCCAAGAGCGTAACCTCTAATAAATCGCCCATGCTTTCATCTTGAAGCCAGGATGTCAGCGCCGCGCCCAGATCGCCCATGTCTTGATTCACGACAGCGATGGGGATGCGCTCCAATCCACTTCCATCTTCTGAGAAACTCCCGGTAACAAAACCCATGGCTAACGTGAGCACGAAAGGCGCAACCAACATAATCAGCGCCGCCCGGTCGCGGAATGCAACTCGTAGATCCTTCAAACCTATCATCAGTAATTTCTTCATCATCGCCCTCCTAGTCCCGCAGCGCCCGACCGGTCAGATGCAGAAAAACCGCTTCCAAGTTGGGCTCCTGAACCGAGATATCTGAAATCCGTGCGCCCTGAGCGTTGGCGATGGTGATCAAATCCGGAAGGGCTGCATTACCATCGTTTGCGATCAAGCGGACATTCCCGTTTGCGGCTTTTACTTCCCTCACTCCCTCGACGTCACCAAGTGCCTTGATCAATTCCGGACGACTGTGTTCTTCGGTAATGCCGAGTTCAACGATGTCCTGCTCCCCCACCAGCTGTGTAAGCTCAGGCAGCGTACCCAATGCGATCATCTTCCCATGATCGATAATCCCAATGCGGTCGCTAAGCTCCTGCGCTTCTTCCATATAATGGGTCGTGTAGAGCACCGTCATCCCCTGCTCATTGAGGGCAAGCACCGTGTCGAGGATATTGCGGCGGCTTTGTGGATCGATGCCGACCGTCGGCTCATCCATGTAGACCAGCTTCGGCCGATGCAGCAATCCGACTCCGATGTTGATGCGGCGCTGCATTCCGCCTGAGTAAGTCTCCACGCGATCTTTTGCGCGATCCTTCAGGCCAACGATCTCGAGCACCTCCTCAACACGCTCCTTCATTTTTCCACCGCTCATTCCATATAGCCGACCCCAGAAATACAAATTCTCCCGGGCACTCAGCTTCGGGTACAGCGCGATTTCCTGTGGCACAACACCGATGACTTCCTTCACCTGATGTGGTGCGTTGGTTACCGAAGCGCCGGCGACATTCGCATCGCCGCTTGAAGGCCTGAGCAGGCAGGAGAGCATGGAGATCGTCGTGGTCTTGCCCGCGCCGTTGGGCCCAAGCAGGCTGAAGATCTCACCCTCGCGCACTGCGAAGCTGACCTCGTCAACTGCCGGCTCCACCGCCCCATTAAAACGCTTCGTCAGAGCTTGTGTTTCGATAATGTTTGTCATGTCCTTCCTCCCTTTCGTTAGTGCTGATCAAAGTTCTGCTTTGATTGCGGCTTAAACGTAGTTGAAAGGGAGGATTAAATGATGCGCCGGAGGTCATGAAGCGCGGTCCTATTCCCAATGGGAAGGTCACATAGTGAACCATGACCTGAAGTGGCAGATTGAGTGCAATTGAAATGATGACTTATCAGGGGGTAAGTTGGGTGGAATTAAGTTTGAGGGGTTTTTAGATTAAGCCCAGCTCGCGGGCTTTGATCGCAGCCTGCGTCCTGTCGCGCACACCAAGCTTGCCCAAGATACTCGTGACGTGGTTTTTCACCGTCCCCTGGGCGATCACCAACGCCTCGGCGATCTCACGGTTGCTGGCTCCCGATGAAAGGAGCTGTAAAACCTCTCGCTCGCGTTCGGAGAGCGGCTCGATAAGTTCCTCGCCTGGGGGATGATCCGCAAGGCGGGAGAATTCGGCCACAACTTTCGCCGCTACCGAGGGCTGTAAAAAAGATTCGCCCCGTGCTGCCGCTCGAATGGCCTCGAGCAATTTCTCGGAGGGTGCGTCTTTCAGGAGATATCCTAAGGCGCCCGCTCGCAGCCCGTCGAAGACATATTCATCGTCATCGAAGGTGGTCAGGATGATCACCCGACAGTCTGTATGCTCGGCATGCAGCCGGCGGGTGGTTTCAACACCATCAAGCCGCGGCATGAGCATGTCCATCAAGACCACGTCGGGCTTCAGCCGGGCGCATTCCTGAATCGCTTCGATGCCATCCCCCGCTTCCCCGACCACGTCAATGTCGGCTTGCACCGAGAGCAGCGTTCGCAGCCCTTCCCGGAAGAGTGCCTGGTCGTCCACGATCAGCACGCGAATCGCCGGCGATTGAATTTTCGAAGAGGAGGTCATGTGGGGATCCTGACCTCCAGCCTGGTGCCCTGCGCGTGTTCTGAGGTTGTCGTAATATCGCCACCCAGGATTTTCACACGCTCGCGCAAACCGAGAAGCCCAAAGCCTTCAGCCAATGATTCCGGGTCTAAGCCTACACCATTGTCCTCCAAAATCAGCGACACACTCTCCTCAGCGGAGTAGTCGAGGTGAAGTGTCGCATGGGAGGCACGGGCGTGCTTGTGGACATTTGTGAGACCTTCCTGCGCGGCGCGATACAAAGTGTGTTCGATTTGCGGCGCCAACTCACGCACCTGACCGGAGACGCGCAAATCGACCAGCATACCTGTCGCCCGACTTTTCTCAAGCAGCGTCTCGATCGCCGCTTCCAGCGGTCGCCCTTCCATGGGCGAGGCTCTCAATGCGGCAACGGAACGGCGCACCTCGGCCAAACCTTCCTTGGTGAGCGCCTGCGCCTTCGCCAGAGCATCCTGCGCCGTAGTAGGATCTGACTCAAAGACCGCCTGAGCAGCTTCCAATTGAACGTTTACGACTGTCAGAAAGTGCCCCAGACTGTCGTGGATCTCCCGCGCCAGGCGGTTGCGCTCTTTCGCCGTCGCCAGCTCCTCAACCTGTACAGCGTAAGTGCCAAGCTGCCGATTCATGTCTTCGAGACGGGCTGCCAGATGCTGGATTTCCGTGCGTGCCTTTAGCTCGTTGGCGTAAACCTGAGTGAAGACGAGCACGAAAACGACACCCGCTGTATAGCCTAGAATGGAAGCTAAGGCATCATCCCACCCATAAAGGAACCCTCCCGGGATGATAAAAGCAGCTACGACCAACACGGAATAAAAAATCAACCAGCGCCGCGGCAGCGCGAGCACCGCCTGCCCGACCAACGGTAACGCCATGAGCCACAGGTTACCTGACTCCGGAATGATGTAAACAGCGATCGTGGCAATGGCGAGTTGGATCAGGAAATAAGCTAAGAAGAGCGAGAGCCGATCCTGGCGGGCGATCCACTCGAAGACAAAAACACCGATGAAGATGAAGAGGGCGCCGAGGGCGAGCATGGTGAGTATGATCGGAGATGTAAGTGGCTCCTTAATCATAAAGAGCGTTGGGACGTAGCCGGCGAGGACGACCAGCACTAGGACCAAGTACATCGCCCGGTCGCTCGTTGTCGTCGACTGGGATTGAGCTTCTTCCAAGGTTTTCATGTTAACTCTCAGTTAGTTGAGATCTATCTCCGCTCACCCGATCCCTGGAATAAGTGAACATCGATCGGTGACCCTTGCGTTATTGTAACCCTGATTTGCACCACTTTGGAATCATCAACCTCTATGCGATACATGAGGTATGCATAGGTTACAGAAGCTAACTATGGAGTGCTGTCTAGCAAAGAATGAGGGCAGTCGTTTATTGGCTCGTCCTGAACCAACATCGACTCGATGCCTGAAATCTCACCTGAGCGGGACACCAGATTTTAACGGCTTTGCAGTGATTGAACATTGACAAATGAGCGTGTGCCGCACATAGTGGAGAAGCCCGCCGGATTTATGGACAAGCCATCAAGGTCGTCGCCCATTGGAGATTTTCCAGGACAATATGGGCAGACTTGGCTCTTTCCTCGACGCTCGCCGAAGCCGTGTTGCAGTCGTCGCTGGCTAATCCGGAAATCTGCAGCCTGTACTTCTCCCCCACCGTGACGGTTGCGCTCCTGATCTCGATCTCCGTGCCGATGTCCTGCATAGGGAATTCGAACTCCTCTGGGGAAATTTCTCGATAATTGATGCCTTCGGGGCAATGCACTTCTTCGGTCTGCGTTTCCTGGTTGTAGGAAACTGCACAGTTCGCATTACTCTCGGCGACCTTCAATGTCTCGGCATTCCAAATCCTGACTCGCAGGCTGGCTTCAGGGCTGAAGGTCTCTTTGTTGATTACCACGCTGTAAGTCACGAATTCATCTGATCGGCTAAAAGGTGCAATAATGCTGCAACCTACCAGAAAGATCAACGCCGCGGGAAGAATGAAACTTCTTACGAACGTATGATTCATGATGCCCTCCTTGTTCTTAACGTAAGACTCCTCCCGACGTGGTTTTGTTCCCACTTATGCAGGTGGATTAAACCAACCCCCTCACGGTCTGATCCAATCCATAAGGAAATTGATCTGATCGGTGTGCGGAAGATCGACGACCTGCGTCGCCCAGGTCCCCACCTCGGCGAGCGAAAGCTCCAGGTGACCTGCGTCGTTCGTTCGCAGGAATGCCAGCCATTCGCCATCGTAGCTCCACGTGGGCTCAAGCCCTTCGCCTACATATGTTTCCTCGCTCCCGTCGGGTCGGATCACCCATAATTTCGGGGCACGACCGGTCACCGGTGGCTCACCGAAAGTGACGAATGCCAACCAATCTCCATCCGCACTCCATTCAAGATAAGACGGGACCATGCCCCCACCTTCAGGCGCGAAGACATGAAAGAATCGCCCGGTTTTCGCCTCCAAATCGAAAACAGCCACACCGCTGTGATAGCCGCCATCTCCAACGAGATTGCCGCCGACATTCCAGGCCAGGAGCCGTCCATCCGGCGACCAAGCAGGCTGAAACAGTTTTTCTGCGTTCACACCATACTCGAGTGGATCGAAGGCTTCCACTCCTTTATCCCAGCGGTAGATCGCGCCCGGACTGTCATATCCACCGTAGGCGATTGCCTGACCGTCCGTTGAAAGCGAACGCAAACCTCCCCCATTCTCGTCCAAGACTTCGTAGCCAGCCCCATCCAGACCAATGACGGAGGGGAATTCGCGGTTCCACACATCTTCCAGGGGATCGGAGCCGAAGACGAGCACATCTTCCCTTCCCGGCCACCACATGGGATTTACTTCATAGCGATCGGGTGTATTGGTCAGATTCCGCGCCTCACCTGTCGCCATTTCAACCAGCCAGATATCCAAATCTCCTGTGGTCGTATCCTCAAGCTCATAGGCCAACCACTGACCGTCCGGCGATTTCTGCGCCATGGATTGGCCGGTAAGGAGTACAACCTGGCCTAGTCCATCGATTAACCACGTCCCATCATATCTGCTGAAGGTCAATCCCGCGGCCGGGTGTGCTGGCGGAAGCGGCACGTCGGTTTCGGTCGCGATCGGCGCTGGTTCGGCTGTGGGGTTAACCTCTTCACCGCTGGGATCAACAATCACAGCGAATCTGCCACAAGCGGCGATGGCCAAGGGAACTGCGATCAGCAGCAGCGGTGTGAGTTTTTTATTCGGACCTGCTATTCTCATCATAGGTACACCCTCTTTTGTGGACTTGACCGATAAGATTGATCCTCTTAAACACTGAAAGTATATCAGCGCAGGAGGAATCGAGCAGATTGCTGCGATAAATCTGCACTGATATTTGGCAAAATAATAGGAGTTTCAGCTATGCCAGAAGTGCTCTGAGATAACGCCGAACCGTGAACGGCTGACCCGAAAGGATCATCTGCGTCCGGAATATTTTCCCCACCGCCCGTATGACCAGGATCACCGTAATCACCAGCAGCCCCAGAGAGAGCGCCAATTGCCATAAAGGCACAGCGGTGACTGTCATGCGCATGACCATCGCCACCGGGCTGGTTAGTGGGAACAGACTGATGATTGTGACCAAAACCCCATTCGGGGCCTCAACCGAGAAAGGCATGATGCTGAGCATGTAGCCGAGGAACAATGGGATCATAACTACGCCGCTGGCTTGAGATCCCGCTTTAATATCCGGTACAAGCGCCCCGACCCCAGCCATCAGGCTGGCGTACAGTGCGTATCCGAGCAGGAAATAGAGCAGCCAGGCAACGATTAACCACGCCGGAAGGTGGAATTCCGGGGGCAGGCTTAACACCCCGCCGCCTATGCGCAGCATTGCCCACAGTGCCCCAACCCATGTTGCACTTTGTAATAAACCGGCTGTACCCAGCCCAAGCATCTTCCCGGCGAGCATTTGCTGTGGCATGATGGAAAGCATCAGGATCTCCATCGTTCGGTTCTGCTTCTCCCCACTCACACTGCTCAACAACATCCCTGAGTTCATAATGATGAACATGAAAAACATGACCACCATCATCATGGGCAGCATCTCAATGAGGGGATTTGAACGACATGCCGGACCAGGGCGTGAGCAATCCTCCTCGCTGTAGCGGTCCGGACCCGTCTCAGCACCCCGGCGCTCCACGCTTAGGTCCACCGGGTTAAGCACCAGGCTGGCGAACTCCAGGTCTCCTCCGAGCATTTCCGCCATCAAGGTCCAGCGCATCATCCATTCCTGACCACCCGGATCGAAGGGATTCGGGTCTATGCTGGTATAGATCACCGTCCCCTGCTCCAGGTAATCCTCCGGGATAACATAATAGGCGCTAATATCACCATCTTGTAACGCTTGCGCTGCGGTGGCTTCACTGGAGTAATCCACGAAGATATCCTGCGGCAAATCCTCGGGGATAGTCGAAATGAGACCCGCAAGGTCTACATATCCCTCAACTTCAAGTTCCTGTTCCTCCTCAACGTCGGGCAGGACTACCCCAACCGGATCACGTCGACCTGCCACAACCAGGGCAACGATTATGATTGCGATCAAGGGGATTCCGAATCCGAAGAATACATAGGAGCGACGGCTGAAAGTTTTACTTAGTTCATAACGCATGATAAGAAATATCGTTTTCATGATCGCACTCCCGCCGATGTCGCCCTTCTGACTCCCTTAACGATTCCCCTTAAGCTAAAGCTCTTTCCGTGGCGCAGTAAGCCCAAACGGAATACTCGTCCGGCAAACCAAATCGCCGCTATGGCAAACAGTATCTGGATGCCAACGCTCAGGATGATCTGCCATAAGGGTACGACGACGAACACCTCTCGAAGAGCAACGGTCATCATCGAAAAGAATGGCACCATGCTTAAGACCACCGCCAATACGCCGTTCGGCTCGTTCCCAATCTTCACGATCGCCAAGAGCGGGAGCATCGAGAACAAGACCGTAAGACCGCCGATCTGCTGCGCTTCCTGCCCATTGGTCATAATAACGCCAAGTGCAAATAGGAGCGCAGCAGCCATTACAAAGGTCGGCACACCGATGGCTACTACCTTGATCACCGGCTCCCACTCCAGGCTCGCATTCTGAAACCAGGCTAAATCGAGGGTGTCGCTCCCGAGCCAGACCACGGCAAGACCGAAGAGAGTCCAGGTCAAGAACTGCGTAAGACTAATACCAAGGATCCCCAATACCTTGCCCGTGACCAACTGCCCGGGAGAGGTCGAGGTTACGATCACTTCAAGCGTGCGGTTTTCCCGCTCCTTGATCATCCCCTCCAAGAGGAACCCCGCGCTCATGAGAAGCATCATCATTAAGGCCAATCCCACGAAGAAAGGCAACACAGATTGGAATGTAGGTCCAGAGGAGGGAAACGAACGCCGTCCGTCCGGGGTGCGAGCGAGGAACTCGGTCCCGTCGGCAATCCTTACCTGGATCTCAGGCTCGACATCGCTCAGTAAATTGACCCGCAGCAAATCGTAGAATTGTCGGGTGGCCTTCGATGCCGGCTCCTCGACGTAGATTAGCCTGATTTCCCTCGTTTGCAGATATTCTGGCGATAGAACGTAGAAAGCCTGTAACTCCTCTGCCAAGAGCGCTTCCTGGGCTCCATCTTCCGAACTAAAAGCAAGAAACTGGATGGGGTCATTAGTGACATCAGCGGGTAATTCATCGACCAACAGGACACCGGCGTAGTCGACGTACCCAATAGGTCGGATGTCTGTCTCTAGATGGTTCATCAGTAGAACTATGCCGATATTCAAACCAATCATCAGAGGAAGACTGAGCAGCACCAGAATGAAGCTTTTTCGAAACGCGTTGCGTCTGAATTCCTCGCGGGCGATGCGCCAGACATTAGACGTCATCACTCCACTCCTTCCTGAACAACCTTAATAAAAATCTCATCCAGCGTAGGAACAGCAATTTCAAATTTACTCAAGCGCAAACCATGGGCGAGAAGTTCTTGTAGAACCGATTGTGGATCGGTCTTCTCCTCCAGGAGAAGCTTCACCTCATGGTTACTCCGGTCGGCCTGTAGAACACCCGCGATGTCGGGCAAAGCGCCATCTGCCTTCACAACAATTGCATGCCCCGAGAATCGTTCCCGGATCGCGGTCAGACTCCCATACAGAACATCGACGCCGTCATCAATGAGAACGATGCGGTCGCAGAGTTCCTCAACCTGATGCATTTGATGGGTGGACATCAAGATCGTCGTTCCTTCATCGCGCAGCTCTCGTATCACATCCTTGACTAAACGTGTGTTGATCGGATCCAGAGCGGCGAAGGGCTCATCGATGATCACCAACTCGGGCTTGTGCAGGATGGTAAGGATGATCTGCGCCTTCTGCTGCATGCCTTTGCTGAGCTCGCCTACCTTCTTCTTTTTATGGTCCGCCAGATCGAAGCGTTCCAGGTAGATTTCCAACCCCTGACGCGCCTCTGCGGGTGAGAGCCCTTTTAGTGTGGCGAGGTAAACCAGACAGCGCATGAGCGGGACATCCAGGTATAAGCCTCGCTCCTCGGGCATGTATCCAATGCGGTGTTTCTTCTCCTCGGTCATCGGACCGCCGAGGACGGCAACGTCCCCCGCATCTGCTTTAAACAGATCGAGTAAGACCCGAATCGTCGTTGTCTTGCCCGCCCCGTTCGGCCCCAGCAAGCCGAAGATCTCTCCTTTTCCCACTGAAAAGGTGACATCCCTCACGGCTTTTACCTCGCCGAAGGATTTAGCCAGGTTATTGACCTCAACTGTGTTCACTTTTTCTTATCCTTTCATTACGCAAAATGGCAATACGAGAATTTTATTAAGAATCGATGATTGATACTAGTAATCAACTTCCTTCGTTCAGGGGGGGGTATTTACTTTGACCCTATCTGCCAAAGCAGGAAACGAAAAGCCCTGTCGCCGATAAATTCTCGGTCCCCACTCACCCTCGATCACGACTTATATTAGCTCAGGGCCACGGCAGGTTCATGAAGATTACCTGACAGTAGGCCGATGATGAAAACCAGGCACTGTGAACCAATCGTACATAAAACCGAAATTTCTGACCTATTTAAACAGAATGTGTGAGGGTAGGACAGGTTCTATATTGTCGCTACTTTAGCGTGAATGTATGTGTTTCGTCATCCCCCAAACAAGGGGGTTCGATAGGTGATTTTTCCGGTCTCCGTTTCATGGCAAACGCGAAATGACATCTTCTACTTGTCATGCGAGGATCCCGCAAGGGCGACGTGGTAATCTCCACGCAAGAAACGAGGAGATTGCTTCGCTTCGTTCTCGATGACATTAAGAGGTAGACCTTGTTGTACAGGGATAGTGCTCACTCTACAGGGGGCGCCCTCGAGAGAATCATTATAGGGATTTCTCGCTTCGCTCGAAATGACATATTCGGAAACGACTCCCTCTCTTTGTCATTTCAAGGAGCGGAGGGCGCGTCGCGCACGAAGTTACGAGAAATCCCTGATGCGATTCAATTCTTCGGGCGAGATTCTGAGGTGAAGAATCCGTTCAGTTCCAGAGAAGGAGCTCCCAAGGGAATCATCATAGGGATTTCTCGCCTCGCTCGAAATGACATATTCGGGGACGACTCCTTCTCCTTGTCATTTCGAGGAGCGGAGGGCGCGTCGCGCACGAAGTGACGAGAAATCCCTTAAACGATCCGATTCGCAGGTCAAGAGTCTGGGGAAAGGATTCCTTTCGATTCATCCCCCTCGTGGCGATTCCCAGGCAATCGAAACTACCAATCGTAATACTCCAGCGTCGGGGCGTGATCTGAAAGAGGGATCAAAGGCTGCACATCTTCAGACAAAACGTCAAAAAGAAGCAATAGATGGTCTGCACCGGTGATCCGGTCACCATCGGTAATGAATTCAAAATAAAGATAGAGGATACCCGAACCATCATCCGCGAAGACGGGAAGACCCGCAGCTCCAGCACTATCTGTTATAGCTTCAACCTTCCCAGATAAATCCACCGTGTAAACATTCCAGGGCATGAGTTCCGGCCAGTGTTCGAGGAGGACATCTACATTTGCGATGTCGGTCCATCGCCGCTCACCCTCGAACCTGCTGAAGGCGATCTTTTTACTATCCGGGCTCCAACTAGGATCGTGGTCCGACTGCCAGCTCGAAGTAGTGGTGAGCCTTTGAACCTGTGACCCATCTGCATTCATCACGAAAATCTCCTCGCGTGCGTGTTCCTGCGTCAGTCGCGTGGACTTAAAGGCGATCTTCGTCCCGTCAGGTGACCACTCGGGATCGTTATCCTCCCAAGGAGAATCGGTCAGGCGCGTGAAGCCAGTGCCGTCAAGCGATACGACCACGATATCGGCGGCACCCGCAGGGTTTCCATCTGCGTCACTGAAAGAACCATAGACTAACCTGCTGCCATCCGGAGACCAATCAGGATGACCATCCAGGACGCGGTTATCGGTGATCTGAATCTCTTCACCGGTTACCAGATCGAGCACTACAATTTCCCATGAAAGCATGTCCGATGGATCACCGGCATGAAAAGCGACTTTAGTGCTATCCGGGGATAACGCCGGGTTGTTTTCATGACGGTCGTTGTGCGTCAGGCGTGTAATCGAGTTATCTTTCTCCAGGAGGTATAGCTCGCCCTCAGGGGAATCAGATTTCGACATAAACACGAGGACAGGGTTTGGCTGCAGGTGCCATAAAAGTATTGCCTCTTCAGGCTGAACATCAACGGGTTCGCTGCACCCACTGATCATTGCGAATATTAATAGCAGAGCCATCCGCCGAAAAACGATCATTCCATCCTCCAACAACTTGAAGTGCCTGCGTTTAACGCTGGACCCAATCTTCCGCTCCTGTTGCGAGAATCAATATCCAGAAACGATTTCCAGCGTCCTGAAGGGTTGCGGCAGCTTCCCAGAACTTCAGCGCTGCGGGTATCTTGTACAACTGCTTGCCTGTCTGGCAGAACTCTTCCACATTATCTAGTGCCTCAATCCAGGCATCTCCACTTTGAAGAACCAGGTCGTGAACCACGCTTGCATCCTGCGGAGGCTGAATTGCACGTACCTCATTGATGATCTTCTGCATAGACACGTTATCTGCCGCCAGCCTCCCATCGCACAATACGGCGTCGTTCCCATCCTCAGAAGCCTTGAGGATCTCGCCGTCCCGCTCCAATATTGCGCCAGCCTCAACGAACAGAGGCTGCATTGAATTGGCATACAAGACGATGGCTGCAAGATCACCATCCTTCGGAGGGGCTTGCGGCATGAATTCCAGCGGCGGTGGTGTCGGAAATGCCGTTACAGTGGGCTGCGGAGCAGTTTGTGGTTGGCCTTCCTCTAACCCACCATCTTCGACTTGCGGCGAGCGAACACTCCCGCCGCAAGCTAACGAGCCGAGCAGGAGAGCGCCGAGGCAGATTGTGAAAACCAATACCTTTCTCATATCCAATCTCCTATCCAGCCCACAGTATCATTTATACACAAACCCATAAACTCCATCCATCGTACAACACCACGGGTGTTCTTCATGGGGTTCGATTCTCCTACTAAGAAATACACCGTGGCTTAGGCAAAGGTTGCCTAGGAATTTGTGATTTCATGATCCATCAGCCCATATTCGCGCTCAGCATGAATTGAACAGAATGTAGGACCCCGCCAAAAAAGTGACCTGGCATGAACGAAGCCGTCAATGCAAGCTCGATTTTATACACAGATAAGAATTCGGCCGAATATCTGGATATTGGTAATCGAGCATAATTGTGCAACAATAGATTCACAGTTTCGTAATGGATCACCCGTTGTATAAAAACTTGAGGAGAAGACCATGGCGAAAAACATAACCATCCATTTAGATGACCATCCAGGTGCGTTGGCGGAGATGGGCGAGGCGCTGGGAAAGTCCGTTGTGAATATCGACGGCATCTGCGGAGTCTCCTGCGAAGGTGTGGGAGTCCTCCATATCCTGGTTGAAGACGCTGCTGCCGCACGCAGCGCCGTCGAGCATGCAGGCTTTGAAGTTCAGGCTGAGCGCGACGTCCTCGTTGTGAACATCGTTGACCGGCCAGGAGAGCTGGGCAATATCGCCCGAAAGCTAGCCAACGCCGGGATAAACCTTGACCTACTTTATCTGACCGCTAATTTGGATCTCGTCATAGGCGTCGATGATCTAGAGAAAGCACAATCAGCGCTGTAGGGGTGCTTAAGAACCAAGGTGGTGAGTATTGTCACCGATTGTTTAACAAGTTGAGAGTGTAAATGACGCATCGATATAAGATTATCCTCAATCCTCATGCCGGATCGGGGCGCGGTCAACGAGAACTCCCAAAAATCCGCCATATTCTGAATCACCACAACCTGGACTACGACCTAACTTGTACAGAGGACACCTGGCATGCCGCTGAGCTTGCCTCCGAGGCAGCTCGTGCAGGTTATAAGGTTGTGGTCGCCGCCGGAGGTGATGGAACATCGAACGAAGTGATCAACGGCTTGATGGAAACGCGCGGAACGGGGGGGAGCAATCCTGCTTTAGGCGTGCTAAGCCTCGGCCGTGGGAATGACTTCGCCCAGGCCATTGGCATTCCGGTGGATATTGATGAAGCCGTTGAGGTGCTCATCGCGGATCATCGACGGCGGATCGACCTGGGCCGGGTATACGGTGGCAATTTCCCCCAAGGCCGTTACTTCGGCAACTGCGTCGGCGTGGGGTTCGACGCCGTGGCCACCATCGAGACCGCTAAGCTGCCGCACCTCGGTGGTTTCTTGAGCTTCCTCATCGCCGTTCTGAAAACCATATTCCTCTACCATCGAGGACCTGAAGTCCGCCTGGTGTACGACGAGAACAGTCTCACGCTGGCGACCCTGATGGTTTCCATTATGAACGGCCAACGACTGGGGGATGGGTTCTGGATGGCGCCGGAGGCCTCGGTTGATGATGGCTTCTTCGACCTTTGTATCGCCCGTCAAGTCAGCCGCAGGCGAATTTTAAGCTTGATCCCCCACTTCTTGCGCGGCACACAAGCTACGCAGGATGAGATCATCACCGGCAAGGGGGCGAGAATCACAATCGAAGCCCTAGAAGGCGTCCTTCCGGCTCAGACGGATGGTGAGATACTGTGCGTTGACGGGACAGAACTGCGCATCGAACTTCACCCCCTTGCGCTTGAAGTCGTCAGCCCAGGTCCGCGTGAGATGAAATGAGCCTAAGCCAAACCTTCGTGTTGAAATTCCTTGACATCCTGACAAGCACCATATGCCGCATTGATGATACCCAACTGGAAAATGTAGCCGCGCGCGGGCCGCTGATCCTTATTACAAACCATGTGAACGTACTCGAAATCCCTGTCCTTTACTCCCGTTTGCAACCGCGGCCCATCAGTGGGTTCTTCGCTGCTAAACGCCTGGAAAGCGCTTGGATGCGTTGGCTTCTCAATGCGCTACATGGAATCCCGGTCCAACGGGGCAAGCTGGATCGGACCGCTCTGAAGGGTGCAATTTCCAGAATCCGTGCCGGGGATATTTTCGCTATAGCGCCGGAGGGGACGCGCAACGCGGACGGCTATTTAGGACCTGGCAAGCCAGGTGTTGTTTTATTGGCAATGCAATCGGGTGCGCCGATTCAGCCCATTGTTCATTGGGGGGACAAGCATTGGCAGCGGAACTTACGTCGGCTTCGGCGTACACCTTTTCAAATCGCTGTCGGTCGCCCCTTTCGCTTGTACACGGGAGGTAAGCGAGTTGACCGGCGAATGCGTCAGAAGATCCTGGACGAGATCATGGTTCAAATGGCTATGCTGCTCCCGCCAGAATATCGCGGTGTTTATGCTAACCGTGATGCTGCTAACTCGAAATATCTACAATTTCTGGATAGTGCGTTTTAGGTCTTGTTTTTTTTCAACTCATCGTTCTGATCCATCGTTAAAGGCATGCACATCGTTCACTTCCCCATTGAATGCAATGGAAAGCTGGCGAATTCTTGTGCGACGAAATCCACCCTTTAATGTCATACTGAGCGGAGTGAAGCATCTCGTTCTTTGAACTGGCGAGTGCTACTCGCCATGAACGAGATTCTTCGTCGCTCCGCTTCTCAGAATGACATCGGCCAGGAACCTGTCATTTCGAGTGAGCCGTGAAACGGCGACCGGGAAATCCCAATGATGTAGCTTGAGGATTTCTTCTGTGCAGCAAAGTCCGCTCCGAAATGTCATGCTGAGCGGAGCGAAGCATCTCGTTCTTTGAACTGGCGGGTGCTACTCCACATGAACAAGACTCTTCGTCGCTCCGCTTCTCAGAATGACATCGGCTAGAAACCTGTCATTTCGAGTGAGCTCTTCGACTTCGCTCAGGATAAGCCCGGCGACCGAGAAATCCATCTGGTGCTTCTCTTGAGAGTCCCATCTCTTGAAATGATGGGGGTCCCCCGATCCTTAGATTCTTGGGTTATGAATTGAGTCGCCTCCGGGATTTCTCACTTCGACGAACTCAGTACAGGCACCCCTTCCTGGAGATCAAAATAACATGCGCGGGCAGGATCCTCCCTCTATAACATTCCTAAAGTTTGTGATATATTTCAGTCCCCTTAACTATTAAGGATGTTTACATATGGCTCAAACAAACGATCTTCATCAAGCCCTGCTCGACTGGGTACATATCTCCATGAGGCGCACGATGCACGAGTTCACGCGCTGGATGAATCGGTCCAGCCTCACCAATTCGCAGCTTGGTGCGCTCATGCGCCTGTATTACCACGGCGACTGCCCCATCTCAAATATCGGGGATAACCTGGGCATCACCGCCGCGGCGGCGAGCCAGATGGTAGATCGCCTCGTCCAGAACGGACTGCTGCAGCGGGATGAAGATCCAGATGATCGCCGTGTGAAGCGTGTGACGCTCACCACCAAAGGCAATGCCCTGGTTCAAGAGGGTGTTGAAGCGCGTCTGAAATGGCTGCGTGACCTTGAAACTGCCCTCCCAAAGGGCAAACATAGAGAGATCATCGCCAGTCTCTCAACGCTGACCGACATAGCCGAAGAACTCGAGGAAACGTACAGCGAGGCCGAGAAGGGTTCGCTGGAAGGATGAGAGGATGAGAAGGAAGCGAAAAGGGCAACGCCCCAGCAAACAAAGCCTAACCAGGGCCATCCGCTACCTGGGTCACTACAAGAAGGAAGCAGGACTAGCCTACGGAGCGATGTTTATCGCCACGTTAGCGCAGCTCATGGTGCCCCAGCTTATACAGAATATTATCGACGCCGTCACGGATGGCATGATCGCCTCAAAAATCCTCGAGCTTCCAGCGCAGGTACAGACCATCGCCGCGGAGAAGCTCGGATTTAGCATCGAGCAGTTGACGTTGAACCGGGACAATTCCGTAGACGCCTTGCTCTGGGCTGGAGTTTTAATCGTCGTCTTCGCCTTCGTGCGAGGTGTATTCGCCTTCACGAGGGTATATATGGGTGAACGCGCCTCACAGAGCGTCGCCTTCGATCTGCGCAATGAGTTGTTCGCCAAAATCCAGCGGCTCTCGTTTAGCTACCACGATCGCAACCGAACCGGTCAACTGATGATCCGCGCCACGGATGACGTCGAAAAGGTGCGCACGTTCATCGGCCAGGGCCTTCTCATGGCGCTTCAGGCGGTTGTCTTGATGTCAGGAACGCTCATCATTCTTTTCCTGACCAACGCTCGCTTGACGCTGGCAATCCTCCCTATCTTGCCCTTGGCATTCGTGATGTTCATGGTTTTCGGCGGCGTCGCCCGGCCAATGTTCGAAGCTGTTCAACGAAAACTCTCGGCGATGAATGCCATCTTGCAGGAGAATCTAGCCGGGATAAAAGTCGTCAAGGCATTCAACCGTGAGAGCCAACAGCAGGAACGCTTCGATAACGCCGCAGACACTTACATGAACCAGATGCTCCGTGTAATGCGGCTGATGACCTTCCTCATGCCTTTAGTCTTTCTCCTGGCGAACATCGGCCAGGGGGTAGTGCTTTACTTCGGCGGCAGCCAGATAATCTCCGGTACGCTGACCCTTGGTGAATGGCAGAAGTTTAGCTTATATCTCATGTTTGTCTTCATCCCCGTTGGCCAACTCGGCATGATCATCAGCCAGATGGCGATGGCATCCGCCTCAGCTGGAAGAGTCTTCGAAATCCTCGATGCCAAAAGCGACGTCGCTGATGAACCGGATGCGAAGCCGCTGCCAGCGGTTGAAGGTCAGGTGGAGTTTCGTGATGTCACATTCCGCTACATCAGCGGTGAAACTCCGGTATTGAACGCCCTGAGCTTCACAGCCGAGCCAGGCCAGACGGTCGCCCTGCTGGGCATGACCGGCTCTGGCAAATCCACAATCATAAACCTCATCCCCCGTTTCTATGACCCCACCGAGGGTGTCGTTTTGATCGATGAGCAGGATGTGCAACACGTTCTCCTAGAATCGTTGCGAGAGCAGATCGGCATCGTCCTCCAGGAAACGACACTCTTTACAGGCACTATCCGCGATAACATCGCCTTCGGTCGACCGGATGCGCCCTTGGATGAGGTCATCGCTGCTGCGAAAGCCGCTGCTGCACACGATTTCATCCTGGAATTCCCGGAAGGCTACGACACGCCCGTCGGTGAGCGCGGCACGACTCTCTCCGGAGGGGAGAAGCAGCGCGTCGCCATCGCGCGGGCTTTATTGCTCGATCCCCGCATCTTGATCCTGGACGACTCTACTTCAAGCGTCGACATGCAAACTGAATACGAGATACAGAAAGCGCTCGATCATCTCATGGTTGGACGGACAAGCTTCGTGATCGCCCAACGTATCAGCACCGTGCTCAACGCAGACCAGATCCTCGTCCTGGACCAAGGCAAGATCGCCGCTTCCGGCACGCATGAAAGGCTTCTGGAAGCGAGCGAAATCTATGCAGACATTTACTACTCACAATTGGTCGAAGACGCCAACCTCGAGCCTGAGATGGACCCTTCGTTGTCGACCCCGGCGGAAGAGGAGGCCCAAGATGTTTAGAGGGCATCGAATACTTGAACAAGAAACCTCAAAACCGACTCGCGTTACAGAAACGCTTCGGCGTTTCGTCGGGTACTTCAAACCTTACTGGTTCCAGTACTTTCTCGTACTGGTGATGATGGTCATCAGTACATGGACGCAGGTAACGGCACCGGAACTCATTGGACAAGCTGTGGACTGTTATCTGACGCCCGCCACCACCAGCGCAGCTGCATCGGAAAACGCCATGATGGGAGAGTTTCTGGATTTCGAGGGATCGGCTTCCGGAAGCAACTGCTGGTACGACACGCCGCAAGCGGGTTGGACGACCACGGATTACATCCAGGGACTGGGCAACCTCGTCTTAAAACTCATGGGCCTATTCCTCTTAGGCTCAGTGACAACAGGCTTGATGTTCTATTTCATGGTTTGGTCCGGTCAGCATGTCCTCAAAACGCTGCGCGAACAGGTCTTCGCGCAGATCAACCGCCTTTCAGTGGGTTACCATGTCGAGCATGAGACCGGGGATACGATGAGCCGTGTGACGAACGATGCCGACACAATCCAGCAAGGTATGACCTTCGCTCTGATCCAGGTCACGAGCGGTGTGATGCTGCTCGTATGGGTGAGCTATAACATGCTCACCAGCAGCGTCCCCTACGCCCTTGTGGCGATGGCGATGATCCCCGCCATGGCCATCGCGACATCGTGGTTCTCCGCGCAGGCACGCAAAGCTTACCGCCGCACTCGAGTGGAGATGGGCTCTGTGAACGCAGAATTGCAGGAGAGCATCGCTGGTGTGCGCGAAGCGCAGGCTTTCAGCCGTGAGGACGAGAATATAAAATCGTTCAACGAAACTAACGCCGCTTACCGCGATGCCAACATCCGCGCTGTCGCATATACCTCCGCTCTGGCGCCGATTCTTGAAGCGTTGGGGTACGTCGCCTTGATGCTCGTCACCGTTGCAGGCGGATGGGCGATCCTCAACGGCTCAACTTTCTTCGGCACAACCATATCACTAGGCCTGATGATCACCTTCGTCGCCTACGTCCAACGTTTCAATCAACCTGTACAGCAGATCGCCGTGCTCTGGACCAACATTCAGAGCGGGATTGCCGGCGGGGAACGCATCTTCGAGCTGTTGGACATCGAACAAGATATCAAAGACGCTCACGACGCGATCGAGATGCCGGAGATTCAGGGGAAGGTTGAGTTGACTGACGTCTGGTCGGAGTATGTCGCGGGAGAGCCGGTTCTGAAAGGCGTCAGTTTGCTCGCAGAGCCGGGCCAAACCGTTGCCATCGTCGGCCCCACTGGCGCCGGCAAGACGACGATCGCCAATTTGATCCCCCGTTTTTACGACGTCACACGCGGGGCTGTGAAGGTCGACGATGTCGATGTGCGCAAAGCGAAGACATCCAGCCTTCGCCGCCAGATCGCGGTCGTTCTGCAGGACAGCTTCTTATTCAGCAGCAGCGTGATGGAGAACATCCGCTTCGGTCGACCGGAGGCAACGGACGAGGATGTCATCGCTGCCGCCAAACTCGCCCATGCCCATGCGTTCATCGAGCGCATGCCTCAGGGATATGAGACCGAGCTCGGAGAGCGGGGAACCGGCTTGAGCCTCGGTCAACGCCAATTGATGGCTATCGCCCGTGCAGCTCTTGCGAATCCGCGCATCCTGATTCTTGACGAAGCGACCTCCAGTGTGGACACTCGCACAGAGCGTCTGATCCAGGGAGCGCTCGAAGTGCTGCTGGCGGGGCGGACGAGCATCGTCATCGCCCACCGCTTGAGCACAATCCGTAATGCCGATCAAGTGCTGGTCATCCATGAAGGCGAGATTATCGAGCGCGGCACACACGATTCGCTAATGGCAGCAAACGGGTTCTATTACGACCTCTACATGAGCCAATTCCGCCGGCAAACGCCGGGAGGGGATGGCAAGCAACCGGGTCTATCGCCCGTCCCAGATCCCGCCGGGGATTAGCCGGACATGACTGAAGTGTGATTGTTTGGTAGGGGCATCGCAATTGCTTAGGATTCTTGCAGCATTGTCATTCTAGCGAGCGCTTCGACAGGCTCCCCACTCCCTTCGGTCGGGGACTTCGCAGGATGAACTCCGCGACGAAGATTCTCGTTCTTTGCAGGAAGAACAATTCAGTTCATAGAACGAGAATCTTCTCTCCCTACGGTCGCTCAGAATGATCTATCGGAGCAGTTTCCGCGTTTCTACATTTACTCCTAACGCGCAGGGGCCGACCCATGGGTCGGTCCACTCCTTGAATCTTCCTTCACGAACCTGCGCAGATGACCAGTCAAGCAGAAAGTGAATACACCTCCGGATTGACACAATTAGGAAGGTTTTCGCCTTTAAGACCGGCGATCAGATTCTCCGCGGCCATTGTCGCCATCTTGGTGCGCGCCTGCTTGCTCGCGCTGGCGATATGAGGGGTTATGATGATGTTCTCGAGTTCCAACAACGGGTCATCCGCGTGGATGGGCTCAGATTCGGTTACGTCGATTGCAGCATAAGCGATCTTTCCCTCGTGAAGCGCTGCAAAAAGCGCAATCGGATCCACGATGGGCCCGCGCGCGGTGTTGATCAGGATCCCTGAGGGCTTCATCAGATCAAATTGCTTCTCTCCGAAAAGGTGATGCGTGTCATTCGACAACACAGTGTGAATGCTGACGAAGTCGGACTCTTGAAGCAAGCCGTCAAATGATGCGAACTCGACACCCATCTTCTCCTCGAGGTCAGGGCGCCTTTGGATGTCATGGTAGATGATTCGCATCTGGAAACCCTGTGCACGCTTCACTACAGCCTGACCGATCCGGCCCAAACCCACGATCCCCAATGTTGCGCCGGCGATATCTGGCCCCAGCAGCAAGGTCGGTCCCCAGGTTTTCCAATGGCCATCGCGGGTAAACTTATCGGCTTCCACTACACGTCGAGCTGCAGCCATAAGCAAAGCCCAGGCGAAATCTGCTGTAGCATCCGTCAAGACCCCTGGTGTGTTTCCAACGGGAATTCCGTGTTCAGTCGCTGCTGGGATATCGATATTGTCGTAGCCAACAGCCATCTGGCTGATCACTTTAAGTGATTCACCTGCGGCATGGATTAGGCCGCGGTCTATGGTATCGGTCAGCAAGCAAAGCAGTCCGTCTACGCTGGCGATCTTCTCTACTAAAACATCATAAGGCGGCGGAAGCTCGCCCTGCCACACATCAGCTTCAGTCTCAATTCTAACCATCTCCAGCCCCTCGTCGGAAATGATTCGGGTCACGAATACTCGTGGTTTGGACATAACATACCTCTTATGTAGCTTTAGACACGCGGTGCCCGTAGGCGAAGATCACCCCACCATTCAGAGAAAAAAGTGATCAACGGATTGATGCTGTTTCTGCCGTTATCCCCATTTCAGCCGCCAATGTAGCTATACGGATTGACTTCTTTACAACGCACTACTATTCGGGACGAGTCACAAAGTGAATTTATCTCAAAACACTGAAAATCTCAACCGCATCTCGGGTATCCATCTGGTTGCGATAGCAATCCAAATATTTGCTAGAGTATTAACAAAGCTTGCTTTCCAGGCGTGTTTGAACCAGCTGCTGCGCACCACAGGGGCGGATGCACCCAATCTGGCCATTATGGAGCATCCACTTCTGGTTAGAATTCTTTTACACGGGAGGGAACTCCAAAAGAGATGGGCTGAATTTATGGAGGTCTCAAAAGATACGGTTATAATAATTAAAGGTCGAGCTGACAATTATTAACAGTAAAGAGGAGGACAACCATCATGGCAGAAGGCGGCAAGAAACTTTATCGTTCCAATGACCAGCGCATACTAGCCGGAGTTTGCGGTGGCTTGGGGGAATATTTCAGCACTGATCCGACAATCGTACGGCTACTTTTTGTAGCATTCGCGTTGGTTGCAGGGGGCGGTCTGTTGCTGTATCTCGTACTCTGGCTCCTCATCCCACAGGCGCCAACTGCTGATATACCTGAGGTTCCAGCCGAAGAGTAAGACTTCTTTAGACCAAGTCTGTACCCTTTGTAGAATATAGTTTTTGGGCGCTCAACAATCGGCCCCTAGTGCCCTATTGCCCTTTTACTGATCCTACGTTGGATGGGATGGTCTATTTTTGCA
>CBDAFF010000023.1:0-3475 GCA_965195195.1 uncultured Anaerolineales bacterium | reverse complement strand
ATCTTCAGCGGCACCCTCTAGCGGCGTTTCCAATCCCTTCCCGATATTGACCCCCAGAATCACCTTTTTAGGTACTCCCATGTTAAGGCGAGTGCGCAGCGCATCTCCACCTCGGTTCGGGAAGCCCATGCGGTTGACCACTGCTCTATCCTCCGGCAACCTGATAATCCGCGGTCGCGGGTTGCCAACTTGGGGTAATGGTGTCACCGTGCCCAACTCCAGATGCCCGAAACCCAGACAGGCTAGTCCATGCATCCCTTGACCATCCTTGTCATACCCGGCTGCCAGACCGATCGGGTTGGGGAAAGTCAGCCCCCACAAGTTAACCTGCAGTGATGCATCATCGCCGCAGTAAAGACGCCGCAAGATGGCGCTCAGCGGCGTCCATGCACCCGCCATGGCGAGCATTTGTAATGTCGCCTGGTGAACACACTCTGGATCCGTTTTGAAGAGGACTGGACGTAGGAAACGCTCGTAAGCCATCTACGATCCTTCGAAAGGCGATCTTTACATTTCAGGATACGTCCGAACGACTGCGATCAAACACCGAAAAGCAACATCTTTGAATTAGTAAACAGAATCCTTCAGCGCCCTCGCTTCATGATAGTTTCGATGAGTACACAATGTATACGAAATTCTTCATGATCCCTCTTGCTGTAGGAAAACCCGTACCTGCTCGGCTTGTTCTATTGAGATAGCGCCGCTACCTGACCAGTATTCAATCAATTCTTCCAAATCGAAAACCGCGTGCATTTTGATGTCCCGATCGGACAAGTCCCCACGAGCGCCGCTCTGACGATCGATTAAGACAACGACATCTCGTACTTTAAGTCCGGCCGCTTCAAGGCGATCGATCGCTTCGAACTTACTCGCGCCCGTCGTCGCTAAATCGTCAATCACCACAGCTGCTTCACCTGAAGAGTACTCCCCCTCAATGGTTGCCTGAGTCCCATGCGATTTAATTTCCTTGCGCGGGTATATCATCGGGCGTTTGTTGATTAACCCAATCGCAGTGACGATCGGCAGCGCCGCATACGGCAGCGCCGCCATTCGATCGAACGCTAATTCGTTCAATAGAAGACAGTAGGTCTGCGCCACTCTGTGCAATAAGCCTGGGTGTGAGATCAAACGCCGCAAGTCAAAATAAATAGGGGATTGAAGGCCGGATTTTAATTTGAAATCGCCGAACTGCACACACCCCGATGACAGTAGATCGTCCGCTAGATGCCAACGATCCTTTGATGGGAGATCCTCCACAACGCCGATTTGTCGCCATTGTTGGCGGGCTTGATTGATCTTGTCACGAATCACGCGCGCTTCACCACCGGGGTCATCCGCCCGGGCAATCCCGCGCGAAACGGGAACCAACACGCCAAGCCCGTCGCCCCGCAGGCCGGCGGATAGCGCTCGTTCAAGATCCGCTCCTTGTGCACCAACTCCAGGAGCCAGCAACCATAAATCGGGCGCTGCACGCCTGACACTAGCCAGTGCATCTGGATCTGTCGCTCCGACGACGAGCCCCAGGTTCGCGTGCATGTCCCATTTAACTGCCAGCCTTGCGAGGTGAGCGTAAAGTGTATCCCCGCTGTTAAGCGTCAGCGACTGCAGGTCATCTGACCCCGGGTTAGATGTCTTGCAGAGGAGAAACACACCCCGCTCAGGATCTTGCAGGAAGGGCTCAATCGCATCTCGACCGAGATAGGGGTGAAGCGTGACGGCATCAGCCCCGAGCTTGTCAAACACAGCTTGCGCGTAGGCGCGCGCCGTGGAGGCGATATCCCCCCGCTTCGCATCGAGGATTACGGGAATCCCATCCGGCACCGCGGCGATGACATCCTTCAGCGCCTGCCAGCCCTGTGCGCCAAAAACTTCGAAGAAAGCTGCGTTGGGTTTATATGCGCTTGCCATCGGAACCGTCGCTTCGATGATGCGAGTGCAAAACTCCTTCGCCGCATCAGCTGTGGGTTCGGGCAGAAGTTCGATATGCGGATCGAGACCGACACACAGAAGTGAGTCCACGTTTTGGATTCGTTGGGTTAGACGATCGAAAAAGGCCACGATCTCCCTTTACGCTTTCCCGAGCACCATCGCCAAGAGCGCCATGCGCAGGTAAAGCCCGTATTCCATCTGGCGGAAATAGGCCGCACGTGGATCTTGATCGAGCTCCATGCTGATCTCGCCCACTCGAGGCAATGGGTGCATGACGATCATCTCATCCTTGGCTTTCTGCATCGTCTGCGGTGTGATCACATACGCACCCTTTGTGTTCTCGTACTCCTTCGGGTCTTCGAAACGCTCCTTCTGAACTCGAGTCACATAGAGCACATCGGTCTCGGGCAAAACTTCATCGAGTTCCCTGAACTCTTTCTGTGAGACCCCCTGCCCAGAGAGATCCTCTATCAAATCTCTGGGCATGCGCAGGATCTCCGGCGAAACGTAATTGAGACGCACGACGAAAAGCGATAGCAGCCGCGCCAGCGAGTGAACTGTACGTCCGTGTTTCAGATCGCCGAGCATCGTTACGGTCATGCCATCAACTCGTTCCAATTCCTCCATGATGGTGAATAAGTCGAGTAAAGCCTGCGTGGGGTGTTCCCCAGGTCCATCACCAGCGTTGATCACCGGTTTCTGCGCGTACTCCGCCGCCAGCTTCGCCGAACCCACTTCCGGGTGACGGATCACGATCACATCCGCGTAACACTCCAGGGAACGGATGGTATCCGGCAATGACTCGCCTTTCGCCACCGACGAGTAATGGACCTCGTTAATCGGGATCACGCTCCCACCCAATCGCTCCATCGCCGAAAAGAACGAGGATGATGTACGCGTTGAGGGCTCATAGAAGAGATTCGCCAGGATCTTCCCTTTAAGCAGATCGAATGTCCCCACCCGCTCGACCATCGCTCGCATCTCTTTGGCGACTTCGAAGATGTAATCCAAATCCTCGCGGTTAAACTGCAATACCGAGAGGATGTCATTCCCATAAAACGGCGCCCCTCTTTGATCGCCAAAAGGGAGATGTGGGCTTTGAGCCCGCCGCTCATTAGGGGGAATAAAAGTTGACACACAGCACCTCCTATAAAGTTGTTAATACAATATTCAACGTTTCGTAATATCTCGCCCTAATCCAGGCGCAGCAAGCACTTGGCCGTCGGCGTACACACATTGGCCACGCAAAACGACTCTTCGCACCCTTCCCTTCAAGCGCATACCCTCAAACGGGCTCCAGCCGCATTGGCTTTGAAACTTCGCCGCACACACTTCCCATTTTTCGTTGAGATCTACTTCAATGCTTGTCTCATCCTGTTCGGGCAATGCGAAGATCCTCTTCGGGTTCGTGTGCATGCGGGCGATTAGCTCCTCACGCGTCAGTCGCCCATCGCTAACTGCGGTTAAATAAAGCGCAAGCGCAGTCTCCAATCCGGGGTAACCCGGCGGCGGCTGCGGACCGTCCTTTTCCTCCAATATATGCGGC
>CBDAFF010000022.1:0-9104 GCA_965195195.1 uncultured Anaerolineales bacterium | reverse complement strand
TCGCAAATTTGGTTCATCTTTTTCTCGTGTTGCTATCGGGACGGGCATTAATGTACTCCGCACTCCCTATCGCTCGCCCAAGGCCAATGCTATCTGCGAGCGCTTCCTGGGCAGTCTCCGGCGCGAATGTCTGGATCACTTTATCATCTTGAGTGAGCGTCACCTGTATTACATCGTGATGGAATACACCCGCTACTTCAACTACGCTCGACCTCACCAGGGCATCGACCAGCAGATTCCTTGCCAGCCTGCGTGCTTTGCTAAGTCTGCTACCGACGGTCAAGTTGTCTCATTGCCAGTACTGGGCGGCTTACACCGCGACTATCAGCGACGCGCGGCTTGAGGGTCAACCTCAATATACCCTATCCCATTTTGAAGTGATTCAACCAGTTTAATAACCTGGTTCTCATGCATACGATGCGAATCCTATTTCACATCCTCGGTGTGATCTCGCTGCGCCTGTCTACTTGACATGTATCTTTCTTATCCCCGCAAATTATGATTCATCGACATTGAACACACGCGCGGATTAGCAACTCTCAACGTATTCACACGGGATTGTGAGTGGATGAGTATTTTCGGCCACTACAGGGGCTCAGATTCGAACTGAGGACCTTCAGGTTATGAGATGTAACCCTGAAAAGGGGGCCTTGGACTGTCAGGCTAGGTTCCCAAGGGTGACCTTGCGATTTTCGACTACTCGGAACCCAGCGAGCATTAGTTTCAATTATCCTACACGCGGAGGGTAAACCTAGCAAGTGCATTCGGGGTATTGAACAGGAACGCTACTAACCTCACCTTCATTCTTCTGTATTGCACTTGCGGGTTGAATCTACGTGCTAATCTGCTGGTCGGTGTTGTCTTTCTCTTTTCGCATAAGAAAAGCTTATACCATCCTTGCACGGGGCACCGATGGGCAGTTATGCGTGAGTCGCTAGCCGCCCGACTTTTTGTCAAAACTCAAGATTCGGTACAATCATCATCTATAATTCAGACATGACATCGATTCTTATTGTGGAAGATGAAGCGACCGTTCGGGAAACTCTTGCGCTCAATCTACGCGCCGAGGGGTATGAGGTATTAACAGCCGAGAATGGTGAGATAGGGTTACGGATGGCTCGCGAAACCGATCTCGATCTCATCGTACTGGATGTGATGCTGCCTGAGCTAGACGGATTGACAGTATGCCGTGTGTTGAGAAAAGAGGGTAATGTACCCATCATTCTACTCACAGCCCGAGGCACTGAAACTGACAAGATTATCGGCCTTGAGAGCGGGGCGGACGACTACATCGTTAAGCCATTCTCGTTAGGGGAATTTCTCGCACGGGTACGCGCTGCACTGCGCCGTGGACGCAGCATGGCTCCATCGAAAGACCTCGTCTCTGGTGATTTGCACCTCAATCTGGTATCACGCCGGGTTTATCTCTTAGAGGAAGAACTCCAGCTTGCGCCGCGCGAATTTGAACTTCTGGCGACGCTCATCCGGAATCAGGGTGCGGTTCTAACGCGCGAACTCCTTCTGGCTCAGGTGTGGGGTGACAATTTCATCGGAGATTCCCGGACCGTTGATGTCCATATCAACTGGCTTCGGCAAAAGATCGAAGCGGATCCGTCCTCGCCGGAACGCATCCAGACCGTCCGTGGAGTTGGTTACCGTTTTGAGGAGTGAATGGATAGCTTTTGGTTTTTACTTGTCCTCCCGCTTGTAGTAATTGTTGCTATCTGGGTAACTCATCGCGCTACATTGGCGCGCCATCAGATTGAGCGCGAGGCGCGCTCTGAGATACAGGAGCTTCAAGCTAATCTTGCAAAAAACAAAAACCAATTGAATTGGCTGAAGGCGGCGGTAGATTCTGCCGGAGAAACGATACTGGTTGTTGACAGGGAGATGAAACTTCAATTTGCAAATCGAGCGGCGCAGGTGCATTTCGGAAAAACACAAGTGGGAATGAGTCTCATTGGATACACTCGCAGCTCAGAGCTGGAAACACTTGTAAGTGAGGTGTTGAAAGCGCAGGGTTCCGGAGAAATTGAGCGCGTGGTGATTATCGATGATCGGCCATATCGTGTGATTGCACGCCATTATCAGGAGAACATCGGCCTCTCGTTGGGCGATATTACGGAGATCAAGCGTCTGAGCCGCGCTCGTCAGGATATGGTAGCGAACCTTTCCCATGAGCTGCGCACCCCGCTCACATCCTTGAAGCTGCTGTCAGATACCTTGCACAGTCCGGCGGGTGAGGATCCAGATTTGGCGCTCGACCTGGTGGGCAAGATCGGCGATGAGGTTGATACGCTGGAGCAGATCGCACAGGAAATGCTGGATTTGTCCGCGATCGAATCCGGTCGCCTTATCATAAGGCTCATTGACGAGCAGTTGCTGGACATCCTGCAAGAACCTCTAAGTCGAATAACCGAACATGCCAAGCGACGCAACGTCGAGATCGTTCTACGTATCCCGCCGGATATTCTTGTGCTCGCCGACCGCGACCAGGCTTCCCGGGCTTTACTGAATGTTCTGCTCAACGCGGTCAAGTTCACCCCTGAGGGAGGGAAGATCATCGTATTGGCACGCAGTGTGCCCGCGGAAAGCATTGCCGTGCTTGAGATCGCAGACACTGGTCCAGGGATACCACCCGATGAATTGGAGCGTATTTTCGAACGCTTCTACAGGGGGGACCGGGCACGCGGCACACCGGGCACGGGTTTAGGTTTGGCGATCGCGCGTCACATAATGACTGCTCATGGGGGCGAGATACGGGCGGACAATCGCCACCCTCCAGAGAGCGGAGCAGTCTTTAAGTTTATCTTCCCATCCCCTTAAGAGTAATTCCCCGAAAGCACACGCCACCTCTAGGTGGTCATTCATTTATCCACGGCTCTATTAAGGTAGCTTAACTCCATCTTGATACTCACTTAAACTGAAGGGTTTATGCTTCCGATAGATAGCATCAATCAGAGGACAAGAAACGAAAGAGGGAAAGGCTAAGAATGAGACTCAAAAAAGAGATTCTGAAGCGATCGCAAGCAACCTCACGAAAAAACCCGGCAGTCTCTCTATACACCATCGGCGACCAGCAAATCAGGATGGCGCTGGCGTCCTTCGCTCAGCAGGGTGCGCAAATGAATAGTCGAGGACACCAAGATGTATATGCAGTGCTCCGATTTCAGCAGCAAGCAATGATAGTGGCTGACACTTAATGAGGGAAAGAAAGGAAAGATTTCTGGAAGAGGTTATAAGAACATGTCCTTACTGTAACTCCATGACCTACAGAATCACGTATATAGGCTGTTCAAAAGGTATCTTCTTTAAAGGTAATTGCACGAGGTGTGGCACGAAAGGATTGATATCAATACAGAAGCAAGGCATCCCCTCCAACGACATTATGGAACAGATTCCTCTATCACTTAATAGAGCGGTCTGTGAGGATTTCTCTTAGGCAGAATCATCTCCCTTCTCCGTTACGTACCTGCCGCGCCGACCGCGGCAGGTACGTATGTGTTAAGGGACCTTAATCATCTCTTGACCTGTTGTTAAATTACCCTCGGTAATCTTGTCACTATGAAATCAATTAATGAGGAGAAAAGTATGTTTTCCAAACGCGTAGCATTTATGTTTTTAGGAATAGCGCTGGCTTCTGCTTTGGCGGCTTGTGGCGGTGCGGCTACACCAACTATCGCACCACCCACAGAAGCTCCAGCCAAACCGACAGAAGCCGAGCCGATTGTCGAGGAGGGCATGCTCCCCGGGGTGAACCCTCTGGAGCTATCTGGCGACATAGTAACCGCCGGCAGTTCGACCGTGTTCCCGCTGGCGGAGCGCATGGCCGAGCGCTTCCAGGATGAGGGTTTTGGCGGCAATCTCACAATCGACAGCATCGGCAGCGGCGCCGGATTTGAGCGCTTCTGCGTGGCAGGTGAGACGGATGTCTCCAATGCCTCGCGGCCGATCAAGGACAGCGAGATAAAATCCTGTGCAGACATCGGGCGTACACCGATCCAGTTCCGAGTAGGCACGGATGCGGTTGCTGTAACGGTGAGCCAGGAGAATGACTTTGCCGAAGACGTGACGATGGAAGAGCTGGCGATGATATTCGGCGATGCGGAGACCTGGTCGGACGTTCGACCGGAGTGGCCGGACGAGGAGATCTTCCGCTTCATCCCCGGAACAGACAGTGGTACGTTCGACTTCTTTGTAGAAGAGGTTTTCGACAAGTATGAGGAACCGATTCTACGTGCGGCCAACACACAGTTGAGCGAGGACGACAACGTATTGGTGCAGGGCATCCTGGGCAGTCCGTATGCCGTCGGTTTCTTTGGCTATGCCTACTATGTTGAGAATGAGGACGCTCTGCGGGTGCTATCGATCGAGGCAATTGAACCGACGTTGGAGACGGTAGACAGTGCAGCGTATGCGTTGGCTCGCCCGCTCTTCATTTACTCGGATGCTGAGATTATGCAGACTAAGTCTCATGTCGCCGGCTTTATCAACTACTTCCTGACCTATGTCAACGAGGAGATCGAGGACGTGGGTTACTTCCCGGTCAGCGCAGACGCGCTTGATGAATCAAAACACGCTTGGCTGGATGCGATGGGTCAGTAGTCTGACTGCGATCCCCCAGTATACGTATTTTTAGCATAGAGAGAGCATCATCTCTCTATGCCATGATTTGCTGCTAAGGAGCACTTGTGGAAACGATATTTCCCCCTGATACACGGGTCCAATCTAGTCCCCCACCGAGGAAACAATTTGTACGTTCACATAGTCTCCATAGGCAACCTCGGATTAAAGAAACCATTATCACCAGTTTCCTCTTTATTTGCGGTGCGCTCTCGATCCTAACCACGATCGGGATCGTCTCCGTTTTGGCCAAGGAGTCGCTCTCATTCTTTACAACGCAACTCTGGAAAAACTCAAATAAGGAACTCGTGGTAGCAATTGACGAAGTGTCGTTGGCTTTTGAAGCGACAGAGCAAGGGGCAGCTCTTGAAGTGGGACAAATCGTCAGGCTTGGCGATGAGGTCATGAAGGTTGTAGGTATGGATGGTTTAACCGTCGTGGTTGAACGCGGTTTTCAGGGTTCGGAAATAGTTCCTCATAAGGCAGGGGTTGAAATCTTCACTGCAGACCGGGTTTCGCTCCTTGAGTTCCTGACGCATACAGAATGGAACCCTCAGATTGGCGAATTCGGCATTATTCCGCTCGTAACTGCGACGATGATGACATCCTTGTCAGCGATGCTCGTCGCACTTCCCCTCGGTCTGAGTGTGGCAATTTATCTCAGTGAATATGCTTCCGAGCGCGCCCGATCACTATTAAAACCGATCCTTGAGATCTTGGCGGGTATTCCTACCGTTGTCTATGGGTACTTCGCGCTCACATTTATGACCCCTCTTTTGCGAACGATCTTTGGGAGAGATGTTGTTGAGATCTACAACACGGGTGCGGCTGGAATCGTGATCGGCATCCTAATTCTCCCGTTGGTGAGTTCAATGACGGAAGATGCTCTGACTGCCGTACCTCGCTCGCTGCGCGAAGCGGCCTATGGCTTAGGGGCGACAAAGTTAGAAACAGCGATAAAGGTAGTCGTGCCTGCTGCTTTCTCAGGAATTGCGGCCGCATGTATCGTCGCTATCTCACGTGCCATAGGAGAAACGATGATTGTAGCGATTGCTGCTGGAGCGGGTTCAGCGTTCACGCTCAATCCATTCGATGCGGCGGAAACGATGACGGGACACATCGTACGCATCAGCGGTGGTGATTTGAGCTACGACTCGATCGACTACAACAGCGTTTTCGCCATCGGTCTGCTGCTGTTTATCATCACTTTGGGACTCAATATCGTCAGCCAATGGGTTGTGCGCCGGTATCGGGAGGAATACGAATGAGTGGGCATTACACGGATCCATCCGAAATCGAAAATGGGTCAGGTCTCGTTCTTGATGGCGATGAATTTGCGCATGAAATCAGGAAGCGCCATCGCATTGGCGTGCTATGGCGCGTAGTGTTTCAGATATCGATCATCGTGGGTATTATCGCCTTGAGCGCCCTGTTGCTTAACATCATCAACAGCAATGTAGGCTACGCCGCATTCGAATATGGGATTCCCCCTGATTCTTTGGCGCGTGATGGGGTCCCCCTCGAAGAACTATCAAGAGATCAACTCGCTGTAATTTTTCAGAAAAACGTCTCCAAGGGACTCTACCGCCGGTATGAAAGTGAGATGCCATACAGCGAGAGAGCCCAGGAGGAGATGCTGCATCTTGTCTACGAGAGAGTTGTGGAGAAGGAGGTCGTAAAAACGTGGACCCTCTTCGAATCAATGTTGAAAAAAGACGAGATCGAAAATCTTCGTTTGGAGAAATACCCCGACTCGTTCCTGGAGTTTACCTCCTGGTTAGATGCCGATTTTATTAAAAATCCCCAATCCTCCGATCCGCTTCGAGCGGGAGTGAGGACAGCTATTCTGGGATCGTTATGGGTGATCGTTATCACGATTCTGTTCGCATTTCCCATTGGCGTTGGGGCGGCGATCTACCTTGAAGAATACGCAGGCGATTCATGGATCCACCGCGTGATCCAAACGAACATCAACAACCTCGCGGGTGTACCATCGATAATTTATGGAATGCTTGGATTGGCCATCTTTGTGCGCGCTCTTGAACCCATCACTAGCGGTGCACTGTTCGGATATGTCGAGGATCTCACAACAACCAATGGGCGGACGATTCTGTCGGCGGGCTTAACGCTCGGCCTCCTTGTTCTCCCCCTGATCATCATCAACGCACAGGAGGCTATCAAAGCTGTACCCAACTCGCTTCGACAAGCGAGTTATGGATTGGGCGCTACAAAATGGGAAACAGTCTGGTCACACGTTCTGCCGAGCGCGCTTCCAGGGATTCTCACAGGAACGATCCTCTCCATCTCCCGAGCGCTCGGCGAAACTGCGCCGCTTGTCGTCATTGGAGCGTCGACATTCATAACATTTGATCCGGATGGTCCGTTCTCAAAATTCACGACGCTGCCTATCCAAATATGGCAGTGGACGGCTCGGCCCCAGGCGGAATTTCGTAATATTGCTGCTGCGGCGATCATCACACTTTTATTTATTTTGTTAACCTTGAATGCTGCTGCGGTTCTGTTGCGAAACAGATATCGACAGCAGCTCTAGTCAGAAAAAAGGAGGGATTTAATGGCAGATAGTTTGATTGTGAATACACAAAAGACTATCTCGTTTCAAGAACCGCCGGAGAGGGATACGTTGGTAATGTTTAATAAACCTTCGATTGGTAAGACAATGGATATCGAATCAGCGGTCCAATACGTCCTAGAGACGAAGGAACTCAATGTCTTTTATGGTGATTTCCGGGCTATTCGGAATACAGATCTGCGTCTCAGGAAGCATAAGATCACAGCGATCATCGGCCCCTCGGGTTGCGGCAAAAGCACGCTTTTGCGGGCATTCAATCGCATGAACGAGTTGGTTCCCACGGCGCGAACGGAAGGGGAGGTGATCTTTCGCGAAGAAAATATTTATTGTGATGATATTGATCCAGTCGAAGTGCGTAGACGAATCGGAATGGTCTTTCAAAAACCCAACCCTTTTCCAAAGAGCATCTATGAGAATGTGGCCTGGGGGGCACGCATCAATGGTTTCCAGGGGGATATGGATGAGTTGGTTGAGGGATCACTAAGAGATGCAGCGTTATGGGATGAGGTCAGCGGTAAACTGGACCAGTCCGGTTTGTCTCTCTCCGGTGGTCAGCAGCAGCGTTTATGCATCGCCCGCACGATTGCTGTCAAACCCGATGTCATCCTGATGGACGAGCCATGCTCTGCGCTCGATCCCATCGCCACCCTGCGCATTGAGGAACTTATGCGCGAGCTATCGAAGCAGTACACCATTGTTATCGTGACCCACAATATGCAACAGGCGGCACGAGTTTCTGATTATACAGCCATGATGATGCTCGACGAAGAACGCGCGGGGGAAATGATCGAGTTCGATGATACACAAGTCATCTTCACACGACCTGCTGATAAACGTACCGAAGAATATGTCACTGGACGTTTTGGATAACAACTTGGATTCAACTACTATGTGCAACTCTGGAGATTGGAATAGGATCCTGGATCGCGGTAGTGGAAAAATCCTTTTCTCGGACGTTATCTTCCCAGTCAATGGTTTGTAGATTCGAACCAAGGATCCAAAGTTCTCGGGGTCGAATCCTGTAAATAAGGGCTTGGATAACTATGCCGAACTGATTGGACCACCAGTTATTGCGAATTTATCCACCCTAATGTCAGTGTTCCCTCTATCCTTTTTGGGGGTCCAAGAAATTGAATTCAAAGATTTGTTAAAGCCTGACGGTCTACGTTTCGTCCGGGGGGCTAAAATTGAGCGCTTCGGAAACGGACTGATAACCCCCAGGTTATCGGTTCGAACCTTATTCAAGGGGGCTTAGAACGAAAAAGGCACCCTTTCAGGTGCCTTAAGGTAGCGGGGCTCAGATTCGAACTGAGGACCTTCAGGTTATGAGATGCTATGGATAACCTTAGCTTGAAATCGCAAGCCGCTGCACTGTATCCTTCTACCAAACCCTTTCAGCCAAAAGGAGGCAGCAATGGACACTGCAGCGACCTGCAACTTTGAGTATACATTGGAACGAGTACTTTACATGGCTATTGAGCTAGACAATAACCGCTGGAAGTTGGGCTTCACTATTGGATTTGGTCAACGACCTCGGGAGCGCAATGTCGCAGCCAGGGACACGACGGGATTGAAGCAGGAGATCCAATCCGCCAAGCGACGCTTCAACCTCCCGGAGAATTGCCGGGTCCTGAGCTGCTACGAGGCTGGCAGGGAAGGCTTCTCCCGCAAGGACATCGGGACGATGTGGCTCCACCGTTTCTTGCTTCATGCTCAGATTGAAAACCTCGTCGTTGATGCCGCCAGCATGGAGATCAGAAGGAAGCGTCGCCAGCCGAAGACCGACCGTATTGACCTGGAAAAGATGCTGCGCATGCTCATCCGCTATCACGCCGGCGACGAGAAGGTCTGGAGCGTAGTGCGGGTCCCTGATGTGGAAGCCGAGGACCGA
>CBDAFF010000021.1:0-9053 GCA_965195195.1 uncultured Anaerolineales bacterium | reverse complement strand
CCCTGAATTCTGTGAGTTAGAAGGGGTTACCTGTGACACCCTTACTGTGAGATCGGCACATATCCGCTCTTGGCAATAGCGGCCTGTCCATCCGCCGTTTGCAACCAATCCAGCAGCAAGCGCGCCGCACTCTCTTGGGGCGCATCCCCTCTGATGACCGCATAGACCTCCGTAGTCAGAGGGTACGATCGGTCGGCGATGTTCTCAAAATTTGGATGAACGCCGTCGACGGCGATCATTTTCACGCGCTCATGAGGGAAAATATACGCGGCGTAGAAATAAACAGAGTAACCAATGCCCTGGGGATCATCGCTGAGCGCATTAATCGGTCCCATCATCGATTCCAGGATCATATCCGGTGACTCGATCATAGGCGCGCCCCGCATGACCAGGCTTTCCATCAACTCCTGGCTTCCCGAGTTGCGATTTCTCTGGTAGGTGTGAATCTCGCCAAACGAACCCCCCAACTTCAACCAGCGTGTAATTCCTCCGGTATAGATGTTCTGAATGTTGTCCAAAGTTATATCATCGACAGGATTCGCTTCGTTTACTACGAATACAAATGCATCCAGGGCAATGGGTTTGAACTCGAGGTGTAGTTCAGATGCCTCGGCAGCCTGCAGCTCGTCCTCTGAAGGTGGTCGGGCCACGATGATGATGTCCGCATTTCCTTCGATGAGGTTCATATAGGAGCCATGCGTGCCGTTGTGATAGATGCTGTAGATCTTTTCAACCTGGTCGTATGACCCCTCAAATTCGGGGTCGGGGATGATGCTCCGCGTGGTGCCGAACAGATCGCCTTCAAGCCAAATGCAGGGTACATCCATGATCTGGCAGGCGAGCGTGATCTGAAGTGGATAGGCAGACGTGGATCCATCCACGCGAGGGTATTCCTCCACACCGAGCTGCGAGATGTCAACCGCTATTGCCGTTGGCGGTGGTTGGGTAGCTGCCGGTATGTCTGTTGATGAAGCTGTATGGGTTGCGGTTGAGCCGCCGCAGGCGCTTATAAATAACGAGAATGCTGCCAGTATGAGCAGGGTTGATTTTCTGTCCATTTCGACCTCCCGATTCACTGAGAATGTGAGCTTGCCGTTTGTAATTAGCGGATCTCCAGATGTTCGTAGCGACAGCAAATCATTCGATCCGATCCTTTGATATCACGAGGTTGTAGCCGTTTGATGGCAGAATCGGGTCAGGATTGGGGCAATGAAGTCTGTCATCTAGGGAACCGGTGAAGCAATGAATTTCTTCTGATGTTTATATGATGCCGACGATACGGATGGTTGATCAGGTTGTTCACGCGCCCTGAAGCTTTGTTTCAGCTCACAACATGTCTCACGTGTTTCCATTAGTGGACTTATCGAAGATTTGAATGTCTAATTAGTGAGGAGGCTGGTACATCAAAGATGCGCTCCTCGTTCGTTAGTAACGACTTTCTCAAGCGGCTTCGTGTTCGTGAATCTGGTAAGAGGGCAGAATGAGTGACTCAATAAAACTCACCCGGCGCGGTTTTCTGAAGGTCTTTGGCGGGGCAACGCTTGGCCTGGGGGTTTCGTGTTTGGCCGGATACGGATATGTCTTCTATGTCGAGCCGCACTGGCTCTCTGTCGAGCGTGTTGATGTCCCGATCCAGGGACTGCCGCGAGCCTTCGAAGGCTTCAAGATTGTCTGTCTGAGTGATTTCCATCTGCACCCTTATACACAGATCGATTTCATCGAGAAAGTTGTCGCCGCCTCAAATGAATTGATCCCCGACGTCGTCTGCTTGCTGGGGGATTATGTATTCGAAGGGGCAGACTCTATCTACGAATTAGCGCCTGTCCTCGCCGGATTTGAATCCAAACATGGTGTTTTCGCCGTGCTGGGCAATCATGATCTCTGGACGGACGCTGCGGTGGTGAGCTCAGGACTGGAGTCGGTTGGAATCCGTGTCCTTGTTAACGACAGTGTGCTCTTACGTGTTGGGGCTGACGATCTGATCCTCGCCGGGTTAGACGATGGTTGGAGCGGGGAACCGGATCTCTCGCTCGCGCTGGAGGGTTCACCGCGGGGTTCGCCGGTGATTCTGTTGCTGCATGAGCCGGACTTCGCGGATCAGTACGCCCGGGATGGGAGGGTCTGCCTGCAGTTATCCGGGCACACGCATGGGGGTCAGGTACGGATACCCGGTATCGGTGGACCCTTCCGGCCAGAGTATGGACGCAAGTATGACGACGGGTTGGTCGAAATCGAGGGTATGTGGCTTTACACCACGCGCGGCGTTGGGGTCATCGGTCCGCCGGCACGCTTCAATTGCCGCCCTGAGATCACCGAGATCACCTTGCAGAGCATACCCGGGAATCTTGGGTCAGCAGTGGAATATAGCAACGTCGAAGTCGTCCCCAGATCCAGGGACTAGCTATAGACAGAAGAAGTTGTGGTTTTTAAAAAGCGCCCTGATAATGATTGCTGCAGCAAGCATTGGTCATCGACTAGGACTTGCTACTAAGGAAATTTAGAGCGAGGAGATACCCGATGAGTCCGAAGAAAAAACAAGTTAAATCAAAAGACGATAAAGCTAAAACCAAAACAGCAGCCAAATCACCCTCACCGAAAGAAAAGGAAATAAAGACACTACAAGCCGAGAACGAAGCATTGAAGGGAGAACTTTCCAAAGCAAAAGCGGAAAAGCACACAGGGAAACGAATCGCCGTAGCGCTTTTGATCGTACTCGGATGCATTGCTCTCGCATTGGCAAATATTTCGAACTGGGCGCGTGATACATTGATCGATACAGATGTCTGGGTGGCTACAATAGGTCCTCTGAGCCAAAACCCCGTTGTCGTGGAAGCCCTTAGCGATGCCATTGTCGAGGGGGTGTCGGAAGAGCTTGGTATTACCCCGTTGGAAAGGCCAAGTTTGTTGGTAATGTTAGGAATCCTCGATCAGCCGCTTGTTGAGAAAGTTCAGGAGCTGGTCTCAGAGGCGATTTCCACGGTCATCCTCAGCGACGAATATAATGAGATTTGGGTAAGAGCGATTGAAATCATCCACGGCTCACTTTTCAAGGTGCTCTCAGGTGACAGCATATATATTTATGCTGAGGATGGGATTGTCTATATCGATTTTAGTGAGCTATTAAATGAGATCCTGAATTTACTGGGTCTGAAGAATGTCTCGCTTTTCGAGCCAGGTGCTGATGTGATGCAGTTCGCACTGGTTGAAAGTGATGGTCTTGCTGTGCTACAACGAGGACTCAGGATGCTAGACCGCATCGCGATCCTTTCCTTTTTCATTATGGCCCTCAGCTTTGGCGGTGCGGTGGTGTTATCAAAATGGCGCCGCAGCACTATCAACGCCATAGGCATTGGCGCTGCTGTGGTAATGCTCATCTCTCTGTTCTTGATTGCCATTGGGGAGTCTTACGTATTGACATCTATTATCGACCCAGCCTTTAATGATCTAGCCAGCGAGGCCTTTCATTCGATCACCTCCGGGCTCATTACTCAGACCGCATTACTCCTGATTCTAGGCGTTATTGTCGCCGTAATCGCGCACTTTTCAGGCCGCAGAGAGCTCGAGACTGGAGGGTAGAGGCGCTTTAATCATCTACATTCGAGGTGATAAAAAGGGTGATGGCCAGTTCGATCATGGATCGCTCAATATTCCATGGATCGGATTTCTATTTGTACTCTGCCCGGCTGAGTTGGCGTTAGATTCAACGCCGCTATTCGGTACAGCAGCTGTTTATCACCAGTTCAAATCATGGTTGAATGAGGTGCAAGGATCAGCACACACATCAATCTGCCCGATTTTCCTTCTACACCCCCATTGCTGTCTTGGTTGAAGGCGCACCCATGTAATGTTCTTGCCGAATCATCTGGTTACGCTATGGAAAATTTCCAACGCACCAGCATAAGAAAGCAGCAGCAACGTGTTGCGAATGAGTTTAGCTGTAAATACAAACAAGATGAAGGCCAATACTTGGATTCTTGCCAGTCCTGCTCCTAACGCGAGCGCGGAACCCAACCCGGGGATCGCCGTCAGTAACATCGCCCGTGCCCCCCCGCGGTTTATCAAATCCTTGGCCCTCTGCAATTTATCTGCAAAGCCTTCCCCGATATGTTTTTGAATGGCCAATTCCCCACGTTCCCCAATCTTGTATTGCCCGAAGTGAACGAGTACGCCAATGCCACTCAAGAGCAATACAAGAAACCAGGCTGAGGGATTTTTAAGGATTTCGAGGAACATAGCTTAATTTTACCCCAAGTATTTTATGCGACTTTTCAGGTGGGCCTATCTGCCAAAAACAGAGCGGAGATTATACATTTCAAATCCTGATAGGTCCTTTGTAGGGATCGATGATGCGATCCATGATGAACTTGTGAAAAGGCACCCGGGACTTCTTGTCTATATCGAATAAGCGCAAACGTCCCTTCCCCTCGGTTGCGTTCTGTATGTATCCGGTAAATCCTTGTCCTGGATCCTGAATAGCTTCAGGGCCATCGAGTTCCATGTGCTCCATCCAGAGAGCCAGTCGCAATTCACGCACAAATCGATCCTCACCATCCACGACGGCAAGATGGACTTCTGAATCATGTGCCATGCTTCGCTGACATACATTTGCGCTGCCCACGAGCGCCAATTCGTCATCCACAATCATTACCTTCGCGTGGACCACGGGGTCGAACTTACCGATGCTCGGGTAGCAGATTCCAAACCGTCCTGCTCCATGTGTGTTTTCTGATATCTCTCGTAGATACCGGGCTCCCTTGCGGCGCTGATGTAGTTGTGGGATAGCGGCGGGGTTGCCCTTTCGGCTTGGCACGAGGATGAGGACATCAACACCACGTTTAATGGCCTCCCCGATGTGGAAAAAGAGATCGCTATCTCGAAAGACTCCGGGAGGTCTCTCCACTGCTAGCGGTACACCAAAGCTATACAAGTACTGGTCCTCGATGTAGATGTACTTCTGGGCTTTCTTAATCGCATTCAAGTAAGAAGCCCATATGGTGAACTCACCCTGATCGGACCAACTGAAGCTGTGCTTGGGATCTATAGGATATGTTCTCAGCATCTGAATGGCACAGGACCCACTTGAATCTGGTAAATTAAAAGCAAAATCAATTGGGAGGTCTGCCGTGATCTCAGGATTGGTTCGTGAGAGATTCTTCGGATCGTTCCAGCGCTCGGCGAAATGTAGTGCAATATCGACCGCACCCGGTCCTTCAACTTTTAACGAGACATCATGCGTCGGCCCCTGACCATCTCGGGGGCGATCGGGATTGACATCGAGGTGTCCGGGTGTGTCCCATCGGGCCTTGCTGATGTCCATGGAACCGAGCACCGCGACCCAGTGGTTCTCAGGGTAGCGGTAAACGACAAATTTCTGGTGATGGCTGGCCAGGCGCGGCATGCGTCCATCAGATGTTCCACGACCACCTCTCGCAATTAGCTCCTTCGCGAATTTCGCGTGAGGCCGCTTACGGGAAAGATGACCACTTCCAAGGAAAACAATCTTTACTCCGGCTTCGGCAGCTTTCCAGGTGAGTTCGAGAGCAGTCTCAGTGGCATTGGTCACACCCATCAATTTGACATTATCAAAGTGCCACATCGACACCCAGACTTCATAGACGGAGGGATCTGGAGCTTCAATCATCTCTGTCAAGCGGCGATGGTAATCCGACATGAGTGCATAACCATCGATGACCGGCTCGACACGATTGCCTTCGGTATGGTCAAAGACCATCGCGCCTGGATGACGGGATTGGGGCGGGAATGTCCCCTCCACGGTCAAATCAAGGAACCATTTCTCCTTAAGGGCTTGGAGTGTTGTCATATCGCTCTCCTATTTGTTGATCATCCGATCGTGCCAGGTTCATCCGTATATTGTTATGATGAGTAAAGCGCGATTTCTGATGATAGCAGGAACTAATAACTTAATAATTGACACCGACTCAGCTTAGCGCCTGGTAGTGTATCCTACCGGGGTGATTCAGCGGGATGGCAAACCCATCATGACGGTGCGATGTTCGCAGTGAAAGATTCTACGGAGTCAAGCGGTTTTTTTCCAGCCCGTTCCCGAAGCATATTCATCGCGGTCATGATTTGCTTGCGGGAGGCTAACCAGCGCTCCAAGCGGTACTTGCCCGGGAAATCAGTAAGCATTAAGCCAATAGTGATTGTAAGAAACCCCTGACCAGGTATGATCAACATGACAATTCCCATCAAGATGAGAATGAGACCTACGATGTTCTTTGCACCGACTCCCAGGGTCCTCATACGTGGATGCTGTTTCTCCCACGCGGTTGTGGGCCGCGTCGAGCGGGAGAAATAATTCGATGGTGTGCGGATCACAAATGCCGGTACAGCGATGAGCGTGCCGACAAAGGCAAAGGTGGAGATTCCAATCAACCACCAGAAGTTCGTAGCTTGGGAGAGTATCCACTCCAAGATGAGTTCAAGATCGAGTGATCCGATAAATTCCATGTTGTCCGCTCTAATCATTCAGATACAACCGTCTCTACCAGATTCATATCCAAATGACTTAAAAAAATAAAGGGGGACCAGGTAAACCTGAGCCCCATGATACTATGATTAATGGTGCCAGGTACAGGCCCTGACCTTCCGAGTACTAGTTCTTACTTGGCCTGGGGGAGGGTCACGGTTGCTTCGCGGCATTCGGAGGGTGCGAGGCACCCTTTTGCCTTGAGTCCGGAGGTTCAGCTCCGGGCGATGATTGTTGGGATTGCCGCGTCGCCCGACCATGAATGGCCGGGCTCATAGCTAAACCCCTTCGGGTTACCAGCGAGGGTGCGAGGCACCCTTTTGCCTTGAGTCCGGAGGTTCAGCTCCGGGCGACAGTTGTGGAAATTGCGGCGTCGCTCGTTCGGGTTCCTCACAACGACATCCCTGAGAGAATGAAAAAAGAGGTGGAGGATGTCCTCAACCTCTTTTTTGTTCTTCATTCTTCATGCTAGCGAAAGCTACTCCACATCAAACACCATAATGACCACATCTTCCAACTTATCATCGATGGTGCGTTCGGCGAGCATTTCCAACTCTGATCCATCAGCTGTAATGTGGATGAGATATTCCTGCGACTCGTCGAGAAGCTGCAGGAAGATTAGTTCCTGGTCCATGATGAGTTGCTCACATACTAACTTTGTAACAGATTCTATCTCGATGGCGAGTTCCTCCCCGTCCGAAACGAACGGCCCATTGTATGTATTACAACCGCCGGAACCACTGACAATATCGTTCAGGTCGAATATCACCGTCGATTCGGGATCATCCAGCGGCGCTGTAACTAACCCATCCGGCGGTGTGTATTCCTTCAACACCCATGTCGGTCCTATCAAGTCCGCGGCCGGATGCTCGGTAGCCTCAGGAGTATTTGTAGGCACCTCTGTGGGGCCAATCACCTGGATCGCCACCCAGATGGTCTCGCCAAAGGGGACATCCTTGTCGGTGAACATTTGCCACCAACCTGCATATTCTCCGGCTTTGTTGGGTGCCACGAGGTCTACATATATATCAAGGGTTTGACCAGATTCAACCTTGCTATCCACATCGGTAGCTTCCCCATCCATCCGGTCCCCACGAACGAAACCGATGTAGTAATCTGTTGTCCATTCGCACGTACCGCTGTTTTTGATCCGCCAACCCTTGGCAAATTTCTCCCCGGGGTTAAGCTTGGGCAGATCAGTGAAATCGTGGTCATCGTAGCTGAGATCTTCTACGAATTCCATTCCGTTGATGCAGCCTCCTGGGGTTGGTGTTGGCGCTGGTGTCGCTGTAGCCTCAGGGGGGGGCGGTGTAGGAATTTCATCCGGCTTCAAATTCAAGTAACGTTCAAACAGCCGCGCCATCGTGCCGTTGTTCTGCAGCTCGGTGAGCGCCCAGTTGATCTGCTGCTGTAATGCTGTAGCCCCTTGAGGAACCGCGATCGCAAAGTGTTGGAGATTGAGACTCTGCCCAACCAGATTCACTCCTGTTTCGGCCGCAGTCTTCTTCGCAGGTAAGAAATCCATCACTACGAGATCAAGCCGGTCTATCGTGAGATCGGCAACAGCATGCTCGGGTTTGGCGTAAACGAATAGCTGGTCTTGTGTAATGATGCCTGTTGCAACCAGCGTCGATTGCGCCCAATCCATGTAAGCGGTTTTGTTCTGGACGCCCACGCGCTTCCCGCTGAAATCACTGGGGGATGACACCGAGTCGATGCCCGACCCATCTCTAGCAAGTACGCCGTCCTCACCGACATAGTAGACGTTCGAAAAATCGGCGATGGCTTCACGTTCATCCGTGATGGAAAGCGCCGAGATGAGTATATCCACCTGACCAATCTGCAATGCATCTCCAAGACCTTGAAAAGCGAAATCAGTTATCTCGGTGTTCACGCCCAATACATTACCTACTTCGCGGATGAGCGCGATGTCAAATCCATCCATCGCAAGTTGTTCGTTGTAATATTCGAATGGACGGTAATCCGCGGCGGTCCCAACATTCATGACCCCCGCAGCTTCGATCTTTGCCCAGGAGTCATCTCCAGCCTCGGGTGGAGGGGTTGAGCACGAGCCGAAGAGTGCAAATGCGATCACCGCAATTAAGAGAACGGCAGCGACTCCGAAGAGAACGTAGAGCCAGGTCTTGCTTTTCTCGCTTTCCGGCTCTGAAGGTGAGGGTTGTTCCGTTGAGGGAAAATCGCTGGTCATACCAGGATCTTCGGGCGGTTGTTCCGACGAAGTAAAATCGCCGCTCATACCAGGATCTTCAGGCGGCTGTTCCGGGGGTGTGCTGGGGTCCATGTTTTTCTCCTCCTGACAAACAGGCTCTCCTGTTTGTCCAATAAAGCCTATCTGCTTTCCTGCAAAAAATCAAGGAATGGTTTGGAAAGATTTTCATCATTCCAGTGTCTTCGATAAAGATGCAAAAATAGACCATCCCATCCAACGTAGGATCAGTAAAAGGGCAATAGGGCACTAGGGGCCGATTGTTGAGCGCCCAAAAACTATATTCTACAAAGGGTACAGACTTGGTCTAAAGAAGTCTTACTCTTCGGCTGGAAC
>CBDAFF010000020.1:0-20935 GCA_965195195.1 uncultured Anaerolineales bacterium | reverse complement strand
CCACCTGCGGATAGCCGCTTGAACGAAGTCACCGGGCTGCCCGCGCGCGGCCGGCTGCTCGACGCCGGCGGAGGAACGGGCCGCATTGCCGAACGGCTGCGCGATCAAATCGATCAGATCGTGATCGCCGACAGCTCGCTCAAGATGCTTAAGCAGGCAAACGATAAGGGCGGCTTCGATGCGGTCGGAAGCCACACCGAGGTCTTACCATTCCCTGATGGAAGTTTCGAGCGCATCATCGTCGTCGACGCCTACCATCATCTCACCGACCAGGGCTCAAGCCTGACCGAGTTCTGGCGCGTGCTTGCGCCGGGCGGGCGGTTGGTGATCGAGGAGCCGGATATCGATCGCTTCGCGGTCAAGCTCATCGCCATCGCCGAGAAAATTGCGCTTATGCGCAGCCACTTCGTGCGCGCCGAACGCATTGCCGAGAGGTTGGCGGGGATGGGCGCAGATGCCGCCGTCGAGCGCGAGAACCACGCCGCGTGGGTCATCGCCGATAAAGCGTAACCCGACACTACCTATTGAGAATCGTATTTCTCATAACATTTTTTGAAGATCAGGTTTTTTACAACCCTCGTAGGCTACTTGTCAGCTAAATAAGAAATTAACCCTCTGTAAACCCACTCATTTTGTTGTACAGTATCCCCATAAGCAACCGCTTCTAAGTAAAGGACAAACTTATGGATATTTCCGCAATTTTCAAACGCGCCTGGGAGATCACCTGGAAGCACAAGGGCTTGTGGCTATTGGGCATCCTGGCCAACTGCTCCAGCGGGAGCAGCCAGACCTCCAGCAACGTCAGCCGTATACCGCAATATAACGTTGGTGGGGGCGAGTTCCCCCAGATCGATCACTGGCTGCAGAGCGTCCCCGAGGGGACCTGGATCGCCATTGGCATCGCCGTCATCGGTGGTCTCATTCTGCTGGCGTTGATTTTCTGGGTGCTTGCCGCTATCGGCAACGGCGGCTTGATCGCCGGCTTTCAGATGGCTGAGACCGGCGAGACGGTCACGCTGGCCAGCGCCTTCCAGCAGGGGTTCAGCTACTTCTGGAAACTGCTTGCTATTCAGCTTATCCTTGGACTAGCTTCCCTGGTCGTCATCCTCCCGGTGGTTTTCGGCGGCGCGCTGCTGTCGATCTTCACGTTGGGGATCGGGTTGATCTGCTTCATCCCGCTTATCTGCCTGCTGATCCCGCTGGGCATCGCCCTTTCGATCTACACACTGCTCACGCAGGTTGCCCTGATCGTCGAAGAGCTCGACATCGTCGCCGCCTTCCAACGCGCCTGGGATGTCTTCCGCTCCAACCTGGGTGAGGTCATCGTGATGGGCTTGATTCTGGGCGTCGGCGGCTTCATCGTCGGGCTTATCCTGGCCATCCCCTTCATCCTGATGGTCCTGCCCTTCTTCACCGGTTTGATCGTTAATTCAGAGGCGAGCACCATTGCGGGTCTGTCTGTGACTTTGATCGGGATCCTGTTCTACCTGCCTGTTCTGCTCGTCGCCAGCGGCATCATGCGCACGTTCATCACCGGCTCCTGGACGCTTACCTACCGCAGCTTGATTGGAACAACCGCTGAGTAGAAATGTTTCCTTAGAGACGTCCCTTCGGGGACGTAAAGCCGGATCGATCGTTGTCAAGGGGTGTGCTCCACGATGCGTTTCGCGAGGCAGATTACTGCTCACACGTCCCCCCAGTGGGACAACAGGGGGGAAGAAAACACGAATTGTTCACAACGCCAGAGCATTCTGGCTGCAGAGGCAGCTGATGTTATCTAAGAATCACTGATTTAGTGTCCAGTTTTTGGGGCGCAGTACAAAAGAAAAAATACCATCACCTCTGCAATGGTCGATCTATTTGTTCATACGCGCAAACCTCTGCGCGCAGGCAAAATCAAAGGCCGGAAGCAGAGCTTCCGCACTCCACATAAAACCATCAACCCACCAGCGATTAAACCCAGTGGGGGCACGGCGGCGCCATGCCCCCACACAACCCTACCGAACCTCAATCCCAATACCAATAATCGCAGTACTCCTTCTCCACACCCGGACCGCTGACCATCCAGTTCCAATCCTCAAACTCCACCGTATACGCATCCAACGCCGCCAGTTCATCCAGCAGCGTCATCGCTCGCTTGTGCGATATATGCCAGGAAGGCCAACCCAGATCCTCCTGACGATCTCCCTGCATCGCCCGGCGGCAAGCCAGGCTCGCCAGCAACTCCTCACGCATGCCCTCTGGCGCTACTCGGGCGAACTCGACCAGCCCTGGAACGGCGTCATCCGTTAAATATTGAAGATAAACTAGATCGATCTCCTCCGTCTGCTCGAAGCGCTTTACATTCTGGCTCACGATGAAGGCATCGACGTTAAGTAAATTCAACGTGACGACGAACCCCAGCGTGCCCAGCGCTGCGAATGGCGCAAAGCGGCGCAGATTCCCACGGAATAGTAAGACTAAGAAGACCACAAGGTGCAGCGCCAGCCAGGGGATGAACACGTGCGTGTAGGTCCGCAGCTCGGTGAAACCGTATGCCCCCTCGTAGAGCAGCAGCCGCTGCCATGCCGATACGAGGATCACCCCCAGCATCACCACCAGGCCCGTGCTCAAGCCGTTGAACCAGGATCGCTGGCGGCTCTCTCCCCGCTTGCCAAAATAGCCCAGCGCCATAATTAACCCCATGCCCAGGAAAGCCACCCACACCAGTTCGCCGAAGCCGTTGCGGGCGTAGTCAGCATAGGTGTAGCCGGCGGCGGTGATATTCGCCTCCCCGCCGAACAGGTAGCGGAATTGCACGACGACGAAGAGGGCGAAAAGCAGGTCGACGGCGCCGAGCACGATCGTCGACTCGAGGAAGCCGACGAAGGGTTTCAGCAGCGGCTTGTCCTCGCCGTGCAGCGTGCGGTCCCCGGGATCGAGCAGAGCGATCACTAACGCTCCGAGCATGAAGATCGCGCTCAGGACGACGACCACCCCGCGCCCGACATACTCGAGCAGCTTCTCAATGTTCAGCCAGCGCAATGCCTCTTCTACCAGATCGCCGAAGACAAAGTCCGCCGCCGCCAATAAGGCTGTGAAGATGGCCAGCACAGGCAGCGCGAGCAGCACGCCGCGCAGGATGGCCCACCCCCGGCTGCGGCCGCCGTGCTCACCAGCAGCCCGCCGCCAGGCTTCCGTCATCGTCGCCCAGGGGCGGAACAGCGCCTCGAGTGGGGGAACGATCACGGCCACGGCGAAATCCAGCCAACCGAAGTCGATCAATCGTCCGGAGCGAAAAACCCGCACCCACAACGCGAACAACATCCACGTCCCGACCACGCTCAAGAATACCGTCAACGGCTCCAGGCGCATCGCCGCCATCACGCTCAGAAAGAGGATCGGGATCACGAGCAGCCATTCCCAGCGGCTCGGTTTGACCCCTTCCAGACGGGCAGTGATGAACAGCGCCGCCGCACTGAGAGCGGCCCAGATCGGGAAGTTGATCCCTAAGGGGTGACTGTAGAAGAGGATCTCCACTCCCAGGCCTAGCAAGAGTGCTATGGATGTCACTTCGAGCGCCCGCTTCACCTTGCGGCTGAAATCCAGCGTTTCCTTTGGTTCTTTGTTGGTTTGAATGTCCGTCTCGGTCATCGATGCCTCCAGTGGATGTCTCGCCCAAATCGGGGCACATCTATAGGATGTAGCCTAACTTATTCAGCGTGCTCCCGCCGGACGAATTCCCCACGATCTTCCGACAAAACGCCTCTCAAATTCTACTAAAAAACTCTCAAGTAATGTGTAGAGAGCTATCAGGAGCTATCAATAGCGTTCGGACAACTTCACCAACCTATTTCGTCCCTCATTCATGGAAACTAATATATAATTGTATAATGATACGTTTATAACAGGAGAGACAATGCTACTTACTGCAGAGATCAATGCCATCGCACTCAAGGCGAAATTATTCCGGGGCTTTTCCGATCCATCGCGATTATCGATCCTCGAATGCCTGCTCGATGGCCCCAGGAATGTGTCCGAAATTGTGGCCGTGACCGATCTCTCCCAACCGAACGCCTCCAATCACCTGGCATGTCTCCGAGACTGCGGCCTCGTGACCGCGGTCCAGGAGGGTCGCTACGTCTATTATCGCCTCAGCGATGACCGAGTTGCCAACCTGCTCACGCTTGCCGATGAAGTGCTCGCCGAGGTCGCCCGAGGCGTCTACGAATGCACCCGGGTATCCCAAACATGAGTGACACAAATTCAGGTCATTTACAGGTATTCGAGGTTCCCGTCGGCGGGATGGATTGTGCCGATTGCAGCAAACACGTCCAATCTGCGCTTGAATCCGTCCCCGGTGTATGCTCCGTGACCGTCTACCTCGCCGCTGAAAAAGCCGTTGTAAGCGCAGATCCTTCACTCGTCGACGAGGATCGCATCCACACCGCCATCCAGAGCGCTGGATATGCTGTTCCAGACGCCCTCGTTCCCGCTGACCAGAGTTCAACTGAGGAACTTGGCAGGCGTGTCAAAATCGCCTATGGGCTCATCGTGGCCGTAGTCCTAACCATCGCCATCTTCGGAGAGTGGATGGGAGTCCTCGATCGGCTGAACGCAATGGTGCATCCACTTCTCGGTGCCATCATCGTCGTCCTCGCCGGATGGCCCGTTCTTCGCAAAGTGTTCCACGCCCTGAGCCAGAAGACGATCATCGCCCAGACGGTGATGTCGCTCGGGGTTTTTGGCGCGTTGATTATCGGCGAATGGATCACTGCGCTCATCATCGTTTTCTTCATGCGCGTGGGGGACGCCATCGAAAGCTACACGACAAACCGGGCCCGGAGCTCGCTGAAGAACTTAACTACGATGATCCCGAAGACTGCGTGCATCATCAAGGGTGGGGAGGAAGAAGTCCTCCCCATTGAGGACGTCCGTGAGGGCGACATCGTCCTCATACGCCCCGGAGAGACGGTCCCTGTCGACGGTGTTGTGCGCTCCGGTCAAGCTGCTGTGGACCAATCCTCCGTCACAGGTGAATCACTGCCGGTAGACGTGTACCAAGGCAGTCATGTGTACGCGGCGACGATCCTCCGCCAGGGGAGCGTTCAGGTCGAGACGACCAGGGTTGGGGAAGACACAACCTTCGGTCATGTCGTGCGGATGGTCGAGGAAGCGGAGGCGAACCGGTCGGAGATTCAAACCTTTGCCGACAAGTTCTCCGGCTATTTTCTCCCTCTTGTGCTGCTCGCCGCCGCGCTGACGTATATCTTTAGTGGTGATCCCCTGTCCACGGTCGCCGTGCTTGTCGTCTCCTGCTCCTGTGCCATTGCCCTGGCGACACCCATCGCCATGCTCGCCTCTGTCGGCGCGGCTGCCAAACATGGGCTGCTCATCAAGGGCGGCAAGTACATCGAGGCGTTGGCTCGTGCGGATGTCCTGCTCATCGATAAGACCGGCACGGTCACTTTCGGAAAGCCGTCCATCACCGACATCCTGTCCGTAAACGGCTACTCCGCTGACGAACTTCTACGGATGACCGCGTCGGTCGAGGCCTACTCCGAGCATGCATTGGCGGAAGCCGTCATCCAGACCGCGCGAGAAAAACACATCGACCTTGAAGAGATCACGGATTTTTCCTCAACCCCCGGTCAGGGCATTCAGGCGAAATACCAGGGCTCGACCGTCCGCGTGGGCAATGAGCGCTTCATCGCCCGCGAGAGTGACCTTTCCAGCTTGGAATCCCTTGAAACTCCGGGGAAAACAAGGCTTCTTGTGAGCCATGACGGTGTCCTGGTTGGTGTCCTGGCCGCAGCGGATACGATGCGCCCGGAGGTCCCTGAAGCCCTTAGGGCGCTAAAACGTCTTGGGGTTGAGCAGATGATGCTTCTCACCGGGGATAATCAGGAGACGGCTGACTCGTTAGGGGCGCAATTGAATATCCCCTATCGTGCGAACATGCTTCCCGAGGACAAGATTGAGATCGTCGAAGAATACCAAGCTGAAGGACATACCGTCGTCATGGTGGGCGATGGTGTGAACGACGCCCCCGCGCTCGCCAAAGCAGATGTGGGCATCGCCATGGGCGTCGCCGGCTCTGATATCGCCATCGAAACCGCCCACATCGCCTTGATGCGCGAGGACTGGTCGCTCATCCCGCAGTTGTTCGAAATCGCCCATCGAACCATGGGCGTCGTTAAAATGAATCTCGCCTTCACCGGTGTATTCAACCTGCTGGGGATCACACTTGCGGCCTTCGGCATCCTGCCCCCGGTCCTGGCTGCAGCGGCACAATCCATCCCCGACATCGCCATCCTGACCAACTCCTCGAGATTATTGGATCAGTGACCACATCATCTTATGGGATACACAGGGCACTTGGACTTGGCTTACTTTAAGATGTGAGTATCTAGGGGAAAGTTGGATTTTAAAGCGTTTTGAACACGAACATTCCAGGTCGATTCGCTTCCGAATTCTCGAGAGTAACAAGCATATGTCATGCTGAGCGAAGCCGAAGGGATACTCAGAATGGCATTGGCCACGACCCTCTCATTAATAAGGTCTGGATCGCATGCTTTTCCGTGGATGATTCTCCACTCCCAGGAGCAGCAAGTGCATGGTCAGGGGTAAATCTTTGTGACGCGCTCGACGTATTCAATGGAGCCGCTGCAAGCCTCCAGATCGGCCAACGCTTGCGAGACTGTAGACCAGTTGAACGGGTCGCGCGCCCGCTTAACTTCCGAGAGCGCCTCCTGCAGGCAACCTGGTCCAGCGTTGTAGTTCGCAAGGGTGAGACGCCATAAATCGGGGTAGGAGAACTCATTACCTGGCGCATTACGTGAGACCTGGCGTACAAGTTCGCTTGTCTGGGCACAGTTCGCCAGGAGAAGTTCGGCGAAAAGATCTACACTGCGTTCAGCTTTATTCAGATCGAGCCCGTTCGGACATTCCGTGCAGTTTACATCAGCCTGGATGGCTAAGGCCCCGCGCAGGAGTTCCTGATTTTCTTCATCCAGCTCATGGTAGCGGGAGGCGCAGGTTTCTTCGGATAACACCAGCGGGCAGAACTGTTGGTAGAAGGAGACGTTCCAAAGCAGGAGCGCATCGCCACCTTCAGGATGCAGACCGCCAAGACCATATTCTTGAACGCCCGGGAATCCTAACGGCCAGAACTGACTTTCCTGGGCGAAGAGAGCTTTGATCAGCTTGGCGGGAATGCCCGTCTCCTCCGCTACCTGTAGAATGCGGATATCAAAGCGATTCTGCCAGACGCCCACCGCCTCTCGGGCCTGTTCCACACCACAAACACTGGCTGTGCCATCCGGCAGCAGCCCCTCCCAGGGGCATTCCGGTGCTTCGACAAAGCCCCAGCGCAGCAAGCGACCCGCCAGCAGCTCAAAGGGTTGATCGGTTGCCAGCCCTGAGGGATCCGCTGGCGTCGTCAGCCAGGCTTGCTTGGGATCAACGGGAGGGAAAGACTCCCAGGTGAAGGCACAGGCTGCCATGGGTCCACCCTCCCACTGTGTGCTGAGTACCTCGATCTGCCACACTTCCTCGCCGGGAGACGCGGGCCAGGCGAGAATCACCGGGCGCACTAACGCGGTGTACTCCTCCGTTTGGTCCCCATAGCTGGAATCAGCCCAGAAGAAGACTTCCAGCTCCTGACCCTCATAATGCATAAGTTCGATACGGCAGATGGGCCCCTCACATTCGATGGGATCCTCACCCATCACCTCAACATGCACGGCGGTGATGTGCTCACCATCTAAGTGTTCGGATGCAGTCAGTATCAACTCGGGGATTCCAACGCACAGATGTGAGAGATTGTTGTTCTCACAGCCGTCGAGGGAGATGGAAATAGAAGGGCTGGGTAATTCCTGCACCACGAAACGTTCGCCCTCGAGGTAGCCTGCGTAGAGAAGGTAGAGACCATCGCAGTCGGAGGTATCCTCACCGTCCACGGCTTCGAAGCAGGGGGAGGTATCCACCCATTCTTCAAAAGTCGCCGCCCCGCATACCTTCGACACCTCCTCCCAGGTGGGTAGACCAGGGTGTCCGATAAGTATCTCGCAGACTTTCTCACCATTCGACCACTGCTTCAGCCACCACAGGTAGCCCTCGTCGGCTACTGTCTGCACAACGCGCCGCTCGGGCGGATCGCCATCCTCGGCGAAAGCCGGCAGGACCAGGAGCGCAACTGCAATCAGCGTGAATGCCAGCGCACCCAGCGCGATCCTGCTCCAGCGGTCCGATAGAGGCTTCATGCCCGGGCTCGCCATCATCGGGTCGCCGGACCTGTGGAGGGCATCCAAGAAATTGTTTGGGGATATTTTCTAAATTGAACCACGGTTCATCCTATGAATCACCTATAATGGCAGGTGTGCGCGGAACTTTTACGCACCATACAACGTCTTAGAATCATGATGAAAAACATACAATTGCTGCTTACCCTATTCATGCTTCTGCTCAGCGCCTGCACAACAAGTGTTGGTGCTGAACTTTTGGACCCGAGTGACGATAACGCTGGACCTGTTGAGCCTTCGGCGCCGATGCCGGAGGTCGAAGCGTCTGTGATCGAGGCGCCCGAGTCCACAACCGTTCACCAGGAGGGGATCGTGACCGATGAAAATGCACTTCCCGGCGGTGCCGATACGCTTGTCGATCTAGCCAAAACCGATCTCGCTGAAAGACTTGACATCAAGATAGATGCCATCACGCTCGTCTCCTATGAGGATGTCGTTTGGTCCGATAGCTCTCTCGGCTGTCCTCAGCCAGGTATGGCGTACTTGCAGGTGCCGAAGGACGGGAGTCGTATCGTCTTAGAATTTGAAGGTACGACCTACGATTACCATACTGGCGGTGGGAGAGATCCCTTTTTATGTGAGCAAACCATCATTCAGAAAGAAGATAGTCCACAACTAGACTTGAATGATTTCATCACACCGTCGCCATCGAAGGACCAGTAAACAAAAACTCAACCGCTCTTCAAGATAAGATGGTAGTTATCGCCCACGGGAGTGCCGTGGGCGATAACGTTACAAGACTTCACACGGTGTATAAGTGACTAGTTAGTGTCAACTTCGACCAATGTAAAGCCCATCAAGCCGACATCACCAGTGTGCGAGACCGCACCAAGGTAGATTGTGCCAGCCGTGAGTCCAACCCAGCTGACATCGATCGTCTCAACCGCCCCGATTGTTGCGGATGCTGGAGCCGAGTCGACACTCAGGCTTCCTCCCGATACCAAGGGGACTTCCCAGTAATGCAACGTGAAAGGAAGTGGTTCGTTAGGAACGGACCAGCCATGGACGACCATCGTGTATGTATCATCAGCTGGCAGGAACATTTCTATCAATTCATCAGTTCCTCCACTGGTACTCTCTGCAATGATGGTCCCCGAGGAATCCTCCAGGAACAAGTCAATGTCATCATCACCTGGGATAACCATTTCCCATCGAACGAAAGCTGCACCACTGATCGGGAATGGTATTTTCTGTACACCAACAGGACTATCATCGACACTTGGATACGTCTGATCGGGATCCTGGCTAATGTTGCCTGAGGTCGGAGCATCTGCAGCCAGGCCATGTGGTGCTGCTGCATAACTTCCGTTGTAGCCGAAGTTAATATCGAAGCTTGCAGACCCTGATTCACCAAATCCCGTGACCGCAGTTGGTGCGCTAAAGAGTGCAGCCCTAACTGCGATAGGACTATAGACGTCGTAATTGCCCGTCTTATCGCTCCATGTGAGCGAGCCAAAGCGCCACTCGCCGATGGGTGCACTGACGTTAGTGATCGTCACCTCGTACGTCGCAGATTGGCCGCTCTTAAGGCTGAAGCTGGACGGTGAAACCGTAACGTCATACCCAGGAGGCGCATCCACGGAGACTGTATAGTCTCTCCACCCTTTCTCCTTGGCCACGCTCGTCACCGTGCGAGCCACTGTTTGGCTGCCAGGTACATTGGCAATGCCAATTGAGGGGTAGTTGAGGTTATAAGCTTCGGAAGGAACGCCAATGTCCTCAAGGAAATCGCAGCTACCTGCTGTGAAGACCCCAAAATCCTCACCACAGGTGTAGGCAGCATATTCAAACAGTCCTGCGTCGTATGCCAAACCCGGCTCAAACGCTGAACCCTTATTTGATTTGCCACCGACATTGACGTGCCCGGATCCCATATCAAACGGATCCGCTGTGCTAACGCGATCGTTATCGCGAACATCCTGGTACGCCGTTGTCATGATGGCCGACCTGGCCATTGCTGCGCTCCAGTCGGGATGCGCCTGCTTGATCAGCGCAAACACACCAGCGATATGCGGGCTCGACATCGAGGTCCCGGCAATCGCCTGGAACAGCTCTTCAGGGTAGCCACCGATTGGAGTCGGTGAGTTACCCGCTAAGATCTGGATGCCAGGTGCAGTGATATCGGGCTTAATGATATCCGGTGAGACCGGGTTGGGCCCACGCGATGAGAAGTACGTCATTGAGGGTGCAGAGGGCCATTCACCGATTTGCCCGGTCATGAGCTCTGCAGTGGGTGATGGATCATCAGCTATGTAAGCCTTGATCGCTAGACCGGGTGTATTGTCAACTTGAATTGAGGGCACCCAGTGCGTATCAGAAAACAAGCTGTTATCGTCGCTGTTTTCATACATGATCATCCCGATACCATCAGCCTGAAGAACCGCCAGGCTCTTGTCCGCGCGGGCAATGGCACCACGCCGGCAGAGCACAATGTTTCCGCTCACCGCTGCGGGATCAAGGGTTCCTGGGACACATAAGTCCCCGCCTGCAAATTCAGCATCGACTAATGGAGCTGAACCCACACTCAGGGTTATCGAAGCACCGACGTACTCGGATCCATCTCCTAACACGACAGTCCCCTGGAAGAAGCGGCTCTGTGTGCTGGCACCAACCGTCGTCATCCAGGGCATCGTGCCCGGGTTGCCTAGGGTCGCTGCGCCTGGCCCGGAGTTGCCGGCCGAGGTAGCAACAAAGATACCAGCGGCGTCTGCGAACAGGAAAGCGATCTCGTCACCGCCCGGTCCACCTGCGCCACCTCCGATCGAGTAATTGATCACATCGACACCGTCGGCGACGGCCTGGTCAATGGCTGACGCCAGATCGGATGTGAAACCACCCAAAACGCCGAGGCCTTTATAGGCGATGATGTGTGCACGTGGGGCAATACCCGAGATGGTGCCGAGAGGTTGACCGTACATGGATGCTTCAACACCGGCGTTTCCGGCGGCAGTGGAAGCAGTGTGTGTACCGTGACCGTTATCATCACGTGCCGAATCATACTCTTCTGCAGTTGCGCCTATCAACGCTCGATAGGTATCCAGCATCTGGCGTGCACCAATGAGCTTGTTATTGCAGGTGAAAGGTGCGTCATTGGTGTTGTGAGCAATATTGCCAAACTCACAATTTGGTCGGCTGTCATCCAGCGTCGGTGCTGAAGGGTAACTGCCATCATCAGCAAAGCTGGGGTGCTCGGGCCAGATACCGCTGTCGATGATCCCGACGATAACACCCTCGCCGTCGTAGCCCTTGGCCCATGGTCCCGCCGGATCCGTAAGCCCCAGGAAATCCGGGGTGCTGTCGGTGTCCGGATAGCGCATCACATCTTCCAACACCAAGACCACACCGGGCTGCTTGTACATTTCCTCGACCTGAGCTTCGGTCAGGAACGCGGAGAACCCGTTCAGGCCGTAGACGTAGTCATAGCCGACGTTTGCATCGGAAACGCCAGCGCCATCTGCAGCCTTTCCATGCTCCTTCTCGAGGAACTTCTCGTATTTCTTTACATGGGCGCTGTTGGGGTTGATCTTGTCACCCTCATCAGGCTTCGTCGCCGGAAGACCCTTGATGCCGCCTTCATAAGCGACAATCGGGTCCTGCTCCATGATGACGATGTAGGGGTTCTTGCCGGATTTCATCTCACCCTGAGCAAAACCTGGCAAGGCTATCAACATCGACAGGATGACGATCAATCCGAACAGACTAAAATATTTCCTCCTCATTTCGATTACTCCTCTCCTTCAAAGGTTTGTCTTGAAATCGATAGTTTGGTAAATGTCGTCGTTCTCCCCTGGGGACCTCCTTTCCTATGCCGCGTTGGATTTAAACAAAACGCCCTCGACGATAATCGAGGACTCAGATGTGCGAGACATGCAAAGTCGAATGGTTAACGTAAGGATTGAATCCTTTCGCAGCTCCACCCATATTTTACGCTCTCCCTCCAAGGAGTAGTACGTTGATACTAGCACTCCCTCAGGCCAAAATCAATGCCCCGCGGGAAACTTTAAGGTTTTTCGAGGCTTATTACCGGGGGGCGGGGTAATAATCCCGCCCCCAAGTCTCCCTCCGCTGGTTGTCACACAGCGGGCTAGTTACCCTTTATTTATCCTTCTTGTCCTGACTGTGAGGAACCATGACTTCAGCGCTTACAATCGTTGAATTTCCGCAGGCATCTGTGACCTGATAGGTGATTGTATAGATTCGCCCTTCACCACCACCTGCCCGTTCAGCTCTAAGCTGGAAGGTATAGTCATCTACAATGACGATATCATCCACGGTGCTGCCATCGCCATCACCGTTTTCATCATCCGCTTCACTTGAGGTAACAGAAAGCAGCGTCACGGTCGGGTTGGGGTCGAAGTTGTCATTCGCGATGACTGTTGCGATCACATCCACGTACTTGTGGTTGGCAGGCCAGAGGCTCTCGGTAGAGAGAGTGATTTCCAGCGTGGGCGCGATCTCGTCACAGACGTTCATGCCGATCACAACCGGATCATGGTCGGAGGAGCGATAGGCGTCCGGAGCGTAGATGGCGTCCTGTGCATCCTTCTTGTAGGACATATCGTAGTCGATCAAGCTGGCTTCATCGGCATTGATATGCCAGATGGTGACACCAGAAATCTCGGGGACCAAGGCGCCATTCGCCAGCGCGTGGTCGAGGTAGCCCAACTGTCCGTCAAAGACGTAAGAGTAAGCATTCTCCCCAATAGACTGGTAAACCAGATCGTCGTAGCCACCTGCGAGGATGGCATCAATCGGGTCTTCCTTATCGTAGGCATTTAAGTCTCCGATGATGAGGAAGTCGGCATCCCCGCTGTTTGTGGGATCAGTCGCCAGCCAGTCCACCAGGGCTTCGGCGGCGGCGGTGCGGGTCAGGTTGCAGTTTCCTGCTCCATCATCCAAGTCAGGATCACCAATGGCTGCACATGAAGAGCCTTTCGATTTCAGGTGATTAACTACCGCGGTGAAGATGCCGCCAGTGGTGTTATCCATAAAGGATTGGGCAAGCGCAGGGCGATTTTTGGTGTCGATGAAGCGGCTGTCTACGGATTCGTCGAGGACTGCATAGTCGCCAACCAGAGAAACTGTTGACGTTTTGTAGATGAAGGCGACTTTGATCGCGTCACTACCGATGTAACCAGTGTCTACATAGGCGTAAGTACCAGCGCCAACAGCGTCATTTAGACCAGCAACTAAATCGTCAACAGCTTCAAATTCGTTGTTTTCAATTTCGATTAAACCGACCACATCTGCGTCAATCGCAGCTAGGGCGGCGATAATCTTCGCCCGTTGGCGATCAAATTCTTCGGATGTATCTGCACCGCGACATTCCATGTCTTGAGTTGGGCCACAGATATCATTGGTTCCGTCATCAAGGGTGGTGAAGTAATTCAGTACGTTGAAGCTGGCAACTTTCAGACTGCCGCCCACATCGTCGGGTTGCGCTGTGCGCGGGTTTGCGGAGATGTATTCTGCGCCCATTGTGGGTTGGACTTTGTATTCGTCATAGTTGTAATCCACCACGCCGGTTAGATTGTTCAGCACATCCCCGCCGCGGAATAGATTGGTCAGGTCAAAGATGCCCCCGTTGGGATGCAGAGCAGGGTTGGGATTTTGCGAACCGCGCCCATCGTCAAGTTTGATGCGGCTGAGCAGGTTATCCGCCAACATCTGGGCAGCAGCCGCAGACCCGGGGTCATAGGACGCAGTCGGCTGGAACTGATGGTCGGTGGACAATACGATCTCTCCATAACGACCAAAGTTATAGTATTCGGAAATATAAAGCGGCTGCGGGAAGGTGACCAGCATGCCTTCGTAAATTTCTAGATCACTTACGTCCGTTACCGGCAAGGAAATTGGCGTCGCAGCAATGTCATTGCCAATTGAGCAAATCTCTAGGTGACTTACGCCAGTGATTTCGGTCAGTTCGTAGTATTCGTCCACGAAGCCTGTGACCCGCACATGATCCCCCACATTGACATCAAGGGAAGTGCTGTAGACGAAGACGCCGTCCGAAGTGGCAGTGTCGCCATCCCCGAAGGCATCCTGCACGTTGAAGCCATATTTCCCATCCTGGAAATCGCCGGTCACTATGCCTTCAACATCCACCAATGTGCCATCAAGGGGACTGGCAAAACCGGATCCCTGGATGGTGTAGATCGGGGTGTAGGCAAGCCCACATTCCGAGGGTTGCAGACAAGCATTCTCCGCACCCGGGGATGGTTCAAACTGTTCATAGGTATCCGTGTTGCGCGCGCCGCCAGAACCGTCAGGACAACGTTGGTTCGAGTGAGCAGTGCCATCGTTTCCACCTCTTTCATTGACCTGCGGCTGCCCGGCATTTAGCAAGACCAGCAAACCCGCGTCGTCGGCATCGTCTGTGTCGTACACGATGGCGTCAAGCAGACCGTCTGTTGTTACCGGGGTATCGTTGGGATAATTGACCGCATCACCAACAAGTAGGGCGACCGCGTCCGCTCCATTCTGGATCAGGTTGGTATCGGGGGATACATCCAGATCGCAGTTGGCTACATTTGCCGCATTCCCACACAGCACAAAGTAGCCATCGCCACCCGTGCTCTGACCGTCCAGGTCAAAGGCTAAATAGGATGCATCATCAGATCCATTGAAGAGAACAAGCACCAACCCATCCAGGCTTGTATTCCCTGTTCCCCCATCGTAGAGCTCAACGAACTCAGCGCTGTCTGTGCTTACCTGGTCAGCGTCGACTTCGTTGATGACGACGTCGGGAGTCGGTAGTACACAGTTATTCGTACCACCTGGAGAAGGCTCCGCTTGGGTGAAGGTATCCGTATTCCTGGCACCACCTGATCCATTCGGGCAACGCTGGTTGGATTGATTATCCTTGTCTCCACTCCCATCCTCATTGATCTGAGGCTGCCCCGCATTAAGTAGAGGCAGCAATCCAGAATCATCGCCGTCATTGGTATCGTAGACTATGGCGTCGATCAAATCTGTAGTGGTTACAGGTGTGTCATTTGGAAAATCAGTTTCATCACCCAGATAGAGAGCTACACCATCAGCCCCGTTCTGGAGCCAGCCAGAACCACCTGAGGCTACATATATATCGGCTCCAGCGACACTCCCAATAACAAAGTAGCCGTCGACATCGGTACTATAGCCATCCAAGTCGAACGCAGGAGTATAGGTCTGATCATCACTCCCGTTAAAAAGTACGACAACTAATCCATCAAGTGCAGTGTTGCCATCGCCGCCATCAAAGAGTTCGATGAACTCTAGTTCATCATAGCTGGGTGTATCAGAGTCGACTTCGTTGATGATAACAGTCGGCGTTTGGGCACTGGCTAGTGTAATCCCGCCAAATGCCGACGCAAGAAGCACAATGATGCCAATTAAACTGACCGAACGCAACGAACTTTTCATCACCCTCTCCTCCTCAAATAAGTTGACCTAACGAATCAAAAACCGCGCGGAGCGGCGCGCGGTTCAGCACGAACTCCCATCGGTTCCTTTTTTATGAATGCGTGTTAGCAATCAGAACCCTCTCGGTGGGTTTCCCGCTTCGGCGCTGGCTGGCATGCATGCAACCGAGTGGGTACGACCATCTTAGCAGGAAGAATCGCTGAACACAAACGATGTTATTCCTTCGCAGGCTACGGTTCTCCTGCGCTACGATTAAAAAACTCACATACGATAATTAAACCCGGAGGCGCTGGACGAACCCTCGCCCACCGTGGTATCATCCCCGCCGGAGTTTAAATCATGGCGCAAAAGAAGAAAAAGAAGAAACCGGTCTCGAAACAGCAGGCCCGGTCGGTCCGTGGGCAGCAGATCATCTTCGGCATAATCGCCGTGATCGTGATCGCCTCGTTCATCCTCAGTTTGGTCGCGTAAGGCGAGAGAACCAGAGCGCTAAGCTATTCAAAGCCCTGATCGAATGAGGATACGGGTTCGATGAAGCAGCCTGCGCAAAGCAGGCTTTTTCGTTTAAGACGGCCTTTAGAACATATGCAGGCACGGCAGTGCCGTGCCCCTACTTCGCTTTGTCATTTCGAGAGAGCCGCGCAGCGGCGACTGACAAATCCCTGGAATGTTGCTCAAGAGGGCACCATCTCTAGAATAAATGCCCTCCCAATGCGACGAGACCCTCCATAAATGTCATGCTGGACGAAGTGAAGCATCTCGTTCTTCTAACAAACGGGTTCTTGCTGCGAGGAACGAGATTCTTCGGCACTTCGTGCCTCAGAATGACATTGACCAGGAACCTGTCATTTCGAGAGAGCCGCGCAGCCGCGACCGAGAAATCCCTGGGATGATGCTCAAGAGGGCACTGTCTCGGGAATAAGTACCAACCCTATGCGACGAGACCCTCCCATAAACGTCATGTTGAACGAAGTGAAGCATCTCGTTCTTCGAACAAACGGGTTCTTGCTGCGAGGAACGAGATTCTTCGACACTTCGTGCCTCAGAATGACATTGGCCAGGAATCTGCCAATTCAAGCAAGCCGCGCAGCGGCGACCGAGAAATCCATCGAACCAGATATCTATTGTGAAATGAAACTAAATATTGATACTATAGAGTAGTCAGCGCTCCTTCGATTCGATCAAGAGAACAGGTGCTTCAGCAGGAGCAGATAGACAGAGGTACTCCAAGCAATGTCATACACGAAAATAAACGCGGATAAATTCATCGATCAACTGCTGCACTACTTCATTGTGAGCAGCGGCATGTTCGAACGGCGCTGGATGCAATCTACATTGCGCCTAATGCTTGGCCCTCCCCTCAAACGCTTTGCCGAGGTGGTATCTGGGCTGGACGAATCCGTCGCCCGCTTCGGATTTCCGGAAGCTTCACGTCAGTTATTGCCAAGGTTTGTAAGAAACGCCGAGATCATGGGCCAGGAACACATCCCCCATGACGGCCCGGTGCTCATTATCTCAAACCATCCCGGCATTATTGACGGCCTTCTCATTGCCTCCAGATTACATCGATCCGACTTAAAAATCGTTGTAACGGGATTTCCCTTCTACCAGGCGTTGTCGAAGCTCAAGGACAACTTTATCTTCACGACGAATGAGCTGAACGATAAAGTATCCGCAATTCGACAATCCGTTCGCCAGCTGCAGCATGGGGGAGCTTTGCTTATTTTTCCCCGCGGTACACTCGAACCAGACCCGGCCGTGATGGCTGGCGCCGAAACAACGATTTCTAAATGGTCACCAAGTATCGAGCTTTTTCTCCGGAAGGTTCCAGAAACTCGGCTGGTAACTACCATCGTTTCTGGATTAATTGCCCCAAGCAGCCTGCGTAACCCTTTTGTGAGACTTGGAAGAAACCCTGCAGAGCGACAATCGGTGGCGGAAGTCCTCCAGATGATTCGCCACATCTACATGCCCAGATCCCTCCGCGTCTCTCCAAAGCTCACTTTTGATGCCCCGCGCTCAGCGCTTGAACTCTTCGAGCAGTTTGGTAAACGTGGGGTTATGAAGGAAATCGTACAATCTGCCCAGCAACTATTGAGCACCCATCTCCAATCTTTTTCACCACAACTCGATCAGGCTCAATCACCAGAGCCAGTTCGCTCAGCTCGCCCCCGCTAAGAATCTGAATCTTCATAAAGATCGTCCCCAGAATGGACATTCCCTATCAAATGTCATTTCAAGAGAGCACACAGCGGCGAAGGAATGTCATTGAGCAGAAACCTGTCATGCAGAACGAAGTGAAGCATCTCGTTCTTTGATCAGAAGGGTCCTTCTTGCCTAGAACGAGATTCTTCGTCGATCTGCTCCTCAGAATGACGTTGGCCAGGACCCTATCATTGCGAGCCCTTTCGGCTCCGCTCCCCGCTTCATTCAGTCGGGGACTTCGCCCCCGACACAACCGGGGATTACACAGGATAAACTTTCCGAGAAATCCCTATGATGTAGCTCGTAAGGGCACCCTCCCACCTAGTACCAAAGGCTTACGCGTAAGGCGTAACAATCACCCTCCCCCACCGTTATCCCTTGTACCGGTAAGATTCTTTGGTCCCGTCAGACCTCGGATTTATTTGACCCCACCGCTCGCCATATACCCTCCGCCTGACCAGGGTTTGGCGGGACCTGCCGGGAAGAGCAAGAACGATGGCTCGAAGCCCCAACCAGCCATAGCGAAGCTGCAAGCTGGCTGTAAGGTTCAGAAAGTCAACACTGTGTTATTCTGGTGACAGTTAGGAAGTTATTCAGCCGTATCGGAGCTCTAAAGAGCGACCCAAGTTATAAGGAGGTAATTATGTTATTTGCTCCGAAAGAGAAGGGACAAGGCCTGGTTGAGTACGCATTGATCCTGGTTCTAGTCGCAGTAGTGGTTATCGTGATCCTGGCTCTCTTGGGCCCCGCGATCGGTAACGTTTTTAGCGGCATCGTTAACGCCATCTAATCAATACATTGGACTAGATCGTACTCTCCCTCCAAGGTCCGGAGCCCCAGCCTATAGGCTGGGGCTCTGGGCTTTTAAATGGGAAGGTTACACCCTTCCATGGACGAGGATAAGCCAAGAAGCATTTAATTTAACTTCCCCCCTCTGGTCCCCCAAACCCCCTCGATGCACTTAATCAAGGGTAGGGGCACGCCGCCGCCGTGCCCCTACATTGCCACCATGCAGCTCCTGCAGGACAGTTCCCCGGATGGTTTCGACTTACTCCGGAAAACGGGAGATAACCGTAGCCGGGGTGGGGATCGAGACCTTATCGCCAACGCTTAAATCCGCGGGGGCTTTGCTCGCCTTCCCCGAGGCGCTCTGGAAGATGAAAATCGGTGTGCCCACTTTCGAACACTTAAGACCCAGATAGGCCTGCCCGGTCAGAAAGCCGTCGCTGTCCACAGCACAGCTGGTGACCACGCCGATCGTCCTGCCGCGTTTATCGACGACCGGGTCACCCAAATGTGCCATGCGTACGCCTTTGTCATTGAAGCGAAAACGGACGACCTCCGATTGGCGAGCCTCATCACGCTCTAGAAACGCATCCCTGCCGATGAACCAGGGTTTGTAGCCCTTTACAAAGGTGCGGAAACCGGCTTCACCGACCGTTAGATTCAACATCCCGCCCATTTCGTTTCCATAAAGCGGCAGTCCGGCCTCAGTGCGCAATGAGTCGCGCGCCCCCAAGCCAACCGGTTTCAGCCCGAAAGGTTCACCAACGTCCAGCAAGGCTTTCCAAAGTGCAACAGATTTCTCGGGGTGTACGAAAAGCTCGAAAGCCATCTCTTCGCCGGTATAGCCCGTGAGCGAGACGACCAAATTAATACCGCCAATCACGACCTCGCACAGCTCTGTGCGCTCTAGTTTGAGAATCCGCTTGCGGGCAGCCTCATCACAATCCAAAGAGAGTAAGATCTCGCGTGAACGTGGGCCCTGAAGGGCGATGTCCACGCGCATATCTGCCCCCTCCTTAGGATCGCGCAGGTTGCGCAGGGTCACGCCCCTGCCGAAAACCCTCGCCCACGGGCGCGCCCGATCGATCCTCACTTTGCCCTCGCGGACAGCGTTCAGCCAGGCCCAATCCTTATCATCGTTGGATGCATTCACCACCATCAGATACTTCTCAGTGTCTCTGCGATAGATTATCAGGTCATCAATCACATTGGCATCCGGATCAAGGAGCTGGGTATACAGCGAGCTGCCGACCTTCAAGCGGTACACATCGTTTCCGCAAATGTCATTGGGGCAGACGCTGTTTAAAAAGACGGCTGCGTCCGGACCCTCCGCCTGGTAAACACCCATGTGGGAGACGTCGAAAAGCCCGGCAGCCTGGCGCACGGCTAGATGCTCTTCGAGAACCGAAGAATACCAAACCGGCATATCCCACCCGGCGAAGACGACCATTTTCGCGCCCATCTGGCGATGCGTGGCGTTGAGCGCTGTGAGTTTCGGCTCCTCGTGCTCGGGCTCCTCCCAGGTGAACGCGGGAAGCGCTTCCCCAACCTCCATATCCACACTATCGATGCCGATGAAGTATGGTTTATACATCCCGAGGGGATCGCCTTCAGCGACGGGAGACGGTTCAGCCTCGGATTCCTGCACCCATACTGGCCCGATCGGCTTCTTTAAGACATCCTCATTGATGCGGACATAACCATCCGAGAGCGCCCTGAGCCACGCAGCCGATAGGCTCGCCTTCGCTCTTGGGACCGTGAGGCGATATTCCGTAGTTGACACGCAGGTCAAGGTCCCGTCAATCACACCCTCGGGGGTGATCATGCGAGTAGCCTGGCTGTCCCCGGGCTTGAGATCCTCTAGATCGCTGGTTAGAGCGAAGGTCAGGAACGGCTGCGCACGCTCGCCGATAATGTCATAGACGATCCGCTCACCCTCGCTCGCCGGCGGGTCGTTGATCGTGTAGTAGTGCGGATACCCCGTATCGCCCGCTTCAGCTTCAACTCCAAGCGACTCGAGCAAAGCAATCACGCGCAATTTGGCTTCTTCGATCACCTTGAAATCCACCTTACCGCGGATATCGCTTTCATCGCGGCACTTGAAGCGGCAGGGGACGGTAGTCTGGAGAACATCGGCGATGATGTCCGCCAGTTCGGCCACCTGCTTTTCTTTAAAGCCGATCTCACTGATCCATGGGGCGCCCATGCGGATGCCGGAAGCATCGTACGCAGTCTCGTCGCCCGGAAGGGTATTACGATTA
>CBDAFF010000019.1:0-13866 GCA_965195195.1 uncultured Anaerolineales bacterium | reverse complement strand
TTCTCCGAGAGCAAATCTGTATTGCGTCGATCGCGCGCAAATGGCGCCAAACGGTCACACACTTCGAAAATTCGGAAATACTCTTCCCTCTCAAATCCCTTGAGGGAAAGTATGTCTCGTCCGGAAAAACTGCGCATGAATTTACTCCTCCTTTAATCTTGTGAATGGATAACCATCATTTCCTTTATTAGACCGTTCCCAGAGCAGTGGGTTATTTACCTCTTGCCTCTTCAAAATTGGTTGTTTATCCACCTTCTTTCCTTTGGCTCAGTGGAGAGACGGCTTAAGTTTTCGAATAAGTCGTTCCCCACGGCCCGGTTTGGCGAGAATTTGCTCGTCCCTAAGAACAACTTCCCCGCGGCTGATGACCGTTTCGACTCTACCGATCACTTCACGACCTTCGAAGGGTGAGAAATCGGTGTTCATATGGTGTTTCGCTGCTGAGATAGTCCATGCAACATTTGGATCATATATCACGATATCTGCATCAGCCCCTGGAGAAAGGTGACCTTTCCTCGGGAAAAGGCCAAATAAACGCGCCGGATTGGTCGAAGTTAATTGGACCAGACGTGGAAGATCAATCCGACCCTTTGCAACCCCTTCGGTGTAAAGCATGACGAGCCGTGGTTCTATCCCAGGCATCCCGTTGGGCATTTTGTCAAAGCGCCCTTCGGCAACTCTAATCCGATCCTGTGTGGGTAGTCCCGCATCATCTGTTGACACAACTTCAATACGTCCATCAGCAGCAGCCTGCCAAAGAGCATTAACATCTTGTTGTCGCCGCAAAGGAGGGCTGCAAATAAACAGACCACCATTTTCGCGTGTGTAGACCTCTTCGGTGAGAACAAGATAGTGTGTACAGGTTTCAGAATGGATTTGAAGATTTTGTTCCCGAGCTTGTTGAATGATACCCACACTTTCCGCTGTGGATGTATGGACGATATACACCGGAGCTTCCACCTCCTTCATCAAGGCCACAATTCTCCGAATGGATTCATTCTCCGCTGATCTGGGTCTGCTCTGAGGAAAAAACTTATAATCAATGTCGCCGTTGTCCAACAGACGTTTGGTATTGTAATTAAGGATTGAATCGGTTTCGCAATGCACCATCAGCATGCCATTGTGCGTCGCAGTAGCTTCCAACACGGCAAGCAAACCTTCGTCATCCATCATGCGATCGGCATGCTTATAGGTAGTGAAACACTTGTATGTAGGAACTCCGGCATTGATCAGCTCAGGGATCTCGGACAAGGTTTTGGGGGTTGCATCGAGCAAGATGGCATGCATGCTCCAATCGATGAGCGCTTTACCCTGCGCACTCGCCTCATGCAAAGCGAGGTTCTGTATCAAGGAACCTCCTTTTGGCTGGGTGCTGAAGGTTATGACCGTGGTAACGCCTCCGTGCAAAGCGGCAACCGTCCCTGAATAATAATCATGGATCGTCTGGGTGCCCATGAACGGTGCGATGAAATGGACATGTGGATCTATCAGCCCGGGAAGTACCAACATGCCACTAGCATCTAGCACTTCATCTATCTCCAAATCGTCAAAAAAACCTGGTTCACCTTGTGCTTTAATAACCTCGCCCGCTATAATCAAGTCTCCTTTTTTGGATCCAGACTCACTAACAAGCGTTCCCCCTTTGATGAGCATTGTCCGCACTGGCATTAAAATCCCTCCAAGGTTTTGACGTTGTAATAGAGCCTCATTACCAAATTCCAACCACTAATTTGGATTCCTGGATAACTTGAAGAACCGAGCCCTTGAATCCTGCAGTAATTTCTTCCGATGTTAGAATATCTTGAGGGATAACATCACGAATATACGCTATTGGCCTTCCCCCCAGTAGAATTTTCCACTCGAAATTCACAGTTCCATCACCCTCGGTTAAATGCAACCGCTCTGCAATTTCCGCATCTACTACATCCCTGGTGGCTACATGTACACAGCCTGCTGCGTAGGTACCTCCAAGGGAGGTTCCCCCTTGAGGGATTCTACGAGACTCCATGCATTCTCCACGCCCTGTTCTTGTCCAAGCAGCAGCAGCGTCACTGTTCCCTGGCCATTGCCAATTCCCCCCATCGCGACAGGGAGAGCTCTAGCACCAGTCAGGGTTTCGAGTGCTTCGCACTCCGTGACCACCAATCCTGGCAAGGGGAGCATACCGCAAGGCTCACCATGCGTGCGGCGTGGGGAGATCTTGGTGATACCCATCTCGAGCACGATCTCATCAAGAAGGTAGGGCACCGATTTATTCAGGGTCATTGGCACGATTAAGGTGATCCCGCGCGCCAATATGTATGGGAGGTACTTGCCATACTCACCTCCGTTGGATAGCCCCACGAGTGTCCCCGCCTTCCGGTTTGGATCTAGGATGTTACCGCTCTTGATGATCACGTCATGGGCATCCATGCTCTTGATGAACTTCGTGATGTTCTCCTTCGGCCATTCAAGCCAGACTGCCTCCCCATCCACGAGGACGAGTTGCTTTCCCGCCTTGTCATCAGGGACCGCAAACAGACCGTGGCGACTAACAAAGCCACAGACATAAGGGGCTGAAGCTGGCAGGGGTTCCCGCAGAAGCTCTTCAGCGACATACCTCGCCGAACTGCATATGCACAATCCGATGATCCCTCTCTCCCTAGCCTTTTGGACTATCGGCAAGGCAGCGATCCCCTTCGCAATGAGCCGTTTCGATTCCTCGGAAGTAAGCGTTACTAGTGCTCTACAGTCTGCCATCGAGTCCTCTCTCCTACGATGATCTGAATGCGCATCGCTCAAGACATCAAGGCCCGCAGGGTCTCATTACCTCCAATGGATGATCTTGTCCTCGCGCTATACCGTGCCAGGACTACGATGCTCATCTACGCCTCGACCAGGTTAGGGATCGAATGATCGAATGCGGGATGCTCGACGCAAGTCTTGCACTCATCAGCCCGCCATCCCCCTCCGCGGGCCAAGGCAGGCCACCATGGTGGATAGGTCTTGGCCATTTTCGTCGCCCACCAGCACACTTATGACGAGAAGACTCATCTATCCCCATTCTTCTTAACGTATTCCTTGTTAATCCGAATGTCCCCTAAGAGGCCACCGGAGATTTCAGGCTGGGCAAGAGATACGCCTGAGAGGCAGGTTGCCTGCAGACAGACCGCCCTCGGCCATTAAACCGCTTCCCGTTCATGGTTCGTCCCGCCGCAGGGCGTGGTCAATTCCTCGCCCGGTCCGTGTTCATTTCACCCGAACCATAATCCTTGCTGGCGCTAAGCAACAAGGGTGCAGCCAGGATTGTCCTTCTCGGACGACACAGTCACCGATCTGCACCTCCCTGGCTGTAGGGAACCGCAAACGCCCCGGACAGGTTGACCAATTCCTTTCCCTCAAGTGGGGCGTAGGCCCGTCGCTTGCTGGTTTGCACCCCACATCCCACAACCGCCTCCAAGAGCTTGACCGCAGCAGCCACACCGTCGATCACCGGAACACCAAGCTCACGCTTCAGCCGTCCATCCAGCCCGACCATGCCCGCACAGCCAAGACTGATCACCTCCGCGCCATCTTCTTCGATCGCCTTGCGCGCCTCCTCCAGGATCAATTCCTCAACTTTCACACTCCCTGACTCCTCGAGGGCCAGCACAGGGGTGCCCGTGGAGCGAACCGAGGCACACCGGCCCTCCATGTCGAATGCTTTTAGGGCGTCCCAGAACAACGTAATGGCTCGATCGCCGGAGCTGATCACGCTGAAGGTGTGGCCCACCACGCAGGCCAGATGAAGCGAGGCCTCCATGATGCCCACCACCGGTTGGCTAAGCATCTCTCTGGCGGCGTGAATCACCGGGTGATTGCCGTAACAGGCAATGATGAAGCCGTCGAACTCTGCCCGGCGGGCGATGAGAACCTCCAAGCAAGGACCACAACTGAGCAACTCATCATAGGCGCTTTCAATGGATCGCGGCCCGCTGGATGGATTAAGGCAGACCACCTCCGTCCCCGGCGATTTGACCGCGTCCCCGGTTTCCTGAATAGCCCGGGTGAACTCCTCGGAGGTATTCGGGTTCAGAATCAGTAGTTTCATCACGATCTTCTTTCTATTGGGGGTGGAAAACACCCCATCCGGATCGGCGAGATGAGCGGGCACTGACTGCTTACCCATCTCGTCGAAGGCTTGCCGCTATCCTTACGGCTGGCGGTTGACAAGCTGTATCCCGGCTTTGCCGGGGCACGTAGAACCTCTCCCTTCAGATGCAGAATGAGGTCGTCCGTATTGGCCGGTGAGCACTATCATCCTCCCATAGGCCTTGGCGCTGAGCAGCAAATGCTCAATGTCGAGATGCTCGTTGGGCTTGTGTGCAAGGTCAAGGTCACCCGGTCCATAGATAAGCGTTGGGATGCCCATGGCACCCGCGCTGATGTTGGCGTTGGTGCAGCCCCTGAACACGATGGGATCGACCTTGATCTCAGTCTGGATGAGAGCCTGCTCGACGAGTTTCCGGAAGGGCTCCTCAGGGGGCGTGGCCCAGGCGTTAAGGAAGTCCTCGTAGGCGAGACGCTCGCCGGTATAGCAGTCAACCGCGATCCGCCCGTCTTTATCGTGGACATGCTAAATGTCCGCTGGATCGTAGGGCGCGCCCCAGGTTTTCGGCGGTCTTGTTCGCCCCACCAAACCTGCGAGTGCAGCCACCGTGATGAGATAAGGCACCATCTGCAGAAACTGGTAAGGGATGGGTGAACCCATAACCTGCATCCTCAATTGGGCTGCATCCGCTGCACCGAACAACAAACACGCCAACGCCGTCCTCAATGGGTCCCAGCCTCCCACGACCACCGCGGCAAGAACGACAAACCCACGCCCAGCGGTCATACCCCCGGACGCAAAGAACCCCACCTCGCCGATGGTCAGTGCAGCCCCTCCCAGGGCGGCGAAGATCCCGCTCAGTATCACCGTCTGGTACTTCAATCTGAGCACGGGTAATCCGGCCGTCGCTGCTGCTTTTGGATTGTCGCCTACAGCACGCACATTCAAGCCCCAATCCGTTCGATAGAGGATCCAGAAGGCAATGAAGGGAAGGGCCAAGGCGATCCATACACTCAAGGGCTGCGCGAAGAGCACAGGGCCGACGATCGGGATGTCATGAAGGCTCTCGGGGAACAGCGTCGGGAAGGTTGCTACCCGCTCGTGCCGGGACTCCGAGATCATGGCGAACAGAAGATTGGTCCCGCCTAGAGCCGCGAGGTTGAACATGAGGCCCGTGACAACCTGATTGGTCCTCCGCGTCACAGTAAAGTAGGCGAACACCAGCCCGAACAGGCAGCCAAGGAGCATGGTGCCGATTGTCGCTATGAGAACACTACCCGTAAAGAAGCTGATAGCGACCCCGGAGAGGGCCCCAAAGAGCATGATGCCCTCGATTCCGACATTGATAACGCCTGATCGCTCGGCGAACACTTCACCGAAAGCAAGCATTATCAGTGGTCCTGCCCATCGCAAGGATGCCTGCAGCCAATCTATGATCTGATCAGGCGTCATAGGGTTTTATCCTCCATAACCTCTCCACCTTCATTTTCCACTTCGCTCAATCCAGCGAGACGCTTGCGTTCGCCATACCCTACTGCAATCACGAAGAGTACACACAGCGCTTCCATAACTACCGTTATTGGTGCTCCAACGCCCGTCTGAATCGACATCGTTGTGCCACCCGCCTTCAAAGCCGAGAAGAATAATGCGCTGGCGATTACGCCCAGCGGATTGCCGCCCGCAAGGAGTGCCACGGCCATGCCTTCATATCCCACACCGGCCACGAAATCCTGATACACTCGCAGCTTCAATCCCATGATCTCGCTCGCACCAGCTATGCCTCCCGTCACCGCCCCAATCAGAAGCGCGATAAGGATCATCCGCTTCACGTTTACACCGGCATAGCGCGCGGCATCCGGATTCGCCCCAAGCATGCGGATGCGAAACCCAAAGGGCGTGAAGCGAATGGCAAGGTAGAAGCCAATGCATAACGCTATCCCGATAATGAAGCCCGGGTGCAGGCTGGTGCCGCGGATAAGGATCGGTAGTTTCGCTGTTGGAGCAATGATTTTCGACATAGGAAAGAAGCTATCGGGTTCCGCCATGGGCTGAAACTCTTGCACTATCCAACTGATGAAGAACATGGCCACATAGTTCATCATGATCGTCGTGACCACCTCGTTTACCCCCTTGTATGCCCGCAAGTACGCAGGCCCCAGCCCCCAGAGCACAGCGCATGCCGCGGCCGCCAGCATTGCAAGTGTGATATGGACGATGGGATGCACCGGCAGAGGCGCGATGCCAACCGCCGCGGCGCCAATCGCCCCGGCATACATGTACCCTTCTGCCCCAAGGTTCCACAAACCGGCCTTGATGCCAATCGCGCAACCCACACCAGTGAGAAGCAGTGGCGAGGCGCGCACGAGCACATTCGAAATCGACTGCGGACTGCCGATGGCCCCTTTCAACATCGCCGCATACGCCACCAGCGGATTCACGCCCGACAGCGCAATCAACCCCGCAGACACAAGTAAACCGAGAAAAATGCCAATAAGCGGCCGTGCGCCTGCCAGGTTAAGTTCTCCAATAACTGGCACGACAATGGATCCCGGCAGTTTCTTCTTCATCATGCAGCTGCCTCCGACACTTGCCCAAGCATCATTTGGCCAATCGTAGAAACATCCGCTCCGTCACCGTCCACCTCCCCCATCACCTCCCCTCGAAACAGGACAATGATGCGGTCGCTGAGCGACATGACCTCCTGCAATTCCGTCGAAATGAACAGCACAGCCGCACCGCGGTTGCGTTCACTAAGCAGAACTTCATGCACGCCTTCTACTGCGCCGAGATCGAGCCCGCGGGTTGCCTGAGAAGTAACATCCAGGACCGGCCCCCCACCAAGCTCACGCGCAACGACGACCTTCTGCTGGTTTCCTCCGGACAAATTACGCACCTGGACATCGCCTGAAGGCGTCCGGATGTTGTAATCGCTGATCAGCCTTTTGGCATGCTTCTTAATGGCGTCATATTGAAGCACGCCTCCCTTGCAGAAAGGTGAGCGTGCGAAATCCTTGAGGACCGTATTCTCCGCCACAGTAAGGTCCAAGACGAGACCCGTCTTCTGTCTGTCTTCAGGGATATATCCGACGAAGGAAGGATCATCAATCACGCGATCAACGATGCGATCCCGAATGCGGATCGACCCGCCTGTCCGCTTTCGTAAGCCTACAATGCATTCGGCCAACTCGCGCTGGCCATTGCCATCGACTCCTGCTACCCCTACGATCTCGCCGGCGTGGATGGTCAGATTAAAATTCCTCAGCGCAGGGAGACCGCGGTCGTCATTAGCACTGACATTCTCCATGACCAGGACGGGTTCCTTCTCCGTCACGGCTGGTCTAGGTTTTCGCTCCATCATAATCGGACGACCAACCATCATACGCGCCAGTTCCCGATGTGTTGCCTCCTTAGTTGGCACCGTACCCACCACATGGCCGTCCCGTATGACAGTAATTCGATCTGTGATTTCAAGCATCTCGCCCAATTTGTGACTGATGAAAATGACCGAGCGTCCCTCCTGGGACAATCTACGCACGGAACTGAAGAGCTGCTCTCCCTCAGCAGGTGTGAGGACGGAGCTCGGTTCGTCGAGTACCAGCAACTTGGCATCCCGGTATAATGCCTTCAGGATTTCCAGCCATTGCTGCTTCCCCACCGGGAGCTTCCACACCTCTGTCGAGGGATCCACTTGAAAGTCATACTCCTCACATAGATTCATTAACCGCTTACGAGCAGGCGCAAGATCCAGGATCGGAGGGTGTTCCGAAGGAATGCCCAGGATCACATTCTCTAATGCGGTAAGCGCCTCTACCAGCTTGAAATGCTGGTGGACCATGCCGATTCCGAGTTGAATAGCTTTAGCGGGGGACTCAATCTTAACTTGCTCGCCGTCGATGAAGATCTCACCGCTGTCCGGTTGATAAAGCCCATAAAGGATGTTCATCAAGGTTGTCTTGCCGGCGCCGTTCTCCCCAAGCAATCCGAGAACCTCGCCTCTGCGGCAATCGAGACTAATCCGATCGTTGGCCAGGACTCCAGGGAATCGTTTTGTGATCCCCTCCATGCGCATTGCGCTTTTATTGTTTTGTGCCATAAACACATCCTTTACCCACATCAGGCCCTCAACAGAGGGCTAGCCCGACTCGGGCTTACGCCAGTTCCCAAGGACCACACTTTGCTCACCGGACAGACAAGAGATTCCATTTCCGATTGCGACGGTATCCGCGGTAGATATGGCCGCCAAATGAAGTTCAACGCGCTCGACAAGCATCGTCGAAAACGATGGATTCCATATCCATTGCGAAGATGGCAAGTGACTCGAGAACTGCTACTCCCTTGATCGCCTCTTGGTTATCTTCACTCACTCATCAACTCCCGGCCAGGCCAACGGCACCGCTCCACTCTGCAGCCCAGGCTATGCCGAAGGCAGGATAATACTTAGGGCACGCAGTGTGCATCCCGTGCTGAGAGCCTCATCGGAAGCTCAAAATGCCTCCAGGTCTCATGGGCTGTGGGTGGCGCGTTAGCGCCACCCACAGCACCACTGAACGCATTCACCGACCAACAAACTATGGGTCGATGCCAAGTTCACCCGACTTCAGGCCAGCTACAGCCTCATCCACAGCCGCCTTGCCCTCGTCGGAGAGCAGGTCATTCACCACAACACCAACGCCGCCTTCTGCCATACCCAAGATATGGACCCCTCCGTCCACATAGTTCCCGCAAGCCTCCTGATAGCCCACCTCCTCGAAGTTCAACAGGACGCTGCCAACGACGGTCTCAGGCGAGACAGGGGACATATCAATCACGCCACCAACAACCCAGACGTCATCCGAGTCTTCCGCGGCACTCAACACGCCAACGTAGGCTGCATCAAGTAGTGGCCAGAGCACATCGGCCCCATTGGCCACGAATGCCAACGACGCCTCACGTGCTTTGGTTACATCGGACCATGAACCCGTAGCAACGGAGTTGACTTCAACGTCCTTGCCGCAAGTCGCAACACCTGCCTCAAAGCCCGCCAAGGCTTGCTCATGAGGCTCGTACCACTCACCCGTGACCATGCCGACCTTGTTGGATGTGGTCGTATGGCAGGCCATCACCCCGGCCAAGTACCCGATATGGCGATAGCTAACGGTGACTGCCGTCACATTGGGGATGCCTCCGGTCTCGAGCGCAATGCTAAAGATGAAGTCTTGGTCAGGATACTCTTGAGCCACCGTCATGATCGATTCGCCGAACTGGCCACCCTGCCCAATGACAATGTCGTATCCCGCTTCGGCAAATTGGCGCACAGCCTCGAGTTGCTCATCCTGTGCTACCTCTTCAATGTAGCCAGTTTCGATGTCGCAATCCTCCGCCGCCCTCATCATGCCTTCATAGGTGAACTGATTAAAGGCCTCATCGGTCTTTAATCCGGGCAAAATCATCGCCACCATAGTCTTCGGCGCTTCTTCCTCAGCAACGGTCGTCGGTTCGGGGGCTGCTTGTTGACAACCGGTCAAAACGATCGCCAAGGTGAGCAACATCCCGCATACCAATCGTAGCTTCTTCATGTCTTCTTTCTCCTTGTAAGTTTGCAGATACGGATCTTTCCAGTACGCTTTGTTCCTCTTCGTTCGTTATGCTTTTATAAGATGTGGGTTCCTCCCTTCTCTCTTTGGTCATTTTTACCAAAAGGCGTCGCAGAGTCTCAACTCGAGTCACGACTTATGGACCAAGCCTTCGAGACGCTCTCTTGCCCGAGTGCACCTTGACCACTGCAAGCCGGATCAGAAATTTTCAGGCGCTGCTTTGCTCCTCCAATTTTTGCCATACATCCCCAAGGCCTAGCCGCAGTAAGCCATCTCTGGTTTGCTGGCCGGTCTCGTTTGCCCATCCGTGTGACTCATAGAATTCGTCAAGCATTTCATTCCACTTTGCCTCGTCCAGCCGCTCGCCTTTGTACCGCCCCGATTTAATCGGCTCATCGACAAAGATCTTCGGTGGCATATCGTCTTCGCGCGAAAAACCCCTATGAATTGTATTGAAGGCTTTTTCAACATTCACAATCCGCTGTCCGATAAGAAACAGGTCATCAACCGACATTGGTGAACCCGTGGCCTCTGAGATCATTGCGGCCAATTCCTTTGGGCCCAAGAAGCTGTGATCTCCCCACCAAGTGGTGTAGTAGCAAATGCCCAGGGCATCGACGACCGCCTTGAAACACGAGTACCAGAAAGTCAGCTTTCCCTTTCCTTCGTAGGCGGTTTGATCGCCGGCCGTAGGGACGCCATATAACTTCTCACCTAATTCGCTCGAGATTGCCTGATACTCCGTAGTAGGAGATCCGTCCAGGTGCCTTCCACCTCTCAACGAGACAACGTTTCCAAACCCCCAGCCTTTTGCAGCACGCAAGGCATCGACATTGTCCTGGCCCTTGCAGTGGATGGCATAGTATTCAGAACCTCTTCCAATGAGCTTCGATGCCTCTCGCACTCCGTGTGCCAACAGGGAACCAAAACCATCATTTTGCGAGATCATCCTTAGCAGCTCGAGGACGCATGCGGCGTCCCCCCAAGCAAGCGGCATGCCTCCGGTGTCTTCCGGCCGCAATATCCCCCTTTGATAGCAATCGATGGCCCAAGAAATCACGACTCCCGCGGCATCGTTATCAAGACCGAGGAGACTGAGTTGTTCGAATATCTTCAATAAGGCCGCGACGTCAGCTATGTCGCATCGAGAACCGAAGGCGAAGACTGTATTCGCTTCAAATGCGTTCAATTTGAGACCCGCATAGGGACCTTTCACAACCTCATAAACGACAAAGCCGCACTGAATTGGGCAGTTATGACAGGACGGGAATCTCTCCTCTGACTTTCTTACGCCGGTTTGCCCACTCAAAATTTGAGGAAAGTCGATCCTTGCCATATGGCTGGGGTCCCAGTGATCGTCCGCCGCATTCATGGTCGGAAGAGAACAGTTTTCGTTCATGTCTCTGGAATATGTCCCATGGGTCCCTTTCTGACCGACCAGCTTTGCGAAATCGGAGTTTTTCATCAGGGAGTAATATGAGCTTGCCAGCTCTTGAAACTTTCGAGGGTGGGCTATGGAAATTTGTTCGGTAGGCCGGGCCACAATGGCTTTCAGATTCTTTGACCCCATGATGGCGCCCAATCCACCCGACGCCGCCGCGCGCGTCTTATCGACGATTGCAATCGCAAAACGCACGAGGTTTTCGCCAGCTGGACCGATTGTTAGAAATCTGAGGTCGTCATCGGCGAGCTCTTCGCTAATCATCGCCTGGGTCTCCCAGGTTGTTTTGCCCCACAGATATTCGGCGCTATTGAGTTCGACTTTGCCATCGTGGAGATAGAGATAAACGGGACGCTCTGCGCGGCCAGAAACAACGAGGTTGTCGAAGCCCGCCTGCTTCATTGCGGGCGCAAAATGGCCCCCGGCATGAGAGTAATTAATTCCGCCCGTCAGAAGGTTCTTTGAGCCAATCGAGGTGAAGCAGGCGGCAGGAGCCGTGGTACCCACCAGTGCGCCAGCGCCAAAGACCAGCAAATTTGCGGGGGACAATGGATCAACCCCGGGTGTTAATTCGTTTAGCAAGATCCAGCTATTGATGCCGCGTCCACCGAGGAATCTTTGAGCAAGATTGGCCGATTCCTCGACACTCCATTTTCCTGTCGTGAGATCTACCCTGGCGACTCGCCCGGCATATGCGTTCATTGCTCAATCTCTGTACTGGCCGATACGCACATGAGAAGCGGGCCCGGAACATATGATAAGCGTCTTGCTGGCGCACATACAGGTGGCCGAGGAGTCTCGGGTTGGAGAAAGCACCATTGAATCAACCATGAATCAACCAAGCTGGTCTCCATGCCCCCCATCCATTTGACACCCTCGGGTAAATTAAGAAGGTAAACACAGCTGTTCCCGCAATCATCAACGCCACATCGATCGGCTGCAGCCTCAGATCGTGGAAAAGTGCCGTTCGTTTTTTCCCGCCGATGAGAAAGTTCTCAATTCCATGGCAAGTGCAATCTGTTTCGATCTCCTGATGACGCCAATAAACATCGGACAGAAGAATCGATATTTTTCGATACAAGTCAAGAATAGGTGGTTTCTCCGTCTATATTCAACTGTAGGATTTCCTAAACGAACATGACGGTTGTCATACATCTTTCAATTAGTTTAGACAACTCCATCGTTTTCGATTAAAGTGTATTATTGATGCAACAAAAGGGCAAATATCCGTGTGTCAGCCACAAACATTCCTCTTCAATACCTGGGTTGACTTTTCGAACCCCTTTTGGAGGTTATAAAGATCCGTCTTGAAATCGGTTAGTTGTCATACAATTACACCAAAACACAACAGGCGATGTCGATGCGAAACAATCGAACTTTGCTCCAACAAGTCTATTCAGACCTAAACGACATCATTCAGAACGTAGAGAATGGCACTCAACTTCCATCTGAACCAAAGCTTGCATCAGAATTGGGGGTCTCTCGAACAATCTTGCGAGAAGCGCTTGCCCTCCACGAGACTCAAGGTTCGATAGTGAGACGCCATGGCGCGGGCACTTTCGTAGTCCACACCTGGCCAAGGATTGATAGTGGTCTTGAAGTGTTCGACACCGTTGAGGCGCTCGCTACGAAGAGTGGCCTTGAAATGCGTTGCGCTATGTTGAAAATCCTCCCCAGGCCGGCAAGGCAAGATGAGAGCACAACATTAGGGCTGATGCCCGAAGCCAGCGTCTTACAGATCACCAGAGTGATGGAAGTGGATCAGCGCCCTGTGGCATTCATGATGGATGTTGTTCCAGAAGATCTCGTAGATATAGAACAACTTGATAGTAGTTTTGATGGATCAATCTTGAAGTATTTCTTGGCGAATGAGAAAGGATTCGTGGCGACATCATACAGTGAAATTAAGCCAAAGCCAGCGGGAAAACGGCTTGCAGAGTCGCTAAAAATCCAAGAGGGGGAGGTTCTGCTTTCCATCGACTCAAAAGTATACAATCGCAATGGGGAAATCGTGTACATATACCGAGATTTCTTCTTGCCAGAGTACTTCAATTTCCATGTTTTACGCAGAGTAGAGCCATTCCCCCAGCTTGCTGCGATAAGACACGCCATTCATCCAACTAAAAGATAGGATCACCTTTGGAATATCACAGGGTATTACTATACAGGAGGGATCTCAGATGGCGTTAAATCCAAGTCTGTCCCTGTGCTGGCTACTTTACTCATCCGTCCGATCTTTCGGTACGCATGCGAACCTGTTGACTTCATCCGAATGGGATATCATACTACCCGATCTTCTACTTCCTCGACATTGGACAGATTATTTTAAAGACATCCTAGTTTATTGGAAATCCTTACTCGGAAAAACAACTCAGCTAGAACTTATAAAATCTATTTATCAGGATTAACAATAGGCGTTGGCTCATAGAAAAGGAGCCGATTACATGCCACCCACCCTTCAACTTCCCACCCCTGAAACGCTTTCCCCTCAATATAGCACGCCCGCCCGTCAGCATGGACAGATAGCAACATCACGCTTGATCCCGCCTCTAAGTCACCTACCCAGGTACTTGACACCCCCATTTCACTATCTGCATACACTGGCAGTACAAGGATCGGATCTGGGTCATCATAGGGAAGAATTGCGTAATCCGGGCCATGCCGATCACTGATTCCGAAGCATGTCGATCACCGATTCCGGAGCATATCGATCGCGGATTCCGATGCATGCCGATCATCTGCATCGTTGAGGAATCTTGAACTGCAAAGGGCGAACGGCGCTG
>CBDAFF010000018.1:0-30373 GCA_965195195.1 uncultured Anaerolineales bacterium | reverse complement strand
GCTGTTGCCAGGTCTACCGGAATGAGAAATCACCCAATGCGAAGTTCTGCTTTGCTAACTTGACCGAACCGCCGGATGCGGACCCGCATGTCCGGTGGTGTGGGAGGGGGGAGCCGTGAGGTTTCCCCCTATCCCGATTTGTGTAGCCCTTCCCGACAATGTGATCGGGGAGAGTCCGGTAGGGCGACGTGGCAATCTCCCCGTAAGACAGGATGCGATTGCTTCGCCTTGCTCATAATGGTAGATCACTGGCCAATGTCATCCCTTTGCCGTTGCGCGGTTCATATGAAATGACAGACAGGGAAAGGTCATTTTAAAACATGTCATTTCGAACCCCATAGGGGTGAGAAATCCCTGAGACGACTCAACTCGAGGTTCAAGGTCCAAAGAAAGAGGGAATCCATTAGGTTTTAAAGATAGGTTTCTCACGAGTAACATCATAGGAATTTCTCGGTCGCCGGTGCTCGGCTTCCTCGAAATGACATATTGAATGGAACCCATTAAATCTTGTGAGGAACGGGCTGACACCTGGGCCGGTCCCGAAGCGTTCATAGGATTGTAGGGGCGCACACATGGGTGCGCCCGAACGGATGGTTGGATGGCTTTCTTGCCATCGCAAGGAGAGCAGGATGGGAGTTAGCAATCTCCCCGTAAACAGGACGAGATTGCTTCACGGCGTTTATCCCGCGAGGCGAATGAGGTCGAGGAATCCAATTAGGCCATGGGTAGGACTTGGAGAACGCACAACCGGCGTCTCGTGATATAGACGCCGGTTAGTTATTTAATGTAATGAGATTAGTTTACCTACAACCGCGGCAGCATGATCCTGTCTTGCTTCTGGTATTTGCCTTTCTTATCAGCGTAGGAAATTTCACACACCTCGTCGCCTTCAAAGAAAAGCACCTGGGCAATGCCTTCGTTGGCGTAGATTTTCGCCGGCAGTGGAGTGGTGTTGGAGATCTCAAGTGTCACGAAACCTTCCCATTCCGGCTCAAAGGGTGTGACGTTCACGATGATTCCGCAGCGTGCGTAGGTCGATTTACCGACACAAACGGTGAGCACCCCGCGGGGGATGTGGAAGTACTCAACGGTGCGTGCCAGCACGAAGGAGTTCGGCGGGATGATGCAGACATCTCCCTGGTAATCCACCATCGAAGCTGTATCGAAGTTCTTCGGGTCTACGACCGCAGAGTAAACGTTCGTAAAGATTTTAAACTCATCGGCGACGCGAATATCGTATCCATAGGAGGAGACCCCGTAGGAGATCACACCCTCGCGAGCCTTGCCTTCCTCAAACGGTTCAATCATGCGTTCTTCTCGCGCCATGCGCGCAATCCAATGATCGGGCTTTAATCCCATAACAAACCTCCAGAAGTGATTTTCATTCGACCCGTCTTTTCTCTAAGCGCACAGGGTTCGTTAATTCTCCGATGCCTTCGATTTCAACAGTAACTTCATCTCCGTCATGGAGAGGTCCAACACCGGCAGGTGTTCCGGTCAGGATTACGTCACCGGCGTTCAATGTCATGACGGATGAGATGAGTGTTACAAGAGTGAAGACAGGGAAGACCATGTCCCGTGTAGATCCCATTTGCCGCATCTGCCCGGATACATAGCAGGTGAGGAGCACATCCGCTGGATCGAGGTCGGTTTCAATCCATGGTCCGATTGGGCAGAATGTATCGAATCCCTTGCCACGCGTCCATTGCCCGTCGATGCGTTGCAGGTCGCGTGCGGTGACGTCGTTGGCGGCGGTGTAACCGAGGATGTGTTCGGCAGCTTTTTCGGGCGGGATCCAGCGCCCGCCTCGGCCGATGACCAGAGCAAGCTCAGCCTCGTGTTCAACGTTTTCGGATTGAGGGGGGAGCAGGATCGGCTCGCCAGGGCCGATCACGCTAGAAGGCGGCTTCAGGAAGATCAGTGGTGATTCAGGCACTTGTTCGTCGTGTTCGGCAGCGTGCGCGGCGTAATTTTGCCCAATGCAGATGATCTTTCCCGGTTCAACAGGCGGGAGCAGGCGGACCCGCTCCAGGGGGTCTTTGGCCTCTTTGCGTCCATAAGGGCCAAACGGTGAGCTGTCTAACCGGCCGACACGATCATCAGACACCCAGCCCCAGGCAGGTTTCGATCCGCTTCTCTTCAGGTATCGGACGATGCGCATGCGAAACTCCTTCTTAAGAAAAACAAGGCACAGATTCGGTGTGTCGATGATAGCCGTATGATGGATTAACGGGACCCATTATATCCTTGTCTTACTGCAGCGCAGGTTCAATTTTTCTTTTGCGCCCAGGCTAGATCGTAGGTAACCTGCCAGCGAAAGACCTCCACATTCTCAAACCCTGCGTCCCTGAGAATTTCAGGGAAGCGCTCGCGGGTGAAGGACTTTCCAAAGATCCAGCGCGCCTCCTTGTCAACACGGTTCGTGACCAGAAGCCAGCCGCCCGGTCGCAGCACCCGGGCTAGTTCCGCGATTGTTTGCATGGGATGCGGTGTGAATTCGATGATTTCCAAACTGGCTACCAGGTCAAAACTTTCATCGGGGTGGGGGAGCGGGACTGCCCAGCCGCGGAGCCAATGGGTACCCTCCGATGGGGTACGGCTTAGACCGCGCTTAAGCATGCTTTTCGAAGGCTCGAGGCAGATCACGCACGCCTGGACATTTGGCAGCTGAAAGAGGCTGTGTGCCAGCCTTCCGGTCCCCGCGCCAACGTCGAGCACTAATGCGTTAGGAAGGGTCCCAAGAACTTTCGCCACCGGCTCGGCCAGAAATTGCCGCTCCCACATCGGATCGAACTGCTTAATCCGCTCGTAGCGAACGGCAGCGATATCGTAGAGCCAGATGACGAACCGGCGTCCTAGATGAGCGCCCTCGCAGACCCATATCTCCCAATATGCTATTCCCACGACGATAAGGAGTAGGGGGATGAATACCCACATTGACAAGACCCGGGATCTCCGCTGAAGTTTCGCTACTATAGCATACAGGCCGATGCGGGCAACAATGGGTCTATATCCCATTGCAGTCTGTCAGGCGTGGTTGCGTCTAAGGCCAACGAATAACAGCGGTGTCGAAAATGCTGTTAAATAGTCATTAGCCTCCGCTCCGTTGACCGCGCGTGTGACGGACGCTATAATCCAGGCAGGGCGGATAGCTCAGTTGGTTAGAGCGCTTCTCTTACACAGAAGAGGTCGCAGGTTCGAGTCCTGTTCCGCCCACTCGAGAGACCCCCATATATGGGGGTTTTCTCCTAATTAGGTCTACAGATGGGGGGTGTCACGCTTCGATATTGATTCGGGGGCTCGTTTCTGGTGCAATTTGGTGCAGTTCGATGGGGGTCACTAGCTCATCAATCTTATCTGCAGCCATAACATCCATACTGGGAATGAGGTGTCCATAGATATTTAGTGTAATGGAAGGTCGTGCGTGACCCAACCTTCTCGATACAACCATGATCGGAATACCGTGATTGAGCATTAAGGTGGCGGATGTGTGTCGGAGGTCATGAAAACGGATTTCTGGCAAACCTCCAACTTTAAGCAATTTCTTGAAGTCTTTCAGTAGCCTACGCGGATCGATTGGCTTTCCTAAGGCGTTGGAAAATATCAATCCGTTCTCAACCCAGCTCTCTCCTACAGCTTGTTTTTCAGTTTGCAGGCGCTTGTGATGATCTTTCAGGGCACTTATCGTATTGCTTCCAAGCGATAAAGTCCTTCTGCCGGAGTTGGTCTTAGGAGGAAGGAATTGAATACCCTTTACTCTGGATCTCACAAGCTGTCGTTCGACTTTAAGGGTCTGCTTATCCCAACCAAGATCGGTCCACTTTAATCCAAGAAGTTCCATCTGGCGCATACCGGTCGTAACAGCTAGATGGTAGAGGGCTTCCAGCCTGTGTCCCTTAGATGCTACAAGCAGGCTGTTGAGCTGACTCTCATCCAAAACGGACATTTCTCTGGAGGTAGCTCTCGGAGGTCGAGTGGCTAGGGCTGGATTGCTTCCAATCTTGCCAGCTTTGACAGCGAGAGACAATGCGCTTTGTAATACTGTGTGAACCTTGATCACTGTGGGAATTCCAATTCCTTCGACCACCAGATGGTCATATAAAGTCTGTATCTGATCCCCCCTGAGTTCAATCAATGTAATCTGGCCTAATTCGGGGAGAATGTATCTTTTAGTCACACTGTTGTAGTGTGACCAGGTCGTTTCCCGAAGGGATGACTTTGAGCTTTCGAGCCAGCTTGACATGTACTCTTCGAGAGTTGTCTTTGTGCTGGCGTAGGTCATACCATCATCAATCCGTCCAATGGTCTTTTTGAGCCATTCTTGACATTCGCGCTGTGTCCTTGCACTGAAGTGCAGCCTTCGACCATCTAGAGTGACCTGTGCTCGCCACTTGCCATTTTTCCGCTGGTAGATGGTTCCCTCGTGGTTACTTCGTCTTTTCGCCATTTCCTTTACTCCTTTTCTATTGAAGTTCCAAGGAAAGGCGACTCTGTAACTCTTGTCCGCTCGATTGTTAAGGTGCGCGCTGTTCGTATCATTGTATCAATAACCTACGAGCAAAGTAATCCAGAGATCTTGTACAAGTCGAGCATAAGACTCGAGACCAAGCAGGGGACCTTGCAAGTTATTGCACTATTCAATGGCTGCCTGCCTCTGCGCCTTCGACTCGATGAACTCCTCCAGGTCCTCGGGTCGAATTCGGACAGAGCGACCTATTCGGATGCTGGGGAGTTCGCCTCGTTCCACCAGCTGGTAAACTGTTGAGAGACCCATCTTGAGCGCTGCTGCAACATCTTGCGCATTCAATAATCTGGATAGAGTTTTCTCTTCGATCGAAAGATTTTCTTTGAGGTACATACTCCGTGAACCTCCAAATTTGTCAGTGTGGAATGCCATTGGTGACGTAGGTGTCGGCATGCAGCAGGCTGATGCTGGCTGATTTGAAATCGGTCAGTTCTCGAGTGCTGTACATCATGAGCATCAAACCAGGTACGTGAACGACGGCAGAATGGAGGATCTCATATCGTCTCTGTTTATGAGTCGCCTTCTTCACCAGCTTTACTCAACCCTCCCCCGATCTCATACATACTCTATCGGGATTGAGCTGGCTTGTGTGTGACGATATCGTGATTTCGACGTTAGACAATCAGTAGGGAGAAGGAGAGCTTCACCAATCCATTCAAGAAGTAGAACAGGTTTCTGCTGCTTGATGCGCAGATGGGTATAGAAATCCAGCGGGAGTTGAGAGAATGGAAGGGATATTACGAAGAGGAATTTGAACACTCGACTGGTCGAGGATCAATGGCTACGGTTGTGCCATCACAATGCCGATGCCTTAAAAGTGAGGGAGCAAGTATTTATAAAATTGCTGTAAAACTCTTCTGATGGGGTTGTATTATCCTCGAAACCTTTGTAGGGTGAGTCTTTAACCCTTTTATCAAGCTCCAAAAGCGATCCGTGCAAAAGGCCGTGCTTCTCCGGTGCCACTAAACCGTTGGATGACCAGCAGGCCAATGCAATGTCCCCTGTATTGTGTTGTCCCACCTGTGGCCAGGAGATGCGTTGGATACAAACCATCAGACCCAACGGCCGATGTCCCCCCTGACTATGACTTATATCGATTGAATGATTTTCACATATCGCTGAGCGCTAGGCGCCCTAAATCGCTCCTCTAGCTTCGGTTTGTCTCCTGGCGGTAAAGCCCTCAAGTCAGCGCCTTCCATCGGACACTTGACCCCGATATCGCACCCAAAGGGCCCGTTTTCGCTGCTGCGATTTGCCATCTCCCACCTGCAGCAGTTACAATCGCCGAAGATAAGTAAGTTGAGGCGAGCCGCTTCCTATATGTATCGCTTTGCTTAAATTCCAAATACTGTTTGATGAGCTGCGCTCGGCTTGGTTCCCTGGTCAGGATCTTCGACAACTTTGGATTATATGGCGGTTGCGCGCCACATGAATCCTTAATTCGTTGGGCGGCGGAACAAGGAGCAACAAATGGCTCAAGAAGAGCCAGAATGTTTTGTTGCACTTTCCCTTGAGGTCGATGGGCGGGAATTCAAGTGCAGTGGACAAAGAGTTTTCTCAGAAGGCGAACCTCTACGCGTTTCCTGGTATACCGAACAGGCTCAAAACTCGAGTGGGTATATCCCCATTATGAACGGTGTGGTTTTTATTCTCAAACGATCGATATCGCACATTGCCAACATCGATCAGTTCTCCCCAACCTATGTGGGCGACACCTACAGATGGCGTGATCATGCCAGTCACAGTGGATTAATGATCACTCTTACGCTGCCCCAAGAGTTCACGCTCGCGAGGTGGAAGCCTCAGCTAATTGAAGCCAAAGTGCTCCGCGACCGTCTTGCGGTTTTTTGGCTTCTCTATCCATCGTCACAGGAAGATGACACGGTCACCATCGAGTGGTCTCCCGCCTGTATTGAGCAACCTCTGCCCGAAGATGTTGAACGAATCAACCGGGTGATTTCGCTGGCCCAAAAACGACCTGTGAAGACCGACTACGACGTTGCGCTCTCGTTTGCAGGTGAGGATCGCCAGTATGTGGGAGAAGTTGCAAGGACTCTCGATGCTTCTGGAGTTAGGGTGTTCTATGATGAGATCGAGCAAGTGAAGTTGTGGGGGGCAAATCTCTACGACACGCTTACCGATGTCTACTACAAACGCGCCAGATTTACGATCATGTTTATCTCACGCCACTATGCCAAAAAGCGCTGGACGAACCTCGAAAGGAAGGCAGCTCAAGCTCGTGCCTTTACTGAAAGTAGAGAGTACATACTTCCGGTTCGTTTCGACGATACAGAGATCCCGACCAATTTACCTACTATCGGATATCTCCATGCCAGAGATTTCAGTCCTGCGGATCTTGCAGAGTTTGTTATTCGGAAGCTGGAAGCGGGCACGGGCTGACAAGGACGACGCCGCCAACATTTTAGTGCACCGGACGCTCGGAACCTCGCGCCGGTGACCAAAGCGTTATGCGAAGCAATCTTAGATCAATTAGCTAGTCTCAAATATATTCAAACAAATATGACTTCTCACAATGACAATGACCTGCATATTCTCGCTTGTGATGAACGAGGCGTTACTCGTTGGCCGAGCCGTACTCGTACTTATACTATGGGAGGGTATGCAGTCAAAAAATCTGATAGCGCATTAATTATTGATATTTGGAATGAGATTAAGCATGAACTATGCGGTTCGAGTGATATTGAACTAAAGTGGATGCACTTCTTCCCTGGAGATCATCAACAACGAAGTGAAAACCCTCTCGTCTCAACTAATCCAGGTGTTTGGAGGCGACAAGCACGGTGGTCTTTATCAAAGCTATTTGACGACGCTAATATTTTTCCAATTACTTCAATCGTACAGAAGGATAAAACGTCAGATGATTCTTTCACTGAAAAGCCTGATGGTAGACGCGTCCTCAATACAAGCTTGATTTGGCCATGTACTATTGCTCAATTTGCTCTCTATATAAAGGAAAGAAACGTCGAGCGTGGTCAAGTATGGTTTGATCAATTAGGAAGCCGAGTAGAAGAAGAGCGATTGCAAAATTCATGGATCCAACTTCTAACTGGGCCTTGGCCAGTTGAACCTCAAAATCAGAAACTTCTCCGTAAAATTGACCAAGAACTTAAGTTTCTTGATTCAGAGTCTGAACCGATAATTCAAGTTGCGGACTTTGTTTCTGGGGTCATTTGGGCAGCTTCTGAAGGTGATGAGTCATTTCTCCTTAATTTTTTGAGGAGTTACGCACCGGGTATGCGTCAAACTTATGGAATTTTATTTCTTGATTGAAACAAAGCACCGCATAATATCTCACTCGAGCGGACGCCGAGGGCAACATGAGTTTCAGATTGAATATGAGCGTGGGCTACGCGAGAATGAAAGAGTGGGGCGGGGAGCGCCGCTCACCTCGCGCACGTTAGGCGGGCAGATATGAAACTGGAAATTTGATGACTTCAACAAAGCCTCTTCGAAGAACTTGTCGACAGTTTATAGACGGCAGCTACTCAGAGGGTGGCCGATGGCAATACATTCTCCACCCGAAGTTTGCTCAATCACCGGATCAATATGTTCGAGCATTCCTCCTGCTTCAGGAGGATCTTCAGCGGGTTTTTCAGTACGTCGAACCATCAGATTTGAATCTACAAACCTACTCGTTTCGCATTCATGAGCTAATTCTCCGCGTTTGCGTTGAAGTTGAGGCAAACTGTAAAGCGATCCTCTCGGAGAATGGTTACTCTGAGCCAGGTGATTGGAACATGAACGACTATAAAAAGATTGAGGATTCGCATTTTGTCTCGGCTTATGAGGTTAAGTTTCCTATCTGGCAAGGATCCCACAATATCAGGAAACCGTTTGCTTCTTGGTCAACGGGTGGAACCCTTCCTTGGTATTCTGCCTACAATGAAACAAAGCATGATAGGCATACCAAATTCCATCAAGCAACATTTAAACACCTTACGGATGCGGTTGCCGGGTTGATTGTCATATTATCCGCCCAGTTTTGGATTCATGATTTTGCTCCCTCTAACTGGAGCTTGAGCGTTGGAGGGCCGAGAGATGGAATGGAGTCAGCAATTGGGGGCTATTTCAGAGTGAAGTTTCCCCAAAATTGGCCACAAGAAAAGTGCTATGACTTTGATTGGCAACAATTGAAAAAACAGGGCGATCCTTTCGAGGAATTTCAACATTCCTAGCCCAGGCGTTCTGTGCCGGGAATATCCTACCCGTTTAACAAATTCGCTGGAACGGACCGGGGATGCGGCGCGATTTGGTAGCGAAGTTGTATGATATGGGTTGGGAGAAAAGATAGCGGTCGGGAATACCCCGGCCGCTCAGCTCAAAGCCGTTGAGCGCCAAGAAGCTTGGCGTTTCTTACAGGGTGAAAGTCCCTGCTGGGTAAGGTCTAACCAACCACCCATACCGAGTGTTGCCCCGTGCCAGGACTGGCGCAGTTGTGGAGGAGGTTGAATAACCGAACGAGACAGCTGAAGCGTACACCCCCTGACGAGGGCAGGCAGGGAACCACATAGGCCGCAAGGGAGACCGCAATTCCCTAAAGTCTCACCAGTACCTGGCACAGGTGTGATACAGCCCCGTTAGTGAGGATAATGCAGGCGGCGATGGTTTAACCGGTCCCACATCGTCCCAATGTCCTATGGGAGAAGCCGATACAGAGAGAGCGCTTTGGTGAGCTCTCCGAGGGTCTGTCGGGGTCTACTAAGAGCGTGGCATCCCTGCAGAACATCGGGACGATGTGTGTGGAGAGAAACGTCAGGAACTTGGGAGGCCCGAAGGGTTCCTGTCATGGGTAAGTGCATTGGGTATTTATCCACCACGGACCCGGGGACAGGTAGGTGGACACGAAAGGCCAAGTAGGGAAACCGAAGACTCTTTGGGAGTCGGATCAGCCCACACCGCACCTGCGGTACTGTGCAGGTGCGGTGTGGGCTGACAGACAGCCGTAGCCCGTAAAGGAAACCTTGCCCGGACATGTAGGGTCGGACCAACAATGCAAACCTCACTGCGGGGAATAGCATAGACGTTGGTGTGTTGTGGAAGCGAGGCTGTCTGAAGAGCCCGGTGCGGTAATACCGCATACGCGCAGTAATCCAGGCGGACGCCGGGATCTGTGCGGGGAGGGGGCGGGTAACTGCCCCTTCTACCGCGACAGATGGAGAGCGATGAAGGAATTGGAAGCGGCCATCATCAAGTTACTCGATGAACGCCCCATCCCGGTGGAGAGGATTGTCCTGCATTTGGCTGGCGCAGCTGGTCGCGCTGAACCGGATGACTTGGCGATTCTGAAACGCGTATCAAGGCTCGACGAACCGATGGGCCAGAACCTGGCTGTCCCAGCGCTGGCGCTGATCCCAGCATGGGGTCTATCGGGCCTCGACATCGTTATTGATCAAGCGTTCAATGGTCCACACAGAACATCGGCATTCTCGGTACTCGGTGTCATAGCCCAAGGGAGATGTCCAACACCGAAAGATGTGCTCTTCCTGCGTGAGGGCCAAAAGGCCTGCTTTGAGTACCTCGTTCCGGAAGAGCTATCTGCAGAAGCGCTGAGACGAATTCGAGCTGCAATGCTTGAGTGTGTCGCCGACCCTATGGCGAAGAGTACGCTTCTCTGGTCAATCGCATCACTTGGGATGTTCCCCGTGGATACAGACGACCACACCAGTTGGTTCAGCTTCTACATGGATCTTCTCATCGACTCCCATCTGGTCATCAATCGCTCGATGCTACAAGAGTTTGAGGCCTTGTTGGATGCCCCTCCCGAAAAGGAGGAGGAGCTCCAGAAGTTCATCACAGCCCAGCCAGTCCTTCTCGATCCGTTTGTCACAGAGTTACGTTCCAAGCACCAACTCGGGGACGATTTCATCACTGATTACGTGGTGCGCCGTATAAATAACGAATACGTACTCGTAGAGATCGAGAATTCTACAGATAGGGTCTTCACCAAAGAGGGACAGTTTACCTCTGCAGTTACGAAAGCACTCGCCCAGGTCAGGGACTTCCAGGCCTGGGTCGCAGACAACATCGCCTACGCGCAGAAGAAGCTTCCAGGGATACGGAGACCCGAAGGTTTAGTTGTGGTAGGACGCCATAAAGATCTCACCGAACTCGACCTTAAGCGATTGGATGAGGAGAATTACAGTCGAAGGGGATACACAAGAATAGTGACATACGATGATCTTCTCGGCCAAGCAAGAGCCGTTTACCAGAACTTGCTTAACCGTCCAGTCATTCTTCGGGCAAAGGACCAGAGGACCATCTAACAAGTTGATGCACTGGCCCTAGTGTACTCGCACGGCTCGCGCACAAGGCCAGTGATCATGATCGTTATGCAGATTGAAGAGTGGGGGAATGTGCAATGAGATTAATTACTGATAGAGACGAAATCGCAAAAGCTCAAGAATTGTTCGCCCGTTCTATATCCTCTCGCTCTTCATCAACAATTCCAATCTCCATCGGATATCAAAGTGGCCAACATGATACTAAGGTTTATTGGATCCCAGATCTAGGCTACTGGGCGTATTTCGGGTTCCCTCCCAGTGGGAAGTCAACAGGTGCTCGTTATTGGAATGTATTCGGCCTTGGCAAACCATCAGGGATGGTAAGTATTGTTTGCGAAATCAACCCTCCAGTTCAAGGTGTAAATCGGCAAGCCGCGGGTGGTTTTGTATTGGATACTTCGGGCAATATTCATCTGATCCACCGGGGGATACTTAATGCAAGGGGAAGAATTAAGAAGGATTTTGTCTTTCGTAATTTCGATGGAAGCTTTACAAATATCAATGATGCTGGCCAAAGCTCGAAGGTGATACATATTGGTGGTTTGAAAGATGAAAAATTACCTGAGCTAGTCAGGGATTTTATTCTTGAAGCGAACAAGATAAAAGATTTAGTACGGGCGAACAGAGGGGGTAAGTAGATTTCAATCTGCATAGCCTCTCGCTGGAGGCAACTGGGATGTGGTGGCATGACCCTCTGATAATGAAAGTAATCGTTTGCTAGATTCTGCTGCGGGCAAATATCCTCTGATGCATTTGCTCGACAGGAACACTTCTGCAGGGGGATTCGGAGGATTTTCCACCAAAACTCAGGCTCACATCCGAATGGTCTTTTTCGGACTGATAGGTAAGTTCCATTTCTAATTCCGATAATTCCTGTTATCGGCTACTGAAATCTATAGTAGCGAGCTTCCCCATTTGCTTTTTCTTGCATAAGGTGTTTTGATAGAAATTCGCGTATCATCCAGGCAGGTATGAACGGGGGGCGTTTTGAAATTACTTTCAGATTTGATCTTATCCTTCGATCCATCGAACCCTCACTTCAGGCCCACCGAACTCTACAACGAGAGCTGGCTTATCAAGCTGGTGCTCCACCAGGCATCCAATATCCAGGATGAATCATTTCCCCTGGGATTTCTCCCTGGCAGCACCTGGTTTTCCGAAGGGTTGCTGCCGACGGCCTTCAAAGCACGCTCCCAGGGTGATCCACTAAGCGAGGCACGGACGAACGCTGATGGGGTCATCGGGCATATCAGGATTGGAGCGAAAGCCAAAGCGGATCTTGAGTTGGAACCTCAGGCCACTCAGTTAACCGTTGTGGAGGCGAAGGTGGGCAGCCCCCTTTCAAAGGGCACGAGCAACGCTAAGTATTTTGACCAGGCCGCTCGTAACGTGGCCTGCATGGCCGAGGTGATCGCTCGAGCGGGTAAGGAGCCATCGATGTTTGATCGGCTGGATTTCGTCGTACTCGCACCCCATTATTCGATCGAGAAAGGCACTTTTTCTGATGAGATGAGAAGAAGCTCAATCGAGGAAAAAGTGAAAAAGCGTTTCGATGCGTATGATGGGGAACTAAAATGTTGGTTTGATCAGAGCTTTGCTCCTCTGATGGACGTTATTGAACTGCGTACACTGAGTTGGGAGGATGCCATCGAGTGGATTCGAGAGCATAAGCCAAGGGTGGCTGACGAGTTATTGGAATATTATGACCTCTGTCTGAAATTCAAATAATCCTGGATGAAGAACCAATATTTCGGCGACGTAAGCGATTATCGGAAGTATGGTTTGCTCCGGGCGTTAACAGGGCAGGGCGCATTGAACAGCATGATCTGCTGGATGCTCACCGAAGACGACGATCGAGCTGATGGTGGCAAGCTCGATTATCTGCTTAAGCCGGATACCTGGCGTGGATATGATGAAGATCTCTTCGATACCATTCGCGATGCTGTCGTTTTCAAAGGTGAACGAAGCGTTCGTGTCGCAAAAGAGAAGGACATTATCCCGGGAGCAATTTATTACGAGACCTTGCTGACGGATGACAAAATCGAACGCGCCGAATATTTTGACCAATTCATACAGGAGGCTCATGGTATGGACCTCTACTTCTTCGATCCGGACAATGGCATGGAGGTTCCCGCCGTTCCTGTTGGCAGGAAGAATTCATCGAAATACATCTACTGGCAGGAACTCAAGGGGATACACGAGAAGGGCGCTTCAGTCCTCATCTACCAGCATTTTCCGCGGGAAAAGTGTGATGCTTTCATTGCGAGAATGGTTGCGGAATTCCAGAAAAGGACCGCGTTTGAGGAGATCATCTCCTTCCGCACCCCACATGTTGTCTTCTTCCTGCTGGCTTTAGAAAAGCACCTAGATGTCTTTAATGCTGCCACCAAGCATTTGGTGAATCAGTGGGGGATATCGGTAAGTAGGTGGTGAGCGGAGTGCTTGAAGAAGGAGAGTAGTAATGGGAAATGCAATCATGGTGATCGCTCCTTATTGGTTTGAGGGCACCTGGGTTTTTGATGATGATGCGGTCGGGCTCGTGCGCGAGCCATTCGTCTCCGGCGTACCGGAGATGATCAACGAGCTGGTGGAGGATATTGTGGATGCACGCAATGGCTTTCGCATGACTTTCTCTGGGGGTCGGTTTCCCGGTTTTCAGCGCGAAATGACCTGGGTGCGGGAGGAGGACGGCGGCCACTGGTACCGTTCGGATGAGCCGCCGATGGAAGGCTGGCTCTGCCCAGCGCTGTTCAAGTATTTCGATGAAGCGCCGGAGAAGTTATTTGTGAGAGCTGATCCAGTCCAATAAATTGAGCAAGTTCAAGCTATGGTCTCCATAGTATTTGAGCACCAGATAGACGACATAGGTGATTTGATTAAAGAGGGGAGGATCTAATGGATCTGCTTCAAGAAGTCTTATTTACCTTCGCGCTTCCGCTTGGTCTTGGCTTTATTATATTTTTCTTCGGCCATGAGTTTGTCGGCCTGGTCGCAACGAATCTTATCCCTGATGAAGATCGTCTCATGGAGATTAAGATCAAATACCTTATGTTTACAAATAAGTTCCAATCCGTGGTTTTCTTTTGGGGATTCGGCACTCTGATACTGACGATGGTTGGGATATAGAAATTAATCAATGAGAGAGAAGGGTTTATGCAAGATGAACAAATTCACTCAACAAACAATGAATCACTAAGCACGGAGCAGATCAATTCACTACTAGAATTTATCGGCTACGGATCCGTAGATGCCCCCCTATGGTTCATTGGAATGGAGGAAAGCCTTGGAAAAAGACCCGGCTTTGCTAATTGGACAGCCATACGGGAACTGGAAATCCGCGCAACCTGGAATCGCGTTATGGATGTCAGAGATGCACACCTACAGCTAGGAGATCATTACTGGTTAAGACGGAATTACTCTCAGGTGTGGAAGTTCATGGCCCAAATGGCGCGCGGATTACTTCATCGCGAGGTGAATTGGCGTGATACAGAGCGAGCACATGAATACGTGATTCAGATGTTAGGTCTATCAGATGGAGAAGCCCTACTTGGTGAAGTGATGCCGCTACCCGCCTCCAGTATAAGTGATTGGCCTTATGCAGGTTTATTCGGAAGCCGGGACGTATATTGGTTTGAAGTGTGGCCAAAAAGGCGAAAAACGTGGCGCGAACTTATCCAGAATTATCAACCGAGATTCATCGTCACCTATAGCAAACAATATTGGGATGCGTATCGCGAGCTGCTAGGTGAAGATGGTTGGGAATCAATCGTTGACCGGAAAATAAGGAAGAAGGAAATAAGCCCGAAAGTATGGGCATATCTACTTCCCTTTTTAGGTCAAGGTGCTCTTCGTAAAGAGGATCTGGCGGCAATCATCGAATAAGAACGCAGAACCCGGGTTTGAGCTTTGTCCGAATTGTATAGATCGATCATTGATTCTGTTTTCCTAAGTACAAGAAGGGGGGTTTTCCCTATCCCTCATTATTCCTATACTAATAGCTGGCAATAATTTCAAACAACGAGCAATACAAGACTAGTTCTACCCACATTTGGGGGCTCCATTGATCTTCTCTCAGATGAGAGGTGCCAAATGAATACAAACGAGGTTCCTGTTCTGACGGTGGATGAAGCCGCGGAGTATTTGCGGATTCCTAAGTCGTCGCTCTACAAACTGGCTCAAGAGGGAAAAATCCCTTGCCAAAAGGTAGGACGGCATTGGCGATTTCATCGAGATGTGATTGATATGTGGTTGGCGAATCAGGCGCCAACGGACGGATCCAAGAGTTAGAGCATATGGACGCGGGGGATATCGAACCGGTTTCTCTGCGCAAATGAAAAAAACACAAGCAGGAAGAGATGGAATCATATGAACGTTTTTAAGCTCCGCAATCATCTCATCTCCGATTACTCGGACTATGTCCACAGCTTCCTAACGATCCAGGATGAACGGATCCGAGACTATGTAAATGAAGAGGTGGACGCCGGGTTGTTCTGGCCGGATCCGTTAATCCAACTCAACCCTTCCTTCGAAGCAGGAAATCGAATCGATGATCTGGTGGACGAAGGACTCCTCGATGAGGAATGCAGGCGGATCTTCTGTCTCAAAGATGATCCAAAAGCTGCAGGAAAGCCGCTTCGCCTTCATCGTCACCAGGAAGAAGCAATACGAGCGGCAAAGACTGAATCCAGCTACGTTCTTACGACAGGCACGGGTTCGGGAAAGAGCCTGGCATATATTATCCCCATCGTCGATCATGTCATTCGCCGTGGCCCTGGAAAGGGCATCCAAGCCATCATCGTCTACCCGATGAACGCTCTGGTGAACAGCCAGATGGGTGAGCTTGAGCGGTTTCTACAATATGGCTATCCGGATCTAAAGGGTCCGGTCACATTCGAAAGGTACACAGGTCAGGAATCGAATGAAGACCGCTTGCGTATTATGGCCAAACCTCCAGACATTTTACTGACGAACTATGTCATGCTGGAGCTGATCCTCACACGACCGGAGGAGCGCCGCAAGCTTATCAACGCAGCAAGAGGCTTGCAATTCCTTGTTCTAGACGAACTGCACACCTATCGGGGAAGGCAGGGTGCGGATGTGGCCATGCTGGTCCGCAGGGTCCGAGATGCAACCCAATCCCCAGATCTGCAATGCGTCGGCACCTCCGCAACACTCGCCGGCGAAGGGACCTATACAGAGAAGCAAGCCCATGTCGCAGAAATTGCGAGCCGTATCTTCGGAACAAATGTAGAACCGCACAATGTAATTGGTGAGACACTTCAACGATCCACACCGGAAAAGCAATTTGATAATCCGGAATTCATACGAGCACTTAAAGACCAGATTGAAAGCAACACTCAGGCGCCGCGCAGTTTCCAAGAGTTTATTTCACAACCACTTTCTTCATGGATTGAGACGGCGTTTGGTCTAGAGACGGAAGTTGTGAGCGGGCGCTTGATCCGCCGTAATCCTCGAGGTGTGTGGGGAGAGAACGGTGCGGCGGAAGAACTTAGTGGATTAATTGGGCTTGACGAACATGTTTGTGGCGAAGCTATCGAGGATTGGCTCTTGGCCAGCTATCAGGCCGAACCCAATCCACAAACGGGCTTCCCTGTTTTTGCATTCCGCTTGCACCAATTCATCAGCCGCGGGGATACGGTCTATTCGACACTGGAGAGTGAAGCAGAACGGTACCGGACGGTTCGCAGGCAGCAATTTGTCCCTGGTGATCGTTCGAAGAATTTATTCCCCCTTGTTTTCTGCCGTGAATGCGGGCAGGAATATTACTCAGTCTATGCAGAGACGAAGGGTGATGCGGGAGCGCGGATCTTCAAATCACGTGACTTCATGGAACGTCGCACGGAGAAAAGTGCTGAGCCAGGATACCTATATATAAGTTCCAAGAATCCCTGGCCTGAAGAGTATGAAGATCTTTTAGAAAGGCTTCCAGAAGAGTGGCTCGAAGACACTGGAGACGGTTATGCCATACGAAGAGCCCGGCGCAATGATGTACCCAAAACCATCCGAGTCCAACCCGACGGCATGGAATCCAAAGTGGGTATCGTCGCCCAGTGGACGGAGGCACCTTTCAGATTTTGCCTCAATTGTGGCGTCTCGTACGATTTCCGCCAGCGCTCCGATTTCGCCAAACTCGCTTCGCTTGGATCTGAAGGAAGAAGTACCGCCACGACGATCTTGAGCCTCTCCGCGATCCACAACATCATGGACGAGGAGACACTGCCAAAAAAGGCGAGGAAGCTCCTAAGTTTCACCGATAATCGGCAGGATGCCTCACTTCAGGCGGGTCATTTCAATGACTTCGTGCAAGTGGGGGCTCTCCGATCGGCACTGTTTAGTGCTGCTGAAGGGGTTGGTGAACGAGGACTCGAACACGACGAGCTTGCGCAACAGGTCTTTGATTCACTGAACTTAGATTTCGAACTCTACGCGGCAGATCCGGAAGTGAAGTTCCGCGCTAAGGATGAAACGGAAACCGCTTTCAGAGAGGTGTTGGCTTACAGGCTCTATCATGACCTGCGACGTGGTTGGCGCATCACATCGCCAAACCTTGAACAATGCGGTCTGCTTAAAATCCAGTACAAATCCTTGCCCGAGCTCTGTGCATCTGCCGAGGAATGGCAGGATGCTCATCCGACATTGGTGGGGGCTTCGGCAGAGGTCCGGGAAAAAGTTGCCAAGGTGCTGCTGGATTACATGCGCCGTGAATTGGCTGTAAAGGTCGACTATCTCGATCGACAGCATCAAGAGCGGATCCAACAACAGAGCAGTCAAAGACTGCGCCCACCCTGGTCCATCGATGAGGATGAGGATATGGTGGAAGCTTCTGTCCTCTTCCCGCGGTCTCGGCAGTCGAGAGATTACCGGGGTAATGTTTTTCTCTCCTCAAGAGGTGGATTCGGGCAATACCTTCGTAGGGCGCCCACCTTCCCAGAGTATTCAGAAAGAATGAGCCTTGAAGAGACGGAGGATGTCATTCGGCAACTCCTCTCGATTCTGCGTGTGGCAGGGCTGGTGGAGGTTGCAAAACCAGCGACCAATGACGAGGAAGTGCCCGGCTATCAGGTGCCTGCCGCCGCGATGGTGTGGCTTGCCGGCGACGGAACCCAGTCATTCCATGATCCAATCCGCGTGCCAGGATTACCTGAAGGAGGGGGGAGGACCAACCCATTCTTCGTTGAGTTTTATCGATCTATAGCCAGAGATTTAGTGGAGATCGAGGCAAGGGAGCATACCGCTCAAGTTCCTTACGAATTGAGGGAGGATCGAGAAGAGAAATTTAGGAGCGGGAAATTACCCATCCTCTTCTGTTCTCCCACAATGGAGCTCGGCGTGGATATCGCCCAGCTTAACGTCGTCAACCTGCGTAATGTTCCTCCCACACCAGCCAATTATGCACAACGCAGCGGAAGGGCAGGAAGAAGCGGACAACCCGCGCTGGTTTTCACCTATTGCTCGACGGGTAGTTCCCACGATCAATACTTCTTCAAGCGCCCAGAGCGAATGGTTGCGGGGGCGGTTACCCCACCTCGCCTTGATATAGGCAACGAAGACCTTGTACGAGCTCATCTGCACGCGATCTGGCTTGCCGAAACGGGTCAGGATCTTGGTGTCTCACTAAAGGATGTCCTGGATCTAACAGGGGATGCACCCAGCCTGGAGTTATTGGATAGCGTTCGCGATAGCCTGAGCCAGGAATCTGCAGCAAATCGTTCGAGGAAGAGCGCAGAAAGAGTTCTCGCGACGATCGCGGATGAACTGAGTTCTTCAAGTTGGTACACGGAGCGATGGCTGGATGATGTGTTTGAACATCTATTGCTTCGCTTCGATAAAGCTTGCGCACGCTGGCGTGATCTCTACCGAGCTGCTCAAAAGCAGAGGGATCTTCAACACCAGATCATCATCGATGCCTCCCGCCCACAACACGAGAAGAATCACGCCAAGCTCCTCAGACGAGAGGCGGAAAGCCAGCTCGAACTTCTATCCGAAACAAGGAGCGTCGTGCAATCGGATTTCTATTCCTACCGATACTTCGCCAGTGAAGGGTTTCTCCCTGGTTATAACTTCCCGAGGTTACCAATCTCTGCATATATCCCCGGAAGGCGGATTCGCGGCTCGAAGGATGAATACCTCAACCGACCACGTTTTCTGGCGATCTCGGAATTTGGACCACGTGCTTTCGTTTATCACGAAGGCTCGCGATACATCATCAATCGTGTCATCCTGCCCGTCGATCGCGAGGATGATGAGGCTCACACCCGAATGTCGAAGCAATGTGGAAGCTGTGGATATATTCATCCAATCTCGGAAGGGGAGGGACCGGATCTATGCGAGTTTTGTGGTACGACATTGGGACCGCCGATGCGCAATCTGTTCCGATTGCAAAACGTATCGACGAAACGACGTGACCGCATAAACTGTGATGAAGAGGAGCGCCTCCGTCAAGGATTCGAGATCCGAAGCGGTGTTCGGTTTCCCGAAGGAGCTACCGGAAGAGCGTACCAGGTCGGTGAACTGAAGAGCTCGAATGGAACCATCGCCAAACTGACTTACGGCAACGCGGCAACGATTTGGAGGATCAATCTGGGTTGGCGTCGACGGAAGAATAAGAATCAATATGGGTTCATGCTGGATATCGAAAAAGGCTATTGGGCGAGTCAGAAAGAGGCGGATGAGGAAGATCCAGAAGATCCCATGAGCGTTCGGATCCAGAGAGTGATCCCCTATGTAGAGGACCATAAGAACTGTCTCATTTTTGAACCTCTGGCTAACCTCGATGAAGCGCAGATGGCTTCACTTCAAGCTGCATTGAAGGATGCAATACAGGTCCATTTCCAACTGGAAGATTCCGAACTGGCTGCGGAGCCATTACCTGATCGCGATGAGCGACGATCGATTCTCTTCTACGAGGCTTCGGAAGGCGGAGCGGGAGTTCTCAGGCAGCTGCTGGAAGAGCCGGATGAATTCGCGGCAGTAGTACGCAATGCGCTCGAGATCTGTCACTTCGATCCCGATACAGGCGAAGATCTCAAGAAGGCGCCACGATCCAGGGAGAACTGCGAAGCCGCTTGCTACGACTGCTTGATGAGCTATATGAATCAACTGGACCACGAGCTTCTGGATCGCCAACTCGTGCTGCCGATCTTGAGTGATTACGCACAAGCGAAAGTCCATGCTGCATCAGTGGCAATCAGCAGAGCAGAACATTTGCAGCGACTTAAGAATCTGGCAGGCTCAGATCTAGAGATCCGCTGGCTCGAATTGCTGGAGGAACGGAACTTACGACTCCCCTCGCATGCCCAAAAAGCCTTTTCGGAATGTTCAACACGCCCCGATTTTTATTATGAGAACGATTTTGCGGTGGTCTATATCGATGGCCCCCATCATGATTACCCCGAAAGGCAAAGTCGTGACGTGGAAAAGCGGACCTGCATGGAAAATCTCGGATACACAATCATCAGGTTTAGCGTAGCAGATGATTGGATGGAGATATTGGATCGATATCCGAGCATTTTTGGGAGCATATAATGGCTTATAGCATTGGGTCACTCGTTCGAGCGCGCGGGCGAGAATGGGTCGTGTTGCCCGAATCACAGGATAAATTTCTTGTGCTTCGCCCTCTGGGAGGCACAGAGGATGAAGTCGCAGGTATTCATCTTGATTTGGAGCGGGTGGAAGCGGCGGTATTCGACCCGCCAGATCCCTCTAATGTAGGCGATCATCGTTCGGCTCGGCTTTTGCGGGATGCGGTTCGATTAGGTTTCCGATCAAGCGCAGGGCCATTCCGTTCCTTCGGCCGAATTTCAGTCGAACCCAGACCGTATCAACTTGTGCCACTAATCATGGCATTGAAGCTCGATCCTGTTCGGATCCTGATCAGCGATGATACCGGCATCGGAAAGACGATTGAGGCAGGGCTCATCGCTCGAGAGCTGCTTGATCGTGGAGAAGAGTCGCGACTGACTGTTCTCTGCCCGCCACACCTTGCCGAGCAATGGCAATCCGAATTGCGGGAAAAATTTCATATCGACGCGGTGTTGGTACTCCCTGGAACTGCAAGGAGGCTAGAGAGGGGAACAAATTTTGGGGAATCTCTCTTCGAGGCTTATCCATTCACAATTGTATCCACCGATTTCATCAAATCCGAGCATAAACGCCACGAATTTCTTCGGACATGCCCCGACCTGGTCATTGTAGATGAAGCACACACGTGCGCATCTGCAAGCGTCGCCAGAGGCGCAAAGCATCTAAGGCACGAATTGATTTCTAGTATCGCAGAGAAATCGGATCGACATTTGATCCTCGTCACGGCGATACCGCACAGCGGGAAGGAAGAAGCCTTCCGTTCTTTGCTGGCGTTTCTGGACGAGAGTCTTGCAGAGCTGCCCGAGGATCTATCAGGGACGGAGAACATACCCCACCGCAGGCATCTCGCGCAACACTTCGTGCAACGGCGCAGGGCGGACATTGAATATTTCATGCAGGAAAAAACGCCGTTCCCAAAGCGTGAGAATAAAGAAGAAACCTATGAACTCTCCGATAGGTATAAAGGGCTCTTCCATCGCGTTCTAGAATATGCTCGTGAAAGCGTTCTCGATGATTCGGGAGAGGTGTACCGGCAGAGAGTCCGCTGGTGGTCCGCGTTGGCGTTACTGCGTTCACTGGCCTCCAGCCCGGCAGCTGCTGCCGCTACATTGCGGAGTCGCGCAGCCGTTGCCGATGCTGAGACGGCAGAGGATGTAGAGGAGATCGGCCGTAAATCCGTACTTGATCTTGTGGAGGATGAATCTGTTGAGGGTATAGACGTAGTGCCTGGCGGGGATATCGGTGAGCTTGCCGAAGACGAGGACAAGAACCGCCGTCGGCTTCTAACCATGGCTAGACTAGCAGATGATCTCCATGGAGAGAAGGATGTCAAACTCCAGAAAGCGATCAACCTGGTTAAGGATTTTCTAAAAAATGGTTTCAACCCCATCTTGTTTTGTCGTTTCATTCCCACAGCTCATTATGTCGCTGAACACCTTCGTGAAGCCTTGCCGGGCGATGTTCAGGTCATCCCGATAACCGGATTGCTCGCGCCAGAGGAGCGGGAAGCGCGCATCGGTGAACTGGATAAGAAGGAGCCACGCGTGCTTGTCTGCACGGATTGCCTCAGCGAGGGCATCAACCTGCAACAATCCTTCGATGCGGTCATGCACTATGACCTCTCATGGAACCCAACCCGCCATGAGCAACGGGAAGGGCGTGTGGACCGTTTTGGTCAATCGGAAGAGGTTGTGCGTACTTTAACGTACTACGGAGTTGACAATCAGATTGATGGGGTCGTGATCGACGTACTTCTCAAGAAACATCAGGCCATTCGAAAAACCTTGGGGATCTCGGTCCCTGTTCCGGGCGATGTGGATCAAATTGTCGAGGCTCTCTTTGAAGGTCTGCTGCTTCGAGGGGGTGGAGATTTGACGGCGCGCTATCTTCCCGGATTTGAAGAATTCATCAAACCCAAGAAGGAAGAGCTATACGAAGCGTGGGACGCTGCTCAGGAGCGTGAACGTCGATCGAGGAAGATGTTTGCGCAAGAGACGATCAAGCCGGATGAGGTCGCGCAAGAATTGGAACTCGCCAGGGAAGCTGTTGGCTCAGGCGTTGATGTCGCCCGTTTCACGCTTGAAGCCCTGCAAGCGCATGGTGGAGTTTACGAGCAGATGAATGGCTTCTATCGTTTCGAGATTAATGAGGTTCCGCAGGCACTGCGGGAGATGATGGGCGTTTCCGGTGCCTTCGAAGCGCGTTTCGAACTGCCGATCAAAGGCGATCAAGTGTACCTATCGCGCACGAATCCCGTCATTGAGGGGCTCTCGAGTTACGTCATGGACACATCGTTAGACCCCTTAGTAGACAGCATAGCGCGCCGTTGCGGCGCGATTCGCACCAAAGCTGTCCAACAACGGACGACATTGCTGTTGACCAGGATGCGCTTCCACATCATCCAACACATCAATGGACAGGAAATCCCGCTTCTGGCTGAGGATGTTCTCGCAACTGCCTTTGAAGGCTCTCCTGTAGAACCTTCGTGGTTGCCACAAGAGCGTGCAGAGGATCTATTGATAGTAGACCCGGACGCAAACATTACATACGAGCAAGCCTCTGATTTCATCAGCGCTGTTTTGGAGGATCTTCCCGAGCTTATAGAGCACCTGAACCAGCTCGCTGAAAGCAGGGGTGAGGAGATCTTGGAATCTCATATGCGTGTGCGCAAATCTGCCAAGCTGCGTGGCCGACGTCCACGTATCGAGCCCAATCTTCCATCAGATATCCTTGGAATTTACGTCTTCCTGCCGGTTCCACAAGGGGAGTGATGGTTTGAAATGAGACTTCGACACCGAACGAGTTTTTCGACGATCAGAACCGAAGGTGCCATTCTCCCGCCGGATCTATTAGAGCGCATTCATGAGGGCGATAACGATCTTGGTGGTTTGAAAGAGCGAGATTACCATCTCCAACCCGGCGAGCGGCTGAACGAAGTCATCAGTCGGTCATGGAATCGTATGCTGGGCGCGTGGAGGAATATCCAGGCGGATCTGAAGAAACTTCCTGATAAGGATCCGGGAACAACGGTTACACGCGAGCGTCTGCTCCTGGTGCTATTTCAGGAGCTGGGTTACGGGCGTTTGCAGACCACGAAAGCACTAGAAATAGAAGGGAAAAGTTACCCCGTATCGCACGAGTGGAATCGAGTGCCGATCCACCTGGTGGGGGCGCGAGTGGAATTGGATAAACGCACGCCGGGCGTCGCCGGCGCGGCGCGCTCAAGCCCGCACAGCATGGTTCAGGAATTGCTCAACCGATCGGACGAACATCTCTGGGCTTTCCTATCTAACGGCTATCAGCTACGTATCCTGCGTGACAATATCAGCCTCGTGCGCCAGGCGTATGTTGAGTTCGACCTGCACGATCTGTTCGAGGGCGAGGCTTACTCCGATTTCACACTACTCTGGATGCTGTGCCACGAGTCGCGGGTTGAAGCGGATGAACCGGAGGAATTCTGGCTCGAGAAGTGGTCGCAGCAGGCGCAAGAGCAGGGTGCGCGCGCATTGAATCAGTTGCGTGGCGGCGTTGAAGCCGCCATTCGTGATCTGGGCCAGGGTTTTCTGCTCCATCCTGCAAACCAGGCACTCCAAGAGCATCTCCGATCCGGTGAATTGACTGGCGAGGAGTATTACCGTCAGTTGCTGCGATTGGTCTATCGCTTGATTTTTCTATTCGCGGCAGAAGATCGCGGTCTCTTACACCCTCCAGGGTCAGATTCAGAAGAGAGAGAAAGATATCAGTCCTACTACTCTACTGATCGCTTGCGCCGATTAGCACGGCGTCGGTGTGGTACGCGTCACGAGGATCTTTTTCAAGGTCTGAAGTTGGTCATGGGCAAGTTGGGGCAGGAGGGCGGTTGTCCGGTGCTAGGGTTGCCCGCATTGGGGAGTTTCCTGTGGTCTGAGAAAGCGATCCCCGAATTAGAGCCGGCACGCATTAGTAATCACGCCTTCCTGGATGCGTTTCGAAGTCTTGCGTATACCACCGACGGCGGTATGCGCAGGGCGGTGGATTATAAGAACATGGGTGCTGAGGAGCTAGGTAGTGTCTATGAATCCTTGCTTGAGCTGCAGCCTGAGCTGAATACGGATGCCGGCACATTCGCATTAAAGGTTGTGGGTGGGAGCGAGCGCAAGACCACCGGCAGTTACTACACACCGAGTAGCCTGATTCAGCAACTCCTGAACACGGCGCTCGATCCGGTTGTGGAAGAAGCGTTGAAGGCTGATGATCCACAGGCTGCGCTTCTTGATCTGAAGGTATGTGATCCAGCCTGCGGCAGCGGGCATTTCCTGATCGCCGCGGCCCATCGCATAGCCAAGCACCTGGCGACAGTACAAACCGGGGACCCAGAGCCATCGCCATCCGCCACGCGAAGTGCATTGCGTGAAATCATCGCACATTGCATTTATGGCGTGGACATCAACCCAATGGCGGTCGAGCTTTGCAAGGTCAACCTATGGCTTGAAGCACTTGACCCGGGCAAACCGTTATCATTCTTGGATCATCGCATCCAATGCGGAAACAGCCTATTGGGTGCTACGCCGACACTTATTGAGGGGGGCATCCCGGATGACGCTTTCAAGCCGATTGAAGGAGATGATAAAGATATCTGCAAGGCGATGCGCAAGCTGAACAAGGCCGAGCGGGCTGGGCAGATGAGCATGTTCGAGCAGTGGGCAGCCGAGGAGCGGGGGACATATCGAACGATTTCCACAAGCATGGAGGATATCGGCGCTCTGGGTGAGGATTCACTTGAGGCTCAGCGGCAGAAGGAAGAGCATTATCAGCGTCTGATCTCATCGGATGAATACCGGCGAGCGAAACTTGTCGCCGACGCGTGGTGCGCGGCTTTCTTTTGGCCCAAGCGCGAGGGTGCCCCACCGTCGGTGACACAGGCTGTTTTCCGCAAGCTCACCACCTCGCCTGAGTCGGTTGCAGCTGATACGATCCATGAAATTGACCGGTTGGCCGATAAATACCGGCTGTTCCACTGGCACTTAGTCTATCCGGATGTCTTCAATGAAGCGCGTAGTGATACGGCTGAAAATTCAGAAAATGTCTCTGAATGGGCAGGTGGTTTCGATGTGATGCTGGGGAATCCGCCCTGGGAGCGGGTTAAACTTCAGGAGAAGGAGTGGTTTGCCGGGCGGAATGAAGAGATCGCAAAGGCACCGAACAAGGCCGCCCGAAGTCGATTGATCCAAGAACTCGAGCATGAGGATCCCACAATGCACGCGGCGTTCCTAGACGCCAAGCGGGGGGCGGAGGCCGAGAGCCACTTCCTACGCAATTCAGGACGTTATCCCCTTTGCGGCCGGGGTGATATAAACACCTACGCCGTCTTTGCCGAGCTGAAGCGCTCTCTCAACGGCTCCCGGGGGAGAGTGGGGTGCATCGTGCCTACGGGCGTAGCCACCGACGACACGACCAAGTTCTTTTTCCAAGATCTGATTGACTGTGGCGCGCTGGTGAGCCTTTATGATTTCGAGAACCGCAAGAAGCTCTTCCCGGCTGTGGACAGCCGGATGAAGTTCTGCCTACTCACTATGGCCGGTCCCGAGCGCCCAGCGCAAGCGGCGGAGTTCGCCTTCTTCGCCTTGGGCGTGGAGGATCTGCGAGAAGAGGACTGCCACTTCAGCCTGAGCAGGGATGATATAGAGTTACTCAACCCTAATACGCGGACCTGCCCCATCTTTCGCTCAAAGCGTGACGCGGAGCTAACGAAAAACATCTACCGGCGTGTACCGGTCCTAATTAAAGAAGGACCACCTGAAGAAAACAGTTGGGGTATCAATTTCTTGCGCATGTTTGATATGTCCAACGACTCCCACCTCTTCCGCACCCACGAGAAGCTTGAGGCCGAGGGCTGGGAGCTGGATAGGAATGTGTTCGTCAAGGGGGAGCGGCAATATTCGCCGTTGCGTGAGGGTAGGTTAGGTCATCAGTTCAATCACCGATTTGCACAGCAACCTTCCGGCGAACTTGTGGAAGTTGAAACTGTAAAGCTCGAAGATCCATGCTTTACAATTGAGCCTCAGTACTGGGTCCCCAAAGGAGAAATGGAAGCGAGAGCCGAAAGACGGAAACACCTTTGTACTTCAGGGCTACTTGGCCATAGGCGGGTTGCTAGGAATACCGACGAGCGGACGGTAATCGCATGCGTAATGCCTTGGGGGGCGGCTTCGTATGGCTGGATCCTAAGTATGGGGCCAAATGCACACGACCTATTGCTACTAGTGGCGACCTATAACAGCTTTACATTTGACTATTTGATGCGAAATGCTCTAACCCAGCCAAGTATTCCACAGGGCACATTTGCCCAAATTCCTTGCCCCACTAGAAGCCATATTTCAAGACCCATGACAGAATTGATTTCAGATATTTCGCTTGAGCTCTCATACACCGCCTGGAATCTCAAGCCATTTGCGCGAGATTGTGGCTATTCAGGCCCACCCTTCCGCTGGGATGAGGAGCGCCGCTTCAGCCTGCGCTGCGAGCTGGATGCGGCCTTCTTCCATCTCTACGGTATCGAGCGGGACGACGCCGACTACATCATGGAGACATTTCCAATCGTCAAGCGCCACAATGAGGATCTATACGGTGAGTATCGCACCAAGCACGTCATTCTGGATGTCTTCGACAATATGCAGCAGGTAATTGAAACAGGAGAGCCATATCAGACACGCCTCGATCCCCCGCCGGCGGATCCGAGGGTGGCGCATGGTGGCTAATCGTTAACCCTAATAAGGGATTACACAAATGAAGATTCTACATACCGGAGATCTTCACCTTCAGTCTCTTGAGGATCGCCGCTGGCGGGCCCTCAAGAGCATCATCTCGATATGCAATGAAGAAAATGTGGACCTCCTAATCATTGCCGGAGATCTCTTCGATAGTAGCACCAATGCCGAAAATCTTAGACCACATATCCGTGATCTTCTCTCCGGCGGTACCTATGACACGGTCATTATTCCTGGGAATCACGACCACGAATCATTCAAGCCTGGGTTCTACTTTGGCAAGAGGGTAAGTGTGCTGAACGACCCAGATTGGCGAAAGAATGTTTTGGACTTCGACGATGTGCGACTTGTTGGTATCCCGTTCGAGCAGCTCGATGCAATGGAAGTTTCCAGGCGACTCGAGGAACTTGCAGACCACCTAGACAAAAACCGTACGAACATCCTTCTCTATCATGGAGAGCTTCTCGATGCCTTCTTTGACCGGGGTGACTTCGGACCCGAAGAAACGAAACGGTATATGCCCGTCCACCTCTCCTCATTTGAAGAGCTTCCGGTTGACTATGTATTAGCGGGGCATTTCCATGCAAAGTTTGATGTATGGCGAATAGGTGAGGCCGGGTACTTTGTTTACCCAGGTTCGCCCATATCGATCACAAAGCGAGAACTCGGCGCCAGGAAAGTGAATCTATTTCAGACCGGGGAACCACCATCCGAGCACGTCCTAGACACCCCTCACTTCATAGCGACGAATATTAGGCTCAATCCATTCGATGCCGCGGAACCGATTGATGTAATTCGTCAAAGCCTCTCAGATCTGGAAATCTCCTCGATGGCGCTTATCAGAGTGGTCGGCTACGTCGCACAAGCTGAGGAGGAATTGGTCGACGAAATCAATAGCCTGATTAATGAACTTCCATTTGATGTCGAAATCGAATACGAGTTTCGGGATATTGCCAGAGTGCTGCGCCACTCTCTATTTGAGATGTTTCAAGAAGAGCTTGCACAAACCGATTGCTCTAATGAACAGGCTGAGCAACTGAGAGAGGTGGCTATACGGGCCATGATTGAGGCCGAGATATGAAAATCTTGGAGTGCTCACTTACCCGTTATGGACCACTTGCCGAACTGGGTCGAATCCCTTTCAGTAACTTCACGCTCCTATTTGGTGAAAACGAGTCGGGCAAAACGTTACTCGTGGACGCCTTCATAAAAATGCTATTTCAGCGAAAGTCCGACATAGCAGCTTTCTCTGGTGTTGAGCGAGTCAATGAAACACCCGAGGGATATCTGATCCTTGAGGTTGCGGGCGAGGAGATCAAGCTTCCCGAGGCTGGGGACGTTACCTCAATAACGGGGATCTCTGCCGAAGACTGCCGAAGTGTGTTCGTTGTCAGGAATAGCGATCTCCAGGTGCCAGACGAAGGTGCCTTTTACACAAGTGTGACGGATCGATTGGTTGGCATTCATTCTGTGGCGATTGAGCGTATCCGCACGAAGCTGCAGGATATCGGCAAGCTCACCAATCCAACCAGCGATGCACAACTCTCTGACCGGGAGGACTTTGGGAAAGTCAAGACTGCAGTGAAACGAGTGCGGAAGCTTCTCGATCAGATCGGGGAACTTGAGCAGCAGGCCCAGGAAGAAGGTTTAGAGGATCTTGAGGCCAGGGCTCTATCCCTTGAAAAACAGATCCGCGAAATCGATCAGCACCTAGAACGAATGGAACTTGCCGGCAAGCGGGAAACCTACGAGAGAGCCCAGCAAGCGCTATCCGATCTGGGAGATGCCCTTGAGGCCATTGACTCACTGGCAGTGTTCAATGATCAAGACTTGGAGGCTTGGCAAGATAGTAATCGGGAGATCGTCAGACTCAAGGGGGAACTACGAGGCTTAGAGAATTCCGCGGAGGAGTTGCGCAAACAATTGGCCGAAACACAAGATGCGCATGAGAAAGCCCAAGTGGAATACCAGCGACATAGGGATCGTAAGGCAGCTGTCGATGATCTGCAGACTGAGATTCGTATTTACAGGCGGAAGCATGAGCAAGCGGCCACACAGGCCGATCTCGTCAATGCCTTAGGGCGAGCCGCACTAATCTCATCAGCTGTGTTCGCGGTGGCCGTGTTTGGCCTGTTCGTTGACCAGTTTGGTTTCCTACAATTCGTTGCAATAGGCTCCGGACTAATAGCGGCAGCGCTTTTTGGCTGGTGGGTATATGCATCCAGGCTTAGGGCCTCACTATCCGGGGACTTTGAGCGCATACGCCTTGATGCTGCCACTTATGGGGTCTCAGCTGATGACATCGAGACCTTGCTTGCGGCCTTGGAGAATTACAACGATGAGTTTGAGGCGAAGAGGCAAGAAACAGAAAGACTCGCACAGAGGGTCATATCCACTAAAGATAGGTTGGATGAGATGATCAGCGCGCTTCAGCCAAAGCGGAACGAAGTAGAGAAACACCAGGGAATGATCCGCGATATCTCGGCCACCTCGGGCGTTTCGGATCTTGAGTCCTATGAAGCCGAAGTCCGTAAAAGAGCGAACGCCGAGAAGGACCGAGATATCTTGGCGGCAAGGTTGAAGGAAATACTTGGGCTGGTGAAGGTGCCCGAGGATGAACCTTTTGAGCGCATGCAAGAGAAGGTTCAAGGATTGGCAGAGTTTGCCGATAAAGCAAAAGACCAGGCATTTGACGACGAGGAGTTCGAGACTCTGGGGCACAACCGCAAGGAATTTCAGGCGACATTAGACGAGGTCGAGAAACAACTCTCGGACTTTCGTGAGCAGTTGAAAGCAGTCTCCGCTGAAGCGAATTCCATTCTTAGTCCGGAGGAAGCTCTTCTTTGCGAGACTCTTGTTGATCTGGTTGGCATTGGCGCTAGGTTAGAAGCCTTCGTCGATCAGATCGATCGGCGAAAGGATTTATCTATTGAAACCATTGCTCTGTTCGAGCATATTGCCGAACGGGAAGCCGAGAAAATTGGCGAGTTGTTTGGTGAGGAGAGTCCAGTATCGCAGCGGTTCAAGGCCATTACTGGTGGCGTGTACGAAGAGGTGGGTTTCGATATATCAGGCAGTAATTTGTGGGCGAGAAAGGCCGACGGAAAAACCCTGCGCGCAGAGCAGTTATCCGGCGGTACCTATGATCAGCTTTACCTAGCGGTGCGATTGGCTCTGGCCGAGCGGCTATTGCGAGG